>NCGD01000016.1 GCA_002281535.1 Sphingomonas sp. 28-63-12
CGGGATAACCGCTGAAAGCATCTAAGCGGGAAGCCTCCCTCGAGATAAGATTTCATAGGACGGTCGGAGACCACGACCTTGATAGATCGGATGTGGAAGTGGAGTAATCCATGGAGCTAACCGATACTAATTGTCCTATTCGCGCTTGAGAGTCCCACCATCAATGACAGCTCTGGGCTTTGCCCCTAGTGGTCGTCGATAGGTCGGATGATCATCGTACGCCTGATTAATTTTGTGAACGAGCTTGCTTGTTTGCAGTGCACGATCTTAAGAACCGTTTTTCTTGACAGCACCGGCTTCATTGCCTGGTGGCCATAGCGTCAGTGAACCACCCGATCCCATCCCGAACTCGGCCGTGAAACCTGACAGCGCCGATGGTACTACTGCCTAAGCAGTGGAAGAGTAGGTCGTCGCCAGGCATTGTAGCTGGTGCTGTACGGAAACTTTGCTGGGAGCCTGTTGCGGAGGTGTTTGCGTCTCTGGCTGGTAAGATTTGGACTGGTCCGGCACGGCTGGATCGCGTCCGATGGTTGGCGCGGGGTGGAGCAGCCCGGTAGCTCGTCAGGCTCATAACCTGAAGGTCACAGGTTCAAATCCTGTCCCCGCAACCACCATCCCCTATTCACAAGCGTCTTGAGATTTCTCAAGGCGCTTTTTTATTGCCTTTTTCCCAGCGCGAACGGCGCGACTGGGCAATTGCGCGCAGCTATGATTGCAATGACTTTCGCTCCTTTGCCGACGGCTTCGCGAGTCGCGCGGCACCATCCTTTCGCGCCTGCCGGCGGCAATGCTGGGCGGCTGCGTTGCCCCCCAAGGGCAACCAGTTTCTCTCAACCAAACTTGATATCGGCGGCATGCTGATTCGAGCATAATTGCACGCGCCCGGCCATTGCTTTGATCGCCGCCCCTCGCCATTCTCCAAACTCTGTCGAGGGGATATTCTTATGCGCCGTCTGCTCGTTGCGACATTGCTCGCTGCCACCACATCCATCGTCCATGCCGAAGCAACGCCGAAAGAGCGGTTGCTGACGCCACCGGCGGGCGCGCGCCACTACACGATCAGTTCGGCCGCGGGAAAGCATGGCGACGTCTGGGCCTGGTCGCAGCCCGACGGGCGGCAAGCCTATCGCATGTCGATGTCGCTGCGGGGTTGGGTGACCGAAACCGATGAGCTGGTGACGCTTGATTCCGCTCGCCGACCCGTGGAAATTGCCATTAACGGCTTTACCGATAGCGGTGATGCAACCGAGCATTTCAAGGTCGACAGTAATGGCGTGGCGCGCTGGAAGACCGCAATCGACGCCGGGACGGCACCGATCGGCAGCAAGCGCTACAACAGCTATGGCGGCCCACCGCTCGCCAGCGAACTCGACGTCGACGCGCTCGTTGCGGCCGGTGACAAGGGCATCGATCTCCTGCCAACAGGCCATGCCGCCATTGCGATCGGCCAGTCCCTGCAGGTCGATGGGCCGACGGGCCCGAAGACGATCAAGCTGGCCTTTCTCACTGGCTATGGCTTCTCACCGTCCCCGGTCTGGCTCGACAGCGACAACCACTATTTTGGCAATGCCGGCGTGGTCTCGTTTCTGCCCGAGGGGTATGAGAAGACTGGCCCGACGCTGAAGGAGGCACAGGACAAGGCAACCGCCGATATGGTGCGCGGTTTGGCGCACCGGTTCCTGAGCATCGCCAATCATAGCCCTACGCTGATCGATCATGTGCTGATGTTCGATTCTGTCGGCGGCGGATATATACCCGACCGCGCCGTCTTGATCGCCGATGGCAAGGTTGCCGCGATCGGCGCAGCAGGATCGATCGCGGCACCAGCTGGCGCGACGGTAATCGACGGGCGCGGCAAGACGCTGACGCCAGGGCTTTGGGACGCGCACCAGCATGTCGGCGACGACTGGAATCTGTTGCAGAATGTTGCGACGGGCATGACCAATTACCGCAGCCCGGGATCGGCGATCGACGATGCCCTCAGCATCTACAAACGGCGCGCGGCCGGCGACCTGCTGGCACCCGACGGCAAGATATCGGTGATCATCGACCGCAAAGATCCGCTGGCGGCCCAGGGCGCGCTGACGGTTTCATCAGGCGTCGAAGCCATCGCTGCGGTCGACAAGATCAAGGCGGCCGGGCTGTGGGGGGCCAAATTCTATACCTCGATGGACCCCGCTTGGATCGCCCCCGCTGCCGCCGAAGCGCACAAGCTAGGCCTCCACGTACACGGCCATGTGCCCGCCGGCATGCGTCCGCTTGAGGCGGTGCGCGCTGGCTATGACGAAGTGACCCACATCAACTTCATCCTGATGCAGGCCATGCCACAAGCGATCGTCGACAAGGCCAACACCGCTGCCCGGCTGGAAGGGCCGGCCAAATATGGCAAGGATGTCGATCTTGATTCGCCAGCGATGACATCTTTCTATGCCGAGCTCGCCCAGCGGCACACGATCATCGACCCGACCTTGACCGTCTGGGAACCGCTGATGACGTCTGACGGCAGCGCGATCTCGCCCGAATATGCCGCCTTTACCGACGTCGCGCCGCCTGCGGTGGTGCGGGGCTGGAAGATTGGTGGCTATCCCCTGTTCGACGGGCTGACGCGCGATGATTTCCGCAAGAGCTTTGCCAAGATGGTCGATCTGGTCGGCAAGCTGCACAAGGCGGGCGTGCCGATAGTCGCCGGGACCGATGGCTATGGGCTGGAGCTGGTGCGTGAGCTGGAACTTTACCAGCAGGCCGGGCTCAGCAATGCCGAGGCGCTGCAGACCGCGACGATCATCCCGGCGCGGATGACCGGCATGGACGACCGCACCGGATCGATCGCGATCGGCAAGACCGCCGACATCATTCTGGTCGATGGGGATGTATCGCAGAACCTTGGTAATTTGCGCCATGTGCACACTGTCTTCCTCGACGGGTACCGCCTTGATGGCGCTGCGCTTCGGGGGGCGAGCGGACTCAGTGGCATGCCGAAATGAGACTATCCGTTCCGGCGCAATGCGTGGGGCACGCGCCAATGCCGTCTGGCGGGAATCCCGGGCCGCATCATGCCAGGAACAGCTCCGCGGCCGCGTCGATGATTGCCTCGGCATCGAGCCGATAGTGGCGATGGAGATCGGGCAGGTCGCCGGTCTGGCCGAAACGATCGACGCCGAGCGGGCTGACTCGCATCCCGCGCACCCCGCCGAGCCAGGAAAGCGCGCCCGGTGAGCCATCGATGATCGTCACCAGCCCGGCCCCCGGGGCGAGTGCCGACAGCAATGTCTCGACATGCGATGGCGCCGGCGGCGTGCCGGTCCAGCGCGCTGCGCGCCGCGCCGACCAGCCGCGATGCAGCAGATCGGGCGAGGTTACGTTGAGCAGCCCGAGCCCCGGCAGATCCTCGAGCAGCGCCGCATGCGCGGCGAGCACTTCGGGGGCAACCGCGCCGCTGAACACCAGCGCCGCCTCGGTCCGTGGACCGGGCTTGCGCAGCCAATAGCCACCCTTGAGCACGCCCGCCTCCCAATCGTCATCGCCGCGTGCCGGCTGGGGGATCGAGCGCGTGCTGAGCCGCAGATAGACCGAACCGCCGTCATCGGCCTGGATGTGCGCAAAGGCGTGGCGCATGATCAGGGTCAGCTCATCGGCAAAGGCCGGCTCATAATAGGTCAGCCCCGGCTGGCCCATGCCGATCAGCGGCGTGTTGATAGACTGGTGCGCGCCGCCCTCCGCCGCGAGCGTCAGCCCGGAGGGCGTGCCGACCAGCAGGAAGCGCGCGTCCTGGTAACAGGCATAGTTCAGCGCATCGAGCCCGCGCGCAATGAACGGATCATAGACCGTGCCGACCGGGATCAGCCGCGTCCCGAAATGCGGCGCAGCGAGGCCAAGCGAGGCGAGCATCAGGAAGAAATTATTCTCGGCAATCCCCAGCTCGATATGCTGGCCAGCGGCATGACCGGCCCATTTCTGCGCCGAGGGGATGTTGGCCGCGCGGAACACATCCGCCAGTTCCCGGCGGCGGAACAGCCCGCGCTGGTTGACGAAGCCGCCAAGATTGGTGGTCTGGGTCACATCGGGCGCCGTGGTGACGATGCGGTCGCCCAGCGGTTCGCCGGATTTGGCGAGATCGAGCAGGATGCGGCCAAAGGCGCTCTGGGTCGATTGCTCGTCGCCATCGGGCACGGGCAAGCGCGCCGGGACCGGCACCGCTGGCGCTTGCGGTTCGGCGTGTTTGCGGGCGAGCGCGCTGCGCCCGATAAACGCCTGCAGCTCGGCTGCGACATTGTCGCCCAGCCCGGCAAAGGGGGCCCATTCCTCGCCCGCCGCGATCCCCAGGCTGTCGCGCAACGCGGTGATCTGGGGCGGGTTCATCATCCCTGAGTGATTGTCCTTATGGCCGGCAAGCGGCAGGCCATAGCCCTTGATCGTATAGGCGATGAACAAGGTCGGGCGATCATCATCGGCACTGTCGAACGCTGTGCATAATGTTTCCATGCAATGCCCGCCAAGATTGGTCATCAATGCGGCCAGGGCGGTATCGTCATAGCTGCCCAGCAGCGTGGCGACATGCGGCTTGACGCCGATATCGGCCATCAGCCGGGCGCGCCATGCCGCGCCGCCCTGATAGGTCAAGACCGCGAAATCGGCATTGGGGCAGGTGTCGATCCAGTCCTGCAACGAGGTGCCGCCGGGCCGGCCGAAGGCCGCACGCTGCTGGACGCCATATTTCAGCGTCAGTACCCGCCAGCCGCAAGTCTCGAAGATATCGTCGAACCGGCGAAACATCCGGTCGGCGGTGGTATGATCAAGCGACTGGCGATTGTAATCGACCACCCACCAGCAATTGCGCAGATCATGCTTATAGCCCTCGATCAGGCACTCATAGATATTGCCCTCATCAAGCTCGGCATCGCCCATCAGCGCGATCATCCGCCCGGCGTCAGCCTCGGCCAGCGCGCCGTGCGCGATCAGATAATCCTGCACCAGGCTGGAAAAGGCGGTCACCGCGACGCCAAGCCCGACCGACCCGGTCGAGAAATCAACCGGTATCCGGTCCTTGGTGCGCGAGGGATAGCTTTGCGCGCCGCCCAGCCCGCGAAAACGCTGCAGCTGATCGAGGCTCTGCGTCCCGAGCAGATAATGGATCGCGTGCAGCACAGGCCCGGCATGCGGCTTCACCGCCACCTTGTCCTGCGGGCGCAGCGCATGGAAATAAAGCGCGGCCATGATCGCCGTCATCGAGGCACAGCTCGCCTGATGCCCGCCCACCTTCAGCCCGTCGCGCTTCTCGCGCAGGTGATTGGCGTTGTGCACCGTCCATGCCGACAACCAGCGCAGCCGCGTGTCGAGCAGGTCGAGCGCGGCCAGCGTATCCTGGCGATCATGGGAGCCGAGCAGGGTCATTCAGCGTTGTCCGTCAGCAAAGGTAGTAATGCCATCACGCAAAAGTTTGGGTTGGCGTCAAGCTTGCGCCACCACCCCGCCAGATTGCACTGCGGCGCTGTACGCCCGCAGTGCATTGGCCAGATGCTCCATAAAAAGCCGCGCCTTGGCCGGCGGCTTGCGGCCCAGCGGTGAGACGGTGTGGACGTCGATCGGCGGCAGGGCGAAATCGGGCAGCACCCGGACAAGATCGCCGCGGGCAAGCTCCATCCGACACGCAAAGGCCGACGTCATCGCCAGCCCGAATCCCGCCATGGCGGCGGCGAGCAGGCCTTCGGTTGAGGTTGCTACCAGTCGCGCCTCCAGCTTGACCGACGTCTCGCCGCCCGCCTTGTCGCGCAGCGTCCAGATATCGTTGCCGGGCGAACGGCCGCTGATGATGTCATGCGCTTGCAGATCGGCAATTGTCACGGGCGCCGCCCGCTGCGCCAGATAGCTGGGGCTGGCGACAATATAGCGCGGCGCTGTCGCGATGCGCCGACTGACAAAGCTCGAATCGTCCAGCGGGCCAAGTCGGATCGCGAGGTCGACACCTTCGTCGAGCAAATCGACGCGGCGATCGGCCATCAGCAGTTCGACCCGCAATCCTGGGTGGGCTTCAAGGAATGGGCCGAGGCGAGGGGCGATTTCGCGCGCGCCAAAAGTAACGGGCGTGGCGACGCGCAATACGCCGGACAGCCCGTCCGACCCGCGAACCGCATTCTCGACATCTTCGATCTCGACCAGCACGCTGCGCGCGCGATCCAGCAGCAGCGCGCCCGCTTCGGTCGGCACCACCTGCCGCGTCGTCCGCGTCAACAGCTTGACGCCGAGCCGCGCCTCGAGCGCGCCGATCATCCGCGACACGGTTGGCTGGGCATAGCCCAGTTCGCGCCCGGCGCGCGAAAAGCTACCCGTCTCTGCCACGCGCACGAACAAGGTCAGGTCGTTGAAGCGATCACTCATAGCAAAATCGTATAAGTCATAGAGAAAATGAAGGGATACAACAGAATCACTGCATGAGCCATTTCCTGGTCACCGGCAACGGACGTGTTGCTGGAAACCATCAGGAGACCCGCAATGACCATCGCCTTCACCCGTTACACGGCAGACACCGCCCCCGAAGCCGCCAAGCCGATCCTCGGTGCCGTCAAGGCTGCCTTCGGCTTTGTCCCCAATTTGCAGGCGACGATGGCCGAGAGCCCTGAGCTGCTCGCCGGTTACTCCACCTTGTGGGATCTGTTTGGTAAATCGACGCTGTCGGCGACCGAGCAGCAGGTCGTCTACATGACCGCGAACTTTGAACATGAATGTCATTATTGCATGGCCGGCCACACCACGCTGTCGAAGATGCAGAAGATCGACGATGCGATCATCGCCGCGCTGCGCAGTGGCACCGCCATCCCCGATGCTAAGTTCGAAGCGCTCCACCGCTTCGCGACCGCTGTCGTCCAGAACCGCGGCCATGTCGACGATGCCGGCGTGCAGGCGTTCCTCGATGCCGGCTACACCCGCCAAAACGTGCTGGAAGTCGTGCTCGGGGTCGCCACCAAGGTGATGAGCAACTACACCAACCACCTGACCGGCACCCCGCTCGACGGTTTCATGAAGGGCAACGAATGGACCAAGCCCGCAACGCTGCGCGCCGCCGCCTGACCCTCCACACCCATCCCCATCCCCTCGGCCGACGCGGGTTCCTCCCCTCCCCCTGCGTCGGCACCCTTTCTAAAAGTGATTTTCTCATGTCCCAACATGCTGCCCTGACCCAGGACCTTGATGCGCTGCGCGCCCATTACGCAGTGCACATGCCCGCCGACATCGCTACCGCGATGGTCCGCGCCGATACCGAACTCGCCGCATCCGGCATTGTCGATCGCGCGCTCAAAGCCGGGCAGTTCGCACCCGATTTCGCCGCGCCCGCCGCCGATGGCACGCCCGTTCGCCTGAGCCGCGCGCTGCGTGATGGTGCAGTCATCCTCAGTTTCTATCGCGGCGACTGGTGCCCATATTGCAACCTCGAGCTGCGTGCTTACGCGGCGCTGGCCGACCAGATGCAGGGTGCCGGTGTCCGCCTGATCGCGGTGTCCCCGCAAGACCCCGATCAGTCGGTCCAGGCGGCAAACACCGATCCCTATCCGTTTTCGGTGTTGCGCGATTCGGGGTCAAAAATCGCCCAGGCTTTTGGCATCGCGTTCGACCTGGCCGATGAACTGCGCCCGCTTTATGCCCGGCTCGGTCATGCGCTGCCCGACATGAACGGCGCAGACTGGATATTGCCGATCCCGGCGACCTATGTGATCGCCCCCAATGGTGAGATCGTTTTGGCGTTCATCGATACCGATTATCGTCGCAGGCTTGATCCCGCCGATGCGATCGCTGCCGCCTGTCGCGCCAACCTGATGCGACGCAAGGCCGCTTGAGATAACCGGCATTGCCTGATCGCAATCAGCGCTTCGGCCAACAACCGGGCCCAGCCATCGGACTCACCACCTGTTGGCCCTGCGCCGCTGCGGCGCGGCAGAGGACTAGCAGCCCATCGATATCGGCAGTGACCTCCATCCTGGGCACGAAGGGTAGCGGCATCACCGCCGCGATCATGATCGCCGATGCGCGCAGGCCCGGCCGACGCACTGAGGCGGATAGGTCGCGCTCGAGCGGAGCGCGCGCCATTACTCGACTAGCGCGTCGATGGCGGTCGCCAGCTCGATATCGCGGTGGCTGAGCCCGCCGGCGTCGTGCGTCGTCAGCAAGACCTCGACCCGGTTCCAGACATTCGACCATTCGGGGTGATGATCTGCCTTTTCGGCCAGCAACGCGACCCGGCTCATAAAGCCGAATGCCTCGATGAAATCGCCAAATGCAAAGCTGCGCGTGATCGCATCTCGGCCCTCGTCGAAATCCCAATCGGGCAGGCCGTCCAGCGCCTCGATGCGTTCGGCTTCGCTTAGTGGTTCGACCATTTTCATCGCTCCCTTGCCGTGGCTTTGCGGTCCGGCCTATGGCGGTCGGCATGATGGGGCAAGCACCGAGTGCGGATGAGATTGAACGGCTGGCGCGCAGCGTGCTCGCGCGGCTACCCAATCCGTTCGCGGCACACCTCGCCGATATCGTGCTGATCGTCGAGGAATTCGCTGATGAAGAGACGCTCGCCGAGCTCGAGATTGACGATCCGTTCGGCTTGACCGGGCTGTATCATGGCCAGCCGGTGGGCGAGAAGAGCAGCATGCAATCGGGCGCGCTGCCCGATCGCATCCACCTCTATCGCCGTCCGATCCTTGATGAGTGGTGCGATACCGGGGTCGATCTCACCGCGCTGATCACCCATGTCGTGGTGCATGAGGTTGGCCATCATTTCGGTCTGTCGGATGCGGATATGCACGCTCTCGAGCAAAATGGGGAACACCAGGCTTGAGCGGCCTGGCGTTCGATCAGGTCGCCTGCGTGCGCGGCGGGCGATCGCTATTCGAGCGGATTTCCTTTGCGCTGGAGGGCGGCGATGCGCTGATCGTCAGCGGTCCGAATGGCGTGGGCAAATCAAGCCTGATTCGGATCGCCGCCGGGCTGCTGTCGCCGGCTGCCGGGACAGTGACGGGCAGTGTGGCGCGCGCCTATCTAGCCGAAGCGCATGCGCTGGATCCGGAACGCGTGCTGGCCGATGCCTTGCTGTTCTGGGCCCGGATCGACGGTGCGGGGCGGGCCGAGGTTGCCGCCGCGCTCGTCGACGTCGGGCTTGCCCATATTGCCGATGTGCCGGTGCGGCTGCTGTCAACCGGGCAACGGCGGCGCGCGGCACTGGCCCCGCTGATCGCCAGCGGCGCCCCCGTCTGGCTGCTCGACGAACCGGCAAGCGGGCTTGATATCGCGGCGGTCGCGCGGCTTGGTGAGATCATCGCCGCGCACCGCGCGCGCGGGGGGGCGGTACTGATCGCGACGCATCAGCCGATCGCCGTACCCGATGCCCGCGAAATCATGTTGTCGGGAGTGGCCGCGTGATGCTGTCGCTGATCCTGCGGGACATCCGCCGCGCCTGGACTGGGGGCGGTGCAGTCTTTCCGGTCGCCTTCTTCTTGCTGGCCTGCATTCTTTTCCCGTTCGGGATCGGGCCCGACCGCGTGCTATTGGCCCGGATCGGCGGCGGGGTGATCTGGGCAGCGGCATTGCTCGCAGCATTGTTGCCGGTCGAGCGCCTGGTATCGCCTGACGCCGATGCCGGCGTGCTCGATCAGATTGTGGTGCGTGGCGGTAGCATGGTCGAGGTTGCGGCAGCGAAGATCGCCGCGCACTGGATCAGCTTCGGGCCACCCTTGATGCTGGCGGCGGTGATCGCCGCCGGGCTCCTCGGGATCGATGCGGTAACCCTTGGCAAGATCGAGCTGGGCCTGTTGATCGGCACGCCCGGCCTTGCCGCGCTGGCGGTGGCGACGTCGGCACTGGTCGCCGGCCTGCGCGGCGCAAGCTCGGTCGCGGGGCTGGTGATGCTGCCGCTCGCGGTGCCGCTGCTGATCTTCGGCGCGGGCTCGATCGAGGGCGGGGCAGGGGCGCTCAAACTGCTGGGGGCGGTGACGTTGTTGCTGCTGGTGGGCGCGCCGTTCCTGGCGGCGGCGGCTGTTCGGGTGGGGCAAGAGTAGGCCAGTCGAATTTATTGCAATGTCGGTCTGCCGACGATTGCATGGATAGCCCAATGCGCAAAAGGGATTGCCTCAACAGTCTTGACAAAGGCCGGACTGCGCGCGGCGACCTTGTCAAACCAAAACGACACGTTGCCATCCGAGCGATATTCGACATAAACCGGCGTGAAGTTTGACGCAGTGAATAATTCGGCAACAGAAGGCGCATGCTCAGGCTTGATCCTGATCCGAGCGCCAATATGTTTTTGGCTTGGCGGATGATCGGTCACCGACGCCATCGCGCAAAAATCGCTGTGGGCAGCAGCAGTCCGCGTGCTTCTTCGCGGACCGCCATCTCGCCGACTTCCACCGTGCCGCCCAGATCGGCCATCGCTTGCCTGAGCAACTCGCCGATCGCCAAAGCCGACATGCGCACCGCATAGACCGTCAGCACCAGAAACTTGCTGTTGGCATCCATCAACGCGCGGCAATCGGCGATCAGCGCGGGGAGGTTTTCCTCAAGCCGCCAGATTTCCCCGGTGGGGCCGCGGCCGAATTTGGGGGGATCGAGGAAGATTCCGTCATAGCGTTTGCCGCGTCGCACTTCGCGAGCGGTGAATTTGGCAGCGTCGTCGACCATCCAGCGGATCGGGCGATCGGCCATGTCTGACAGGAAGGCATTGGCCTTGCCCGCCTCGACCGATTTCTTGGACGCATCGACGTGCGTCATCCGCGCGCCCTTGGCGGCAAGTGCCAAGGTGCCGATACCGGTATAGCCGAACAGGTTCATCACCTCGTCGCCCTCAGCCACTTGGTCCCGCATCCAGCCCCATTGCGGGGCCATGTCAGGGAAAAAAGCGAGGTGACGAAAGGGCGTGTTCTGGGCCAGAAACAGCAATTCCTCCCAGCGGATATGCCAGCCGCCACGCGGCACGTCCTTCGACAAATGCCAGCGCCCGCCGCCTTCCTCGTCCGACGCGCCGATAAAATCGCCATCGGCCTCCCATTGGTCCGATGCCGGCGCCCACATCGCCTGGGGTTCGGGCCGGATGAAGCGGAAACGGCCATAACGCTCGAGCTTGCGGCCATTGCCGGAGTCGACCAGGCCGTAATCGGCCCAGGGTTCGCCGATGAGCGTAAGCAGGGTCACCGGGCGACGGCTCGCGCCGCGATATAGTCGGTCACCGCCGCAAAGGTGGCGGGCAGGCTGTCGAAGCGCTCGGTGCGATCGAACAGATCGCCGATCCGTGCGGGCAGCGCAGGGCGCATGCCGGTGGCGCGCTCGACGGCGTCGCTGAACTTGGCCGGGTGCGCGGTGGCGAGCGTAACAATTGGCGTATCGCCGAGATCGAGGCGACGGGCGGCGGCCAGGCCGATCGCGCTGTGCGGATCGATCGTCTGCCCGGCCTCGGCATGGGCCCAGCGCATCGCCAGCGCCATATCGTCCTGATCGATCCGGTCGCTGCTGAACAGGGCCGCCGCGCCCTCGAGTTGCGCGTTGCTGAGCCGCATCGCCTTGCTGGCTTCGAAGCCGCGCATCTGCGCGGCAAGCGCGGCGCCGTCGCGCCCGCCCAGATCGAACAACAGCCGTTCGAAATTGCTGCTGACCTGGATGTCCATCGACGGGCTTGGCGTCGGCACGACCGTTCCCTGGCTATAATCGCCGGTGCTGATCGCGCGGTGGAGAATGTCGTTGACGTTGGTCGCAACGATCAGCTTGGCGATCGGCAGACCCATTTGGGCAGCGACATAGCCCGCAAACACATCGCCGAAATTGCCGGTCGGCACTGAAAAGGCGATTGGCCGCTCCGGTGCGCCCAATCGCACGGCGGCATAGAAATAATAAACCACCTGCGCCATCAGCCGTGCCCAGTTGATCGAATTGACCGCGGACAGCGTGAACCGCCCGGAAAAGTGCGAATCGTTGAACATTGCCTTGACCAGCGCCTGAGCATCGTCAAAGCTTGCCCCGTCAAGCGCGATATTGTGGATATTGGGGGCGAGCACCGTCGTCATCTGGCGGCGCTGCACGTCGGAAACGCGGCCCTTGGGGTGAAGCATGAAGACCTCTACCCCGGCCCGCCCGGCGAGCGCATCGATCGCCGCTGAGCCGGTATCGCCGCTGGTGGCGCCGATCACCGTCAGTTGGTTGTCCGTGCCGGTCAGAAAGCGTTCGAACAGCAGCCCGACCAGCTGCAACGCGACATCCTTGAACGCGAGGGTGGGCCCGTGAAACAGCTCGAGCAGCCAGTGGCGCTGATCGAGCTGAACCAGCGGGGTGACGGCGGCATGGGCGAAGCGGCCATAGGCCTCGGTGCACAGCTGTTTCAGCTCGGCGCGGGTCATCGTCTCGCCGACAAAGGGCGCCATCACCGCCACGGCGGTATCGACATAGGAAAGCCCGCGCAGGCCCATCATCTCCTCGGCGGACAGCTGCGGCCAGCGCTCGGGCAGATACAACCCGCCGTCGCTGGCAAGACCGGCCAGCGTGACCTGTTCGAAATCAAGAGCGGGGGCCGCCCCTCTGGTGCTGGTATAGCGCATGGTTGAGCGCGTTAACCGCGCCTGCCGTGCGGCACAAGCAGTGCCTCAGCCGGCGACGTCGCGATCACGCCACCGCCGCCGCAGGGCGAGGGCGTAAATCGCTAGCGCGATACCAGCGAACAGGAACCATTGTACGCCATATGCGAGATGATTGTTGGGGATGGACTCGATCGTCGGGCGCGGCGCCCGGGTGAAGCCCGGCGGCGGCACATCGGCGACGATCATCAGCGTATCAGGCGCCTTATCGAACAAATTGCCGATCAGGCTGCGATGCACAGGGGCAAGCGCAATGATTCCGGTCACCGCGCCGCCACGCCATATCGGCCGGGCATTGGGGTCGCGCGAGATGCCGATCTCGACAGCGAAGCCGGGCCCTTCGGCGCCGGTGCGGCACTGGGCGATATAGCGCCAGCCAAAGCGGCCCGCCCCTTCGGTCTTCCACCTTGTCGGCTGCAGGCAGAACGCACTGGTGCGGCGATAGAGCAGGGATTTGTCGGTCGGGATGGCAGGGAAGGCGATCGGTGGCCGTGCAGGATTGGCGGCGAGCTGGACCAGGAAGGCTTCCTTCTTGGGCAGCCGATCGAAAATCTGCCAGCAGCCGAGCGCGATCATCGCCGCGACGGCGAGCGCGACGACCAGGCTGGCGATGACGGGCAGGCGCTTCATGCGTCTTCGGCTTTGATCCGGCCTTCGGTTGCCTTATTGCGATATTCGAGGCTGATCAGCGCGGCCTTGGAGAGCCGCAACGCGCCGATCACGCCGATCGCGGTCAGCGGCGTCCAAATCAGCAGATGCACCCAGATTGGCGGCGCCAGCGTGAGGGTAAGCGTAACAGCGCCAATCATGACGATTGCGCCGATGATCAGCGTGAGGAATGCCGCCGGGCCATCCCCGACGTTGAACGCGCTGATATCGAGGTCACAGGCCGGGCAGCGATCAGTGAAGTTGGTCAGACCGGCGAACAGCGTCTTGGCGCCGCAGCGCGGGCACAGCCCGTGCAGTGCCACCTGCAACGGTTCGGGGACGGGCGCCGGTGTTTGTACGTCGCCCGTCACCCGATCAACCGCCGTGGACCGGCGCGCCGGCACCGCCCCAGACATAGACCGTGACGAACAGGAACAACCAGACCACGTCGACGAAATGCCAGTACCAGGCCGCCGCTTCGAAGCCGAAATGCTGGCGCGGGGTGAAATCGCCGCGATAGACGCGGATCTGGCAGACGATCAGGAAGATCGTGCCAATCAGCACGTGGAAACCGTGAAAGCCCGTCGCCATGAAGAAGGACGCGCCAAAGTTCAGCCCGGCAAAGTGGAACGGCGCTTCCGAATATTCATAGCCCTGGATCGTGCTGAACAGCGCGCCGAGGATGATCGTGATCCACAGACCCTTTTTCAGCCCGTCACGGTCGCCATGGATCAGCGCGTGGTGCGCCCAGGTTACCGTGGTGCCCGACAGCAGCAGGATGACGGTGTTGACCAGCGGGAAGCCCCAGGGGCTGATGACTTCGATGCCCTTTGGCGGCCATTGGCCGGCGATTGCCTTTACCGTCTCGGCGATCCGCGTCACTTCGCCGCCAACTACCTCGACCGGGGCTGGAAACAGCGAAAAATCGAAAAACGCCCAGAACCAGCCGACGAAGAACATGACTTCGGAGGCGATGAACAGGATCATCCCGTAGCGCAGGTGCAGCTGCACCACCGGGGTATGGTCGCCCGAATTGGCTTCGCTGATGACGTCGCGCCACCACAGGAACATCGTCGCCAGTACGCCGGCCAGGCCGAGATAGAAAAGCAGGCCACCGCTTGGGGCCTTGTGCATCCACATGATGCCGCCGGACGCCAGCGCAAGCGCCGACATTGCGCCCATCAACGGCCAGATGCTGGGCGGAAGGATGTGGTAATCGTGGTTCTTGGCGCCGGCCATGGTCGTCGTTTCCCGTTAGAAGCTGATGGAGAGCGCTCTAGCCTGCGGCCTTCGCGGAATCCACAGGGTAAAATGTATAACTGAGCGTGATCGTGTCGACATCAGTTGCGTCGGGGTCCTTGAGCATCTTGGGGTCGACGAAAAAAATCACCGGCATGCGCACCGTCTCATGCGGTTTCAGCGTCTGCTGCGTGAAGCAGAAACACTGGATCTTGGAAAAATATTTGCCCGCCTGCGCCGGCGCGACGTTGAAGGTCGCGGTGCCGGTGATCTCGTGATCAGAGTCGTTGGTTGCGGTGAAGAACGCCATTTGTCGCGCGCCGATCGTCACGGTGACGGCGGGCTGTTCGGGCTTGAAGGCCCAGGGCAGCTTCGGGCTGACATTGGTGTCGAAATCGACGCGCACCGTCTGGTTGATCGCGCCCGGGGCGGCCAGCGCCCGCTGGGTAGTGCCGTTGATGCCGGTCGCCTGGCAGAAGATGCGGTAGAGCGGCACGCTGGCGAAGCCGAGCCCGGTCATGCAGCACACACCGATGCCGGCAAGGATGGCGGTGCGCAGGTTGCGGTTCATGAATGCCCCGCCTGAATCTTGGCGATCGTCACCACGAAGAACAGGATGACAAGGGCACCAAGGCCGAGCGCCATCACCAGCGCGCGCGACTTCTGCCGGGCGCGGACCAATTTTTCCTCTTCCGGGGTCATACCATCCACCGATCAACAACAAGCGCGGCGAACATCGCCAGAATATAACCGATCGAATAGACGAACAGCACGCGTTCGGGCTTCATCGTCGCTGGTGTTGGGGCGGCGACTGCGACGACCCAGACCGTCAGCCCGACGAACACCGCCGAAGCGATGCTGGCGACGACGCCGTAAAAGCCGCCCGCCAGGCCAAGCGGCCAGGGTGCAATCGCAACAACCGCCATCGCTACGGCATAGCCCAACATCTGCCAGCGAGTCGTGCGGGCGCCGGCAACGACGGGCATCATCGGCACGCCACCCTTGGCATAGTCATCACGGATCAGCAGCGCGAGAGCCCAGCTGTGCGGCGGCGTCCAGAGGAAAATCAACGAAAACATCAGGATGGGCAGCAGCGAAAGGCTGCCGGTCGCCGCCACCCAGCCGATCATTGGCGGAAAGGCACCAGCGGCGCCGCCGATGACGATATTCTGCGGCGTGTAGCGCTTCAGCCCGATCGTGTAGATCACGACGTAGAAAAGGATCGACACCGCGAGGAAGGCTGCGGCGATCAGGTTCACGACCAGTCCCATCAGCAGCACGCTGAACACGCCGACGCCAACCCCGAAATGGAGCGCGCTGTCGCGGTCCATCCGGCCGGCAGCGAGCGGCCGCTTGGCGGTGCGCTTCATCAGCGCATCGATGTCGCTTTCATACCATTGGTTGAGCGTTCCGGCGGCACCAGCGGCAAGCGCGATCGCCAGGATCGCTGTGAAGGCGATCGCCGGCGGCAGCGCGACCGGCGCGACCAGCATGCCGCATAACCCGGTAAACACCACCGAGCGCATCACCCGCGGCTTGGTAAGCGCGAGGAAGTCCCGCCAATCGGCCGGGATGGAGGGGGAAAGCGTGGTCGTCGTCATATCATCTGCTTCATGAGCACACTGCTGCTTGGCACGGCAGAGGCTGGGGCAACCGGGCCGCAGAGGCGGTTCGGTCGAAGGCGGTAAAGCGGCTTTTTCTGCTCCGGCGCACCGGGGGAGAGAAAGGCGCTCTGCCGACCCTCCCCCGCGATGGCGGGAGAGGGCGGGAGAGGTGGCCGATCAGTGGCCGTGGCTGTCGTCGATCACCGGAAGCGTTTCGAACTGGTGGAACGGCGGTGGGCTGGACAGCGTCCATTCCAGCGTCGTCGCGCCCTCGCCCCAGGGGTTGTTACCGGCCTTCTTGCCCGATGTCAGCGTCATGAACAGGTTGATGAAGAACACCACCATGCTGGCCGCCATGATCATATAGCCCACCGTCGCCCAATAATTATAGGTGGCGAAGGCTGGCGAATAATCCGGGATGCGGCGCGGCATGCCCTGCAGACCCAGAAAGTGCATCGGGAAGAACAGCAGGTTCACGCCGACGAAGAACACCCAGAAATGGATCTGGCCGAGCAGCTCGTTATACATCCGGCCTGACATTTTCGGGAGCCAGTAATAGAAGCCGGCGAACAGGCTGAACACCGCGCCCAGCGACAGCACATAGTGGAAATGCGCCACGACGTAGTAGGTGTCCTGCATGTAATCGTCGATGCCGCCATTGGCGAGCACGACGCCGGTCACGCCGCCGACGGTGAACATGAAGATGAACCCGATCGACCAGAGCATCGGTGTCTTGAAGCTAAGCGAGCCGCCCCACATTGTCGCGATCCACGAGAAGATCTTGATGCCGGTTGGCACCGCGATCACCATGGTCGCCGCCGTGAAGTACATCTTGACGTTCACGCTGAGGCCGGTGGTGAACATGTGGTGCGCCCACACGACAAAGCCGACAACGCCGATCGCGACCATGGCATAGGCCATGCCGAGATAGCCGAAGATCGGCTTTTTCGAGAAGGTGGAGATCACCTGGCTGACGATGCCGAAGCCCGGCAGAATCATGATGTAGACTTCGGGGTGGCCGAAGAACCAGAACAGATGCTGGTACAGCACCGGATCACCGCCGCCGGCGGGATCGAAGAAGGTGGTGCCGAAATTGCGATCGGTCAACAGCATCGTGATGGCAGCAGCGAGCACCGGCAGCGCCAGCAGCAGCAGGAAGGCGGTGACGAGCACCGACCACACGAACAGCGGCATCTTGTGCAGCGTCATGCCCGGCGCGCGCATGTTGAAGATGGTGGTGATAAAGTTGATCGCGCCCAGAATCGAGCTTGCGCCGGCCAGATGGAGCGACAGGATCGCCATGTCGACCGCTGGCCCGGGCTCGCCATAGGTGGAGAGCGGCGCATAGACCGTCCAGCCGGTGCCTGCACCGCCGAAGAAGGGTGAGGCAAGCAGCAGCGTGAAGGACGGGATCAGCAGCCAGAACGAGATATTGTTCATGCGCGGAAACGCCATATCCGGCGCGCCGATCATGATCGGCACGAACCAGTTACCGAAGCCACCGATCATCGCCGGCATCACCATGAAGAACACCATGATCAGGCCGTGCGCGGTGATCATCACGTTCCAGAGATGGAGCGAGTGATCGAGGCCGGCTTCGCCGCCGGGCAGGAAGGTCGCCCAGTAACCGAGATACTGGATGCCCGGATGCGCCAGTTCGGCGCGCATCAGACCCGAAATCGCACCGCCGATGATCCCGGCGACAATCGCGAAGATCAGGTAGAGCGTGCCGATGTCCTTGTGGTTGGTCGACATGAACCAACGCGCGAAGAAGCTGGGCTTGTGATCGGCATCATGGTGATGCGCGTCGTCGCCGTGCGCCTGGAAAGCGGAGGGGGTAAGGGCAATATCGGTCATGGGATTACTTGTCCGCTTGTGGGGCTGCGGCGGCAGGCGCCGCGGCGACAGTGGCAATGGCAGGATCGGCGGCAGGATCGGCAGCCGGCGGGGTCGGGGCGGCTGCCCCCTTCACGGTGCCGCCCTTGGCGATCACCCATTTATCGAAGGTCGCCTTGTCCACCGCAGCGACGGTGATCGGCATGAAGCCGTGGCGCGCGCCGCACAATTCGGAACATTGGCCGAAATAGACGCCGGGCTTTTCGATCGTGAAGCTGGTTTCGTTGATCCGCCCGGGGATCGCATCGAGCTTGATCCAGAAAGCGGGCATCGCCCAGGCGTGGATCACGTCGTTCGACGTGGTCAGCAGCCGGATCGGCACGCCGACCGGCAGGACGATGCGGTTGTCGGTCGCAAGCAGCGGCGGGCCATCGGCATCAGTGCGGGCGCGTTCTTCGCCCGTGACCATGTTCTTTTCCTTGAGCATGTTCGAGGTGATCTCGAACCCGCCATTATCGGGATATTGATACGACCAATACCATTGGTTGCCGATCGCCTTGAGCGTGATCGCATTGGCCGGGGCCGGCTTGTACTGCGCCTGCAACAAGCCGATCGAGGGGACTGCGATCAGCACCAGGATGACGACCGGCGCCAATGTCCAGATCACTTCGATCATCGTGTTGTGCGATGTCTTGGAGGCGACCGGATTGGCGGCGCGGCGATAGCGCCACATCACCCAGAACAGCAGCAGCAGCACGAAGACCGAGATGATCGTGATGACCGGCACCAGTATGTCATTGTGCATCCAGGCGGCGCGACGGCCATTGGGCGTCACCTGCGCCTGCACGCCGATATATTTGTCGGTCGGCTGGCCGATATGATCGACCGGCCGGATGTCCGGGCCGCCATCCAGCGCCAACAATGGATCATTGGCGGTGGGCAGCGCGGCCGCGGGTGCCGGGGCGACGACGGCAACACCGCTTGCGGGGGCCACTGATTGCTGTGCCGCAGCCGTCGTTGCCGGGGCGGACGCCTGCGCGCCCGCGCTGCCGAGCACGAGCCCGGCTGCCAGCATGATTGATTTCAGCCCCGTGATACGCCCGGTCATTCGCATTTCGATTCGTCACCCTAAAGTTTATCGGTGCAGTTTCATGGCGTTTATCAGGCCCGTGCCGCAGCCGGGATACGCCCTTTAGTCGCGGCCTATACGCACGAGGTCTCACTGTCTCAAGCTTTTGCGCAGCTTTTTTGGCGCAGGCCGTGTTGACTGGCGTTGCGTGGCTGCGATCGCAACCCTATCACGCGGCGCGAAAGCCCCCAAGGTCAATGGCCAAGGACGATGAAGAACATGACGCAAGACGAGGTGCTGGCCGAGTTTCGGGAGGCTGGGGCGCTGCTCGAAGGGCATTTCATTCTGTCGTCGGGGCTGAGATCACCGGTCTTCCTTCAGAAAATGCGGGTTTTTCAAGATCCTGTGCGTACCGCGCGCCTTTGCACCGCGCTTGCGGCCAAGATCACTGCCCAATTTGGGCAGGTCGATCTGATCGTGTCGCCAGCGATGGGCGGAATCATCCCGGGCTATGAGACAGCGCGCGCGATTGGCTGTGACGCGGTGTTCGTCGAACGCGTTGAGGGCGAATTTCAATTGCGGCGAAATTTTGAGATTCCGGCAGGCGCGCGGGTCGTGATGGTCGAGGATCTGGTCACCACCGGGCTGTCGTCGCGCGAATGCCTGGCGGCGATTCGCCATTATCCGGGCATCCTGCTGGGCGCGGCTTGCCTGATCGATCGATCGAACGGGACGGCCGATATCGGCGTACCGCTGGTCGCGCTGTGCACGCTCGATATCCCGAGCTATCCCGCCGACGCGTTACCCCCCGAACTGGCGGGGATCCCGCCGGTCAAACCTGGCAGCCGGGGGCTGGCCGCGTGAGCGCCGCGGTGCGGGTGCTCGTCGGGCTGGCCATTGCCCTGATTCCGGCAGCCGGTGCTGCTCAGGCGCCGACAAAGCCGATCGTCGACACAGTGTCGATCAAAGACCTTGTCGGCGCCAGCGGGCTGGATCGCGGGGGCGAGGTGATTGTCAGCAAGGGCGACAATATACTGGTCAAATCGGGCGGGCACCGGCAGGCGCGGCTCTGGCGATGGGCATCAGTAACCAAGCAGGTGATCGCCACCTTGGTGCTGCAAGAAGTCGCCGCCGGCCATATCGATCTCGAAAAGCCAGTCGCCG
Source organism: Sphingomonas sp. 28-63-12 (assembly GCA_002281535.1). Lineage (GTDB taxonomy): Bacteria > Pseudomonadota > Alphaproteobacteria > Sphingomonadales > Sphingomonadaceae > Sphingomonas. The sequence continues at coordinate 20,157 of NCGD01000016.1, forward strand.
CCTATCTGCCGCAGTTTAAGAGTGCCAATGCCGGCTTGGTGACGGTGCGGCAGCTGTTGCGCCATCAATCGGGACTCCCCAATCCCGACGACACTGCGGCTACGCCGGAATCGGTGCCCGCTTATGACGCGCCCGATTACAAGGGCAGCCGTGATCCACTGACCGGCTATTGCGCCGGCCCGGTAAAGCGCGCGTCCGGCGGCAACTGGGAATATAATAACTGCGATTATGTCGTTGCCGGCGCGCTGCTCGAAGCGGTGACGGGAAAAAGCTGGCAAACTTTGGTCCGCGACCGGATTGCCATGCCGCTTGGGCTCAAGACGCTCGGCACCTTCCCGACCAGAAAGCGCACGGTAGCGGGCACGGTAGATGGCAAGGCCGAACCGGGATACGACCTGACGGCCTTTGGCGCGTCGGCCGGACTTTATGGGAGCGCCGATGACCTCCGGAAATTCGATCGCGCGCTGATGACCGGCAAATTGTTGTCCGAGTCCGCGCGGGCGCAACTGTGGGACGGCCAGCCGCAACTCGGGTCGATTGCGCTGGGGCAATGGGTGTTCGCGGTGCCATTGAAGGGCTGCGCCAAGCCGGTGCGGATCGTCGAGCGGCGCGGCGCGATCGGCGGGGTCGAAGTACGCAACTTCATCCTGCCCGATGTCGATGTCGTCGCGATCGTGTTTGTCAATCGCGCCGGTTTCGACTTTGGGGAGGTCTGGCAGGGCAAGGGCTTTAGTTATGACCTGCTGCGCGCGGCGGCCTGCTCATGACCGCGCCGCTGCGCCTTGGCGTCAATATCGATCATGTCGCGACGGTCCGCAACGCGCGCGGGGTCGGCTATCCCGATCCAGTGCGCGCCGCGCTGGTCGCGGCGGCGGCGGGTGCCGACGGGATCACCGCGCATCTGCGCGAGGACCGGCGCCATATTACCGATGGCGATATCGCCCGGTTGATCGCCGAGTTGACGATCCCCCTCAATCTCGAAATGGCAGCAACCGAGGAGATGCTTGGCATTGCCCTTGCTCACCGGCCGCATGCCGCGTGCATCGTTCCTGAAAAGCGCGAGGAACGCACCACCGAAGGCGGGCTCGATGCGGCCGGCATGGCCGATCACCTCGCGCCGATGGTCCGCGCGCTGACCCAGGCCAATATCCGTGTGTCGCTGTTCGTCGAACCCGATCCGCGCCAGATCGACGCCGCGTGCAGGCTTGGCGTGCCGGTGATCGAGCTGCACACCGGCGCCTATGCCGAACTTGAGGGCGAGGCGCGCACCGCCGAACTGCGGCGGCTGACCGATGCCGCCGCACTGGCCATCAAGAACGGGATCGAAGTCCATGCCGGCCATGGCCTGACGCTGGCCAATGTCGCGCCGATCGCCGCGATCCCGCAGCTGCGCGAACTCAACATCGGCCATGCGCTGATCGCCGATGCTATCTTCATGGGGCTGGGTGATACCGTGCGCGCCATGCGCGCGGCGATGGACTCGGCACGGTGACACCCGGGCGGCCCGGACCGCGCCCGTCGATGGCACTGCCGGTCCGGTTGCTCGTCCTGCTGCAATTGCTGTTATGTGCCACGATTGCGTTCAGCCCGCTGATCGTCGCGCTCGCGGTGAAGCCCGATTTATCGACCGCGACGATCATCGATGTGCTGGCCGAACGGGTCTCGACCGCGCTGGTCGTCAGCATCGGCTTGATCGGCGTCGGCCTGCTGGGCTGGGCGCGTTACGGGCCGACGACATTTATTTGCGTGATGATCTTCTTCTGCCCAACCTTCGCCGCCTTGTATCTTGCCGCATTGGGGTTCCGATGATCATCGGTCTCGGTTCCGATCTGTGCAATATCGAGCGGATCCAGGCGTCGCTCGATCGCTTCGGCGCGCGCTTTGAGCAGCGGGTGTTTACCGAGGTGGAGCAAGCCAAGGCTGCTCAGCGTCCGTTCACCCGCGCCGGCACATATGCGAAGCGTTTTGCCGCTAAAGAGGCTTTTTCGAAGGCGGTGGGAACGGGATTTAAACGCGGGGTGTTTATGAAGGATATCGGCGTGGTCAACGCCCGCAGCGGCGCGCCGACATTGGCGCTGACGGGCGGCGCCAAGGCAAGGCTTGACGCGATGGTACCTGAAGGCCACCTCGCGCGGATACATTTGACGCTGACCGACGATCATCCCTGGGCACAGGCATTTGTGATCATTGAGGCGATCAGGGCGGATTATGGCACAAGGGACGATCAGAATGCCGGGTGACGAATTGACGATGGACGGCGCAAGCCCGGCGGAGGCCGCGCCGATCGCCGCCGCCCGGCAGGGTACCGACTGGCTGGGCGAGGCACGCGGGATCGTCTGGCTGGTGCTGGCGGTGCTGGGCTTTCACAGCTTCGTCGCCAAGCCTTTCTACATCCCGTCTGAATCGATGCTGCCGGGGTTGCTGATCGGCGATCGGCTGGTGGTGACCAAATACCCTTATGGCTATTCCTTCGTGTCGCCGACCTTTCACCTGTTGCCGTTCATCCCTGGCCGCCTGTTCGGTCGCCTGCCCGAACGGGGCGATGTCGTGATCGTGACACCGCCGGGATCGACCGAGGATTATATCAAGCGGGTGATCGGCCTGCCGGGCGATACGCTTGAAGTGCGCGGCGGGGTGGTGATCCTAAACGGCGTGCCCGTGAAACGCGGGCCGCTTCACGAAAAGCTGATCCCCGTCGATGCCAATGCGACCTGTACCGATTATTCGGGCGCGCTGCGCGCCGGGCCGGATGGTGTGTTTACCTGCCATTTGCCGATCGTGACCGAAACGCTGCCCAATGGCCGCAGCTTCGATACGGTGGAGCTCGGTTATAGCCCGGGCGACAATTATCCGGCTGTGAAGATTCCCGCCAACCATGTCTTCTTGATGGGCGACAACCGCGATCGCAGCGCCGACAGCCGCTTCGCCCTGGGTGAACCCGACAAGGGCCTGGGTGGGCCAGTGCCGTGGGAATATCTGGGTGGCCGCGCCGAGTTCATCACCTTTTCAGTCGATGGCAGCAGCAGCTGGAACCCGATCAGCTGGTTTACGGCATTTCGCAGCGGCCGGGCGGGAACGTCGCTGCATGCGCTGCAAGCGCCGGTACCGGCGCCAATACCTGAGCCAGTTCCAGCGCCCGCCAAGGCGCCATGAGCGAGCGGCGCGTTGATATTGTTGCCGGTCCGGCGCCGAACGAATTCAGCGATCCGCTCGTCCGCAGTGAGCTCAAGCGTGCTGCGGTATGGCTAGGCCTGGCGGCGGCGATCGCGCTGGTCGTGCTGCTGATCCAGCCGCTGCTGATCATCTTTGGCGGGCTGGTTTTTGCCTCGATGCTGGATGGCGGCGTGCGCCTGCTGGGGCGGGTGTTGCCGATCGGCCGTGGCTGGCGCCTCGCCATCGTGATGCTGCTGGGCATCGCCTTCCTGGCCGGCACTGTCTATCTGACCGGGGTTCAGGTCGCAGATCAGTTTGCGCAGTTGCGCACGACGCTTGATGTCCAGGCGGGACGGCTGATTGCCTGGGCAGCCGACCATGGCATGATCCTGGGGCGCGCCGATGTGAACGGGCTGGTGCAACAGGCACTTGGCTCCTTCGGTCGGCTGACGTCGTGGATCGGTACCGCGGTCGGGGCGGTCGCCAGCATGATCATGGTCGCCGTCATCGGCCTGTTCGTCGCGATCGAACCGCGGCTCTATGAGCGCGGGCTGCAATGGATGGTGCCGCAGGACATGCGCGGCGAATTCGCGATCACGATCGGCCGGATGGCTTATACGCTGCGGCGCCTGCTCGCGGGGCGGTTGCTGGGCATGGCCTTTGAGGGTGTGCTGATCTGGCTGGCGCTAACGCTGGGTGGCGTACCGATGGCGCTGGTGCTGGGGATCATCGCCGGCATTCTGGCCTTCATCCCCAATGTCGGCGCGATATTGACCGGCATATTGATGGTCGCAGTTGGGTTCAGTGCGGGGACGCATGAGGGGGTGTGGGCGATCGCCACCTATTTCATCGTCCAGAATTTCGATGGCTATGTCGTCATCCCGATGGTCGCCAAGCGGACGGTGGATATGCCACCGGCGCTCACCCTGTCATCGCAGATTCTGGCGAGCACCCTGTTTGGCGTGATCGGCCTGGCGCTGGCCGACCCGATGGTCGCGATGATCAAGGTCGCGCTCGAACGCGGATCGGAGCGGCGGGTCGATGAGGATGCCGGTGATGAAACTGGCGACGACGCGGCGAGCACATTGCCATGACGGCGACCCTGTTCGACTATCACCGGTCGTCTGCCAGCTATCGGGTTCGGATCGCGCTCAATCTGAAAGGCATTGCCTGGACGCGCGTACCGGTCAATTTGCTCGAAAACGAACAACAAAGCGCCGCCCATCTCGCGCGCAACCCGCAAGGTCAGGTGCCGGCGCTGGAGATTGACGGTTTCATCCTGATCCAGAGCCTGGCGATCATCGACTATCTCGATGTCACGCGCCCTGCGGCGCCGCAGCTGCTGCCGCGCGATCCAGTGGCAAGGGCGCAAGTGATGGCGCAGGCGCTGGTGATCGCGGCCGACACCCATCCGATCGGTAATTTGCGCTTCATTCGTCAGCTCGGCGAGCAATTCGGCGCCGACGAGGCCGCGAAAAATGTGTGGCGACGGCATGGTATGGCGCTCGGCTTGCAGGCATTGGAGGCAATGGTCTCGGCGGCGGAGCTGCCTGACAACGGCCCGTTCCTTGGCGGTGCATCGCCCAATCTGGCCGATATCTGTCTGGTGCCACAGTTCTATAACGCCCGGCGCTTCGATTTGCCGCTCAATGCCTATCCGCGGCTGGTGCGCGCCGACGCAGCAGCGGCGGCTTTGCCGGCTTTTGCCGAGGCCCATCCCGATCGGTTGACCGCTTAAACGGCCAGCCTGCCGCGATTGCGCCGTTTTGCGGCGTTAGGGCGCCGGGTGAAGGAACGGTGATTTCGATGCAGCTCCCCGATGGCGAAGTGCCTTCGCCGCCGCCAGGCGAGCCTGTGGCCGTCAGCCTGCGTGCGTTATGGCGGCGCCACTGGCCGACGATCCTCGGCGTGGCGATCACGATCGCGATGGTCGCCGGGCTGGCGCGTGGCCTCGCCGGATCGGGGCTGGCCGGCTTGCGCGAAGCGGTGCCCGCCAGCCCGCTCTTCTATCTGAGCTTTGCTTTGCTCTATGTGGCGCTCCCGCTCGGCGATTTCGTTATCTTCCGCCAATTGTGGCATATTCCGGTCGCTGGCTTTGTCGCCCTGCTCAAAAAGCGGATCGCGAATGACGTGGTGGTGGGCTATGCCGGGGAGGCCTATTTTTACAGCTGGGCGGTCGCCCGGGCGCGCCTGGTTTCGGCGCCCTTTGGCGCGGTCAAGGATGTCAGCATCCTGTCGGCGCTAGCCGGCAATGGCATGACCCTGACGATGACAGTGCTGGCCCTGTTCTTGGGGCAAACATTGCTGCGCCCCGCAGATTTCAGCGCTTTGGCCTGGTCGACATTGTTGGTTGTCGGGATATCGCTGCCGTTCCTGATTTTCTCGCGTCGGGTGTTCAGCCTGCCGCGCGCGGCGCTGTCGCGGATTTTTCTGGTCCATTGCCTGCGGCTGATCGCCGACACCGTGTTGCTTGCGCTGGCATGGCATGTCGCGCTGCCCCAAGTGGCGATCGGTACGTGGCTGTTGCTGGTCGCGGGCCGCCTGCTGGTGTCGCGGCTGCCGTTCGTGCCGAACAAAGACCTTCTTTTCGCCAATTTTGCGATCACCTTGGTGGGGCATAGCGACGGCCTGTCGGCACTTGTAGCGGTGACGGCAGCGCTCACGCTGCTGGTTCATGCTGCTTTGATCGTCGTGTTCGGCCTGTTTTCGCTGTTTAGGAATCGCGTATGACTTATCGCTCTTTGTGGTTGGCACTGGCCGCCGCTGCTGTCTTGGTTGCTCCAGTCGCCAACGCGCGGGCGGGCGGCCAGGATGCCGCCGCTTGCGATGGCGGGGCTGGCCCCGCCATCGAGGCCAAGATTGTCGGGCTCAAGGATCGCACTGGTCGCATGAAGCTTGAGCTGTTTCCGGCGACCGAAGCCGATTTCCTGACCGACGACACGATATTGCTCGCCGCCGGCAAGGTGTTTCGGCGCGTATGGGCACCGGTGCCCCAGAGCGGCCCCGTGCTCATGTGCATCAAGGTCCCCAAGCCCGGCCGTTATGCGTTGTTCTTTACCCATGATCGCGACGGCAAGAACAAGTTCAATTTCTGGCGCGACGGCGGCGGCGTGCCGAGCAACGTACGGATCGGGGCGGCCAAGCCCAAGCTGGCGACGGCGACGATTGATGTCGGTGAGGGCGTGACGGTCACCACGATCAAGGCGCAATATCTGCGCGGGCTGAGCGGATTGGGGCCGCTCAATACGAGCGAGTAGCCCGCCCGCCGCATGCGGGCTTGCCTCTTCCTGTCACATATCGTCCATATCGGCGGTGCAAGGGCGTGTCGCAGCGCCAAGGGGAGAGACAGCATGGCCATCCGAATCGATCGTCGTTCGTTCATCGTCACCGGTTCGATCGGGCTGGGCGCCTTTTCAATTCCCGGCTTTGCACAGACTGCCAATGTTTCAGGCGCGCGGGGCTTTACCCATTCGGTCGCCAGCGGCGAGCCCAGCGCCGATTCGGTGCTGCTCTGGACGCGCTATGTGCCGGCCGATGACGCGCCGGTCCATCTCCGGGCGGAAATCGCCGAAACAGCCGATTTCGCCCGCGTGGTCTCGGGTGGGGCGCAGATCAGTGGTCCGTGGCGTGACTATACCGCCAAGATCACGGTGGCGGGACTCAAGCCGGGCACTCGCTATTATTTCCGCTTTGTCGCGCCCGATGGCAGTTTGTCGCCCGTCGGCCGGACCAAGACGTTGCCCGCCGGCCTCGCCTCTTCGTTCAGGGCGGCGGTTTTTTCCTGCTCGAACATGCCGTTTGGCTATTTCAACGCCTATGCGCACGCGGCGCTCCGCGACGATATCGACCTTGCCATCCATCTTGGCGATTATTTCTATGAATATCAGACCGGCGACTATCCCGCGCTGAAGGACGCCGTTGCCAGCCGCCAGCCGCTGCCGGCCAACGAGATCATCCACCTCGCCGATTACCGGCTACGCTATGCAAGCTATCGCAGCGATGCCGATCTGCAGAAACTCCACAGCTTGGTGCCGATGATCGTCCAGTGGGACGATCATGAATCGGCCAATGACAGCTGGGAGGGTGGCGCCCAGAACCACCAGCCCGCCACCGAAGGCGAGTGGAGCAGCCGCCGCGCCGCCGCGTTGCAGGCCTATCGCGAATGGATGCCGGTGTCGGACGAGCCCTGGAAGGCCTATGAGATCGGCACGCTCGCGACCTTGTTCCGCACCGAAACCCGCGTGATCGCCCGCACCAAGCAGCCCGAACTCGCACCGTTGTTGTTCAAGCCCGATCCGGCCAAGGCACTGCTCGAATTCCGCAATGGCAGTTGGCAGGATCCGGCGGCGACGATGATGGGATCGCAGCAGGAGGATTGGCTGGCGCATACCATGCGCGCCTCGGTCAAGGGCGGCACCAAATGGCAGGTGGTCGGCTTCGGCACGATCATGGGCAATACCCAGACGCCACTTGGCGCCCCCGGCTGGCTTTCGCCCGATGCGGATCCACGCGCCAAGGCCTATATGATGGCCGGTGTCGCGGCCACCAAAGCGGGGCTGCCGTTCAATTTCGACAGCTGGGGCGGCTATCCGGCGGCGCGCAAGCGTTTCCTGACATCGGCTCAGGGGATGGGCGCAAACCTGATCGTCATCTCGGGCGATAGCCACAATGCCTGGGCCTATGATCTCGGGCAGGACGGCAAGCCGGCGGGGGTCGAATTTGCCGGCCAGGGCGTCACCTCGCCGGGCTTCGAAAGTGCAATTGGCATCGATCCCAAAATCGTCGCCAGGGCGCTGGTCGAGGCGAACCCCGAGCTGAAATGGTGCGATACCAGCCGACGCGGCTATATGGCGATGACGATCACACCGACCAGGGTACGCAACGATTGGATATTCGTCGATACGATCAAGGCGCCCTCTGCGGCAGCGAGCGTGGGGCATAGTGCGACCGTGCTGCGTGGCCGCAATGTGATGGGGTGAGAGGTTCGGCCCAGGCCGATGGTCTCGGCCGGGCGCTGCTTGGTCAGGTCGGTTTGGCGGTATCCAATGCTGATGTCTGTATTCGGCTAGCCTGAGTGATCTGGCCCCGGGCGTGTGTGCCTTGAACGCAGCCTAGGGGCGAGAGCGCGGCTCGATTGTCGATTGGTTTTGCCAATCATCACATTTTCTTCGCGCAGATCGACAATCGGTCGCGCCGGCTTGGTCAGCCTCGGCGCTGCACTTCCGTTCAGCTTTCGGCGGTTTTTTGCTCCATTTGCTTGGACAAAGTGCGGGCTGCGCTGGCAACGCTTTACCTTTGCTTATGATCACGCCGAATTTCGAAAGTGCGTTGGTGGCCAACCGGTATAAGGCGCACACTTAATAAAAAACATGGGGGATGGATGATGCGCTTTTTTGTTGGGGTTGCCGCGGCGCTCCTTGCTTCGACGAGTGCCTTTGCGCAAACCGCGCCGGCGCCCCAGCCTGCACCTGCGGCAACCGATGACGCGGCCGCGCCGGGCGACATCGTGGTTACCGCATCGAAGCGCGAACAGTCGCTGCAGGATGTGTCGATTGCGGTCAGCGCAATCGGAGCTGACCAATTGGTCAAGGCCAAGATCAATAATCTGCAGGATCTCCAGACGATCGTCCCGTCGGTAAATTTCGGCAGCGACTTCAACCAGGCAAAAATCTTCATCCGTGGCGTCGGCGCCAATACGTCGACAACCGGTTCCGCCACTGGTGTCGCGCTGCATGTCGATGGTGCCTATGTTGCGCGCGCTGAGGCACAGCTGACCTCGCTGTTCGATCTTGAGCGCGTAGAAGTGCTGCGCGGCCCGCAGGGCGCGCTGTATGGCCGCAATGCGGTTGGCGGATCGGTCAATCTCATCACCGCCAAACCGACCCGGGAGTTCAGTGGCTATGCCCGGCTGAGCTATGGCAATTACAATGCGATCAATGGTGAACTCGCGATCGCCGGCCCGATCACCGACAGCATCAGCTTTCGCGTCGCCGGTAAATCCGAGGATCGCGACGGCTATGGCATCAACCCGGTCAGCGGGCGCGGGATCGACGATCTCAACCGCAAGATGGGCCGTGTTCAATTGCTGTTCGATCTCGCTCCCCAGACGAGCCTGTTGCTGAGCGGCGAATATTTCCGTCAGGACGATGCATCGGGCGCCATCCATTATCTGCGCGCATCGTTCCCCGGCGTTGCCAGGCTCGCACCGCTCGGCGTTGGCGGTTATGCGACCAAGCCGCGTGATCTGGCGACTGAATCCAGCCCCGGGACCAGCAGCGAAACCTATTCGTTCACCGGCACCTTCCATACCCAGCTGACCGACACGCTCGGCATAACCAATATCGCCAATTATCGCCGCTTCCGCACCTCGCTGTTCCAGGATCTCGATCTGTCGGCGGTGATCGACGGCCTGGCCACCAATGGCCAGGCGACGACGGTGCAGGAGCGCCGGATCGATTCGAAGCAGTTCAGCAACGAATTCCAGTTCAACTATAATTCCGATCTGATGAACGCCGTGCTCGGCCTTTATTACTTTAACGAGCGCCAGCGGCCGTTTGATACCGTCGGTCTCGCCAACCGCAACGGGCTGGCGTCCAATATCGGCGTGTTGCAGGCGGCGGGCGTCGATCTGAACACAGCCTATGGGCTTTGCGGTTATTCGCCGGCCGCCATCACCGGCGGAACGACGGTGATCGCCCCCAAGCGCGTGTGCACCCATTCGAACCTGGGCGATGAAACCTTTGCGATTTTCGGCCAGACCGAAATCAAGCTGGGGGCGGTGACTGAATCGCTTGACGGCGTGACGATCAAGCTCGGTGGTCGCTGGTCGAGCGAGCATGTCGATTCGGAAAATCCGTCGATCATCATTGCGCGTAACGGCCTGGGGCCGGTGATCCAATATACCGCCGCCGGCACGCACCGCGAGCGTACCTTCCGCGACTTCACGCCAGAGGCGGGCATCGAGTGGAAGCCGGCACCGGGCGTATTGCTCTATTATACCTATTCCGAAGGCTTCAAGGCGGGTTCGCCGGAAAACGCCGCGGGCAGCACGACGATTGTCGATCCCGAAACGATCGTGAACCATGAAGTCGGGCTGAAAACCAACCTGACGCGCTGGCTGACCGCCAACTTTTCGGGCTATACCTATACGCTTAACGGCCTGCAGCTGAACAAGACGATCGCCGGCGGCCCAACCGGCTATACGACGATCTTCCAGAACGCGGCCAAGACGCAGGCCACCGGCTTCGAGGTGGAAGTCTATGTGCGTCCGGTTGACGGGCTGCATCTGTCGGGTGCGCTTTCCTACACCAATTCGCATTTCGTCGATTATCTGACGCTCGATCCGCTCAACCCCGCCAATATCGCCGGGGGCACGCCGTATAATGCAACGACCAATCCTGATCCGACCGCGTTTGGCGCGCCGGGTGGGGGCAATATCCAGCTGGCCGGCAACCCGACGCGCAACAGTCCGCGCTGGGCCTGGAACCTGCACGGCGATTATGACATTGACGCGCCCGGCTTGAACGGCAGGATCACGCCCTCGATCGACGTCTCGTTCAAGGGCAAGACCTATTTCAGCGAGTTCAAGCGCGATATCGAAAGCGCCAACGCCTATACCATGGTCGATCTGTCGCTGAATTATGAGACCTATAACAAGAAGATCAGCCTGCAATTCTGGGTCAAGAATCTGGGCGATGTTTTCCGGCCATCGAGCACTTTTGCGCTGGCGACCGGCCGACTGATCGGGGCGACCTGGCTGCCACCGCGGACCTTTGGCGCGACTGTCGGCTACCGGTTCTGAATGAACCGGGGCCGCGCACCGTCGCGGCCCCGGCGTGGTTTCAATGGGGCGGGAATTACCGCCCAGCGATAGGGGAGCGTCCAAAGGCGCTCCCCTATTTTTTGAAGGCTTCGGGTTTTGGGCGGCGCTGATGGCGATGCGTCTGGGCCGGTTTGCTTCAGGCGAAATCGCCGATTACGGCCTTGGCGAGATCGACGGCGGTGCCCGGGGTTACTTCGCTAGTCGGTTCTTCGGTCGCTGGGCTGATCACGACATGGCGCGTGCCGCCCTCGCTCTCGATCCAGTCGCCATCGACATAGTGCCTCAGATAGCGCTTCTTGCGCTTGTCCTCACCGATATCCATTGCCGCCTCAATGGCCACGCGCCGCCGCGGATACATGCCGAAGATCGCATGCGTTACATACAAATTATGCGGCTGCGGCGATCTCTTCGGGCAGCAATTCGGTGTCGATCTGCGCCTGCATTGGCGGGGCATAGCGGGTGCCGGCGACTGCGCCCGGGGTGAAGATCGCATCGACTGCCGCGATCGTCTCGGCGCTGAGCGTGATCCGGGCAGCAGCGACATTTTCGTCAAGATGCGCCAGGCTGCGCGTGCCCGGGATCGGCACGATATAGGGTTGCCGGGCCAGCACCCAGGCGAGGGACAGTTGCGCTGGGGTACAGTCTGCGGCCTGCGCAACGGCCCGAAACCGATCGAGCAGGGCGAGGTTGTGTGCGAGGTTTTCCGTGGTGAAGCGCGGCATAAAATTGCGGATATCGTGCGGCTCGAACACTGCTTCATGCACCGCATCAGCAAGAAAACCGCGCGCGACCGGCGAAAAGGCGACAAAGCCGATGCCCAATTCGGCGCAAACATTGAGAACGGCGACTTCCGCGTTGCGCACCCAGGGCGAATATTCGGTCTGCACTGCGGTTATCGGGTGGACGGCATGGGCGCGGCGGATGGTTGCCGCTGACATTTCGCTCAGGCCCAGGGCGCCAATCTTGCCGGCTTCCCTGGCTCGCACCAAGGCACCGACCGACTCCTCGACCGGGACGCGCTTGTCGAGCCGGTGGAGGTAATAAAGGTCGATATGATCGGTGCCGAGCCGTTCGAGCGCGCCGTCCAGCGTGCGGGTGATTGCCTCGGGCGATCCGTCCAGCCCGCGCTTTCCATCGATCACATCGAGCACGCATTTGCTGGCCAGCGTGAATTCGGCGCGGCGATGCATCACCGCCTTGCCGATCAGCCGCTCATTGCCACCCAGCCCATAGAGCGCGGCGGTGTCGAGCAGGGTGATGCCAAGGTCCAGCGCATGGTTGAGCAAGCGGGCGCCATCTTCTGCCGACGGGGGCGTGCCATAAGCATGGCTGAGGTTCATGCAGCCGAGGCCGATGGCGGAAACGGTGAGCGCACCGATGGCGCGGGTGGGGAGAATGGTCATGTCAGCAATCTAGCGGCAGCGCGGCCAAAAGGGTAGCGCGGCGCTAGTCGTGAATGCGCTTCAGTAGCTTGACCAACGTCTTGATCTCGGTCGCGCTGAAGCGGCGTTTCAGCCATTGCTCATGATCCAGGATGCAGGCGCGCGCGCCTATCAGTGCCTGATGGCCAGCCGGCGTCAGATGCAAGGTCTGGCGTCGCTTGTCGGTCTTCGACGCACCACGTTCAACGAAACCGCGCTTCTGCAGGCGGTTGACGATTGCCATCACCGTCGCGCGATCGATCTGCAGCCGGCGGCCTATGTCTGCCTGGGCGATTTCCGGATGATCATCGACCAGCCACAGCACCGACACTTGCTTCTGGGTCAGATCGAGATCGACAAAGGTCTCGGTAAAATGGCGATAGACAGCACCATGCGCGAGACGAATGTGAAAGCCGACAATCTCGTCGATCGCGCCGATATCATGATCGTCGCTGTAGGGCTGTTTTTCGGGAACAGCGGTCAGAGCAGTCATGTGCGCCACTTGCGATAAATCGATTCGCAGGTCAACCGAGAAGCGTCGGCCCCGTGCGGCTATCGCTGCTCTGCGGCATGGTTGTCGGCAATGGCGATCAGGCGGGCGGCCAGCGCATCGGGCATCGTCAGGAACGGGCTGTGGTCGGCGGGCAGCGTCGCCACGCTGGCGCAGGGCTGCATGGCCTGCATCGCGCGCTGATCGGCGATCGGGATCGTTCGATCCTCGCTGCACTCGATATAATGACGCGGGACACGGCCATAGCGCGCAGCGGTCAGCACCAAGGGGGTGGCGCGCGGGCCCGCCGGCTCGGGCACCAGCCGCGCCATTGCCGCAGCGGCAATGGCGGGCGGCGCCTGGTGACAAAAGACGGCCGCCGCATTGGTCGGATCGATCACGGTGCCGCCGCCGCCGGGCAGTGAGTGGATGATTGCGTCGAACGCCGGATTGGCTTGCTGGAGCCTTTTGAACGCGCTGCGCGCCATCCCCGGCGGCATCAGCATCGCGCAAATATAGACCAATGCATCAATTGTGTCGGGCGCCAATTCGGCCGCCTGGCTGATCACCAGCCCACCGCGGCTGTGGCCGCAAAGGATGACGGGCGATTGGGTTGCCTGGCGGCACCAGTCCGCCACGGTGGTGGCCCAGCCGTTAAGCGTGATCGCGGCGATGTCATGCGCGCCCGGTTCCATGCCGGGGAGATCGGGCGCAATCATCTCATGTCCCTGTGCCTCGAGCAGCGGCCGCAGCGCGTCGAAGCACCAGCCACCGTGCCATGAACCGTGGACGAGGATGAAACTCGCCATGACTAGGCCGTCGCACTGCGGTGGATGCGGGTAGGATTGGGCAAGTCCATGTCGAGCAAAGATCCGGTCATCACTGCCTGTCTTGGAGAGGAAAATGGGGGCGGGCAATTGCCGACGGGCAATAGGCGGAGTGGCGGGCGTTAGTCACACCCGATGGGCTGCCCGATATGCGGCAATCCAGTCGGCCGTCCGGGTCAGCCCGCCAAACGGGTAGAAGTGCAGCGAAACGTCGCCATGCTGGTGGCGATCAAGCCCGGCCGCGAGCTCGTCGAGGATCGGATCGGGGCCGGCTGCGCCGAGCAATTTGGTGAGCGACAGTCCATATTTCTGCATCACCTTGGCCGACGCGCCGACGCCACAGCGAGCGGCGAAGCGCAGCAGCGCCTTGACGCTGGCCGGCCCGGCGACGCCGACACGGACCGTTTTGTCGATGCCGGTCGCCCGCAATTGGGCGAGCCAGTCGAGGATCGGCACCGCGTCGAACCCGAACTGGGTCATGATCGAATAGTCGAGCCCGCGTGTTGTCAGCTCGGCGTCCTTGTCGGCCAGCGCCCGCCACAGGCGGGCGTTGTCGATGCCGGGATGGCCTTGCGGATAGCCGGCGATCCCGACATGGCGGACGCCATATTTTTCGAGCAGCCCCGACCGGATCACCGCCAGCGCGTCATGGTAGGGCCCGGCCGGTTCGGCGAGATCGCCGGCCACGACGAATACCTGGCGCAGCTCGATCCGCTCAGCGAGCGCGTCGAGAAAACCTTCGAGCTCGCCCGCCGATGTTAGCCGGCGTGCGGAAAGATGCGGCACCGGCTTCAACCCACGCCGATGGACCGCCGCTGCCGCATCGATCCGCGAGGCGAAGCTTTCGCCCGGCAGAAACGTTACCGACACCATCGTTCCCGCCGGTACCCGCGCCGCCATGGCGTCGATCTGCTCGATGTCCTTGGCGGTCATCTCGAGCGACGCGTCGTCGAACAGCCGGGCAAGCATGGCGTGCGCGTCGGTGCTATCGCGCAGGATGGCGGCGGGGGCGTTCACGCGGTGCGGTTCAGACCGCCTCAGCCGCGCGCTGCGTCCGCCACCCCTGCTGATACGTTTCGCGCGCCACCTTGGAATAGGGCACCGAGCTGACGATCGCACGAACCTCGATCTGTTTATGGGGTTCGACCGTGGTCTTGCGGGTGCCGCCATCGGGCTCGCCCCATATCACCCTCAATTCGGTGCCGACCGGGATTTCATGATCGATGGTGGCCAGGCTCAGCGCCGCCTTTTCGTTATAGCTATAGCCGGTAAACATCGAGATGCCGACCGTCTGGCCGCCAGCATCGATGACGCGATCGGCGTTGGTCGAGGCATAATTGGCGAGCGGCAGATCAAAGAATTTATAGGGCATTTCGCTGCCGTCGAACAACGAGCCATAGATTTTCGCCATGTCCTCGCCATTCCAGGCGAGCGTCACTTTCTGGCGCTGGGCCGTCTTGTCGAGTGCTTCCAGGGCCTCGCGGCCATGGAAATCATGGTCGAACTTGACGAATGGACCATAGCCGATCTCGTACGGGTTGACGTAATAGTCCTCGATATTGTCGGAGACGAAGCTGCCGCCGATTGCGCCGGTTGCCTCATAGCTGTCGGCACCGAGCCACTCGCGATAGGCTTTGAGTTTCGTGCCTGTGTAGATCGCGGGCAGCGGCGAAGGGATCCAGCCCGATTCGAGCGTGTTCGACGGATAGGCGCGGCTGCCGCACGGCACGATGCCGAATTCCTTGCCGGCTTCCAGGATGGCTGCGCGAATTTCTTCCTGCTCGGCATAAGGGCCCCAGATTTCGAGGCCGGGCGCACCCGACATGCCGTGGCGCAAGGTTCTGACCTTGCGGCCAGCGATGTTCATCTCGCTCATGTTGAAGAATTTGAGCTGTTCGAGTGGACCGCCATGCAGCTTTTCGATGATCGCCCAGGCCTTCGGCCCCTGGATCTGGAAGCGCCAGTTGATCCTGCTGACCGGCTTGCCCATCGGACGCGACGGGCTGCGATCGTCCTTGATGATCTCGACATCATAGCCGCCGGTTGCAGCGTGATACATCAGCCAGTTCGCGGCGGGCGCGCGGCCGACATAGACGAATTCTTCCTCGGCCAGATAGAACAGGATGCCGTCACCGATGACATGGCCGTAGGGCGTGGTCGGCACATATTGCTTGGCCTTGTTGACCGCGAAGCCCTTCATCGAATTGATCGCGGTGTCGCTGAGCAGCCGCAGCGCATCCTTGCCGCGAATGAAAAGGTCGACCATGTGGTGCGACTGATCGAACAGCACCGCCGAATGCTGCCAGGCCCATTGCTCAGATCGCCAGTTATGGAATTCACCCGCGACGACGGGATAGACATAGGCCCCGATCTGCGAGTTGCGCAGCATGTCGACGGGGTTGCCCGCTTGTGCCAGCAGCTGTTCCAGATTTGTCGAAGTCATCGTCGCTCCCTCCTATAGGCGTCCAAAGCGACCCTGATGAGCCGTCTTGCAGGTCCATCGCCGGGCGACCGCCCCGCCAGGGTCAGGCCACACCGGCTGATTAAATTACAGTAGGCTGAACATACAAAAGTTTGTATGTAGAGCAAACGATTTATTGCGGGCCGAGATCGGTGCGATGCCGATATTGGCCGGGATTCAGGGGAGAGTATCGATGCTGGGAGCCTGTACGCTGAGCCTGTCCTGCGCGGATCGGCCCGGGCTGGTCGCCGCGGTGGCCAGCTTTTTGGCGAGCAATGGCTGCAATATCCTGGAATCGCAGCAATTTGACGATGTCGCGCAAAATCGCTTCTTCATGCGGGTGGTATTCGAACGCAGTGCTGCGGCCGCCGATCTCGACGGGCTGCGGACCCGTTTCGGCGCGCTGGCGGCGGGCTTTGCGATGGACTGGCGGTTGCGGCTGAAGGAGGATCGCCCCCGGGTGCTGCTGATGGTCTCAAAATTCGATCATTGCCTGGGCGATCTGCTCTATCGCCAGCGTATCGGTGAGCTGCGGATCGATCCGGTGGCGATCGTTTCCAATCACCCGCGCGAGGCGCTCCACCTGACCGTGATGACGGGCATTCCCTATCATTATCTGCCGGTCACGCGTGACACCAAGGCCGCCCAGGAGGCGCAAATCAAGGCAGTGATCGAATCGACTGGTGCCGAGCTCGTGGTGCTGGCGCGCTATATGCAGATCCTATCAGACGATATGGCGCGCTATCTGTCGGGGCGGTGCATCAATATCCATCACAGCTTCCTGCCCGGCTTCAAGGGCGCCAAGCCCTATCACCAGGCGCATGAGCGCGGCGTCAAGATGATCGGGGCGACTGCGCATTACGTGACCGGCGATCTCGACGAAGGGCCGATCATTCACCAGGATGTCGAGTCGATCAGCCATGCCGACACCCCCGACGATCTGGTCCGCAAGGGGCGCGATATTGAACGGCGCGTGCTGGCCCGCGCGGTGCATTATCATGTCGATGATCGGGTGCTGCTCAACGGCAACAAGACGGTGGTGTTCAAGGATTAGGGCGGGAGACGCGCGATGCCTGTCGAGGCGATCGATCATATCAACATCATTACCGGCGATCTCGAGGCCACTGCGCGCTTTTATGCCGAGGTGATCGGGCTCGGCCGCCGTGACGGTCCGCCGCCGCTCACGCCTGCCAACGCGCAATGGAAATCCGATTCGAGGGGGCGCCCAATCGTCCACATCAACACGCTTGATGCGCCCACGGCCTAATCCCGGCCAACCCCGGCGGGGCCGCAGACCGGCGCGCTCCATCACGGCGCGTTGCGCTGTGCCGGCTTTGACGCGATGATCGCGGCGCTGGCGACGATGGCGATCGATTGCCGGCTCAACCGGGTCGACGCGATTGGGCTCCGCCAGGTCTTCACCGCGGATCCAAACGGCGTCCTGCTCGAACTGAATTTCTTCGGCGATTGAGGTCGGGCAACAAAAGAGTCAAATCGGCACTTCGTCCAGGATTGTCCTGAGCATACGATAGGCGAGCGCGGTATTTGCCCAGGCAGTGTCGCCGCCGAAGGGCGGAAATTCGACGCTGTGGAGTGTGCTGATCGAAGGCGGGCGCGACAGGAAGGCGGAATCGGTGTGCCAGGAGCGGCCGAACAAGGCGGGCGTCCGCGTCGCCGCTTCCTTGATCACCGGTTGGACATTGGGGTGGCGGGCCACGCCTTTGGTCTAGGCATCAGTGCCGAACGGGCCGAGCCGGCGCGAAAACGCCTCATGTTCGGCATGGCTCAGCGTCTGATCGCGCACGAACATCCTCTTGTGCCGGTAGAGCGCATCGCAAAATTCGGAAAAAGCCGGCATTGTCGCGCGAACGGATGTCGATACCGGCAATCTCGGCGCCCATCGCCGCCGCGATGGGGCGGACCTCAACCTGCCGACAGGTGCGCGCGTGATTGTCGAAATCGCCTGTCGGCGTGATCCGGACATCGAACATGATCGCGTCTCCCATACGATGTCGTTCCTGCCCGTCAGGTCAGCCCCAGCACGCGGACCGCATTGTCTTTCATGATCAGCGGCATCACGTCATCGCGAAACCCTACCTGCTGCGCCGCCGCGATCCATTTGTCGGGGCGGATCAGCGGAAAATCGCTGCCGAACATCATCTTATATTTCAGCTGGGTGTTGGCATATTGGATGATCTGCGGCGCGAAATATTTGGGGCTCCAGCCCGAGAGGTCGATGAAGACATTGTCCTTGTGCAGCGCCATCGACAGGCTTTCGTCGACCCAGGGCCAGCTGGGGTGAGCCAGGATGATCTTCATGTCGGGGAAATCCACCGCGACATCGTCGATCAGCATCGGCTGCCCCCATTTCAGCCGCATGCCGCCACCGCCGCGCATGCCGGTGCCCATGCCCGAATGGCCGGTGTGGAAGATCGCCGGCAGCTTAAATTCGGCAATGACTTCGTAGATCGGATAGGCAACCCGGTCGGCGGGGTGGCAATCCTGAGCGATGCCGTGAAATTTGAAGCCCTTGATCCCGTAATTCTCGATCAGGTCGCGCGCCTCGCGGGCGCCCATTTTGCCCTTGTGCGGATCGATCGAAGCGAAGGCGATCATGATGTCGTCATTCTTCGCGGCCATCTCAGCAATTTCGTAATTGCTCACCCGCTTGGCGCCCATCCCGCATTCGGCATCGACCGTAAACATGCAGAAAGCGATTTTTTGCTCGCGATAGATCTCGATGATCTCGGGCATTTTGGGGCGCGCGCGCGGGGCTTTGAAATAGGTCGAAGCAGCGTCGAAGAACTTGCCCATCACCGGGTCCTCGGGGTCGTGGCACGACACCTCGGCATGGACATGGACGTCGATGGCGTTGATCTTCGAGAGGTCGATCGGCATGGCCAGTCCCTTGTGTGCCCGCCCCCTGTGGCGGGGGCGGGCGATCCATCAAAGCTTGATGATGACGCTTTTCAGCTCGGTATAGGCCTCGACGCCCTGGCGGGCCTGTTCGCGGCCAAGCCCCGATTGCTTGTAGCCACCGAACGGCAACGCCGGATCGATCATGGCGTGGCAATTGCCCCAGACGGTACCGGCCTTGATCTTGGCGGCGAGGGTGTGCATCGCCTTAAGGTCGCGCGTCCAGATGCCCGCGCCGAGCCCGAAACAGCTATCATTGGCGGATTTGGCGACTTCATCGAGATCATCGAAGCGCTGCGCGACGACGACGGGCCCAAAGATTTCCTCCTGCACCACGCTCATATCGGGCTTCACATCGACCAGCACGGTCGGGTTGACATAATAGCCGCCGTCAGATGGTGGCGCGTCGCCGCCCATAGCCACCGATGCACCGGCCTTTTTGCCCGCTTCGATATAGCCCATCACCCGATCGAATTGTTCGGACGAAACGAGCGGCCCCATATGCCCGGCTGGATCGAGCGACGGGCGCGGCGCCCAGAAAGCGGCGGCGCCGGCTACGCCCTCCAACAATTTGTCGAAGATGGAGCGGTGAGCATAGAGCCGCGATCCGGCAATGCAGACCTGGCCCGAATTGAAAAAGATCGCGCCTGCCGCGCCGCCGGACGCCTCGGCAATGTCGACATCGGGCAGGACGATGACGGGCGATTTCCCGCCAAGCTCGAGCGTCACGCGCTTGAGGCTGTCGGTTGCGGTGCGATTGATGATCTTGCCGACCTCGGTCGATCCAGTGAAGGCGACCTTGTCGACATCCGGGTGGCGGACCAGCCGATCGCCGGCGGTGTGGCCATTGCCGGTGATGATGTTGATCACGCCCGCCGGGAAGCCCGCTTCGGCGACCAGATCGGCGAGGCGCAGCGCGGTGAGCGAGGTCTGCTCCGCGGGTTTGAGGATCAGGGTGCAGCCGGCGGCGAGCGCCGGCGCGATCTTGAGCACCGCCATCAGCAACGGAAAATTCCACGGCACGATCTGCGCGGCGACCCCGACCGGCTCGCGCCGGACATAGGAATGATAGGCCCCGCGTGGTGCCGACATCGGCTCGATCAAATCGCCGCCGAGCTTCGATGCCCAGCCGGCCATATAGTGCAGCATCCCGACCGCGCCGGGAATGTCGACCGCAGCCGCCATGCCCTTGGGCTTGCCATTGTCGATTGCTTCGAGCTCGGCGAATTCGTCGGCATGGGCGTCGATCAGGTCGGCGAGCTTGTGCATCATGGCTTCGCGCACGATCGGCGGCAGATCGGACCAGCGGCCATCGTCGAAGGCGGTGCGGGCGGCAGCGACGGCGCGATCGACATCGGCGTCCGAGGCATCGACGAAGCGGCTGATTTCCTTGCCGCTTGACGGATCGATCACGGCGATGGTGGCGTCGGTCTTGGGCCAGACCCATTCATTGTTGATGAACAGGGCAGGGCGACGGCTGAGCGCCTTCTTGGCCGCATCGGAATAGGCGTGCTGCGATAGCTGCGGCTTGGTCATCTCATTCATCGGGGCGACTCCTGTCGATTGGTAGCGGATATGGACGCTGGCGGGCGACGGCTCATTTGCTGGCGACTCTCCCGGCTTCAAGTACCTTGTCTTCGGTGGCACCGTCAGCGATCTGCGCCGAGGTGCCGGTGACTGCCGGCGGATCGAGCGTCCGCTTTGTCTCAAGCGGAGCCGGGGGCAGGCTCGCCTTGGCGCCCAGCTTGAACACCAGCGGCCGGCTGACATTGCGCACGCTGCCCGACTTGTTGGCGAGAACACCAGCGGCGATGTCCCACATGCCGCCCCAACCGACCATGATCGCGACAAATTGCTCGCCCTTGACCGCATAGGTCATCGGCGCGGCGATCACGCCTGTCTGGGTCGGGGCCGACCACAGCCGCCTGCCGTGATCGGCGGTATAGGCGTTGAAGCTGCCCGAGGCAGTGCCCTGGAACACCAGGTTACCCGCCGTCGCCAGCGTGCCGCCGTTTGACGGGCCCGGATAGGCGACGCTCCAGGCGGCGCTTTGGGTCACCGGATTCCAAGCGATCAGCTTGCCAATCGTTGCCTTGCGCGCGCCCTCGCGCGTCGGCGTATCGGCGGGCATGGCGGTCTTTGCCGGATCGATTCCGGTATCGAAGCCGATGTCCCTCGGTTTCCAGTCCTTGCCGGCCGCGGCATAGGGAAAGCCTGCCTCATTGACCAAGATATCGACCAGCCCGGTCTTGAAGCTGAATGACATCGGCTGCCAGCTATGCGCGCCGGCCGTACCGGGCACGCTTACAAACGGGATGCGAGTCTTGTCGTCCATGGCCGCGGGCACAATGGCAGACCTGCCGGTTCTGGCGTCGAGCACGACCAGCCGCCCATCAAGCGTGCCGACATAGACCTTATCATGCCACGCAGCCACGCCGCGATTGACCGCGTCGCAACAGGCCTTGACCAATATTTCCTTCGGTACCTTGAGATCATAGGCCCAGAGCGGCTTGCCGGTTGCGGCGTCATAGGCCTTCGTCATTCGCCGCCCGGATCAGCCGCGCGATGACGGCGCGCGCCTTCACCCCGCCCTGGTCGATATTATAGCCGCGCAGTCTTAGGCTGGGGTTGGCGTCGATCGATCGCTGCTGCGCCTCGAGCACCTCGACGTCCTCGGCAAACACGGCCGCCTGCTGGGCGCGTACCCGCGCGGTGAAGCCGGTATCCTCGATATCGAAGCTGCGCGCCATGCCCCAGAAATAATGGCTTGTCGTCTCCGTCTCCGGCGTCAGCGCATCGATCACGAAGCCGCGTGCGCCATTGTCGTGATTGGCGAGTGTCATCTTGGCCTCGACCGGTGCGACGCCGACATCAATCAGCACCGAAGACGGTGGGATGAACTGGCAGACCTGCCAGCGATCGACCTGGCCGGGCTTGCCCAGTGCCATCCGCCAGAAGGGCGGGGCGTCGATATCGGGAATCCAGCGCTCGACGAACACCCGGTCGCCCTCGACCCGCGCCTCAATCGGCGTATCCATGATCTCGAGCTGGCCGATCGAGCCCTGATGGGTATAGGTCTCGTGGCTCAGATCCATCAGATTGTCGATCGCGAGCCGGTAATCGCAGGCGATCCGGTAATAGCCACCATCGAATGTCCAGCCCGGCGTCGAGCAGGGCCAGAAATCGGGAATATTGTCGGGATCGGCCTGTGCGGCATCGCCGATAAAGATCCAGATGAAGCGGTGTCGCTCGACCACCGGATAGGTCTGCACGCAAATCGACGCGTTGACCGGATCGCCGCGCATCGGCATTTCCTTGGCCACCCCGTCGCTGCCGATCAGCAGGCCGTGATAGCGGCACCGGATGTCATCGCCTTCCTTGATCCCCATGCTCAGAGGCAGCAATCGGTGCGGGCACGCGTCGCGCATCGCCACCAGCGATCGATCGAGCTTTCGATACAGCATAACCGGCTCGCCACAGAGCGTGCGGGCGAGCGGCGCGCGATCGACTTCGCAGTCCCATGCCGCGACATACCATTGGTTGGGTACCCAGGTCATCCATCCCTCCCTCGCGCCGGGCGGTTCGGCACCGCTTCTCAATATGTATGCCTTACATACAACATATCAGGAGCGTCAAGATTATTGCGGCTGGCGCTCGCACCGTCGCATGGTATGCGCGGCATACGAGTGCGGCAAGCGCCATCGGCCGAGCCACATCACCAATATTCGCTTGTGATTCGGCCCTGGATAGGGCCAACCGACGGCAAGAATAATCAGGGGAGGCATGATGGCACAGGATCCGCGCACGATCATCGCGGAGCGGCCGATGAGCAGGCTGCAGGTCATTGCGGTCGCCATCGCGGTTGGCCTCAACGCGCTTGACGGATTCGACGTGTTGTCGATCAGCTTTGCCTCGCCGGGGATCGCCAGGGAATGGGGCGTCGATCGAGCTGCTTTGGGCATTGTGCTGTCGATGGAGCTGATCGGCATGGCGGTCGGTTCGGTCGTGCTCGGCCGGGTCGCTGATCGGATCGGGCGGCGGTTGACCGTGCTCGGCTGCCTGGTGACGATGTTTGTCGGCATGGCCGGCGCAACCCAGGCGCATGGCGTGACCGATCTTTCGCTATGGCGGGTGCTGACCGGGCTCGGGATTGGCGGCATGCTTGCCGCCGTAAACGCGCTCACCGCCGAATATACGAACGCCAGGCATCGCAATTTGAGCCTGGCGATCATGGTGATCGGCTATCCGCTGGGTGCGGTGATCGGTGGCTCGGTCGCGGCAGTTTTATTGAAGAGTGGTGACTGGCGATCGGTATTCGAATTTGGCGCAATTACCACGGCACTTTTCATCCCGCTGGTTTGGTTCTTCGTGCCCGAAACCGTGCATTATCTCGCGGCGCGCCGCCCGGCCGACGCGGTCGCGCGGATCAACAAGACGCTCAAGCGTATGGGACACGGCCTGATCGATGCACTGCCCGATGTGACGCTGCGTGAATCGAAACATTCGGCCGGTGACATCTTCAGCCCGGCGCTGCTCCGGATCACGCTGGTGCTGGCGATCGCCTATTTCGCCCATGCAGTGTGCTTTTACTTCATCCTCAAATGGTCCCCCAAGATTGTCGTCGACATGGGCTATGTGCCGAGTGCTGCGGCCGGCGTTTTGGTATGGGCAAATGTCGGCGGGGCGCTGGGGGGCGCGATCTTCGGGTTGATCTCCGGCCGGGTCGGACTGAAATCGCTGACGCTGATCACTTTGGTCGGTTCGGCGGTCGCGGTGTCCGTGTTCGGCAGCGGGGCCAACAGCACTTTGGTACAATTGTCGGCATTGGCCTTTGCCGGCGGGCTATTCACCAACAGCGCGATCGTCGGCCTCTATACGATTTTCGCACGCGCCTTCCCGACGCATGTCAGAGCCAGCGGTACCGGCTTTGCAATCGGCATCGGCCGCGGCGGTGCCGCGCTGTCGCCGATCCTGGCCGGGTGGCTTTTTCAGGCGGGGTTCAGCCTGCAATATGTCGGCATCGCCATGGGTGCAGGCTCGCTGGTTGCGGCAGCGCTGATCGCCACGCTCAAGTTCAACTTCGATCCCGACGAGCAGCCCGATCCAGCTTGAACCGTATGCTTTACGTACCATTTGAATTTGTATCGCCGGGCGAAAAGGCGTAGGCGGGAGCGTATGGAGAGTCAGGTGTCGGCGATCGACCGTGTCCAGCGGATCGAGGCAATCATCGCAGCCCATGTGCTGCGCGAAGGACCCTTGCTGCCGATCCTGCACGATGTGCAGGCGTTGTTCGGTTGGATCGACGACGATGCCAAGCGGCAGATCGCCCAGGCGCTCAACCTCAGCCGTGCCGATGTGCAGGGCGTTATCAGCTTCTATCACGATTTTCGCCAACACGCCGAACCGCGCCCGGTGTTGAAGCTTTGCCGTGCCGAGGCGTGTCAGGCGCGCGGCGTCGAAGCGTTGGTTGCGGGCGCCAGGGCGGTGGCGGGTGAGCGCGTGGCGATCGAGACGATCTATTGTCTGGGGCTTTGCGCGATCGGCCCGGCGGCGCTGGTGGGTCAAGCGGTGCACGCCCGTCTCGATGCAGATCGGCTCGCGGCGCTGATCGGGGCAATGGTATGATCGTCCGAATCGCCGATGATGCAGCAGCAATTGCCTGCGGCGCTAATGCGGTTGCGGCGGCGTTCGCGGCGGCGGGGGTCCCTGTCGAGCGCGTGTCGAGCTGGGGGATGCACTGGCTGGAGCCGCTGGTCGACCTTGACGGGACCGGTTTCGGCCCGGTCACGGTTGCTGATGTGCCCGCGATTGTCGAAAATGCTGCGCAGCATTTATCGATCGGCATGATCGCCGAACACCCGTTTATGGTGGCGCAGCAGCGCCTGACGTTCGCCCGAGCGGGGCGAACCCGGCCGCTCAGCCTTGACGATTATGCCGCAACCGGCGGGTGGCTTGGCCTGTCATACGCCCGGGCGATCGGACCGGCCGCCATCGTTGAGGCGGTGCTTGCCTCTGGCCTGCGCGGGCGCGGCGGCGCCGGTTTTCCGGCTGGAATCAAGTGGCGCACGGTCGCCGCGACGCCGGGCGCGCGCAAATACATCGTCTGCAATGCCGATGAGGGCGATAGCGGCACCTTTGCCGATCGCGCCCTGATGGAGGGCGATCCGTTCTGCCTGATCGAGGGCATGGCGATCGCCGCCCACGCAGTCGGCGCGGCCAAGGGCTATATCTATGTCCGCTCCGAATATCCGCACGCGATCCAGAAATTGTGCGCAGCAATTGATCTGTCGCGCACGCTCCTCGCCCCATTTGATGTCGAGGTGCGCGTCGGCGCTGGCGCCTATGTCTGCGGCGAGGAAACGTCATTGCTCAACAGCCTGGAGGGCAGGCGTGGCGAGGTTCGCGCCAAGCCGCCGCTTCCGGCGATCGAAGGACTGTTCGGCTGCCCGACGGTCGTCAACAATGTGCTGACGCTCGCCGCGATCCCGTTCATCCTGGCGGAGGGCGCCCAGGCTTATGCCGATTATGGCTTTGGCAAATCGCGGGGCACAATGCCGATCCAGCTTGCCGGCAACATCCGCCATGGCGGCCTGTTCGAAACCGCCTTTGGGGTGACGCTCGGCGCGCTCGTGAACGACATTGGCGGCGGCACTGCGAGCGGCCGCCCGGTCAAGGCGGTGCAGGTCGGCGGGCCGCTTGGTGCCTATATCCACCCTGACCAGTTCGATCTCCCGTTCGATTACGAGGCTTTCACCGCCGCCGATGGCTTGATCGGTCATGGCGGCATCGTCGTTTTCGACGATAGTGCCGACATGCTGGTGCAGGCGCGCTTTGCGATGGAATTCTGCGCGGTCGAAAGCTGCGGCAAATGCACGCCGTGCCGGATCGGCGCGGTGCGCGGGCGCGAGACGCTCGATCGCATCCGCGCCGGGGGGCGCAAGGCACAGGCCCTTGAGGCAATGCCCCAGATGCACAACGCGCTAGGCAAAGACCGTTCTCTGGCGGACGAGATCGCGCTGATCACCGATCTGTGCGAGACCATGAAAGAAGGGTCGCTGTGCGCGCTCGGCGGCTTCACGCCTTATCCGGTGATGAGCGCCCTCAGGCATTGGCCAGAGGATTTCGGCATCGCCAGGACGTCCGAATTGCAGGATAGCTGAGATGGGTTACGCACCCCAGGTCGATTTCGGCACCCCGGCGAGCCTGGCCAGCGAGCTGGTAACGCTGACGATCGATGGCCGCACGCTGACCGTCCCCGCCGGGACCAGCGTGATGCGCGCTGCGGCCGAAGACGGCACAGCGATTCCCAAGCTCTGCGCCACCGACAATATGCAAAGCTTTGGCTCGTGCCGCCTGTGCCTGGTAGAGATTGACGGCAAGCGCGGCACGCCGGCGAGCTGCACCACCCCGGTCGAACCCGGCATGGTCGTCCACACCCAGAGCCCGCGCCTCGCCAAATTGCGCCGGGGCGTGATGGAGCTCTACATCTCCGATCACCCGCTCGATTGCCTGACGTGCAGCGCGAACAATGATTGCGAGCTGCAGGATCAGGCCGCCGCCGTCGGCTTGCGCGACGTGCGCTATGGCTATGAGGGCGCAAACCATCTCGGCGCCGCGACCGACACATCGAACCCCTATTTCGATTTCGATCCCAGCAAATGCATCGTCTGTTCGCGCTGCGTGCGCGCCTGTGACGAGGTCCAAGGCACTTTCGCGTTGACCATCGACGCGCGCGGCTTTGCGTCCAAAGTGTCGGCGGGGCTGCCGGGCGAGGACTTCCTGTCGTCCGAATGCGTGTCCTGCGGC
Organism: Sphingomonas sp. 28-63-12; assembly: GCA_002281535.1. Lineage (GTDB taxonomy): Bacteria > Pseudomonadota > Alphaproteobacteria > Sphingomonadales > Sphingomonadaceae > Sphingomonas. The sequence continues at coordinate 47,053 of NCGD01000016.1, forward strand.
GCGTGCGTTCAGGCGTGCCCGACCGCGACGCTGACCGAAAAGGCGGTGAAGGACATCGGCCTGCCCGATCGCGCGGTCGTCACCACCTGCGCCTATTGTGGCGTGGGGTGCACCTTCCGCGCCGAGATGAAGGGTGAACAGCTCGTCCGCATGGTGCCGTGGAAGGACGGCAAGGCCAATCGCGGGCACAGCTGCGTCAAGGGCCGCTTCGCCTGGGGCTATGCCCAGCATCAGGACCGCATTTTGAAGCCGATGATCCGCGCGAGCATCGACCAGCCCTGGCGCGAAGTCGCGTGGGACGAAGCCCTTGCCTATGCCGCGTCCGAACTGAAGCGCATCCAGGCGAAATATGGCCGATTGTCGCTCGGCGGCATTACCTCGTCGCGCTGCACCAACGAGGAGACCTATCTCGTCCAGAAACTGGTCCGGCAGGGCTTTGCCAACAATAATGTCGATACCTGCGCGCGCGTCTGCCACTCGCCGACCGGCTATGGGCTGAAGACGACCTTTGGCACCTCGGCGGGCACGCAGGACTTCGACAGCGTTCGCCAAGCTGATGTCATCATGGTCATCGGCGCGAACCCGACCGACGGCCACCCCGTCTTCGCCAGCCGGATGAAGCGGCGGCTTAGACAGGGGGCGAAGCTGATCGTCATCGATCCGCGCCGGATCGATCTCGTCCGCTCCCCGCATGTCGCGGCGGATTATCATCTGCCGCTCCAGCCCGGCACCAATGTCGCGGTGCTGACCACGATGGCGCATGTCGTCGTCACCGAGGGGCTGGCAAACGAGGCGTTCATTCGTGACCGCTGCGACTGGGACGGATATCAGGATTGGGCCGCCTTCGTCAGTGATGCGCGCCACAGCCCCGAAACGCTAGAACCCGTCACCCGCGTGCCCGCTGCCGATCTGCGCGCCGCCGCGCGGCTGTTCGCGACCGGCGGCAATGGCGCGATCTATTACGGGCTCGGCGTCACGGAACACTCGCAGGGCTCCTCCACCGTCATGGCGATCGCCAACCTCGCGATGGCGACGGGCAATATCGGTCGCCCCGGCGTCGGCGTGAATCCCTTGCGCGGGCAGAACAACGTCCAGGGCGCCTGCGACATGGGCAGCTTCCCGCATGAGCTGCCCGGCTATCGCCATATCTCCGATGGGGCGACGCGGGCGCTGTTCGAAGCCGATTGGGGCGTCGCGCTCGATCCCGAACCTGGCCTGCGCATCCCCAACATGCTCGACGCCGCGGTCGATGGCGAGTTCAAGGCGCTCTATGTGCAGGGCGAGGACATCCTCCAGTCGGATCCGAACACCCAGCATGTCGCGGCTGGCCTCGCGGCGATGGAATGCGTGATCGTCCATGACTTGTTCCTCAACGAAACCGCCAATTACGCGCATATCTTTCTGCCCGGCTCGACCTTCCTCGAAAAGGACGGCACCTTCACCAATGCTGAGCGGCGAATCCAGCCGGTGCGCAAGGTTATGGCGCCGCTGAACGGCTATGCCGACTGGGAAGTGACGCAGGAGCTGGCGCGTGCGATGGGGCTCGACTGGGCCTATGCGCACCCTGCCGAGATCATGGACGAGATCGCCCGGCTGACCCCCAGCTTTGCCGGCGTCAGCTTCGATCATCTCGACAAGGCGGGATCGCTGCAATGGCCGGTCAATGCCGCGCATCCGGAAGGTTCGCCGATCATGCATGTCGATGGCTTTGCCAGCGGCAAGGGCAAATTCGTCGTCACCGATTATGTGCCGACCGATGAAAAGACCGGCCCGCGCTTCCCGCTGCTGCTGACCACGGGGCGCATCCTCAGCCATTACAATGTCGGCGCGCAGACCCGGCGCACCGCCAACACCGCCTGGCACCCTGAAGACATGCTCGAAGTCCATCCCACCGATGCAGAGAACCGGGGCCTTAAAGACGGCGACTGGGTCAAGCTTGCCAGCCGGTCGGGCGAGACGACGCTGCGCGCGCAGGTCACCGATCGGGTGGCACCCGGCGTCGTCTACACGACCTTCCACCACCCTGCGACGCAAGCCAATGTCGTCACCACCGACTTTTCTGACTGGGCGACCAATTGCCCCGAATATAAGGTGACGGCGGTGCAGATTGCCGCCTCCAATGGCCCGAGCGACTGGCAGGAGGATTATGAGGCGCATAGCGACCGCGCGCGCCGCGTCTTGCCCGCCGAGGCGGCAGAATGACGACGATCGAGCGGCTCGTGCTGATGGCCAACCAGATCGCCCGCAATCTGGAAATCGGCGGCGAAGACGTTGCGACCGTCGCGATGGCACAGCACATCGCCGACTTCTGGGACCCAAGGATGAAGCAGCTTATTAGCGCCCATGTTGCGGCGGGCGGCGACGGGCTGACGCCGATTGCCAAGGCCGCGATGGAGCGGCTTGCATTGCCACTGGAGTAGGGCGCCACGACCCAAATATTGCCACGATCGACAGGAAAGTGAGTTTACATGAGCGCAACAATTGCCACCACCCATGTTGGCAGCCTGCCACGCGGCCCCGAGCTCACCCCGCTGCTGCTGGCACGCGACAAGGGTGATCCCTATGATGAAGTAGCGTTCGACCATGTGGTCCAGTCGCTGTTGGATGAGGCGGTAATTGCCCAGCTTGCAGCAGGCGTCTCGATCATGAGCGATGGCGAATTGGGCAAGGTGGGCTATTCGACCTATATGATCGAGCGGCTGTCAGGCTTTGGCGGGCACACCGATCGCAAGCCGGCGCTCGATCTCGCCCCGTTGCCCGAGCTGCGCGCCAAGCTCGCGCATATCATGGGTTCGCAGGATTTCGTCCGGGCGTCATGCATCGACAAGGTCAGGCTGGTAACGCTGGCACCGCTGCACGACGATATTCGTCGCTTCCGCTCGGCGCTCGATCGCCTCGGCGATGGCGCGCGGGCATTCATGAACGCGGCGTCGCCGGGCCTGATCACCGCGTTCCAAAAGAATGCCTATTACCCCAGCCACGAAGCGTATCTCGCCGATCTGGTGATCGCGATGCAGCCCGAATATGAAGCGATCGTCGATGCCGGCTTTGAATTGCAGCTCGATTGCCCCGATCTCGCAATGGCGCGACACACCGGCTACCAGGAAATGGACGAGGGCCAGTTCCTCAGCGCGATTGCCGCCAATGTCGAGGCGCTGAACGCCGCGACCGCCCAGATCGCGCCCGAAAAGATGCGCATGCATGTGTGCTGGGGTAATTATGAAGGGCCGCACGACCATGACATCGCACTGGAAAAGATCGTTGATATCGTGTTGCGCGCGCGCCCGGCAACGATCCTGTTCGAAGCGGCCAACCCGCGCCACGAACATGAATGGATCGTGTGGCGGGATGCCAAGCTACCCGCCGACAAGCTGCTGGCACCCGGCGTGATCGACACATGCTCCAACTATATCGAGCATCCCGAGTTGATCGCACAGCGGATTGAGCGCTTTGCGGCGATTGTTGGTCCCGATCGTGTCGTGGCGAGCACCGATTGCGGATTCGGGACCTTCGCCGGCTATGGCAAGATCGATCCCGCCGTGGCCTGGAAGAAGCTCGCCAATCTGCGGCAAGGGGCTGACATCGCGGCGGCGCGGCTGTGACCGGCGCGCTGACCGATGAGCAGCGGCGCGCGATCGAATGGGACTGCGCGCGGCTGATCCATCTCTACGCCCAGCTCAACGATGCAGCGCGCTGGAGCGAGGTGGCTGCGCTCTATGCGCCCGATGGCAGCATGACGCGACCCACTGCGCCGGACGCGCCGGTCATCGGGCGTGAAGCGATCCTTGCCGCTTTCCAGGCCCGACCGCCGCGCACAACGCGCCACGTCTGCGCCAATGTCGTGATCGATGTCGAAAGCCCATCACGCGCGCAGGGTAACAGCGCCATGCTGTTGTTTACGAGCGCGGCGGCGCCACCCTTAGTTGGCGGCTTCGAGGACCGGTTCGTTCTGACCGATGCGGGATGGCGATTTGCCGAGCGGCGGGGAACACTGACGTTCTGATTGGGCGGCGGTGCGCCGCTTAACCAAGGCGTCCCGGATCGCATCAAGACGGTTGATCACCGCATGCGGCGCCCGTGTCGCTGCCAGCCCGGCGATATCGCCGGGCTTACCAAATCGGCGGCGATCGAATATGCGCGTGCGGGCAGGCGTGTGAACGTGATCTGCCCCGGGCTGGTCGAGACCGCGATGACGGCGGCCTGGTTCGAGGACGAGGGATTCATAGACGGTTTCTTTGCGGCTTCGCCGATTGGCCGGGCTGCGCAGCCTGAGGAGATCGCCGGGACTGTGCTTCTCTCTGCTCGACCGAGGCGAGCTTCACCAATGGCAGCATCGTTATCATCGACGGTGGCCAGACCGCCATTTGAAGGAGCACCGCATGAAACGCCTGATCGCCGTCGCCGCGCTGACGCTCGTCCCGCAACCCGCGGTGGCCGAGATGGCCAAGCAGTCACTTGCCGTAAAGGTCCTCTGCACCAGTGCCGGCTCACTCGCCGGCACTATGTCGACGACTGGAATGCCGCCGCCGCGCAATCGAAGACCTCGGCCGAGCTTAGGGCGCTGATCGTCAAGCTCGACCCACAGGCGGTTGACGTGCGCGGCGATTTCCTGCTCGGCAGTTCTTTCAAGGTAACGATGGGTGAGGAGCCCCGCTGGACCGAATGACCGCGCCCCCCGTCTGCCCCGCCAGCATCGATCGACGTGCCACGCTGCCAGCGACATTTGTGCGGGTGGCTGCGGATGGGGCTGCCGGCGCGATCACCCGCGCGATCGCCGTGGAGCAACCGGTTGCGATAGAATATAACGGCATCGGTTATGCGGTGCTGATGGCAACGCCGCACAATCTCCACGATCTGGTGGTTGGGTTCAGCCATGCCGAACGGCTGATCGAACAAGCGGTGCAGATCGAGTGGATCGAGCCGCACGACACTGATCGCGGGGTGATCGTCCGGGTCGGGCTGGCGGCCGACCGCGCAGCGTTGATCAATGACAGGACCCGCGCCCGCTTTTCGGATTCGTCGTGCGGGTTGTGCGGTCTCGAAAACCTCGACCAGGCGATCCGCCCGCTGCCGACCGCGCGTGGCGCGGCACGCGCCGATGACGTCTCAATCTTTGCGGCGCTGACGGCGCTAGGCGATCATCAGCCGCTCAATCGCCTGACCGGCGCGGTTCATGCCGCTGCGCTCTGCGCTGCCGATGGCACGATCCGGCTGGTGCGGGAGGATGTCGGCCGCCACAATGCGTTCGACAAGCTGATCGGCGCGATGCTGCGCGCCGGGCTCGATTGGGAGGGTGGCTTTGCACTGCTGACGTCGCGCTGCTCCTACGAACTTGTCGAAAAGGCGGCGCTCGCGCGTTGTCCGTTGCTGGTGACGATTTCGGCACCGACCTCGCTGGCGGTGGCCGCAGCGCAGCAGGCGCGGCTGCCACTGGCAGTGCTTGCCCGCCCGGACGCCCTGCTGCGGGTCGATCCGACTTGAAGTCGGGATCGGTGTTGGGCGCGGTACTGGCCGGCGGCAGCTCAAGCCGGTTCGGGACCGACAAGGCGCTGGCAATATGGGAGGGGCGGACATTGCTCGATCATGCGATTGCTGCGCTGATGCCGGTCTGCACCACTGTGGTGGTGTGTGGCCGCGGCAGGGCGGGCGCGCTGGCCGATCGCCCGTCAGCTGACCTCGGGCCACTCGGCGGGCTCAATGCAGCGCTGCGGCTGGCGCATGATGACGGCTATGCGGGGGTGCTCAGCTGCGGCTGCGACACGCCATTGTTGCCGGCCGGTCTGCTCGGGCAACTGGTGGGGCAGGGCAGCCCTGCCTATGTCGTCGAGCTGCCCGTAATCGGCTATTGGCCAGCCGCCCTCGCGCTGGAGCTCGACGTCTGGTTGGCCGGGGAGAGTGATCGATCAATCCGCGGCTGGGCCGCATCATGTAGGGCAGTTCGGATCAATTATGCCGGGCTGTCCAATATCAACCGGCCCGACGACCTGGCCGCACTCAGCCGGCACGATTGAGGCGCCGGAGGAGCCCCATCAGCAGATCGCGTTCACCAGGACTGAAGGAATCGAGCAGCGCTTCTTCGCCCGCCCGAATGCGCGCCATGCAGTCGGCGAGCAGGGCCAGCCCCTCGGCCGTCGCCCGCAGCGCAAAGGCGCGGCGATCGTCGCCGACGTCCCGCACCACCAGTGCACGCTCGACCAGCTCGTTGATCAGCGCCACCATGTTGGCCCGCTGGATGCCCAGCCGCCGGCCGACTTCCCCCTGATGGATGCCGGGTTCAGCGGCGATCACCGACAGGATGCCGACCAGCACCTGCCGCATCCCGCTACCTTCCACCGCGATGTTGAAATCAGCGCCGAACAGGGCCGAGGCCCGGCGTAGTTGATAACCGACAAAGCCTTCGATCGAGTCGATCGCCGGTTGCGCAGTCGCAGGTGGGTTGTTATGTCGCATAACAATATCTCTACCAGCCCTGCTTGGTCATGCAAGCTTGGCCGAGCGCAAAAGGAAAGAACGAAATGACCGAGTTCAGCCCCGAGTCAACGATTGCCTATGACATTGTCGACGGCATCGCCTGGGTGCGGTTCAACCGGCCCGATAAGCGCAATTGCATGTCACCCACGCTCAACCGCGAAATGCTCGACGTGATCGAGGAGCTTGAATTTCGCGACGATGTCGGCGTGCTGGTGCTGGCGGGCGAGGGCACGGCCTGGTCGGCGGGCATGGATTTGAAGGAATATTTCCGTGAAAACGAGCACAAGGGCCTGTCGGCGACGCGCCAGGCGCAGCGTCAGGCCTATAGCTGGTGGGAGCGCCTGCGCTGGTACCAGAAGCCGACGATCGCGATGGTCAATGGCTGGTGCTTTGGCGGCGGCTATGGCCCGCTGTTCGCCTGCGATCTCGCCTTTGCCGCGGAGGAGGCGCAGTTCGGCCTGAGCGAAATCAATTGGGGCATCCTGCCCGGCGGTGGCGCCTCCAAGGTGGCAACCGAGCTGCTGCCGTTCCGCAAGGCGATGTACCATGCGATGATGGGCGAGAATGTCGACGGCAAGACCGCTGCCGATTGGGGGCTGGTCAACGAGGCGCTGCCGCTCGCGCAGCTCAAGGACCGGGTCACCGAGGTTGCCCGGGTGTTGCTGGGCAAGAACCCCGTCGCGCTCAAGGCGACCAAGGATGCCGTGCGCCGGGTACGTGAGATGACCTATGATAATGCCGAGGATTTCCTGATCCGCGCGCAGGAAGCCGCCAACAGCTTCGATGCCGTCGGCCGCAAGGAGGCAACGCGCCAGTTCATCGACGAAAAAAGCTTCAAGCCCGGCCTGGGCGCCTATGACAAGACTCGGGTGGCCGGCTGATCCGATTGCCAGGCGCGAAACGGCGATGACCAACCGGCCCACTGATCCGATACGGCTGCATGCGGCGGCGCGGCCGGACCATGCTGCGATCGTCGACCTCGAGCGCGGGATCACGCTCGGCTATGCCGCGCTGCATCGCCGGATCGCGCAGGCCGTTGCCGTGCTGGCGGCAGAGGCGATCGGGGTCGGTGACCGGGTGGCGGTGCTGGCACGGAACCGGGCCGATTATGTCGTGCTGCACATGGCCTGCGCGCGGCTTGGGGCGATTCTGGTCGCGCTCAACTGGCGACTGACCCCTGCCGAACTGGTGCCGCTGATCGCGGATAGCGAGCCCGCGCTGATCATCGGGGATGCGTCGATCGCGCTTTTGCCTGATGCCGTGGCGGCTGCGCACAGCCTCATCGATTTCGACAGCTTTGCCGCGCGGATTGATGGCGCCACACCCGATGACCGACAGGGTTCGGACGAGGATCTGCCCTCGCTGATGCTCTTCACCTCGGGCACGTCGGGGCAGCCCAAGGGCGCGTTGCTCAGCGAGAAGAACCTGTTCCTGTCGAGCGCCAGCTTCGTGATGATGACGGGGGTGTCGATCGACAGCGTGTTTTTGTGTGACAGCCCGCTGTTCCATGTGCTCGGGCTGGTGACCAATGTCCGCGCCCCGCTGATGGTTGGCGGCACGGTGCTGATCTCCGGTGGGTTCGATCCGGCAACCACGCTCACCCGGCTCAGCGATCCGGCGCTGCGCGTGTCGCATTATACCTGCGTGCCCCAAATGGCCGAGATGCTCAGGCGCCAGCCGGGGTTCGACCCGCAGAAGTTGAAAGGGCTCGGCGTGGTCACTGGCGGCGCGCCCAATCCGCCGCCCAAGATTCGCGAATGGCTCGCCGACGGCATTCCGCTTGGCAATGGCTATGGCATGACCGAGACGGGGTCGCTGTGCGGCATGCCGCTCAACATTGCCCTGATCGAGCAGCGTATCGAGTCCGCCGGCCCGGTAACACCCGTGGTCGAGCTGCGGATCGCCGACGCGGCCGACCAGCCTATGCCGCCGGGCGCGCATGGCGAAATCCAGATCAAGGGGGCCAGCCTGTTCTCGGGTTATTGGCGCCGGCCCGATGCCAATGCCAGCGCATTCAGCCCCGATGGCTTTTTCCGCACCGGGGATGTCGGGCGGCTCGATGAGGCCGGATACCTCTATATCGCGCTGCTCGCCTTTCCGGGACTATCCGAAGCGGCGGTGGTCGGCGTCGCCGATCCGCAATGGGGGGAGGTCGGCGCGGCAGCTGTGGTGCTGCGTGACGGCGTATCGGCCACCGAAGCCGATCTCCACGCGCATTGCGCGGGGCTGCTCGCACGCTACAAAATCCCCAAACGGATCGCGTTCATGGCGCATCTGCCGCGCAACGGTGCCGGCAAGGTGCTGAAGGCCGATCTCAGGCACCATTTCATGGGGGGCTGAAACCGGTCCCTGAAACCGGCCCCTGAAACCGGCCAGCGCGTCAGAATACGACGACCGAGCGGATGCTCTCGCCCGCATGCATCAGGTCGAAGCCCTTGTTGATCTCTTCTAGGCTCAGCACATGGGTTATCATCGGATCGATCTCGATCTTGCCGTTCATATACCAGTCGACGATCTTGGGCACATCGGTGCGGCCTTTGGCACCGCCAAATGCCGTGCCGCGCCAGTTGCGCCCGGTGACGAGCTGGAAGGGGCGGGTGCTGATTTCCTTGCCGGCTTCGGCCACGCCGATGATGATGCTGGTGCCCCAGCCGCGATGGCAGGCTTCGAGCGCCTGGCGCATCACCGTCGTGTTGCCGGTGCAGTCAAAGGTGTAGTCCGCGCCGCCATCGGTGAGCGCGACAAGATGGGCGACGATATCGTCAACGTCCTTGGGGTTGACGAAATGGGTCATGCCGAACCGCTTGCCCCATTCTTCGCGCGCCGGGTTGATGTCGACGCCGATGATCATGTTAGCGCCAGCCATCCGCGCGCCCTGCAGCACGTTGAGGCCGATCCCGCCCAGGCCGAAAACGATGATATTGTCGCCCACCTGCACCTTGGCCGTGTTGACCACGGCACCAACGCCGGTCGTGACGCCACAGCCGATATAGCAGCTCGTCTGGAAGGGTGCGTCGTCGCGGATCTTGGCAACCGCGATTTCGGGCAGCACCGTGAAGTTCGAAAAGGTCGAGCAACCCATGTAATGGAAGATCGGCTTGCCCTTATAGGAAAACCGGGTCGTGCCATCCGGCATCAACCCCTTGCCCTGCGTCGCGCGGATCGCGGTGCACAGATTGGTCTTGCCCGATAGGCACGATTTACACTGGCGGCATTCGGGCGTGTAGAGCGGGATGACGTGGTCGCCCGGCTTGACCGAGGTAACCCCGGCGCCGACCTCGCGGACGATGCCCGCGCCCTCATGGCCGAGCACCGACGGGAACAGCCCCTCGCTGTCGAGCCCATCGAGCGTATAGGCATCGGTATGGCAGATACCGGTCGCCATGATCTCGACCAGCACTTCGCCGGCCCTGGGGCCGTCCAGGTCGAGCTCGACGATTTCAAGCGGCTTTTTCGCTTCAAAGGCTACAGCAGCGCGAGTCTTCATTGATCATATTCCTTACGTCGAAAATTAGATGTCGCCCCAGACGTCGCGCGCGACATCGATCACGAGGCGCATCTTGTCGGCCTGCTGGCTGACCTCAATGTCATTGCCATGAACGGTCGAGGAAAAGCCACATTGCGGGCTGAGCGCCATCTGGTCGAGCGGCATGAACTGAGCCGCCTCGTCGATCCGGCGCTTGACGTCGTCGGCGGTTTCCATGTCGCCCAGCTTGGTGGTGACCAGGCCGAGCACGACGCGCTTGCCGTGCGGCACATGGCGCAGTGGCGCGAAATCGCCTGAGCGCGGATCATCATATTCAAGGAAATAGCCATCGACCGCGAGCTCGTTGAACAGCACTTCGGCAACCGGCTCATAGCCACCCTCGGCGGCCCAGCTTGATCGGAAATTGCCACGGCACAGATGGACGCAGGCGATCATGTCGGCAGGTCGGTCCTTGATCGATTCGTTGATCAGCCGCGCATACAGCCGCGGTAGATCATCGGGGTCCATGCCGCGCTTGCGGGCGCTCTCGCGCTGGACGTCGTCGCAGAGATAGGCGAGGTTGGTGTCGTCGAGCTGGAGATAGCGGCAGCCGGCATCGGCAAGGCTCTTGATCTCGGTGCGATAGGCAGCGGCGACGTCGGCATAAAATTGATCAAGGTCGGGATAAGCCTCGGCGCTGATCGCGTCGCGCCCACCACGGAAATGCAGCATAGTCGGCGACGGGATGGTGACCTTGGGCGTGCGCGTCGTCACCGATTGCAGAAATTCGAAATCGGCACGCTGGATGTCATGGGCATGGCTGACCTTGCCGGTCACGGTCATGACCGGTGGCGCATAATCGAGCTCTTTGCCGCCATGCTGGTGAAATTTGACCTGCGAAATGCCGGTGAATTCGACGCCGTTGAGCTGCGTCAGGAAATCGGTGTGGAAAAAGGTGCGGCGAAACTCGCCATCGGTGATGCCCTGCAGGCCGAGCTCTTCCTGAAAAGCGACGACCCCGCGGATTGCTTCGTCCTCCACCAGGCGCAACGCCGCGGCATCGATCATCCCCGCCCGGAAGCTCTCGCGGGCGTCGAGCAGCGCCTTGGGACGCAGAAAGCTGCCGACATGATCGGCGCGAAATGGGGGCTTGTTCGACATGGCTTCCTGCTCTCCTCTTCGGCCAGTCTGCTCGCCCGGCACGCTATTGGTATGCGGCGCCTACAATCACGATTCGCCGGCGGCAAGCCCCGCTGCGGACCACGATCAGCATGGATCAAAGCGGCAACCCGACATAATTTTCGGCCAGCACCGTCTGCATCGCCGGCGAGTGGGCGATATAGTCGATCTCGGCACGCTGCATCTGCCGCTCGAAATCGCCGTCCGCCGGAAAGCGGTGCATCAGCTTTGTCAGATACCAGCTGAACCGCGACGATTTCCACACCCGGGCCAGCGCGCGCTCACCATAATCGGTCAGTGCGGCCTCATCGGCGCGCCGGTAGAAGGCGATCAGCGCCTGCGATAGATAGGCGATGTCGGACGAAGCGAGGTTGAGTCCCTTGGCACCGGTCGGTGGAACGATATGCGCTGCATCCCCGGCCAGGAAAAGCCGGCCATGCTGCATCGGTTCGGACACAAAAGATCGGAGCGGGGCGATCGATTTTTCGATCGATGTCCCGGTGACGATGTCGCGTTCGACCTGCGGCCCCAGACGCAAGATCAGCTCTGCCCAGAAGCGTTCATCGGGCCAGTCCTCGACCCGCTCGTCGAGCCCGACCTGAACATAATAGCGGCTGCGGGTTGGGGAACGCATCGAGGCGAGCGCGAAGCCGCTATCATGGCTGGCATAGATGACTTCGTGACGACATGGCGGCACATCGGCGAGAACACCAAGCCAGCCAAATGGATAGGCGCGCTCGAACAGGCGCTGAACCGTCGCTGGTATCGCTTGCCGGGCCGGTCCGTGAAAGCCATCGCAGCCGATCACGAAATCGGCCTCTATTGTTGCGCCGTCGCCATGGGTGATCGCTACATGGTCGCTTTCGATCCCGTCGATCGCGGTGACCGGCGATTCCCAGATGATCGTTAAACCGCGCTCCTGTGCGGCGTTGATCAGATCGCGCGTTACCTCGGTCTGGCCATAGGCGGTGACTGACTTGCCGGTCAGTGCAACGCAATCGATATGGACCAGCCGGTCGCCATCGATCATGTTGAATCCCCGATGCGGCACGCCTTCGATATCGAGCCGATCGGCCACGCCGATGCTGCGAAGCAATTCGGTGGTCGTCCGCTCCAGGATGCCGGCGCGGATCCGGCCTAGGATATGTGTCGGCGATTGGCGTTCGACAATGATCGTGTCGATGCCCTCGCCATGCAGCGCCAGCGCCAACATCAATCCGGCTGGACCCGCCCCGATGATCGCAACCGATGCCTTAGCCACGGCCGGCTCGCAGGATATCGCGCACCCAGGCGACGGTTTCGCGAATCAGGGAGAAAACCTCGTCGCCCGGCGCTTTGTAGGCGGCGGTGACATTGTCCAGCAGCACGGCCGGGTAGCGGCCCTGACGGACCGTCACTCGGTTGGGCGTTTTCGAAAAAAGCGCCCTAAATGCGTCTACGAGATCGCCGCGCATCATCACGGTCTTTCCCGTTGTTATCTTGTGATGCAGTGCGGCCATCTCGTCGGATAATTGTCGCCGGAACACGACGAGTTCGTGTTTGCATTCGACGTCGACGCGCGCCGCTACTTTGGCGAGCGCCGTCACCTTTCCATCAAGTTTGTCGGGGCCCCCGATGCTGGCAGCCACGTCAGGCACGCGCCAGCTGATTTTCCAGAAAATCGAGGATCCGATAGCAGGGCAGCACTTGCGCCACGCTGGCATTCGGCTCGCGCCCCTCGCAGATTGCGCGCACGAATTCGCGATCCTGTAGCTCGATGCCGTTCATCGATACTGCCACTTGGCTGACGTCGATCGGGTCCTCTTGGCCGGTGACGAGATCGTCATAGCGGGCAATATAGGTGCCGTTGTCGCAGATATACCGAAAGACCGTGCCTAACGGCCCATCGTTATTGAACGACAGCGAGAGGGTGCAAATCGCGCCGCTCTCGGCTTTGAGCTGGATCGACATATCCATCGCGATGCCAAGCTCGGCATGCAGCGGACCTTGAACGGCATTGGCCTGGACGATCGGTCCCGCCTGATAGGCGAAAAGATCGACGGTGTGGGCGGCGTGGTGCCAGAGCAGATGGTCGGTCCAGCTGCGCGGTTCACCCTTTGCATTCATATTCTTGCGCCGGAAGAAATAGGTCTGGACGTCCATCTGCTGAATGTTTAGCGCGCCCGCGACGATCCTGTTGTGAACATATTGGTGGCTGGGATTGAAGCGGCGAGTGTGGCCGACCATGCAGGTCAACCCGGTTTCCTGCTGCTTGGCCAGCACCGCTTCGGCATCGGCCAGGCTGTCGGCCAGCGGGATTTCGATCTGGACATGCTTGCCCGCCGCCATACAGGCGATCGCCTGATCGGCGTGCATCTGCGTGGGCGTGCACAGGATCACCGCATCAACATCGTCGCGCGCCAGGGCATCGGCCAGCTCGGTCGACGAATGTTTCGCGCCATATTTGGCGGCAACGGCGGCGGCCTGTTCGCCGGTTCGGCTGATGATCGAAACGATTTCGACCCCGTCGATCCGTTTCAATCCGTCGAGATGCTTTTCGCCGAAGGCGCCAGCACCGGCCAGGGCTATTCTCATTGCAAACTCCTGTGTCGGTTCATTCGGCGGCGATCGCGACGGCTGCATTGCTGCCGGTCATATCCAGCCCCTCGCCATTGTCGGGGCGCAGCACAAGGTGGCCGATCGCGGTATTGCTGCAGGGTACATGGTAATGGCGGTGCAACGCGCGGGTGGCCTTGCCCATGGCGCCGCGCATGATCAGCCACATCACCATTTCGATGCCCTCGCTGCCCGTTTCTCGCAGATATTCGATGTGCGGAATGTACCGCAGCGCGTCGCTCTCGCCGATCAGCCCGTCGAGGAACATGTTGTCCCACGCCTGGTTGATCAGCCCGGCGCGCGGGCCCTGCAACTGGTGGCTCATCCCGCCAGTGCCCCAGACCTGGACGTTGAGATCTTCCGGATAACTCTCCACCGCCTTGCGGATCGCCTCGCCCAGCGCCCAGCACCGGTTGCCTGACGGCGGCGGATAGGTGACGACGTTGACGGCGAGCGGCACGACCTTGCACGGCCAGGCATCGGGCTTATCGAACATCATGGTCAGCGGCACGGTCAGGCCGTGGTCGACGTCCATTTCGTTGATGATCGTCATGTCGAATTCGTCGAGGATCAGGCTCTGCGCGATGTGCCAGGCGAGATCAGCATGCCCTTCGACATCGGGCACCTTGCGCGGGCCCCACCCTTCGTCGGCGGGCTTGTAACGCTCGCCGCAGCCGATCGCGAAGGTCGGGATGATCTTCATGTCGAAAGCGGAGGCATGATCGTTATAGACCAGGATGACGACGTCGGGCTTCTCGGCCTGCTCCCAGGCGCGGGTCCAGTCGTACCCGGCGAAGATCGGCGCGAAATACGCATCGCGATCCTTGCCGAAATCCGATGCCACGCCAAGCAGTGGAACATGGCTGGAAGCAACCCCGGCGGTGATGCGGGCCATGTCTATTGTCTCCCCTGATGATCGCTGTTGGCGTTGGCCTTGATCGAGCGCTGGCCCTCGGGCGAACGACCTCCGGCGACCATCATCTTGGTATAATCCTCGAAATTCATGTCGGTCATCGTGCTGACCGCCTGCGCGAACGAGAAGCCGTCGGTCGAAAAAAGCTTCGACAGGAAATAGACATTGCCGCCGAGATCGAGGCAGCGATTATAGTCGCGTGCCAGCAGGGCCAGCTTCTGGTCTTCCGTCATCGGCCATTGGTCGAGATAGGCGCGCTCGTCGGCCTTGAACTTCTGCCGCGCGGCATCGGTCATCAGGCTCATCGCAAACTGGTTCATCCAGTAGCCCTGGCGCGCACGCTTGGCGGTGAAAACCCGAGTGCCGGGAATGTCCTCGAGCTCGGCGAGATATTGATGGATGTCGGTGGGGCCGGTCATCGGCCTTTCTCCTTCAACAGGGCATCAAGCCGCGGGAACACGCGCCGGGCATTGCCTTCAAAAATGGCGTGACGCTCGGCATCTGAAATCGCCAATGCGTCGACATAGCGCTTGGTATCATCGAAATATTGCCCGGTGGTCGGATCGATCCCGCGCACCGCGCCCACCATTTCCGACCCGAACAGGATGTTCTTGTTGGCGATCACATCGGCGAGCAGGTTGATGCCCGGCTGGTGGTAGACACAGGTATCGAAAAACACATTGTTCATGACATGCCCGGCGAGATCAGGTTTGTTGAGCATATCGGCCAACCCGCGATAACGGCCCCAATGATAGGGAACTGCGCCGCCGCCATGCGGGATGATGAAGCGCAGCGTAGGGAAATCGGCGAACAGATCGCCTTCGATCAGCTGCATGAAGGCAATCGTGTCGGCCGCGATGTAATAAGCGCCGGTCGCATGGAGCCCGGGATTGCAGCTGCCCGAGACATGGATCATCGCCGGCACGTCCAACTCGATCATTTTTTCGTAGAATGGATACCAGAAGCGATCGGTGAGTGGCGGTGATGTGAAATGGCCGCCGCCCGGATCGGGGTTGAGGTTGCAACCGACAAAGCCAAGCTGGGTCACGCAACGCTCGAGCTCTTCGATCGAACCGCCAATGCCCGCATTGGGGTTTTGCGGCAGCATACAGACGCCGGCGAAGATGTCGGGATAGAGCGCGACGCAGCGCGCGATTAGATCGTTATTGGCACGCGACCAGGCGGTCGACATGCGTTCGTCGCCGACATGGTGCGCCATCGCCGAGGCGCGCGGCGAGAAGATCGTCATATCGGCGCCGCGTTCCCTGAGCAGCCGGATCTGGTTGGCCTCCAGCGTGTCGCGAATCTCGTCGTCGCTGATTGCCGGATAGGGGGGCGGCGCATTGCCCGCCTTGAACGTCACCTTTTGCGCGTCGCGCCATTCATTATGCGCGGTCGGTGCCGTCGTATAATGGCCGTGACAGTCGATGATCATCGTCATGGCTGACTTTCCCCCATCCGAACGTCCACCCTCCTGACGTCCTTCCCCCCAGGGAACGCTGCAGCCTCCGGCGTTGGATGCCCGCCGGGGACGCGTGCGGCGCCGCCCTGCGCTGTTGCGTCAGGAAGAGGTCGCGTGACGGGTGCGGCAAGGGCCAGGGCGGCGAGCTTGGCGGGCAAGCCTGCGGCCGGCACGATGCCCAGCGCGCCCAACGCCCGCTGCCGTTCCGCCGTGCTGCGCGACATCTGGCTGCCGGTGCCGAGTGTGTCGAGCGTTTTGACGACTTCCTCCATCTCGGCAGCGCGGCGGGTGCCGTGTGCGAGCATGCGATCAAGATTATAGTCGGCGCGAAAGCCCCAGTCAGCGCCCGGCCAGCTCGCGTCGAGCGAGGCGATAACCTCATCGAGCACGCCTGCCTGCTCGGCGGCGAGGACGCATTCGGCGGTCAGCGCCTCGATCCCCTTGACCATGACCGAGCGGATCATCTTGATCGCCGAGGCCCGGCCAATGTCGCCAGGAACGATGCGGACGTTCGAGAATCCCAGTTGGGTCAGCGCGGCTGCACCAGCCGATGCGTGCCGCCCGCTGACCAGCAGCGGTACGGCCAGCCGCGCCGGTTCGACCGGTGACATTACCGCCACGTCGACATAGAGTCCGCCAGCGCCCTCAATCAGCGCGCCCGCAGCCCGCTTGGTATGGGGGGAAACGCTGTTCATGTCGAACCAAAGACTGGCGGCGCTGATCGATTCTGCCGCCGCCTGCGCAACCGCCAGGGCCTGGTCTGCCGTCACCAGTGAAATGATGCAGCCCGGCCCGCTAACGGCATCGGCGAGCGTTGCACATTGGTTGACATCATGCGCGCGCAGGGTCTGCGCCATCGCGCTGCGATACAGCGGCTGATCGAGCTTGATGTCATAGGCCCGCACAGCCGCGCCAACTCCACGCCAGCCCGGCGCAAAAGTCGACGCAGCCTCGCCAAAACCGATCGTAGCAATATCCAATGTCATCGTGACCCACGCCTAGGCTGAGGGGGATAGTCGCGGCCAATCGGATTGCTCGATCACATATTCATTTTCCGACAATGTTGATGATTTGGCAGCGTCGATCACCAGATTGAGAAAATGCGATTGCAATGCCGTGGGTCGCCACCCGGCGCGGGTGGTGATGCCGATGTTGCGGACGCTGTCTGCGACCGGCGGGCCGATCCGCTGCAGCACGCGCGCCTCGATTTCCAGCGCCACCTGGGCGGGCGATAGCAACGTCAGAAAGTCGGTCCCGCGCAGCACGCCACGGATCATCAGTACCGATCCGCATTCGAGTGGCGCAGTTGGCAGCGGCCGGCCGGCGAAAATCGTTTCCCATTGCCGCCTGAGCGGTGTCGCATCGCGCCCCACGATCCAGGGATAATGCGCGAGATCGTCAAGCGACGGATTGGCGATAGCGGCCAGTGGGTGCCCGAAGCGGCCGACCACCACCAGTTGATCCATGAAGAGGGGATGCTGTTCCAGATCGGCCGGGGGCTCAGGGCGCAGCGCCCCGATCATCATGTCGATCACCCCGTCGCGCAGCGGGTCGACCAGTTCGCGCCAGGCGCCTTCGACGATGTCGGTGGTGACCGACGGTGCGGTGCGCGACAGCTGTGTGATCGCGCGGGGCAACAACAGCGCCCGCGACAAGGGCATGGCGCCAATGGTAATTCTGGTGCCACCTTCGGCAAGATCAGGGCGCATTTCAACCAGTGCGGCGGCAATCTCGTTGGCGGCAAGCCTTACGCCGCGCGCCAGCCGGCGGCCCGCACCCGTCAACGCCACCCCGCGCCCGCGCCGTTCAATCAGCGCAATCGCCGATAGTTGTTCGAGATCTCGGACCGCACGGTGCAGCGCCGGTTGCGACAGGCCGGTGGCCAGCGCTGCGGCAACAAAGCTGCCGCTGTCCGCCAATTGAAGAAAAGCGCGTAACTGCGTGGCGGTCATCAATTGTTCGGGCCGAGCAAAACCCCGGGCCCCGCGCGCGGCGCTGCGAGCAGCATGGGCAAGATGTGCAAAGGCCATTGATGATCGCTCAGTCAGGATCGCGCCTTCGGCCGTTGCCCGCACGCCGTCCGACCGCCGGTCGAACAGCCGCACACCCAGTTGCCGCTCCAGCTTGGCCAGGCCCTGTGTCAAGGCGGGCTGCGACAGGCTCACGGCATCGGCCCCGGCGCTCATGCTGCCGCGCGTAACGATGGCGGATAATGATCGCAAATGCCGCAAATTGAGGTCGAAGGGATTAACGCTCATGACGATCCATCGTAAAAACTTATTGCTTGGCTACAATTGTTAGTTGTGCGGCCCCGGGTCAACCGCCATCCCAACCTGTCAGCCAAGGGGAGAGCATTTTGTCCGGACTGGTCATACGCACGATAGTGCGTGCCGACGCTGCTGTTGTTGACGGCTTGGCTGCGGCCGGCGTTGCCACGGTGCATGAATCGCAGGGCCGCACCGGGCTGCTGGCGGCGCATCTGCGGCCAATCTATCGCGGCGCGCGAATTGCGGGATCGGCCGTCACGATCTCAGCACCGCCCGGTGATAATTGGATGCTGCATGTCGCGATCGAGCAATTGCAGCCTGGTGATATTCTGGTGCTCAGCCCCACCAGCCCCTGCGAGGACGGCTATTTTGGCGATCTGCTGGCGACATCGGCGATGGCGCGCGGCTGTCGCGGACTGGTGATCGACGCCGGTGTGCGCGATGTGCGCGACCTAACGGAAATGGGATTTCCGGTCTGGTCGAAAGCGGTGTTCGCGCAAGGGACGGTCAAGGCTACGCTCGGTTCGGTCAATGTGCCGATCGTCTGCGCGGGCGCGGCGATCGAGGCTGGCGACGTGATCGTCGCGGACGATGATGGGGTCTGCGTGGTCAAGCGTGCCGATGCTCCTGCCGTCCTCGCCAAGGCGCGCGAGCGCGAAGCGAATGAACTGGCCAAGCGTCAGCGGTTGGCAGCCGGGGAGCTGGGACTCGATATCTATGATATGCGCGCCAAGCTGGCGGCGATGGGCCTGAAATATGTCTGACGGCATCCGCTGCACCTGGATGCGCGGCGGCACGTCAAAAGGTGCGTTCTTCGTCGCAGCCGACCTGCCGGCTGAGGCGTGGGCGCGCGATGCGTTCCTCCTCAGGATCATGGGGTCGCCGGATCTGCGCCAGATCGACGGGATGGGCGGTGCCGACCCGCTGACCAGCAAAGTGGCGGTAGTCAGCAAGTCTGCCCGGCCTGGTGTCGATGTCGATTATCTGTTCCTCCAAGTGTTCGTCGATCAGCCGATCGTCAGCGATAGCCAGAATTGCGGTAACATGCTGGCCGGAGTCGGGCCGTTCGCGATCGAGCGCGGACTGGTGGCCGGCCGCGACGGCGAGACTCGCGTCACGATCTATATGGTCAATACCGGCCAGACAGCGATTGCGACGATCTCCACACCCGGCGGCGTACCGCGTTATGACGGCGATGCGCGGATAGACGGCGTGCCGGGGACGGCTGCCGCGATCCCGCTTGAATTTACCGAGACGGCGGGATCGAGCTGCGGCGCCCTGCTGCCGACGGGCAACGCGATAGACGCGATTCAAGGCATTGCCTGCACGCTTATCGACAACGGCATGCCCTGCGTTGTCATGCGCGCCGCCGATCTTGGCATCAGCGGCTATGAGGACCGGGCGACGCTGGACGCCGATACCGCCATGAAGACGCGGATCGAGGCGATCCGTTTGGTGGCTGGGCCGATGATGAATCTGGGCGACGTTACCGAAAAATCGGTGCCCAAGATGATGCTGCTCGCCGCCCCGGTCGCGGGCGGGGCGATTTCAACGCGCAGCCTGATTCCGCACCGCGTCCACGCCACGATCGGGGTGTTCGCGGCCGTCAGTGTGGCGACGGCATGCCTCATTCCAGGCTCGGCAGCTGATGGTATCGCCGTGGTGCCTGGCGGGCGGCGAAAGACGCTATCAGTCGAACATCCGACTGGCGAGATGTCATGCATTCTCGACATGGACGAGGCCGGTGCCATCGCCTCGGTCGCGCTGTTGCGAACGGCGCGCAAATTGATGGAAGGGACTGTGTTCGGATGAGCCGCACCAAGACCTGGGTCGATGCCCCCTCGATGCCGCGTTTCGTGCCCCCGCCCGGCGCGGTCGATGCCCATGTCCATGTGTTCGGGCCGGCGGCCTTGTTTCCGTTTAGCCCAATGGCGAAATATCATCCCGAGGATGCGACTCCGGAAATGCTCTTCGCGCTCCGCAGCAAGCTTGGATTTTCACGGAATGTGATTGTGCAGGCGAGCTGCCATGGCACCGACAACTCGGCTACCCTGAACGCGATCGCCCAGTCGGGGGGCACTGCGCGCGGCGTTGCCGTGGTCGATCCTGCAATCACCGACGCGGAACTGGACGTGCTCCACGCAGGCGGCATTCGCGGCGTGCGCTTCAACTTCCTCAAGCGGCTGGTCGACAATGCGCCCAAGGACAAGTTCCTCGATATCGCGCGGCGGATTGATCGGCTTGGCTGGCATGTGGTGGTTTATTTCGAGGCCGATATTCTCGAAGAGCTGATCCCGTTCCTCGAAGCGATCCCGACGATCATCGTCGTCGATCATCTCGGCCGCCCTGATATTGCGCAAGGGTCCGCTGGCAAGGATATCACTGCCTTTCGCCATCTGCTCGACACTTACCCCAATATCTGGACCAAGGTTTCGGGGGCCGAACGGCTATCGCCACAGGGGCCGCCGTTCGATGACTTCGTCGATGTCATCCGCCCTGTGGTCGAAGCCTATCCCGATCGCGTCCTATGGGGAACCGACTGGCCGCACCCGAATATGGAACACCGCATCCCGGATGACGGCCAGTTGGTCGATGTCCTGCCGCGCATTGCAGTGACTGCCGAACTGCAACGCCAATTGCTGGTTGACAATCCGATGCGGCTCTACTGGGCGGATTGAGGCGGCCCCGACGGCCGCCCCTCTCAAATCGGATAATGGACCGGCAGCGTGTCGATCGTGATCCAGCGCAACTCGGTGAATTCGGCGATTCCGGCCTTGCCGCCAAACCGGCCATAGCCGGAGGCTTTGACGCCGCCGAACGGCATCTGGGCCTCGTCATGCACGGTGGGTCCGTTGATGTGGCACATTCCCGTCTCCAGCCGCGCCGCGACGCGCAGCCCGCGCGAGGTATCGCCGGTAAAGACCGATGCGGTCAGGCCGTATTCGGTATCATTGGCAACGCGGATCGCCTCCTCCTCGTCCTTCACTCGGATGATGCCCGTGATCGGACCGAAGCTTTCGTCGCCATAGAGCGCCATGGCAGCCGTGACATGATCAACCACTGCCGCCGACAGGATGGTGCCATCGGGCTCGGCGGCACGGTGCAGCGTGCCACCCTTGGCAACCGCATCAGCGATCAGCCGCTCGACGGTGCTGGCCGCACTGGGATCGACCACCGAGCCGAGCGGGGTCGTGCCGGCGCGAGGATCGCCCGCCTTCAATGTCATCATTTTGGCGACGAACGCCCCGACAAACTGGTCGGCAATGGCCTCCACGACGATGATCTTCTCGGTCGACATGCAGATCTGGCCTGAATTCATATACGCGCCGAACGCTGCCGCTGCGACCGCTTCGCCGATATCGGCGTCTTCCAGCACGATCAGCGGCGCCTTGCCGCCGAGTTCGAGCAGTGCTGGCTTGAGCTCCTCGCCGCACAACCGTCCGATAATCCGCCCGACCTTGGTCGATCCGGTGAAGTTGACGCGGCGCACCGCCTTGTGCCGCACCAGCGCTTCGACGACCGCGGCCGCATCAGCGGGGGCATTGGTGACGACATTGACAACGCCGTCGGGCAGGCCGGCGTCGCGCAGCGCTTCGCCAATCAGCAAATGGGTGCGCGGGCACATTTCGGAAGCCTTGAGCACCACGGTGTTGCCACAGGCCAGCGGGGTGGCAACGGCGCGGACGCCCAGGATGATCGGCGCGTTCCACGGTGCGATGCCCAGCACGACCCCCGCCGGCTGACGGATCGACATGGCAATGCAGCCCGGTCGGTCGGAAGGGATTGTCTCTCCCTGTACCTGCGTTGTCAGTGCCGCCGCCTCGCGCAGCATCGAGGTGGCAAGATGGACGTTGAACCCGCCCCAGCCCATTGTCGCGCCTGTTTCCGCCGCCATCGCCGCGCAGATTTCCATGCTCCGGGCCTGAAGCGCATCGGCCGCTTTCATCAGCAGCGCCCGGCGCGCGTTGGGGCCAAGCACTGCCCAGGCGGGGAAGGCAGCCGCGGCCGCATCGACCGCGGCCATCGCATCGGCCACCGAAGCTGCGGCCGCGCGTGTCGCCACCGCGCCGGTGATCGGGTCGATCCGGTCATAGGTCGTGCCGTCGCTTGCGGCGACGTCTCGATTGCCGATCATCATGGTCGCATCCATCTTTTCTCTCCCGGAGGTGGCTTCGATAGCTTGGTCGGGCGTCACTGGGTCGCGTTCAAGCGACGCAGACTTCGATAAGATTGGGTCGGTCGCCGTCAAACGCCGACTGAAGGGCGATGTCGAGCGCATCTGCGTGCGCCACTTTTCGGGCCGATAATCCTTGCGCCACCGCCAGTGCGCAAAAGTCGATATCGGGTAATTCAGTGCCGATGGTCTGCTCCAGGGCAAACACATGTCCGAAATCGACCAGCGCCTGATAACGGCGATTCTTGACGATGATGAAGGTGATTGGCAGCCCGATCTGTGCCGCCGACCATAATCCCTGGATCGCATACATGCTCGATCCGTCGCCCAGCAACGCGATGATGGGCGTGCCCGGCTTGCCGAGCGCGATGCCGATCGCGGCCGGCAGGCCGTGGCCCAGCCCGCCACTCGCGCAGGTGTAAAAGCCGTCTGGGACCAGGATCGGGAGATGATCGTGCATCGGACCCCGCGTGGTGGGCGCTTCTTCGACGATGATCGCGCCGGATGGCCGCCGTGCCGCAATGCGGTCCATCAGCAAACGGTCAGTGAGTATCGTCCGGTCGATGGTCGGCGGAGCGGGACGCGGCCGCGGTGCGGTGCGCGCTGGCGGGTTGGGGCCTGCAAGCAGTGCGGTGAGCGCGGGCTTCATGCTGGTGATGATCGCATCGCCGACAGGAGCATAGCTGGCTAGTGCCGGATCGTCGGTCAGCAG
This sequence comes from Sphingomonas sp. 28-63-12, assembly GCA_002281535.1. Classification (GTDB taxonomy): domain Bacteria; phylum Pseudomonadota; class Alphaproteobacteria; order Sphingomonadales; family Sphingomonadaceae; genus Sphingomonas. The sequence continues at coordinate 70,292 of NCGD01000016.1, forward strand.
GATCGCGCGGGTATGGTCGGGCAGATGCGGCCCGTCGCTTTCAGTGTGATAGAGTGATAGCGGTCCGCCGAGCACGACGACGAGATCATGCCCGTCAAGCGCGTCAACGATGCCCGCGCGCGCCGCTGGCAGGAAGCCTGCGAAAAGCCGATGATCTTCTGGAAAGCTGGCGCGGGCATTGAATGGCGCTGCCCATACGGCGGCATTGTGGCGTTCGGCCAGCGCAATCACCTGATCCCAGGCATTGTCGCGAGCGATTCCGGCCCCAACGACCAGCGCGGGATGTTTGGCCTTTGCCAGCGCCTCGGCAACGTCGGCGAGCAACGCAGCGTCACCCGCGATTACGCGACTGACGTGCCGGATCGGCACCGGTTCGCCTGGCCGATCCCAGTCATCGACCGGGATCGACACGAACACAGGCCCGAACGGCGGTGTCATCGCGACATGGATGGCACGGGCAATCGCGACTGGGATATCCGCAGCGCGCGCCGGTTCCGCCGAATATTTGACGAACGGCTTAGGAAAATCGGCCGCGCCTTCGGCGAACAGGAAGGGCTGGTAAGGCAGGATCGATCGCGCCTGCTGTCCGGCAGTGATCACCAGCGGCGTGTAATTGCGATAGGCGGTGAAGATATTGCCCAGCGCATGGCCAACCCCGGCCGAGCTGTGAAGGTTGACCAGTACGGGTTGCCGTGTCGCTTGCGAGAAACCGTCGGCCATGCCGACCACAATCGATTCCTGCAGGCCGAGCACATAGCGAAAATCATCGGGAAAATCCCGAAACATCGGCAATTCGGTCGAGCCCGGATTGCCGAACACCGTGGTCATGCCATGTGCACGCAGTAGGGCGATCGTTACCTCGCGCACCGTTCCGCCGGTCGCCAATGTTGCGGTGCTTCCATCCATCGATCGCGGGCATAGCGGGTTAAGACTTCACCAGGTATTGAATCTGCGATCGGGCCTTTGGAGTTTAGGCAGCGTAACGGTCAGGGGTCGCCCCGGTTTTGGAGCAGATCTGTGCCAATTTCGAGTTTTAAGCAGTGGCGCAGCCCAATCAGGGCGCCCCAGAGAAGCTACGCGGTTAGGGTAGGTTGATGAAAGCGGCCGCCCGTCCCGTTGGATGCCACCTAATCGGCGGCGGAACCGAGGATCAGCGTTGCCTGGCTCGACAGTGTCCCGCCATTGCCATGCGCCAGCGCCAATTCGACGCCGTCAATTTGTGACGCTGCCTCGCCGCGCAACTGGCGCACGGCCTCGGTGATCGCGAGCAGGCCGTACATGCCCGGGTGCGCGCAGGAAAGGCCGCCGCCATTGGTGTTGACCGGCAGCACGCCGCCTGGGCCAATCGCCCCGCCCGATACGAAACGGCCGCCCTCGCCCTTGGGGCAAAACCCCAGGTCCTCAAGGAACAGGATCGTGTTGATCGTGAAGGCGTCATAGAGGGAGACGACGTCGATATCGCCGGGTCCAACGCCTGCCATCGCGTAGGCGCGGCGACCCGATTCGGCGGCGGCGGTAACGGTCAGGTCCGGCATTGCCGTGATGTCATTATGATCCGTCGCGGCGGCTGCCCCCAGCACATAGACGGGGGCTCGCCTGAGATCACGGGCGCGGTCGGCGCGGGTCAGGACGATCGCTGCAGCGCCATCGGTGACGAGGCAGCAGTCGCGGGCCGATAAGGGAGAACTGATGATCCGCGCATTAAGGCAGTCCCCGATGGTCAGCGGGCCTTTGGCAAAGGCTTCCGGGTTGTGGTTCGCCCAGCCGCGCGCCGCGACGGCAACCTCGGCCAGCTGTTCGCGGGTCGTGCCATATTGATGCATGTGGCGCGCGGCCGCGAGCGCATAGCTGCTGACTGGAAAGAGCGGCTGATAGGGAGCTTCCCAGCTCGAACTTCGGGCCGCCGATACCAGCTTGCCGCCCGCACCGCTGCGCTGGTTCGATCCATGCGCAATCAGCGCGACGTCGATCATCCCGGCATCCAGCATGGCCGCGGCCGTGATGACATGGCTGATGAAGGCCGACCCGCCCGTGCGGTTATTGTCGGTAAAACGGGGCCGCAGCCCCAAAACCTGTGCAAAGGTCAGCCCGGCAAGGAAATCATCAGGGGTGCAGATAAACAGCGCATCGACCTCGGCCAACGCGACACCCGCATCCGCGAGCGCGATCTGCGACGCTTTTGCCGCCAGCTCCATCGAACTCCAGCCCGGCATTTCCCCAAGCCCGAAGGTCGATGCGCCGGCTATCGCGGTGCGCGCCCGCGGAAATTGTTCGGCCATCGTGATCTCCTGTCGGCTGTTGCCCTGCCTTGGTGGTGGGCTTAGCGCAGTCGGCGACAGGAGCAATGACGATGACGACGACGGTAGCCAGTAATCCGATGACCATGGCCGGGCGAACGATCCTCGTCACTGGGGCGAACCAGGGAATTGGGCGTGCGGTTGTCGATCTTGCTATCGCGCTGGGCGCGCGCGTCGCGGCGGTCGATATCGACACGGCGGGCCTGGTCGAATCGGCCCGGCTGCTGCCGATCGCGTGCGATGTGAGCAACGCCGTAGCAGTTGAGGCGGCGGCGGCGGCGGCGATCGAGCGGTTCGGCGCAATCGACGGTCTGGTCAACAATGCAGGCATCTCGCGCCCGGCAATGGCCGATCGGATGAAGCTGCAAGACTGGCAATCGGTCATCGACGTCAATCTGACCGGCAGTTTCCTTATGCTGCAGGCAGTCGGCGCACACATGGTGGCCGCGGCAAAGCGGGGGATCGCCGGTGAACGTGCCATCGTCAACATTGCGTCGGATGCGGGGCGGCGCGGCACCGTCGGCCAGATCAACTATGGGGCGGCCAAGGCTGGGACGATCGGCCTGACGATGAGCGCGGCGCGCGAATGGGCGCGGTATGGCATTCGCGTCAACGCGATCAGCTTCGGCATCGTCGAAACGCCGATGACAGAGACGATCCGGCAGGATAGATTCCGCGACAGCTATCTGCAGCAAATTCCGCTCGGCCGCTTCGCGCCGCCCGAGGAGGTGGTGCAGCCTGTGCTGTTCCTGCTTTCAGCCGCTGCATCCTACGTCACCGGACAAACCTTGTCAGTCAATGGTGGCTATGTGATCAGTGCCTGATGCAACGGCTGGTTAGGAAATCGCGATGAATGACGAAACCGGTCCCGAAGCACAGTGGCGGCAAGCACTCGCCGGTGGCCGCTTCCTGCTCCAACGCTCGCCTTTCGACGGGCGTCATTTTTTCCCGCCGCGCGTGATCGCCCCTTTGCCGGGCGGCGACGCACTCGAATGGGTTGAGGCATCGGGCCGCGGTGTGGTGCATTCGGTAACGGTGATCAGCCCAAGGCCGCCTGCCGAACCCTATAATGTTGTGCTGGTCGATCTTGAGGAGGGGCCCCGGATGATGAGCAGGGTCGATGGCCTGCCCGCCACAGCGGTTGCCATCGGTATGCCGGTCCGTGCGCGCATCGGCGATGTGGACGGGGCCCCGATTCTCGTGTTCGACCCCGCTTAACCCGCTGCGGCGCGGAGCACGCCGGACACCTCCAGCGCTTCGATTTCTCCAGGCGTAAAGCCGATTTCGGCCAGCACTGCATGATTATGTGCCCCCAGCGCTGGGCCGATGTCGCCGATCGCACCGGGCGTGTCGGAAAATCGCGTCGGAATGCCGGGCATGCGGACCGGGCCAAGATCACTGTCGGCGCGGTGCCAGAAGCCCGTCGCCGCGAGGTGCGGATCATTGAGCAGGTCACTGGTCGAAAAAATCGGCATGGCGGGGATTTCGGCGACCCGGAACGCCTCCATCCATTCATCGGTGGTCCGCGTGACGATCACGTCGCCCAATCGACCGAGCACGGTGCCGATATTCTCGGTGCGGCTGGTCATCGACGCAAACATCGGGTCGCGCGACCAGTCGGGATCGCCGATCAGCTTGAAGAAGCTGCGCCATTGTTTGTCATTATAGATCATTAGCCCAATATGGCCGTCGCGGGTGCGATAGGGCCGCCGGTCTGGCGCGGTGACCCGGGCATATTCAGCCGGGCCGCTCGGCGGTTCGGTGACCGCGCCGCAGAGATGCTCGGCCATCACGAAGGCGGTCATTGTCTCGAACATCGGCACCTCGATTTCCTGGCCGCGCCCGGAGCGCTCGCGGGCGAAGAGCGCGGCCATAACGGCATAGGTGCCGGTGAGCCCGGCGACCTTGTCAGCGACGGCGCTGGCAACATAGGCCGGATCCCCACCAGTCAGACGCCCCTGTAGCGAGGCAAGGCCTGACGCGCCCTGGACAATATCGTCATAAGCCGGGAAATCGGCATAGGGGCCACCGCGCCCAAAGCCGTAGAGGTTGGCGTAAATGATCTTCGGATTGGCAGCCTTCAGTGCGGCATACCCAAGTCCCAGCCGTTCGATCGCGGCGCCGCGCATCGAATGGATGAACACGTCTGCCGTCGCCGCCAGGCGCAGGACGATGTCGCGCCCCGCCGGCGTTTTCAGATCAATCGCGACGCTGCGTTTGCCGCGATTGATGTTCAGAAACATGGCGCCCTGGCCAGGGGCAAGTACCGGGGGCAGCCGCCGGGTAGTATCGCCTTCAGGGCTTTCGATCTTCACCACATCGGCGCCAAGATCGGCGAATATCTGAGTCGCATAAGGGCCCATCAGTACGCTGGTGAGATCAAGCACCCTGACGCTGGCCAGTGGTCCGCTTGCTTGACCGCTCATCGTCGGTCAGTCACTTGGGTGTGCATTATCTTGTCCTCACCGGGTCGATCGACCCCACAATCAGCGAGCACCGATCATGAAACATGTTCACTTGGTGGCCGCCGGGAAATATCACGATATCGATTTTGCGCGGCTGGAACTGCTGAAGCTGCTCGCCGAAGACGCAGCGATCCGGACCAGTGTGGCCGCCGACTATGCGTCGCTCGCCCCGCTGGAGACGGCCGATCTGCTTATCACCTATACCTGCGATCTGGCGCCGACGCCCGATCAGGTTGCCGCGCTGACGGCGTTTGTCGATCGCGGCGGTCGCTGGCTCGCGCTCCACGGCACCAATTCGCTGCTGCGCTTTCTCGAGAATGGCAAGGTCGACACGCCCGATGAGGCGCCGGGCTTCATGGCGCTGCTCGGTACGCGTTTTGCGGCGCACCCGCCGATTGGCCCGTACAAGGTCCACATCACCCGCGATGATCATGTCATGACGCGCGGGCTGCGGGCGTTCAACACGATCGACGAGCTGTATCTGGTGCGGCCGACTGCGCCGATCGATGTGCTGATGCACACCAGCTTCACCGGCCATTGTCCCGAATTCGCCGATGCCGACTGGGACGAGGCCGAGGTGCCCGTGCTGTACGAGCATCGGCTGGGGCAGGGCGCGGTGCTTTATCTGACACTGGGGCATTGCCGTGGCCATTATGATCTGGCGCCGATCCGGATTTTCAACCCGCACCCTGAACGGGGCAGCTGGAATTATCCGATATTCTACGAGCTGCTGCGTCGGGGCATTGCCTGGGGCACGGGCAATGAAAGCGCCGGGCACCCCGCCTAGGCCGCGGATACAATGGGCTTCAGTGCTTCGATTTGCCGTTCGAGATCGCACAAAATCGGTTCGACCATAGCATCGTCTATGCCATGCGTCAGCCGGTTGATCGCCATCCCCTCAAGCACATTTTGCGACAGCGCCAGCGCCAGATCGAAGCGCGCGCGATCTCCCTGCCATTCCGGAAAAAGCTCAATGGCCTGCCGGTACCAGCGATTGCGAAAATCCTCTTGGGCGGGGACCAGGATATTGGCAAGATCATGATCAGTGCGCGCCGCAATCGCCAGCTCATGAAAAGCAGTGAACGTCTGGCTCGACACCTGCTTCCAATAGGCGCGAACCAGGTTGCGAACATCATGAACGGTTGATCCGGCGCTCCGCCGGAAAGCCATGAGCCGCTTTTCATGCAGCTCGGCGATCGCCGCCTGCATCAGCGCACTGCCATTTTCGAAATGATGCAGCATCGCCCCGCGCGACATCCCCGCCTCATCGGCGACACGCGGTGTGGTGGTGCGGGCATAGCCATATTTGACGATGCACCGGATCGTTGCCTCGATGAGCCGAGCGCGCGTCGCCGCGCTCTTCGACGCTTGAAGGGTCGGGCCGTTGCCGATGGTCGGCTTGGCCTGCTGTGCTGCGCTTAGCGCCATGCGATCCTCGTTAATAAAAGACAATCATGATTGTTTTTGCTTTGACACGCAACCGATTGCAGCGCCTTAATCGGGAATAAATGATAAGCATGGAGTCGGATATTGGGAAGAGTGGCTGGAAAGGTGGCATTGGTCACCGGTGGCGGGTCTGGCCTGGGCAAAGCGGATTGCCTGATGCTGGCTGCCGAGGGCGCGATGGTGGTCGTCAGCGATATCAATATCGGCACGGCGCAGCTGGCGGCCGACGAGATCGGCGCTAATGCGATTGCAATTCAGCATGATGTGTCGTCCGAGGCCGATTGGCAGCGGGTGATCGCGGCAACCGAGGAGCAGTTCGGCCGGCTCGACATCCTGGTCAACAATGCCGGGATCGTCGTTGTCGCCGACCCTGAGGAAACCACGCTGGCGCAATTTCGCCAAGCTAATGCGGTGATGTCAGAAGGCGTCTTCCTCGGCTGTAAATATGCAATACCGCTGATGGCGCGGTCCGGCGGCGGATCGATCATCAACATGTCGTCGACCGCCAGCCATCTCGGCTATCCGGTGTTCTTCGCCTATTCGGCGGCCAAGGGTGCAGTCCGTGCGATGACCAAGTCTATTGCCATCCACTGCCAGGCCAAGGGCTATGGCATTCGGTGCAATTCGGTCCATCCCGCTTCGATCGAAACGCCGATGATCCAGCTTGCCGAAGGGCGCGAGGGCGCGGAGAACGCGGTGCCCGACGGCGTGCTGCCGGCCGGCGCGGTGGGCGCGCCAAAGGATGTGGCAGCGCTCATTCTTTACCTTGCCTCCGATGAATCACGCTTCGTCAACGGTACCGAAATCGTGATCGACAATGCGCTCATTATCAGCCCATAAAAAGCAATCATGATTGTTTTTATTGCGGCTCGGCGAGAATTGGTTCAGTGAGGGCTCATGGTCATTAATCAACAGCGCGCGCTCGTGCTTGGGGCATCGAGCCCCGGCGGGCTTGGCGAAGCGGTCGCCCGAAAGCTCGCTGCCAGCGGTGCGCATGTTGTGGTGGCCGGCCGGCGGATCGCGCCGCTTGAAGCGCTGGCGACGGCGATTGGCGGGACGGCGATCTCCTGCAACATTACCGACGATGCGGCGGTGCAGGCGATGATGGCAGCGGCCGGCCCGCTCGACATTGCGGTCAATGCATCCGGCACCAGCACGACATTTTCGATTGCGCGCAGCACCGCCGCCCAGGTCGAGGATCAGCTGGCCATCCACGTCACAGGCAATTTCTCGTTCCTGAAACATGCTGCCCGGGCAATGTCATCGGGCGGCTCGATCACACTGTTTTCGTCGCTGACCGCGACCATCCCCGGCGTCGGCCTATCGGCCTATAGTTCAGCCAAGGCTGCGCTCAATCAGCTGGTCCGGGTCGCGGCACTCGAGTTCGGGCCGCGCGGCATCCGCGTCAACGCGGTCGCGCCAGGTTTTTCGAAGACGCCGATGACGGCGGCGTTTCTGGAGGATCAATATTTCCTCGATCTTTATCGCAGCGAAAGCCCGCTGGGGGTGCTGGCCACGCCGGCGCAGGTCGCTGCGGCTGTGGCATGGCTCAGCGCACCAGATTGTTTCATGACAGGCGAGATCATGCAGGTCAGCGGCGGTGCCCAGCTCGGGCGCTTGCCGCGGGGCCCTGAACTCAGCCGCGCATAGGAGACTAAAATGGACCTCGGTTTGACTGGCAAAAAGGCGATCATCATTGGCGCCGCGCGTGGCATCGGCATGGCGACCGCCGAGATACTGGCGCGTGAGGGTTGCGATCTGGCGATCACCGCGCGGTCCGAAGATGGCGTCAAGGATGCGGTCGCGCATTTGCGCAAATATGGCACGAACGTGATCGGCTCGGCGGTTAATGTGAAGAAGGAGGACGCCTATAAGGCCTGGCTGGCCGGGGCGATCGAAGAGCTCGGGGGCTGCGATGTGCTGATACCGATTTCGTCATCGGGCGGCGGCATGGGCAGCGAAAAATATTGGCACAATGCATTTGAGGTTGACGTGCTGGGCCCGGTCCGCGCTGTCGAAGCGGTGCTGCCGACCATGACCGAGCACCAGACCGGGTCGATCGTGCTGATCGCAACGACATCGGCAGGCGAAGCGATGGGCGGGCCACAGGCGTATAATGCCATGAAGGCGTCACTGGTCACCTGGGGCAAGCAGCTCGCGCTCGCGCATGGCAAGGACGGCATTCGCGTCAACGTCGTCTCGCCAGGCCCGGTCGAGTTCGAAGGCGGCAACTGGGACATGATAAAGGGGACGATGGAAAAATTCTATGCCGGCACGCTGCGCCAACAGCCGCTCGGACGGCTGGGCACGCCCGAAGAAATTGCCCGTGCGATCGCGTTTCTCGCCAGCCCGGCGGCCAGCTGGTGCAATGGGTCGCACCTGGTCGTCGATGGCGGCTACACCAACCGCACGCATTTTTGACAGGCGGGTCAGAGGCAATGGACGTCAAACGCCAGGTCGACATCATCCGGGTCAATCCGCAGGATTGGCCGAATGGAACGCCGGCGGCCAAAGCCGATGACCCCGATCTCGGCCATGATCTCATTCCGGCCGATCGCTATTTCTCGACGCACTTCATGGCGCTGGAATGGGATCGGCTATGGAGCAAAGTCTGGCTGCTGGGCGGCAGGGCTGACGACCTGAAGGAGCCGGGCGACTATATCAGCACCGATATCGGGCGGGAATCGGTGCTGATCGTGCGCCAACCGGACGGTTCGCTGCGCGCCTTCCCCAATGTCTGCCTGCACCGCGGCAATCGCCTGCGTCCCGAAGGGCTCGGCAATACCGAAAATTTTCGCTGCATGTACCATCACTGGACCTATGGGCTCGACGGCGCGATCACGCGGGTTCCCGATCTGGATAGCTTCCCGCAAGGGGCGCCGCCGGCGGGCCGGCTGCCTGCGCTCCCTTGCGGCGAATGGGGCGGGTTCGTGTGGTTCTCGCTCAACCCTGATGTCGAGCCGCTCGCCGACTATCTCGGCATGATCCCCGCGCATCTCGATCCCTATCATTTCGAGCGGATGGCCTGGGTGCGCGACGTCACCATCGAATGGGACTGTAACTGGAAGACCTCGGTAGACGCCTTCCATGAAAATTATCACGTGCAGGGCATCCACCCGCAGCTCCAATGGTATCTTGACGACGTCAACGTCCAGATCGACTGCTATGACAAGCATTCGCGCTATCTGGTGCCGTTCGCGACGATCAGCCCGCGCGTGGCGCTGCCGTCGACGATTCCGCCGGCGATCGATCATATGATGCGCAAGGCGGGCATGGACCCGGCCGACTATGAAGGGCGCGTGTCGGACATCCGTCACGATCTGCAGCGCTTCATCCGGGCGAACGCGCCGGCGCAGGGCAAGGATTTTTCCGAGCTCAATGACGATCAGCTGACCGATGATTATCATTATTCGATCTTCCCCAACGTTTCGATGAACATCCATGCCGAAGACATCATGATGTTCCGGCAACGCCCGCATCCGACCGATCCGAACAAGATGTTCTATGATTTGTGGATGTTCGAGTTGGTGCCCGAGGGCGAAGATTGGCCGGAGCGCGTCCGCCACCAGCATTTCAAGCATGGCGACAAGTCGATCGGGCAGGTGCTCGACCAGGACGCGTTCAATCTGCCCACCGTGCAAAAGGGCATGCAGTCCAGCGCCTTCAAGGGCCTTTGGCTCAGTCGTCAGGAATTGCGCATCCGTCATTTCCACCATGTGCTCGAACAGTTCATCTACGGCGCGCACGGCCATCAGCCAGGGGACCTATAGTGCAGTTGAGCCGGGATCAGTTGTTGCGCGCCTATCGCCAGATGGCGGTGATCCGCATGTTCGAAGAGCGTCTCCACGAAGAGATCAAGAGCGGCGACATTGCCGGCTTCACGCATCTATATTGCGGCCAAGAAGCCGCTGCCGTCGGTGTTTGCGAACATCTTGCGAATGACGATTTTATCGTCTCCACGCATCGTGGCCATGGCCATTGCATCGCCAAGGGTTGTGACGTGAAGGGCATGATGAAGGAGATTTACGGGCGCGCCGGCGGCTTGTGCAACGGCAAGTCGGGATCGATGCATATCGCCGATCTGTCGGTCGGGATGCTCGGGGCGAACGGTATTGTCGGGGCGGGCGCACCGCAGGCGGTGGGTGCAGCACTCTCCGCCAAGATCGACGGCAAGGGCAAGGTGGCGATTGCCTTTTCGGGCGATGGCGCGTGCAATCAGGGCACCACTTTCGAAGCGATGAACATGGCGGTCGTCACCAAGGCGCCGTGCATCTTCGTGTTCGAGAATAACCACTATTCCGAGCATACCGGCGTGGACTATGCCGTCGGCACCAATCGAGACATCGCCAGCCGCGCCGAGGCATTCGGCATGCGCGTGTGGCGGGCCAATGGCTGCGACTTCTTCGAAACCTATGACACGATGGCCGAGCTGCTCGATTATGTCCGTGCTGGCAATGGTCCGGCGGCGATCGAGCTCGATACCGAGCGCTTCTACGGCCATTTCGAAGGCGATCCGCAGCGTTATCGCGGTGTCGGCGAGCTTGACCGGATTCGCGACGAGCGCGATTGCCTGAAGGCGTTTCGTGCGCGCGTCGGCGATGCCGGGCTAATCGATATTGCCGATCTCGACGCGATCGATGCCGAAGTTGCGGTGCTGATCGAAGCGGCGACGGCCGAGGCCAAGGCGGCCCCGCCACCCGACCCGGCGACAGTCACCACCGACGTCTATGCGGCATATTGAGGAAGCGCGGACCATGACTGTGATGACAATCCGCGACGCGATCAATCGCACGATTCATGCCGAAATGGAGCGCAACCCCGACGTTGTCATCCTTGGCGAGGATATCGTCGGCGGCAACGGGACCGCTGGCGGACCCGAGGCGATTGGTGGAATCTGGGGCGCGACGGGCGGGCTCTATGCCAAATTCGGCCCCGATCGGGTGATCGATACGCCGATTTCCGAAAGCGCGATCGTTGGCGCTGCGGCCGGTCTCGCGCTCGCCGGCAAGCGACCGATCGCCGAGCTAATGTTTGCCGATTTCGTCGGCGTCAGCCTTGATCAGCTGTGGAACCAGATGGCCAAGTTTCGGTACATGTTCGGCGGCAAGACGAATTGCCCGGCCGTGGTACGGCTGGTGTACGGAGCCGGCATGAACGCGGCGGCCCAGCACAGCCAGTCGGTCTACGCGATGCTGACGGCGATTCCCGGGTTGAAGGTGGTCCTGCCGGCCACCCCGGCGGACGCCAAGGGGCTGTTGACCGAAGCGTTGCGCGGCGATGACCCGGTGATGTTCTTCGAACACAAGGCGCTGTTCGGGGCCAAGGGGGAAGTGCCCGATGGCGATTATCGTATTCCGTTCGGCCAGGCGCGGATGGCGCGCGAGGGCGGTGACGTCACGATCGTGACGTGCGGACGGATGGTCAGCTTTTCGGAGCGCGCCGCCGACAAGCTTGCCGCAGAGGGTATCGGTTGCGACGTCATCGACCTGCGCACGACCAGCCCGATGGATGACGAGGCGATCCTCGATTCGGTCGAAGCGACTGGCCGGGTTGTGATCGTCGATGAAAGTTCGCCGCGCTGCAGCCTTGCCGCTGACATTGCCGCGCTGGTCGCGTCGCGGGCGTTCACTGCGCTCAAGGCGCCGCCCGAGATGGTGACCGCGCCGCACAGCCCGATCCCGTTCGCGCGCGAGCTCGAAAAGGCGTGGCTCCCGTCTCCGATTGGCATCGAAGCGGCGGTCCGTCGCACGCTGGCCTTCCGATAGGTGCAGACCATGGCCAATCTCAAAGCATTCACTATGCCCAAATGGGGCATCGAAATGAGCGAAGGTACCGTTGCCGAATGGATGGTGGCGGAAAACACGCCGTTCGAGCGAGGCACCGTGCTGACCCTGATCGAAACCGACAAGATCACCAACGAGATCGAGGCAGAAGCACCGGGCTGCCTTGTGCGGCTGATCGCGCGCGCCGGCGAAACCTATCCAGTCGGGGCGTTGCTGGCGGTGCTGGGTGATTCTGGTACTGATCCGGCGGCGATCGATGCCTTTGTCGGCAGTTTCAAGGGCGCCAACGCAAGCTTCGGCGATACAGATGAGGTCGAGCTGGCGCCGCCGGCCGTGGCCGGCGCGGTCGAACCCGCACCCGACAGCCGGATGATCAGCCCGGCGGCCTTTGTAGCCGCGAGCGCAGCGGGGCTTGACATTGCGTCGATCGCCGGGACGGGGCGCGGCGGACGCATATCGTTGCAGGACGTGCATCAGGCGACCCGCCAGGCCCCGACCATCTCGCTCAAAGGTGCCTTCGAGCTGATACCAATTGGCGGGTCTTTTGCCTCGCCGATGGCGCGGCGACTGGCGGCGCTGCATGGCGTTGATCTTGCCGGGCTGAAGGGCACCGGCCCGCGTGGCCGCATCTGCAAGGCCGATGTACTGGCCGCCGCGGATATCGTCGTACCGCTCGCCTCGTCCGCGGCAGAGGCAGGGCTGGTGATCGAGGCCATGTCGAAAATGCGCCGCACGATTGCGCGGCGGCTGACCCTGTCGAAATCGACTATTCCGCATTTCTATGTGCGGCAGCGGGTGCGGGCTGATCGGCTAATGGCGGTGCGGGCTGGAGCCGATCCCAGGCCAAGCCTCAACGATTATCTTATCCGTGCCTGTGCGCTGGCACTGCGGCAGGTGCCGGCGCTCAATATCCAGGTGCACGGCGATGATATCCATCGGTTGCCGACCGCCGATATCGCGGTCGCTGTCGCCACCGATGGCGGCCTCATCACGCCGATTGTAACAGCGGCCTGCCAACGCAGTGCTGCCGATATTGCGACGGTGATGCGCGATCTTGGTACGCGGGCCAAGGCCGGGCGGCTCAAGCAGGAAGAGTTTGAGGGCGGTAGCTTCAGCCTCTCCAATCTCGGCATGTTCGGCGTCGAGCAGTTTGATGCGATCATCAACCCGCCGCACGGTGCGATCCTCGCGGTCGGCGCCGCTCGGCCGGAACCAATGGCCGATGATGGCGCAATCCGGATTGTGCCGATGCTGCATCTCTCGCTCAGCTGCGATCACCGCGCAATCGACGGTGCCGATGCCGGCCGCTTCATGATGACCCTGGTCGCCCTGCTCGAGGCGCCGGAAACACTATGATCCTGCCCGGCACCTCGATTATCCAGATGGCCTGGGTCGTCAACGACCTGGACACCGCTGCGCGGCGGTTCAGCCAAGTGTATGGCGCCGGGCCCTTCATGTTCAACCGCCATGTCAAGTTGACCGATCCGCGCCATAGAGGCCGGGCGATGCAGACCGATTTCTCGCTGGCGCTTGCCCAGGCCGGCGATGTCCAGATCGAACTCGTCGAGCAGCATGACGATACCCCGTCGGTCTATCGCGACCTTTATCCGCGCGGGGTGGGGGGCTTTCATCATGTGGCGGTGATCGTCCCCAATGTCGACAAGGAGGTCGAACGCTATCGCGCACTCGGTTTTGCGGTCGGCAGCACGGGCCGTTTCGGCGATGCTGATTTTGCCTATGTCGATACCGCCCCGGCCACCGGCCATATGGTCGAGATTCTGCCAAACAATGACACCATCCGCCGCTTCTTCGGGGCGGTGCGCCGCGCTGCCGAAAAATGGGATGGAGTCGATCCGATCCGCGAAATGGCCTAGCGCCACGCCCCTTCGGGCAGCTCGGCATCATGCGGCGCGGCATAAGCCCGCATCCGATCGCGCTGCTTTAGCGCTTCGACATAGTCCGCCACCGGCAAATAATAGAAGAAATGGAGGCACCTGTCGGCAAAGCGCCAACGGCCGTCGGCGCACCGGCGATATCGGTCATGATAACGCATCGCCGCCACCATCGTATCGCCATGGCGGACAAGCTCGGCATGGCCGGAGACCAGACCCTGCGCTGCATCCGGGCCGTCGAAGGCCAGTGTGCGATCATGCGTCACGTGAAAGTTGAATCCCAAGGCTGCATAGCGACCGCGATATTGCGCGGCGATGGCATCCGGCCCGACCGCGTCCATCACGCCATCGGCGGATCGGAACCGACCATCTTCGGTGAACAGGTCCAGCGCCCAGTCGAGATCGCGATTGTCCATCGCAAAGCTATACGCGCTGACCAAGCCGGCGATCGCCAGCTGATCCTCGACCCGCTGCAGCCTTGCTGCCAGGTCGTCGGATGTGATCACCATAATGGTTCTCCGGGGGGTTAGCCGTGTGAGGAGTGAAAGCTCACTTGCATGTCTTCGGCCAGGCAATCGAGGATTGGCGGCACCAGCCGATCATGAAAATCGATATGCATATGATGATCAAACGCGGCCTGATCGCGAAACGTAGCCACGCAGTGGAACAGGTTCGGATCATCGTCCGATTGGAGCAGTTCGTAGACCAGTGCATCTGGCTCATGCTTGAACACCAATGCCTGCAATTCGGTTTGCAGTGCGATGAAGTTCTCCCGCCGTTCCGGCTTGACCAGCAAGCGGGCGATGAAGCTGCGGGCAATGGTCATGCGTCTTCCCTTGTCAGTTCGGCGACCAGTGCGTCGCGAAGGCGGAATTTCTGAATTTTCGAAGTCGACATCGGCCAGGACGTCACGAACCGAATATGCCGGGGGAGCTTGAAGCTTGCCAGTTTGCCGGTGCAGTGCTCGATCAGTTCTGCCTCGGTCGCGATTGCCGACCCGTGCAGTTCGACAAAGGCGGCCGGCACCTCGACATAGCGGGGGTGGGGGATGCCGACGACCTGTGCCAGTTTTACGGCCGGATGGCTGTGCAGCACTGCCTCGATCTCGGCAGCCGCGACATTTTCGCCGCCGACCTTCAGCATGTCCTTGGTCCGGCCGTGGAACATGATCTGCCCTTCGGCGTCGAAGGAGCCGATATCGCCAGTATGGAACCAGCCGTCCGCGTCGATCACTTCCGCGGTCTTGTCGGGTGCATTATAATAGCCCGCCAACATATTGGGCCCGCGCGCGATGATTTCGCCCTCTGCCCCGATCGGGCAATCGATCCCGGTTTCTGCATTGACGATGCGGACCTCCCAATCGTCGAGCGGGACGCCGAGCCGCCAGCCGCGCGCTGCCCAGCTGTCGGTCGGGCGGCTGGTGCAGATCGTGCCAGCGCCCTCGGTGAGGCCATAGGTGCCGACCATGATTGTGTGCGGCATGGCCGCCGACATCGCGGTTCGGATGGTATCGGGCTGTACCGCGAAATTTGCGTTCATCAGCCGCACGTTCGACAGATCGGTGGTCGCAAAATGCGGATGGGCGATAAGATCCTGCATGATCGTCACGAAGCATGGATAAGCGTGGGTCGCCTTTTCGCGCTCGAGCATGTCTAGTGCGACGCCGGCATCGAAGCTGGGGATGGTAAGATAGGCGCCCCCTGCGTCGACGATCGCCACCATCGGCAGGATCCCGGCGATGTGGAAGATTGGCAGCGGCGACCAGAAGCGATCGCCCGCCCCAATGGCGTAACGCCGCGCAAGATTGCGGCTGTTGCCGACAATGCCGCGATGACGGATCATGCAGCCCTTGGGATTGGCGGTAGTGCCGGAGGTGTAGAGGATCAGTGCGATGCTGTCGGGATCGACGGCGTCGATCCGGGCATCGACCTCGTCCTCGGAAATCGCATCCCCTGCCGCCAGCGCGTCGGCGGCGCGGATCAGCGACCCGGGGCAGGGATCATCGACGCAGATGATTGAGCCGAGCCGTGGTGCCTCGGATATGGCCAGCGCCGCCGGGTTGGTGGCCGCGCCGAGCGAGGGCAGGGCGCTGAGCAGGCGATCTCCAAAGTCGAGCGAGTCCGCGACGCGCCCCGTGGTGATCAGGCAGACTAAATCGGCATCGCGCATCAGAAAGGCGAGCTCGGCGGGCTGATAGCGCGCATTGACAGGGACGCAGACCGCGCCGGCCATCGCGATGCCGAACAGGATATCCATAAATTCGGGCCGGGTGGTCAGCAAAATGCCGACATGGTCGCCGGGCTGAACACCGCGGGCGATCAGCGCCTTTGCCCAGCGCCGGGCGGCCAGCGTCATTTCACCATAGGTTTCGCGCCGGTCGGGGAACACCAGGGCGTCTTGATCAGGCCATTGCGCCGCGCGATTCTGCAACAGCGCCCCCAGCGTGGCAATCGGGGGGCTTTTCATATCGCGAGAAGATAATCGCGCGTGTAGGGGCCATCCATACAGGCGATCATTTCCGCAATGATCCCCGCACTTTTCGGATTGGCTTGGTGGGCCTTGTCGGCGGCCTCATCGACAAAGCTCTCGAACACAGCAAAGCTATGCGGATCGGCGCGACGATAGAATTTGTAGGCAAGCGTGCCCGGCTCTTCGGCGGCGTTCGCCTCCATCAGCGGGATCAGGGCGGCGAAGTCGGCATCATGGTCTGGCTTGACCGAAAATCGTGACAGAAACGTCCAGCTCATGATTGCGAATCCCCTTTGGCGCTATCGACATATCGATCGAGTTCGGTGTGAAAGTGCCGCAGCCGTGCTTCCTGTTCGCTCCACAGCGGCCCGCGAAAGCCGCGCGACCGCGCGCCCTTCTGAACGATTGGCAGCAGCTCCGAATCCTGGTCGAGTACTTCGCCGAGTTCGGGGGGCTGGCCGAGCGGCACGCGGATGATCTCCGGCCGGGTCATGCCGGTTGTGTCGGTTCCCGGCGCGATGCCCATCCAGGCGGGCGGGGCATAGCCTGGCGCATCAAGATGCTTGAACAGGATACACGTATCATAGGTGAACTGGTTGGGATCTTCGGGATGCGGCAGGAACCGGTGGAGGAAGACCGCTTCGGGATGGCAGCCGATCTGGACGTTCGGGAAAATGCCGTAAATAGTCGAATCGCTGAGCTGGGTGTCGCTGAAACGGTCGTAATCCAGCCCATAGACCGCAGCGCGGGCCCGTTTAGCCTGCTGGATCGCGGCACGGCTGTCCTGTGCGGTGCCGGCGAAGCTGGCCGGATCGATACCGGCGTCGGCAAGCATCATCTGGATGCCGGGGTTAACACTTTCCTGATCGGGAAAGCGCGGGCTCGGCTGGGCAAAGGGCACGAACTGCCGGCTCATCCCATTGGGATAGAGGTCGATCTGGGTGCGGTCATCCATCACGCATTGAGTTTGGGGATGGACGGCGTGGAGGTGATAAAGCTCGTAAAAGGCGTCAACTCCGCCCTTCCAATTGGCCGCCCATTCGGATTTTTTATGCTGGATGACGTTCATCGCGCCGATGTCATACAGCTCGATCTGATCGGCGAGGGGGCCGAGCCAGTCGCGGATTGGGGGTGGGTTTTCGTTCATGGTGATGAACACCAGCCCGGCGATCTCGGCGCAAAGCACGGGAGTCAGGTCATGATCGTGGCATAGCACCCTGGGATCGAAGGTCTGTTCGTCGGTTACCTGCGTGCAGGCGCCATCGAGCGCGAAATGCCAGTTGTGAAACGGGCAGACAAAATCACCGACCGAGCCAAAATCGCCGAGAACGAGCTGGCTGCCGCGATGCGGGCAGACATTGTAATGCGCCTTGAGCGTGCCGTCGTCGGTGCGGGCGACGATGAAGCTTTCGCGGCCAAGATCGAAGCGGATGAAATCACCGGGTTCGCGAAGATCGGAGCTGGTGCCGGCGAGCAGCCAGCTCTTGGTCCACAGCCGCTCCCATTCGGCATCCTTGTAGCGCGGATCAAAATAGCGATCGGGCGACGGGCGTGCGCTGCCATTGTCGATCAGCGGTGCGTCCGCATTGAACGGATGCGGCGTCCCCACATGAATGTTCCAATCCGGAAATCTGGCGTTCATGCCTGCTCATCCTCTCTTTGCCGGCCATGGCGACCGAATGCGCATTGGCGAGGGAGCTGATCGACAGCTTCCCGCTCGCGTCGTTACCCGACCATACACGGAATATAAAAAAAACAAACATGATTGCTTGTTTAAAGGGCGTGTGCCAATCTTAGGCTTCGCGGGAACCGAGAGCGATAATTCTTGGAACGCGTCATAGGGGAGGTTTTCATGATTATCCGCAAGATTGCGACAAATTCGGTGGCGTCGTGCCTGGCAATTTTGCTGGCGGCGCCGGCTTTTGGCCAACAGACCGAACAACCCAAATCCGAAGAATCAGCGCTGGGCGACATCGTCGTTACGGCAACGCGGCGCGATTCCAACCTGCAGACCACGCCAATCGCCGTGACCGCGGTTGATTCGAAACTGATTGAACAATCGAACCCGCGTGACCTTGGCGATCTGGCCAGCTTCGTGCCGAATTTCTCGGCCGCGACGATCACCGGCTTCAACGCGGCATCATTCTCGATCCGCGGCGTTGGCCAAAACACCATCATCGTCTATTTCGAGCCACCGGTCGCGGTACTGGTCGACGATTTTGTCGTGCCGAGCGTCCAGACGCAGCTGCTCGACACCTTTGACGTGAGCCAGGTCGAAGTGCTGCGCGGACCGCAAGGCACGCTGTTCGGCAAGAACACCACCGGTGGCGCAGTCACGGTGCGCACCAAGCGCCCTGAAATCAACCGCATCGGGGTTGAAGGCCAGGTGATGGCGGGCAGTTTCGGCACCGTCCAGGTCAAGGGTGCGGCCAATGTGCCGATCCTGAAGGACACGCTCGCCCTGCGTCTGGTGATCGGCCATGAAGGATCGAACGGCTACTACAAGAACGGCGCGTGCTATGGCCCCGTCGTTGCCTTTCAGCCTTCGAAGTTCGCTGGCCGTCAGGGCTGCGGCGACGGTTCGTCGCTTGGTGGTGTCGATGTCTGGAACGGCCGCGCCAAGCTGCTGTGGGAGCCGTCAGCATCGTTCAGCGCGCTGCTGCAATATGAAATCCTGCGCGATCGTTCGGATTCAATCCCGACGGTTTCGGAAACCCCGAACAGCCCGGCCTTTCTGTTCAACACGCTGGGGGTTGGCGCGTCCAATCCGTCAAACGCCGATCCTTTGCTCAATGCCGGAATCAGCAACCGTCAGGATCAGCTGATCAAGATGCGCTCCGGCCAGCAGATCAATGTCGACGGCATCTATCTGAACATGGACTATAATACAGACTTCGGCACGTTCACGTCGATCAGTGGCCGCCGCCTGCAAAAATCACGCCTGCCCAACACCTATACCGGCCAGGCCCCGGTAGCGGCGGACGGCGAGATTCTGTCGTTGTTCGATGCCAATCGCTCGGATGACCGCACCACCTATCAGCAGGAACTGCGTTTCGCCTCGAAGCTCGGTGGAAGTTTCGACTTCGTCGCCGGCGGCTTCTACCAGAATGACAAGACCAGCTTCTGCGTGGCGCAGGTGCTCGGTTTCCTCGATCTCGCATCGGGCCCGCTGCCGTTCGGGCCGTGGAACCAGAACCCCTATTTGCTGTGCAACGCGCAAAAGGCCTCGTCGACGGCTGCCTTTGTCGAGGGCACGCTGAAGATTACCCCGACGCTGACCTTGACGGCAGGGGGCCGCTATACCTGGGAACGCAAGACCTGGTTCGGCCGTCAGCAGGTTTTTGTGCAGCAGCTGAATGGCGGGTTCGATCCCAATCTCAAAATTCAGGACGCGATCCAGGCCAATGTGTTCGATTTTCCGGCGGGTGTTATCCAGGTCAAGTCGAGTGCCAACGAGCCGACCTGGCGTGCCAGCCTTGGCTGGCAGGTCACTCCGGCGCTGTTCGGCTACGCCACCTATTCGCGTGGTTTCAAGGGCGGTGGGTTCAACGACCAGATCGGCGGCTTCCATCCCTTCGTGAATGCCAATGGCAGCGATGATAACGCCGCCTTCGCCCAGGCCGCCCAGGCAACGCAGCCTGAAAAGGCCGATAGCTATGAAGCCGGTATCAAGGCCGAGGTGTTCGACCGCCGACTGCGCTTCAACCTGACCGGTTTCTATGTGAAATATTCGAATCTGCAAAAGCAGATCGTGGTGCCGATCACCGTTGGCGGCCAGCAGAACCAGGTGACGCGCTTCTTCAACGCGGCATCAGCCAATGTGAAGGGCATCGAGGCCGAAGCGACCGCGGTGCCACTGGATGGCCTGACGCTGCGCGGTGTGGTGGGATATCAGACTGGCAAATATGACAGCTATGTCACGCCGATCCCAGCCGGTTACAATCTGGCGACCGCACCGCTCGATCGACTGCCGAACTGGCAGTGGACGGCAAATGTCAATTATGACCTGCCGCTGGGCGACTATAAATTGTCGGTCAATGGCGACGTCAATTATGTTGGCCGAAACCTGTTTACCCAGTCGATCACCAGCCCAAGCGAGAATACCTATTTGAATGCGCGGACGCTGGTCAACGCGTCGATCACGCTCGCCCAGGCTGACAATCAATATTATATGCGGGTATTCGCCCGCAACCTGACCAACCAGCGTTATCGCACGGCATCGCAGGTGGTTGGTGGACTTTGGTCCAACAGCCAGTTCGGTCCGCCGCGCTTCTTCGGGGTTGAAATCGGCGCCAAGCTCGGTCGGTCCGTCCGCTGATGCGGTCTGGCCGCCTGTGGTTCGCCGCCGTCGCCGTCGCCATGCTGGCCATTGGGGGATGTTCCAAATCTCCCAATGGCAAGACGGCGGCGGCGCCGACCGCCGCGGGCGAGGCCATGCGGTCGACTGACGAACTTCAATCGCGCAACGGCCCGACGATCGACATCGCCAATCATCCCGGCAAGGGGCTGTTCGACAAGAATTGCGCAGGCTGCCACAATGGCGGCGTGCCCAAGGCGCCGCAACAGGTGTGGCTGGAAATGATGGCGCCCGATGCCATTCTTGCCGCGATGAACGGCGGCATCATGAGCCAGCAGGCGGCCGCCTTATCCAAGACCGAGCGGCGCCAGATTGCCGAATATCTGGTCCGCACCCCGCTGGCCAATTATCACGCGCCTGCGCCGCCACCGATGTGCAGCCCGCAATCGGCCAAATTCGATGCTGGTGCGCCGCCGGCGGCCATCGGCTGGGGCCATGACAATCGCCGCTTTGCCTCGGCCGAGCAGGCCGGACTGGCCAAGGCCCAGGTGCCGGCGCTGAAGCTCAAATGGGCGCTTGCCTATCCCGCTGCACAGCGCGCGCGGTCGCAGCCCGCGGTTGGCTGGGGCGCAATTTTCGTCGGGAGCCAGGACGGCACGCTTTATGCGCTCGATCTCGACACAGGCTGCACGCGCTGGAGTTTCCGCGCCTCGGCCGAGATCCGCACCGCGATCATCGCCGATGCCGCCACCAAGCGGCTCTATTTCGGTGATGTGCTGGCCCGCGCCTATGCTGTCGATGCGATGACCGGCCGGCTGGTGTGGAAAGCCAAGGTCGATGTGCATCCCAATGCGACGATCACGGGCAGCCCCACGCTGGGCGGCGGCCAATTGTTCGTGCCGGTATCCTCGCTCGAGGTAACGGCGGCGGCCAATCCGGACTATGCCTGTTGCACCTTCCGCGGATCGGTGATCGCGCTCGATCCCGCCACCGGCCGGCAACACTGGAAGCAGACGACCGTGGTTGCGGCGCCGCGTGCGCAGGGCAAGACCAGCGTTGGTACGGCAATCATGGGGCCATCGGGTGCGCCCGTCTGGGGCAGCCCGACCTATGATGCGGCGACCAACCGGGTGTATTTCGGATCGGGCGAGAATTATTCGACGCCCGCTGACGGCAATTCCGATGCGGTGTTCGCCGTCGATGCCACGACCGGCAAGCGTTTGTGGACGACGCAATTGACCAAGGGCGATGCCTGGAATGTCGGCTGCATGATGGGCAATGAAAACTGCCCGACCGAAAAGGGCCCCGATCTTGATGTCGCCGCCTCGCCCTTGCTGGTGCCGATCGGCGGCGGGCGCATGATGCTGGTGGTCGGCCAGAAATCGGGATCGGTCTATGGCCTTGATCCGGCCAATGGCCAGATTGGCTGGCAGACCGTGGTTGGCCATGGCGGCACGCAGGGCGGCGTCCATTTCGGCATGGCCGCCCAGGGGCGCGTCGTTTATGTGCCCGTCAACGATATGGACGATACGCGTGACGGCCGGGTTTATGATGTCAAAAAGCGGGGGGCCGGCCTGCACGCGATCGATGCGGCGACCGGCAAGCGGCTATGGGATGCCCCCGCCGACAATGTCTGCAATGGCCGGGCGAATTGCGATCCCGGTATTTCGGCCGCGGTCAGTGCGATCCCCGGCGTGGTGTTTGCCGGCCATCTCGACGGTCGCTTTCGCGCTTATGATGGCACAACCGGCAAGGCGATCTGGTCAGTCGACACAACGCAGAACGTTACGGCGATCGGCGGCGTGACGGCTCATGGCGGCGGGATGAGCGGCCCGGGCGCGACGATCGCCGGGGGCCATGTCATCGTCAATTCGGGCTATGGCCTTTATTACCATATGCCGGGCAACCTGCTGATGGTGTTTACGCCCGGGGGCAAATAGCGGCGGCCGGTGACGGCCCGGGGCCTGCGCGGTGTACCCGATGTGCGACGCTTCGACAGCGGGGGCTTGCGGGGGGACCGTAGTTGCGGGCGCCGCCTATGGCGGCAGTGGCAGTGGCAGGGCGCAGGGCGCGGGGCGCAAGGCCGACGCTGATGTCAGCCCCGGCCGTTTCGATCAGGCGGCGCCACCGATATTGAAATAATCGGGAATGCCGGCGGGCCAATTGACACCCCATTGGTTCTGGCCGCCATCGACGTTGATCACTTCACCGGTGATGAACTTGCCGCTCGGGGCGGCGAGATAGATGACCGCTTCGGCGACATCCCAGGCATCGCCGCGCTTCTGCATCGGATTGGCCAGGTGGAAGCGGGTCAGGGCCTCGTCGGGATATACCGCAAAACCCTCTGTCTCGACGATCCCCGGCGCGACGCAATTGACCCGAATCTGGTGGGGTGCCCATTCGGTCGACAAGGTCTTGGACAGATAGATAACGCCCGATCGGGCTGCGCAGCAATGCGCGCTTTGCGGCATGCCGCGCTCGACGGTGGCGACGATGTTGACGATATTGCCCGGTGCGCCCGCCGCGACCCAGCGCTTGGCGGTTTCCTGCATCATCCACCAGGTGCCGTTGAGGTTGAGGTCCATCACCGCCAGCCAGCCCTTGCGGCTGAAATCGATCGCGTCCTGCGGAAACTGCCCGCCGGCATTGTTGATCAGCGTATCGATCCGGCCATAGCGCGCGAGCACCTGATCCAGCATCTTTTCGACCTGGTCGGGGTCGCGGATCGACATCTGTACTGCCATCGGGCGTTTGCCGACGAGCTGTTCGATCGCATCCTGGGTCGTTGTCAGTTTTTGCATCGTGCGGCCACACAGCACGACATCGGCACCCAGCCGACTGGCGAGAAACGCCATTGCCTTGCCCATGCCGCTGCCACCGCCCGAAATAACCACCGTCTGCCCGGCGAGCAGATCATTGCGGTAGACGGTTGGGTGATTGGCCAGTTCGCTATCGGTGAATCCAAATCGCGGCCGGTCTTCCTTGTCCGGTCCCACATCGGCGTGCGCGTTCATTCTGTTTCCACCCAATCTTCGAGCAGTTGTTCAACGCGCTGTTCTGCCGGCACGCGATTCAACCCAATTCGGCGATCCAGTTCTTCATGCCAATGATAGATTCGGCGTTCTTGATAATTTAAAGGCATGCCGCGGAAGCCGGGGCTTTGCACCGATTCCTGGATTTGCGGGGCGAATTGGAGATCTTCGTACAAAATACGCTCGAAATTATCGATCCGCTTTGGCCAGAGCGGGCTCAGCCCCTCCGCACCGACCCGGGGCGAGAACCAGTGACATTCGATCCGCATCGTCCGATCCGAGCGCGGCCAGAACACCAGCATCGGCAGGCCGGTCGACGCCGGCGGCATCACGATATTGGGGTAGATATTGTAGCTGACATTATTGTCGCGCGGGATCTCCGTCACGCTGGGGATTGGCGGCATGCCCTTGGTGCCCGGATCGGTCCAGTCGGGGCGGCGATTGGGTGTCGTCATCCGCGAATGGCCGCCCGGCCACAGGGTGATCGTGGTGCCGCGATGGTCAAGGAAACGATCGACCGTCGACTGGTGAATCGATTTCAGATGATAGACCTCAAGAAAGGCGTCGAGCAGGATTTTGACGTTGCAGGCGACGTCATAACCGCGCGAATCGACCAAAGTGAGATCGTCGATCGCGAACTGTTCGAGCTCCGCCGCGACCGGGCCGAGCGAGTCGATCAGGCTGCCGGCTTCAGCGTCTTCATTGATAAAGATCCAGCCGCCGAGCCGTTCGCATCGCACCGGAATCAACGATCGGCAGCTAAAATCGAAATCGACGAAATCGCGCTTGTCGCGGATCGCGGTGAGATCGCCGGCGAGCGTATAGCTCCAGCCATGATAGCCACAGACAAAGCCGCGCGCCGTGCCGGCTTCCTCCTTGACGAGCGGGCCGCCGCGATGCCGGCAGCTATTATAGAACGCCCGGATATCGCCCTGCAGATCCCGGACGATCAGGATCGGGCTGCCGGTGTTGCGGACCAGAAACCAGCTGCCGGGTTCGGGCAGTTGATCGACATGGCCGGCATAAAGCCAGCTGCGCTTCCACAGGCCTTCCTGCTCGAGCGCGAGAAACGCCGGATCGACATAGCGGCCAGCCGGGATGTCGGCCAGTTTGGGAAAGCCCTCGGGCGGGGCGGTGCGGGCGGTTTCATAAGCCATGCTCGCCTTGATACGTTCGGTTGTCGTGGCGTCCAAAACACTGTCCCTCACCTGGCCTGGCGCCAGTCTAGCAGTCGTTACATGAAAAACAATCATGTTTGACTTTTTTATCGCGCTGGCCGGCGAAGGCCGCTACTGGCTATTGGGCAGGATAGGGATGGGCCGATGAACTTTACGCTGAGCGATGACCAACGCGACCTTCAACAAGCGGCGCGCGATTTTGCCCGCGCTGAACTGCCGGCGATTGCCGCGCGGTTGGAGCGCGACGATTGCCCGCCCGATCGCGCGCTGATCAAACGCTATGCCGAGCTTGGCTTCCTGGGCATCAATGTGCCCGAAGCGCTCGGCGGGATGGGGCTTGGCAATGTCGACGCGCTGATCGTGCTGGAGGAATTCGCCAAGATATCGTCGGCCATCGCCTTTCCGGTGTTCGAATCCTCGGTCGGCCCGGTGCGGGCGATCGAGCATTTCGCGCCGGCGGCGCTGCGTGACCGGGTCGTGCCGGCGGCGTGCCGGGGCGAGATGATGGTCGCGGTATCGATGTCCGAGCCCGATGCGGGCAGCGCGCTGACCGACCTGAAGACGCGCGGGACGATCAGCGGCGACCGCGTGATCCTGAACGGCACCAAGCGCTGGTGTTCGGGCGGCGGCCATGCCGATGCCTATCTCGTCTATTGCCGCCTGTCCGACGATCCGGGCGCCAAGGCGATCGGCGCGGTGCTTGTCGAAAAGGACACGCCGGGCCTGAGCTTTGGCCCTGCCGAAGAGCTGATGGGCTTTCGCGGCATTCCCTCGGCCGATCTGAACTTCGACGATTGCGCGGTTCCGATCGACAATATCGTGGTGCCCGCCGGTGGCTTCCGCCAGTTGATGGAAGCGTTCGATCTCGAACGCTGCGGCAATGCGACGATGGCGCTCGGCCAGGCTTCGGGCGCGCTCGAGGATGTCAGCGCCTATGTCCAGGAGCGCATCCAGTTCGGCAAGCCAATCATCGAGTTTCAGGCGGTGCAGATGAAGCTGGCCGAGATGCAGATGAAGGTAGAGGCAGCGCGGCTGCTGATCTGGCGCGCCGCGTCGAACGCCGAGGACGGCCTGCCCTCGATCCTCGACAGCTCGGTCGCAAAGTGCTTCGCCAACGGCATCGCGCGCGAAGTCACCGGCGACGCGCTGCAACTGATGGGCGCCTATGGCTATTCCAAGGCCTTCCCGATGGAGCGCCGGCTGCGCGATGCCTGGGGTTGGGGGATCGCCGGCGGGGCGATCGACATCCAGAAAACCAACATCGCCGGGGCCATGCTCGGCCGGCGTTTCGACCAGCGGCGCTGACGATGGCGGCTGTGCGGGTCGCCGCCCTTGACGACATTGCGGTCGGCAGCAACCGGGCGTTCGACATCGCCGGACAATCAGTCCTGATCGCACGGACCAGCTTCGGGCTGTTCGCGATCGAGAACCAGTGCAGCCACGCGCTGCAGGCGCTCGAAGGCGGCAAGATGAAGGCGGTGCACATCTTCTGCCCGCTGCACGGCGTGCGCTTCGACATGCGCGATGGCTGCCCGACCGGTACCCTGACGGACAAGCCGATCCGGACCTGGCCGGTGCGCATTGCCGATGGCGATATTCTGGT
Source organism: Sphingomonas sp. 28-63-12 (assembly GCA_002281535.1). Taxonomy (GTDB): domain Bacteria; phylum Pseudomonadota; class Alphaproteobacteria; order Sphingomonadales; family Sphingomonadaceae; genus Sphingomonas. Next base: position 96,754 of record NCGD01000016.1, read on the forward strand.
CGATCTGGGCAACGCGTGAAGCGCCTGCTCCATATCAACGCCAGCCCCAGGCGCGCGCGTTCGCGATCTGGGATGATCAGCGCGCCGCTGCTCGCCGGGCTGCAGGCGGCGATGCCCGCGCTTTCTGTCGAGACGATCGACTTGTTCGAGGCCGATCTGCCGCCGTTCGACCATGACGCGATCGAGGGCCGCTATGGCCTGCTCGCCGGGGCGCCGGTGCCAGCCGATCAGGCGGCGGCATGGCAGAGATTGCGCGCCATCGCCGATCATTTCCTGTCGTTCGACGGCTGGCTGATGTCGGTGCCGATGTGGAATTTCGGCCTGCCGTATCGGCTGAAACACTATATCGACCTGATCACGCATCCCGGCATGACCTTTCGCAACGATGCCGATGGCGGGGTCGAAGGGCTGGCAGCGGGGCGCACCGCGATCATCGTCGCTGCCAGCGCGATGCCGTTCGGGGCGATGCCCGCAATCGACGGGCTCGATTTCCAGCTCGCTTATCTCAAGGCCTGGCTCGGCTTTATCGGCGTGACCGATATTCATGCATTGCGCGTCGCTGGCACCTTCGGCCCCGCCAGGGTGATCGAGGCAGCGATGGCGAAAGCAGCCGGTGAGGCCGATGCCCTCGTCGCTCAGCTTACGGCGCGGGCGGCAGCGGTGTAGACGAGATTGATGCTCGTGAAGCTGACGACGGTCTCGCCCTTTTGATTGATCATCTCGTAAAGCGTCATGGCGGTGCCGCGCGGCTTGCCGCTATGGGAAGGCTCGAGCGATGTGATCTTCGAGGTGACATAGACGGTATCGCCAGGCCGCAGCGCGTTTTTGAGGCGCATGTCGTCAAAGCCAACGCCGCAGACAAAGTCGATATCGCCATTGATCTCATGATCGAGCTGTCGCCAGATCGCGAGCACCTGGACGCCGCTGGCGATCACCTCGCCGAAATGGGATTCGCGCGCGGCCTCTGCATCGCTGTGGAACCATTGCGGATCGTATAGCCGGGCAAAGGCGATGATTTCGCCTTCGGTTATCGAGCGCGTCGACGATCGCCGACGCTCGCCGAGCGCCAGATCCTCGAACGTGCGCGGCGGGCGGATCAAGCGGCGTCGGCGCGGGCCGGCACCATGCACCCGCCGTCAAGATCAAGCACATGCGTCAGCCGGCCGAGCGCCATCCACGCGCCGATGCAGAAGGTCATGTCGACAATCTCGGCATCGCTGAAACAGGCATGCATGTCGGCCCAAAAGGCGTCGTCATGCTTCAGTCCCTGTGGGTCCTCGCCCATCCGCCCGGCATAGATGATGATCAGCCGTTCACGCGCCGAAAAGCCCGACCAGTCGGGCGTCGCGCTGATCTCTGCATAGAATTGTTCGTCGGGTTCGGGATCGCCGCGCGCACTGACCGCCAGGTGCGGATCGACCCCTGAATTCTGGAGATAGCCGCCCAGATCGCGCGCCGAGCGCATCCCCAGGCACAGCGCGCAGCCATTGATCTGGGCCGTCCGGGTCCGCGCAGCCTCCAGTTCGCGCAACGACATCAGCGACTTGGTATAGACCGCCTGGATGTAACCGGCCGCGCCCTGGGCAATTTCGGGCGCATAATGGCTCCAGACATAGGCCGAGGGATCGTCTGCGTGGCTATTTGGAACATGGACTCGCGGCATATCGAATTCCCCGACAATATTGTCGGTAATCTACCCGGACGGCACCCAAATGTAACCCATGGCGATAGGACGTTCGGTTGGACTGCCGAGGACGCGGTCCCTTCCTGGCCACCAAATCATGGCCCGGGGCTGGCGCGGCCGGGTGGAGTGCGGCTAGGACGGGGCATGTCGTCCGCCGCCTCAACCCGTCGCTGGCAACCCGAAAGCAGCCGCTGGCCGCCCGCGCTGATCGACGCGGCGCTGGCGCTGCACGATAATCGCCTGTCGGAAGCTGAACCGTTGCTCCGCCAGCATCTCAAGGCCGATCCGTTCGATGTCGCCGCGATCCGCATGCTGGCTGAACTGGCCGGTCGGATCGGGCGCTACAAGGATGCCGAGACGTTGCTGCGCCGTGCGCTTGAGCTCGCGCCCGATTTCACGGCGGCGCGCGCCAATCTTGCGATCGTGCTCTATCGGCTCAACCGACCGGCCGAGGCGATTGCCCAGCTTGATCTCGTTACGCATGACGAACCCGATCATCTCGGCCATGCCAATCTCAAAGCGGCGGCATTCGCCCGGATCGGCGGCTTTGACGAGGCGATCGCGCTGTACGAGGCGGTGCTCGCCAAGGCGCCCGAACAACCGCGTGTGTGGATGAGCTATGGCCATATGCTCAAGACGGTCGGCCGTCAGGCGGATGGCATTGCCGCCTATCGCCGGACGATTGCCCTTGCCCCGGCAATGGGGGAGGCGTGGTGGAGCCTCGCGAACCTCAAGACGGTGCGTTTTGACGCTGCCGATATTGCTGCGATGCAGGCGGCGCTGGCGCTGGAGGACACCAGCGACGAGGATCGCTTCCACCTCGATTTCGCGCTCGGCAAGGCGCTGGAGGATCGCGGCGAGGCGGGCCCGGCCTTCGATCACTATATCCAGGGCAATGCGCTCAGGCGCACCAAGATCGTTTATGATGCCGATGAAACCACCGCTTTTGTCGACCAGAGCATCGCGCTGTTCACGCCTGAATATTTTGCCAGCCGGGCCGGGCAGGGGTGCCCGGCGCCGGACCCGATCTTTATCCTGGGCATGCCGCGCGCCGGATCAACGCTCGTCGAGCAGATATTGTCGAGCCACAGCCTGGTCGAGGGCACGTCGGAATTGCCCGACATGCCCGCGCTGGCGCGCCGCATCGATGATTATCCGCGCGGGGTCGCGTCATTGTCGGCTGACGATTTGCACGCGATGGGGGCGGACTATCTCAAGCGCGCGGCGATCCAGCGCCGCAGCGACAAGCCCTATTTCATCGACAAGCTGCCCAATAACTGGGCGCATGCCGGGCTGATCCGGCTGATCCTGCCGCAGGCGACGATCATCGATGCCCGGCGCCACCCGATTGCCTGCTGCTTTTCGAACTTCAAGCAGCATTTCGCGCGGGGCCAGGCGTTCAGCTATGCGCTTGACGATATGGGCCGCTATTATCGCGATTATGTCCGGCTGATGGCGCATCTCGCCACGGCGATGCCCGAGCCGCCCTACCGCGTGACCTATGAGGCGATGGTTGACGATACCGAGGCGCAGGTTCGCGCGCTGCTCGCGGCCTGCGGGCTGGCCTATGAGCCGGCCTGTCTCGCTTTTCACGAAACCGAACGGGCGGTGCGCACCGCCAGTTCGGAACAAGTTCGCCAGCCGATCTTTCGCGACGGCATCGACGCCTGGACCGGCTTTGACGCGTGGCTCGATCCGCTCCGCGCGGCGCTGGGTGATGTGGTGGAGGCCTATCCGGCGGTCCCGCGCTGGTAAGTCGTTGCAAAACTGCAACGCCATTCGAACAAATAAGCAACAATTCTCTCATCAACTTGACGAAAATCCCGGTGAGGCACAGCATGGCGACAGCTAATTTCGCCAAATGGGGGCCTTATGAAATTTTCGACGTCGCGCGCTGTAATTGCCGCGCTGCTCTCTTCGGCGGCGATGCTGCCGGCGGCGGCCCTCGCCCAGACGGCCCCGGCTGCCACCGAAGATGCCGCGTCGGACAATGACATCATCGTCACCGCGCAAAAGCGCGAAGAAAATATCCAAAATGTCCCGCTGAGCATCCTGGCGCTGGGCGAGAAGAAACTCGATCAGCTCAACATCACCAATTTCCAGAATTTCACCGCGCTGCTGCCCTCGGTTTCGTTCCAGAGTTCCCAGCCCGGCGTCACCACGGTCTATGTTCGCGGCGTCGCTTCGGGCGGGGACGGCAACCATTCGGCGTCGCTGCCGTCGGTCGGCTTCTATCTGGACGAACAGCCGATCACCACGATCGGCGGCACGCCCGATGTCCATATTTATGACGTGTCCCGGATTGAAAGCCTGTCGGGGCCCCAGGGCACGCTCTATGGCGCGTCGTCCGAAGCGGGCACGATCCGCATCATCACCAACAAGCCCGATCACTCCGGTTTTTATGGCCGCGTCGACAGCACGGTCAACACCGTCAGCAAGGGTGGCGTTGGCGGGTTAATCGAGGGGATGATCAATGCCCCGCTCAACGACATCATGGCGCTGCGCGTAACCGGCTTTTACCAGCATGACGCCGGCTATATCGACAATGTCCCCGGCACACGCCGCTTCCTGCCGACGCCGGGCGGTATCACCGTCAACAACGCTGCCTTTGTCAAAAAGGACTATAATGATTCGGACATTTATGGTGGCCGCGCCGCGCTGAAGATCGATCTCGACGAGAATTGGACCGTCACGCCGACGGTGCTTTATCAGGAACAGCGCAACCACGGCACCTATGCGACCGATCAGTCGGTCGGCGATCTGCAGGTTCAGCATTTCTATCCCGAAAATCGCCGTGACCGCTTCGTCCAGGCCGCGCTGACGATCCAGGGCAAGCTCGGCAACTGGGACCTGACCTATGCCGGCGCCTATTTCGACCGCAAGGACCGCCAGGTCTCCGACTATACCGATTATGCCGAAGCCTATGACTCGCTCTATTCGTCCGTGGGCGGGATCGCGGGGTATTTCTATTTCCAGAACGCGGCCGGCCAGAATATCGATTCGCGCCAGCTGATCATCGGCACCGATCATTTCACCAAGATGAGCCATGAATTCCGCGTCGCCTCGCCGCAGGACGAGCGTTTCCGCGTGGTGGCGGGCGGTTTCCTGCAGCGCCAGACCAACCAGATCCACCAGGATTATCAGGTGCCGGGGCTGGCCCCCAATCTGTCGGTCAACGGCCTGCCGGGCACGTTGTGGCTGACGGAGCAATATCGCGTCGACCGCGATTATGCGATGTTCGGCGAGGCGAGCTTCGACATCACGCCGCGGCTGACCGCCACCGCCGGTGGCCGCGCCTATATCTACGACAATTCGCTGATCGGCTTTTTCGGCTTTGGCCGCGACCCCAACGGGCCGCCCTATAATGCGGCGGGGAGCTCGCGCACCGGCGTGGCGGGCTGCTACACGACCACCGGGCAGGTGCTGCGCGACAATCCAACCGGCACCTTGCTGCCCGCCGAGGTGGCCGGCAGCCCCTGCACCAATCTGGCGACCTTCGCGAGCGGCGCGCTCAAGCCACGCAACACCCAGGGCCAGGGTGTGACCTATCGCTTCAATCTCAGCTGGAAGCCGATTGACGATGTGCTGCTCTATGGCACGGTTTCGCGCGGATTCCGTCCGGGCGGGATCAACCGTCGCGCGACGGTGGCGCCCTATGCGGCCGATTTCCTGACCAATTACGAACTGGGCTGGAAGACGACGTTGCTGGGCGGCGCGCTGCGTTTCAACGGCGCGATCTATCAGCAGGAATGGAGCGCTTTCCAGTTCTCCTTCCTTGGCCAGAACAGCTTCACCGAAATCCATAACGGCCCGGATGCCCGCATTCGCGGCGTGGAAATCGATACGAATTACAACAGCAGCGGCCTGTCGGTGACGGCGGCGGCATCCTATACCGATGCCCGGATCAAGCGGAATTTGTGCGCTGCCGATGATCCCACCTTCGCGTGCACCGGCGGGGGTAACTTCATCGCGGCGCCGGCCGGCACGCGCCTGCCGATCACGCCCGAGCTCAAATTGTCGGCGAGCGGCCGCTACACGGTGCCGGTCGGCAGCGCCAAGGTTTATGGTCAGGCGCTGGTCACCTATCAAAGCTCGGCGGCATCGGATATTCGCACGGCGGTGACCCAAGCTGGCACCGGCAACACCGTCAATCCGGCGGCGTTGCAGGGCCGGCTGGCAGCTTTTGCGGCGGCCAATTTCTCCTTCGGGGCGACGTTGAGCGACTATACGATTGAATTTTTCGTGCAGAATGCGTTCGACACGCGGGGTGAGCTCTCGCGCTTTCAGGAATGCGGCTCCTGTTCGCAGCGGCCCTATGTGGTGGTGACGACGCCGCGCACGATCGGGATCCGGCTGGGCGGCAAGTTCTGACCAGGGCGGGCGCCGGCCTGCCCTGAATCCTGCCGGGGCCAGGCGAGCGTGGCGCTGGTCCCCGGCCTGTGCGCGGGGCTGTCCTGCGCCGCGCCTGACCTGCCCTGTGGCGATCTCCGCGCCGGGCGATCGTGCGGCACCATGATCGCGGCGGCGAACATCAGCGCGGCCCAGTGGTGCACCTGCCGGACGAACAGGCCGCCGCGGACCTCGAAGGAGATGTCGAGGGTCGAACTTCTGATGCGACTGCAGGGCATCAACTATGGTTTGCCTGCTTTACTTGATCCGGACGAGCCGTTCTTCATGATTACCGGCCTGAAAATGATCAGGCATCAGACATTTAATCCGGGATGGTTTGGTCACCCAGGCACAACTATGTTGTATGCGATCGCGATTATCGAAATCGGGGTGTATGGTATCGGCTTGATGACGGGCCGGTTCGCCAATGCGGAGGCGTTTGCGGCAGCTGTATATCAGGACCCGGGCATCGCCTTTTTGCCAGCCCGCTATTTTTTCGTTGGTTGCGGCGTGATTTGCGTTTTGCTGACGATTCTCGTCGCCCGAAAACTGTTCGGCGATCGCATCGCGCTGATCGCCGGACTGCTGCTGGCGATCAATCCGCTGCATATCAAATGGTCGCAGGTCGTGCGCACGGACGTGCAGGCGACCGTCTTCATGCTGTTATGCGTGTTGGCATCGATCAGTGTGGCGCGGCGCGGGCGCTGGCGAGATTATCTGATCGCCGGGGCGATGGCCGGGCTCGCCTGTGCGACCAAATGGCCGTGCGCGGTGGTCGCGATGTCGCTGCTCGCCGTGGGCGCTGGCCGCATCGTTCGCCCGGGAGGCGATCGCCGGCAAGAGATGGTGCGTCTGGCGGTGGGTATGCTGGCGGTGCCGGTCACCTTGGTCGTCGTGTCGCCCTTTTTGCTGCTTGATAGCGCAACGGTCGCCAGCAATGTGGGCGGCGAGGCCCAGCTCCACCATCTCGGTGCCACGGGGGGCAGCTTCCTGTGGAACCTTAGCTGGTATGTCACCGATCCGCTTGCCCACTCGATCGGCGTGCTGGGCATCGTCCTGGCAATGGCCGGCGTCGTTCTGGCTGGCCGCCGATCGCCAGAGGCGCTGGCGACCTTGGTCCCGCCTGTGCTGATCTTCTTCATCGCCATTTGCAGCCAGCGGATCATCTGGGCACGCTGGATTTTGCCGTTGCTGCCTTTCCTGTCGATATTCATCGCCGTGGCCGTTGTAGCGGCCGGCGGCTGGCTGCGCGGTATCCGGGCCGGCGTGCCGCAATGGGGGCTGCAGGTGGCGATGGTTACCTTCATGGCTGTGCCGATGGTCGCCAGCGCGCGGGCAGAAGCGATCGAGCGGCAGCATGATACGCGCTCGCGGGCGGCAGACTGGGCGAAGGCCCATGTCCCGCCGTCCAGCACGGTGATGCTGGAGCATCTCGGCATCGACATGCTTGGCCAGCCCTGGACGTTCCTGACGCCGGCCGGGGCAGCGGGGTGCGTCAATGCAGCCTATTATCTGAAGGGCAAGATCAGCGCCGACGTCGTTGGCGGGTGGCGCGGAAAATCGTCGGTCGTTGATCTGGGGACGATTGATCCATCGACCCTGGCCGGATGTCGCGCCGATTTCGCCATCTTCTCCGATTTTGATCGATATCGCGCCGAATCCAGCTTTTACGGCGACGAACTGGCGATCTATCGCCGCTATATCAGAGGCGGCCGGCAGGTTGCCTATTTTGCGCCGGTGCCAGGCCGGTCGGGCGGCCCCATTGTCCGGATCTATCAATTCAGCCGGGCTGGCGGGACGCCCGCGGCAGCGACGAGCGGGACCACGCGGTACCATGTCCGGTCGATATCCGGGCCGGCCATGGCTGCTTTAAGGTTGGTGCCCTCTTCGCGAACGGGGAACCGCAAGGCGGCACGGATGTTCTGATGCCATGCCGCTGCCAATCTCCGCCGAACAGATGGGATCAGTGCGCTCACCGAATGGGCGATATTGGCCGCTGGCAACGCAGCCGGCCGTGCTCCCCCGAATGGCTATTGCGATAACATTGGGAACTAAGCCTGAGTGCGATAATCGCCCGTCCAGGTGCCAAATGGCCGGGTTGACATTGGCCCGCAACGCATCCCATAGCGCCGCTGACGCGGCCGAAGTGGTTCTAAGGGGTGAGCACCAGTGCAAGCAGTAATTCTCGCCGGTGGGCTGGGAACCCGCCTCGGCGAAGAGACCTCTATTCGTCCGAAACCGATGGTCGAGATTGGCGGCATGCCGATCCTTTGGCACATCATGAAAATTTATTCGGCGCACGGCGTTACTGATTTTATTATTTGCCTGACGCCCAATGAGCCATTTTGTTTCACTTATGGCGATGGCGTCGCCTCGATTGACATCACGGCGTTGATTGCGGCTCACAAGGCGCATGGCAAAAAGGCGACGATTACTGCGGTTGCACCGCCAGGCCGCTTCGGCGCGCTTGAGTTTGACGGCGACCATGTCACCAGCTTCCGGGAAAAGCCGGCCGGTGACGGTGGTTTGATCAACGGTGGCTTTTTCGTCGCGGACCCATCGGTACTTGATCTTGTCGACGGCCCCGAGTCGATCTGGGAGCAGAAGCCGCTGGAAGCGCTGGCTGCGCGCCGCGAACTGGTCGCGTTTCGGCATGACGGTTTCTGGCAGGCAATGGATACGCTGCGCGACCGGAACTATCTTGAGGAACTCTGGCAAAATGGCGCGCCCTGGAAAGTCTGGTGACCGATCAACCCTGGCGCGGTAAACGCGTATTCCTCACCGGGCATACCGGCTTCAAGGGAAGCTGGCTGGCGCTTTGGCTTGCCGATCTGGGCGCCGAAGTGACGGGCTATTCGCTGCCCGCGCCCACCGAACCCAGTCTCTTCGATCAGGCGCAAGTGGCCGGCGTGCTTGAACGCGACATCCGTGGCGATGTCCGCGATCTGGAGTCGCTGCGGGCGGCAATCGTCGCGGCGCGGCCCGAGATGGTGTTCCACCTCGCTGCGCAACCGCTCGTGCGTTATTCCTATGTTGAGCCCGTGGAGACCTATGCCACCAACGTCATGGGCACGGTCCATCTGCTCGAAGCCTGTCGCTCGGTCGACAGCGTCAAGGCGATTGTCTGCATCACCAGCGACAAATGCTATGAAAACCGCGAATGGGTGTGGCCCTATCGCGAGAATGACCCAATGGGCGGCTATGATCCCTATAGCAGCAGCAAAGGGGCGGCCGAACTTGTCATCAATGCCTATCGCCAGTCCTTTTTCGGCCAGGGCGCGGCAATCGCTTCGGTGCGGGCGGGCAATGTCATCGGCGGCGGCGACTGGGCAGCGGACCGGCTGGTCCCGGATATCGTGCGCGCGCTCGACGCGGGTGACCGGCCGATGATCCGTTCCCCCGGATCGGTGCGGCCATGGCAGCATGTGCTGGAGGCGTTGGGCGGCTATCTGATGATTGCGGATCGCCTGCTGGCCGGCGATCGGACGGCGGCCACCGGATGGAATTTTGGGCCTGCTGACGATGATACCCGGCCCGTGAGCTGGATCGTTGAACGCATGCTGGACGAATGGGGTGCGGTTGGCTGGGACCGTCCCGATGGTGAACAGCCGCACGAAGCCAAGCTGTTAACCCTAGATTGTTCCAAAGCGCGCCGTGAATTAGGATGGCGCCCGGCGATGGGGCTTGGGCAGGCCCTGTCGAAAGTTGTCGAATGGCATCAATCGGTGGCGAAGGGTATGTCGGCGCGCGACGTTACCCTGGGCCAGCTTCGCGAATATCGGACGGCACTTGCTGCGAAATTAATGGAGCGGAATTGATGGAGTTGAACCTTGCCCCGAATGCCGAGGCGCTTGAAGCGATGACCGCTGGCTATGACGAACAGCAAATGCGCCAGGCAATCCTTGACATGGTTGGCCAATATGCGCGCGCATTCCATGCGCCAAAGCCGTTTGTATATGGCGAAAGCGCCGTGCCGGTTTCGGGCAAGGTTTATGGCGAAGCGGATATGCGCTCGCTGGTCGATTCAGCGCTCGATTTCTGGCTGACGACCGGGCGCTTCAACGAGCAGTTCGAAAGCGAACTGGCCGCGCGCATGGGATCGCGCTTTGCGCTGACCGTCAATTCGGGATCGTCGGCCAACCTGCTGGCGCTGTCGACGCTGTTTTCGCATTATTTCCGCGGCGATGCACTCAAGGCGGGCGATGAAATCATCACCGTCGCGACGGGGTTCCCGACCACGGTCAACCCCGCCCTGCAATATGGCATGGTGCCGGTGTTCGTCGATGTCGACTTGCCCACCTATAACATCAAGCCCGAGATGGTCGAGGCCGCGGTCTCCAGCAAGACTCGGGCGATCATGCTGGCGCATACGCTTGGCAATCCGTTCAACCTGGCCGAAGTGATGCGGGTGGCGGAAAAATATAATTTGTGGGTGGTCGAGGATTGCTGCGACGCGCTCGGCGCCACTTTCAACGGGCAGGGCGTCGGCACATTCGGCCATGTCGGGACCCTCAGCTTCTATCCGGCGCATCACATCACGATGGGCGAGGGCGGGGCGGTCTTCACGGACAAGCCGATGATCAAGCGCGTGCTTGAATCGATGCGCGACTGGGGCCGTGATTGCTGGTGCGCGCCGGGCAAGGACAATACCTGCGGCAAAAGGTTTGAACGCCGCCTGGGGGATCTGCCGCACGGCTATGATCATAAATATACCTACAGCCATGCCGGCTATAATCTGAAGATCACCGATATGCAGGCTGCTGTCGGGGTCACCCAGCTGGCGCGCGCCGATGAATTCATCGCTGCCCGGCGCCGGAACTTTGCGTTGCTGACCGAATTGCTGCGGCCGCTGGAAGACGTGTTGATGCTGCCCGAGGCGACACCGAACAGCGATCCATCATGGTTCGGCTATGCGATCACCGTTCGCCCCGGCGCGCATTTCACGCGCGACCAGCTGACGCGCCACCTGGATGCGAACCGGATCGGCACGCGTCTGCTGTTTGGCGGTAATTTGCTGCGCCAACCCTATATGAAGGGCCGCCCGCACCGCGTGGTCGGTGACTTGTCTAATGCCGATCTGGTGACGACGAATACCTTCTGGATCGGGCTGTATCCCGGCCTGACCGAAGACCATCTGGGCTTTGCTGTCGATACCATCACCAAGTTCATCCGTGGCTAAGGTCATGTTTTTTGGCGTGACGCCGGCCCGGCTGCGCTTGCGGGCAGTGGCCACTTGACCGCGCCCGCGCCAATCGTGATCACCGGTCCGACCGGATGGATCGGTACGGCCATGCTGGCATATCTGGCGCGGCAAGCCGATATCTGGCCGGGTCAGGTGTCGCTGTTTGGGTCAAGCGCCCGGCCAGTTGAGGCAATCGACGGCACTGTCCTGCAGATGCGGGCGCTTGAGACGCTGACCCCCGCCGATCTCGACGGCGCGATCGTGATCCATCTCGCCTATCTGACCAAGGAGAAGGTCGAGCTGCTCGGAGAGCGCCGGTTTACCGATACCAATTTGGCGATCGATGATCTCGTCCTGGCGGCACTTGCCGGGTCGACGCCCAAGAGCGTTTTCGTGGCGTCTTCGGGGGCGGCGATGCTGGCCGAGGCGGGGCGCGATCGGCACCCTTATGGGTTGAGCAAGTTGCGCCAGGAGGACCGGTTTCGCGACTGGGCCGTTGCTAGCGGCACGCCGTTGATTGCCGGCCGAATCTTCAATCTGGCCGGGCCCTATATCAACAAGGTCGAATCCTATGCGATCGGGTCGTTTGTCGGCCAGGCCAAGCGGGCCGGATCGATCCAGATCGACGCCGCGAAACCCGTGTTTCGCTCCTATTTGCACGTTGACGATCTTTGCACCTTGATCGTAAGGGCCGGGCAGGCAGGGATCGGAAGGGCGGTGCCGATCGATTTTTGCGGAGCCGAGACAGTGGAGATGAGCGACACGGCGTTGGCGGTCGCCCACCAACTGGGCGGCAATATCGCCATTGCGCGTCGGCCGGTCGATTGGTCGGAACCCAGCGCCTATCTCGGTGATTTCACCAACACCAAAGTTTTGGCAATGGAGTTGGATGTCGCGTTGGCCCCGTTTTCGTCACAGGTCGCAGATACGGTGCGATGGATTGAAGGGGCGGGCCTTTGATAACGGGCATGCGTGCATTACCTGCGTTTAAGGGGATTAAGGCCCGGTTGGGCCGACTGTTGATCGTGAGAAAATCGCTGGGATCAACCAGCAGGGCGTCGTCGTAGCGAGCAGTTAGATAGAATTTTGATGGGATGGATGTCGGGATGGAACAGGCCGCGCCGAGATCGACAGTAAAAATTAGATTCTGAAGGGTAACTTCGATGTCGACCGAGATTTTTCAAGATTTATTTGTTTTAGAATTGGCCAACAATCACTGGGGTAAAATCGATCGCGGATTGAAAATCATCCACGATTTCGCCGCGGTTGTTAAGGCCAACAATGTGCGCGCCGCGATCAAGCTACAGTTCCGGGACGTGGATAACTTCATCCATTGGGAATTCCGTGACCGCGCCGATGTGCGCTACATCAAAAAGACGATCGACACGCATCTGCCCTGGGACAGCCTTCGCCAGATGATCGAAGCCGTGCGCGATTCGGGCATGGTGACCATGGTGACGCCGTTCGACGAAGTCTCGGTCGACAAGTGCGTCGAATTCGGGGTCGACGTCCTGAAAATCGCGAGTTCGGACATTCGCGACAAGACGCTGCTGCGCAAGATGGCGTCGACCGGTCTGCCGGTGGTTGCATCGTCCGGCGGTGCCGAAGCTAAGCATATCGACGCCCTGGTCGCGTATTTCACGTCGCGCAACATCCCCTTTGCGCTGAACCATTGTGTCTCGCTCTATCCGTCCGAAGACAGCGAGCTCGAGCTCAACCAGATCGATTATCTGCGCGATCGTTATCCGGACATCGTTATCGGCCTGTCGACCCATGAGCATCGCGATTGGCACGATTCGATCCTGATCGCCTATGGCAAAGGCGCGCGCACTTTCGAGCGCCATATCGACATCGACTATGAAGGCGTACCGGTCAGTGCCTATTGCACGAAGCCGGAACAGGCTGATGTCTGGTTCAAGGCCTTCAACAAGGCCAAGGAAATGTGCGGCGGCCCGGCAACCTTCCGGCGCGAAGTGCCCGAAAAGGAGCGGCGCTATCTCGATGCGCTGGTCCGCGGCGTCTATGCCAAGCGCGACCTGCCGGTTGGACATGTGCTGACCGATGCCGATGTCTATCATGTGGTCCCGTTGCTCAAGGGCCAGATATCGACGCGCGAATTCGAAAGCGGTGAGAAGCTGACCAAAGCGATTGTGGCGGACGGCGCGGTGATGCTGACCGGGCTCGATGCGCCCTATGCCAAGGATCCGGCACTGGCGGCGTTGATTGCCGATCGCGGCATGGAGGAAAGTGCCGACAATCCGGCGCCGGCGTTGAAAAGGGCCTCAGTCGCCTGAGGCCTTGCCTATTTCTCACCGTTATCGGCATTTTTGATCGGTCGTTCCCGACGGCCGGTCAGACCGTGCCGTTTCAGGAGCATCTATGACCAAGATTCGTCTGTCCGATTATGTCGCCCAGCTGCTGGTTGATCACGGCGTGCGGCATGTCTTCATGCTGACGGGTGGCGGGGCGATGCATCTGAACGATGCGCTCGGCCGGGCCGAGGGGCTGCGTTATGTCTGCTGTCATCACGAACAGGCGCTGGCGATGGCTGCCGAGAGCTATACGCGGCTTTCGGGGCGGATTGCGGCCGTCAACGTGACCACCGGCCCGGGCGGCATCAACGCGCTGAACGGCGTTCATGGTGCCTATACCGATTCGATCGCGATGATCGTGCTGTCGGGTCAAGTGAAGCGCGAGACGTTGGCGGGCAACGCGCCGGTACGGCTGCGGCAATTGGGCGATCAGGAAGCCGATACCATCGCCATCGTCAAGCCAATCACCAAATTTGCAGCGATGGTCTCCGATCCGCAGGATATTCGCTACCTGATGGAAAAGGCGCTCTGGCTGGCGACGACTGGCCGACCAGGGCCGGTCTGGATCGATATTCCCATCGATATCCAGGCCATGCCGATCGACCCGACCACCCTGCGTGGCTTTGATCCAAGGATCGAGGGCTATGGCCGCGACTTTGCCCTGCCGGCCGAATATGGCTGGCTGACCGGCGAGCCGCTTCGCGATGCCGCGCGCGCGGTCGTCACGGCGCTGCGCCAGGCCGAACGCCCGGTTCTGCTGCCAGGCACCGGCGTGCGGATCAGCGGATCGCACGACATTTTTCTGCAGATCGCCGAAAAGCTGGGCATCCCGATCACGCCGGGCTGGAATGCGCAGGACGTCGTCGATGACAGCAATCCCTGCTATGTTGGCCGGCCCGGCACTGTTGGCGACCGCGCGGGCAATTTTGCGGTGCAAAATGCCGATTTGCTGCTGGTGCTCGGCTGCCGGCTGAACATTCGCCAGATCAGCTATAACTTCGCGGCGTTCGCTCGGGCGGCGAAGAAGATCATGGTGGATATCGACGCGGCCGAAATCGGCAAGCCTACCCTGTCGATCGATATGCCGATCCACGCCGATCTCTCAACCTTCCTGCCGATCTTGCTCGAAGAGCTTGAGGGATATGAGGCGCCGGCCGCGCATAAGCAGTATCTCGATTGGGCGCTCGAGCGGCGCCATCGCTATAATCCGGTGTTGCCGGAATATTGGGAAACCAAGGGCGTCATTAATCCCTATTGCTTCACCGAAGTGCTGTTCAAGCAGCTGCGCGACAACGAAGTGATCGTGATGGCCGATGCGACCGCCGCCGTCGTGACCGTGCAGGCGGCGAAGCTGAAGCCCGGCCAGCGCATGTATTCGAATTCGGGCGCCGCCTCGATGGGCTATGATCTGCCGGCGACGATCGGCGCCTGGCACGCCATGCCGCCCGGTTCGGACCGCATCATCTGCATGGTTGGTGATGGATCGATCATGCAAAATTTGCAGGAGCTGCAGACGATCATCGGCCAGGAGATTCCCGCAAAGATCTTCCTCTACAATAATTCCGGCTATCATTCGATCCGGCAAGCGCAGCAGGCCTATCTGAACGGCTTTTCGGTCGGGTGCGGCCCTGATTCGGGCGTGACATTCCCCAATTTCGGCAAGATCGTTCAGGCGTTCGGCTTCGCTTATGTGTCGACCACCGACCATGCCGATATGGAAGAAGCAATCCGGCAAACGCTGGCCACGCCGGGACCCGCCGTGTGCGAGGTGTTCATCGACAAGAGCCAGAACTTCGCGCCAAAGGTGTCGTCGCGCCGGCTCGAGGATGGGTCGATGGTGACCGCGCCGATGGAGGATCTGGCCCCCTTCCTGTCGCGTGAGGAATTGCAGGACAATATGCTGATCCCGCTGATCAACTAGGCCGGGGGATGCCGATCGGCGCGCTCCTTTTTGATCTCGACGGCACGCTGGTCGATAGTGCCGCCGATATTGCCAGGGCGCTGTCGATCGTCAGCCGCGCACGCGGCGGCCCGTTGATCGACGCAGCAGTGGTTCGGCCGCTCGTCAGCCTTGGTGCATCGGTGCTGGTGCGCCGCGCGCTGGGGACGGTAGCCGGTGACGACGCAGCCGATCTTGGCGCATTTCGGACTGCACTGGGATCGTTGCCGCCAGATCCGACGATCGTTTTCGACGGGGTCGAGCCCGCGCTTGCGGCGCTTGCCGATGCGGGATTTGCCATGGCGATCGTCACCAACAAGCCCGAAGCGCTGAGCCGACAATTGTTGCGTGGGCTGGGGCTTGATCGTTACTTCATGGCCATTGTCGGCGGTGACAGCGCCAAGCTGCCCAAACCGGACAGGTCACCGCTCGATCTGGCGTTGCAGCAGATGGCAATGACGCCCGACCGAGCGATCATGGTCGGTGACAGCGAAATCGATGCCGCCGCAGCGCGGGCCTGCGCGATCCCCTTTATCCTGTATACTCTCGGCTACGGCGCTGCCGGATGCCGGGACGGCGATATCACGCAGCGATTCCACGATTTTTCCTTGCTTCCCGGCGTGATCAGGCAGGCCATGCTGGATATCGGCAAGCCGACGTGCGCGTGAAGGGCGCAGTAGCTGGACGCGCGGAATATTTCGATGGTTCTGCCCAAAGCGGCATGTTAGGCGCTCCGGGAGCCATGACCCGAGATCAGGCAGTGCTTAGATAGAGATTGATGGTGCTTTTATGATCAGTTTTGCGCATCTCACCGGCAATCTCATGGGACGACGTCGCGGGCATCGCCAGCACCGCGCCGCTGTTGCCCTGTTCTCCACGGTGCTTGCCTTTTGTGCGATGATATCGGGGATCGACCGTGCCGTCGCGCAAACGGTACCGCGCCAAACGTCGACTGTGCCCTACGGGTCGCCGACCTCGCCTGACTTGTCGCAACCGAACAGCCAGACGACGACCGATCCGACCCAGCCGACGCAACAGCAATCTGACCCCAGAATTCAACCCGTCGACATCCAGGGCACGGACCGAACCCGCGACGTGAAGACCGACACGACGCAGCAAAACGATCAGAACCTGCTGCAGCCAGCACCCAATCTTCGGCTCAAACCCCTCGTGCCGAGCCAGTTCGAAAAGTTCGTCGCCGAAACGCTTGGGCGCAAGCTACCTCGCTTCGGCAGTGAGCTGTTGCTGCCCGGCAACCGCGACTATGCGGTCCCCGCCACCGCGACGGTGCCGCCGGACTATATTCTCAACGTGGGCGATACGATCACGATTTCCTTGACCGGATCGGTCGAGGGCAGCGTCGACGTCGAAATGGATACCGAGGGCAAGATCTTCCTGCCCAAGGTCGGCGCGATCATGCTCGCCGGCGTGCGCTACCGCGATCTCCACGACACGGTAGCAGCGGCGCTCGGTCGCCAATATCGCGGCTATGATGTTGCCGTCAGCATCAGGAAGCTGCGCGGCATTCGCGTTTACGTGACCGGTTTCGCCAACAATCCCGGCGCCTATTCGGTCAATAGCCTGTCGACCATGGTCAACGCCGTGCTCGCTGCAGGCGGGCCGTCATCCGGGGGCAGCCTGCGGTCCGTCAAGCTGTTCCGCAATGGTCGGTTGGTCACCGATTTCGATCTCTACGACCTGATCCTGCGGGGCGATCGTTCGCGCGACGCCATTCTTCAAAATGAGGACGTGCTGTTCATCGCGCCGCTCGGCCGGCAGGTCGCGATCACCGGCAGCGTCAACAGCGAAGCGATCTATGAAGTCCGCGAGGGCGACAGCCTGGCATCCGTCGTTGCCTATGCCGGCGGCACCAACGACCTGGCCGATGACAGCCGCGTGCTGCTATATCGGCTGACCAAGCCCAAGTTGATCAATGGCCGCGAGGTCAGCCGTGCAGAGGCGGAGACGACGCTGGCCACGGGCGGCGACATTCTCCAGATACTGTCGGAAGGGACGCTGCAGCGCCCGCTGGCGAACCAGGCGGTATTGGTTCGGATCGAAGGCGAGGTCGTATCGCCTGGCAACTATTTCGTGCCGCCTAATACGCCGCTTTCCGCTGTGATCGCGCGGGCGGGCGGCATGACGGACCAGGCTTTTGTCTTCGGGACCCGGCTTGAGCGCCTGTCGGTCAAGCGTCAGCAGCGTGAAAGCTTCCTTGAAGCGGTCAATCAGCTTGAATTCGCCTTGCTCTCGGCACCGCTCAGCAACTCGGATATCGGTGTCGCGGGTGATCGCAGCACCCAGTTGGCAGCGGCAAGTGCCGCGCTCGCCAAGTTAAAGGCGGCCGAACCGGATGGTCGCGTGGTACTGAATCTTCAACCTGGCAACCCAACTTTGCCGGGTGAGATCCTGATGGAAAATAATGATCGGATCGTCATTCCACCGCGGCCGTTCACCGTAGGCGTCTTCGGGGCAGTCTATCGACCAGCGTCGTTCTTCATCGGCGAAGACCGTGGGCTGCGGATCAAGGATTATATCGAGCGCGCTGGCGGCAAGCAGCGATCGGCGGATGGCGGTGGAATCATCGTCGTGCGCGCCAACGGCGATGTGCTGTCGCGCCGTCGGGGCGCGCTGAACGCCTATGCGCTGCCCGGCGATGTCGTCTTCGTGCCGATCAAGACCCAGTCAACATCGATCCTGGCCAAGATCCGCGATATCAGTGCAATTATCTTCCAGATCGGCATCAGTGCAGCGGCCTTTGTCGCGATCGCTAAATGACGCCGCCTCGCGACTTGATGGGGACGCTCACCCACGAAACCGTGCTGCGTTATCCGTGGCGCCGCCGCGCGATATTTGCCGTGCTGATCGTGATCTTTGCACTGCTGACGCTTTATCCGCAGCGCTATCATGCAGCGATGACGATGACGCCGACCGACCCGGCGAGCCTGGGCCTGAGCAGTGCGCTTGGTGAATTCGGCGCGGTCAACAGTGTGTTTGGCAATCAGGCGGCGGTTGAGGTCGTGCTCAAGGTCGGCCGAAGCCCCAATGTTCGCAAGATGGTGATCGACAAGCTCGGCCTCGTCAAACGGATGGGCTTTGCCAATGATCATGATGCGGATCGCTGGCTTGAAAAGGCCGTCGAACTACGCTCGCTGCGTGGCGGGATCATCATGATCGAGGCATGGCGCGGCGACGCTGCTTTTGCGCGCGAACTGGTGGCTGCCCTGGCCGATTCGACCCGGACACGGCTGGCGGACATTGGTCGCCAGCAGACCGAGTATAAGCGGACAATTCTGCTGAAGCTGATCGGGGAGGCCAACAAGCGCCTGGCCGTGACGCAGACTGCCTATGATAATTTCCGCCTCCGGACGCGCTACGCGCAGCCGGCAAATGCCATCGCCGTGATCGGAACGCGGGTTGCACAGCTTCAGGAGATCATCCGGTCGAAGGAAGTGCAGCTGAACGCGGCCCGGCAATTCGCGACGGACAGCAATTTGTCGGTCCGTCAGCTGCTGGCCGAGATATCCTCCTTGCAGCAGCAGCTCGACAAGGCGCGCGCGCTGAATTCCGATCAAACCGATTCGGTTGGCGATGTCGTGGTGAAATCGACCGAGGTGCGTGAGCTCGAACGTCAATTGACAATCGCACGGGCGCTCCATGACAATTACGAACGGTTTCTCGATGGTACCGCTGTCGAGGATCTCACCCAGGGCGCCGTGGTTCGTGTGCTCGAGCCGCCCTATATCGATTCTGCCCGCCAATATAACCTGTTGCCGATGATGCTGATGGTGCTGCTGGCCGGGCTCGCACTGGCGATGGAATTCTATCTCTTGCGCCCGCCCGTCGGCGATGGACGCGTTGGCGCATGATACGAAAGGCAGCGCTGGTCGAGCCGGAAATCTCGGTCGTCATCCCTTGCTATAATGAAGCGGAAAACGCGGCCGATATTGCCGCCGCGATCATTGCCGCGCTCGAGCCCGTCTGCACATCGTTCGACCTGATCTTCATCGACAACGCATCGACGGACGACACGGTCGAGATCATCCGGGCGATGTGTGCTGAAGACCCGCGGATCCGCCTGATCGTCAACACCCGCAATTTCGGCCAGATGCGATCGCCGACGCATGCCGTTTTTGCCGGGCGAGGTCGGGCTGTGATCGGCATTTGCGCTGATTTCCAGGACCCGCCGGAACTGTTGCCGCGCTTCGTCGAGCGGTGGCGCCAGGGGATTGATATCGTGCTCGGCGTGCGTGAATCGGAAAAAACCGGGGCCATGCTGGGCTGGTTCCGGTCGCTGTCCTACACGCTGGCGAAGCGGTTCGGCGATTACCCAATTGTTCCCAATGCCACCGGCTTTGGCCTCTACGATCGCAAGGTCGTCCGTGCGATCGCGGCGCTGAAGGAGCCGGAGCCGTTCTTCCGGGGCATGCTGGTCGAGACCGGCTATTCGATCGATACGATCCCCTATCCACGGCCAAAGCGGCAGCGTGGGCTTTCAAGCAATACCTTTTTTACATTGCTCGATTTCGCCCTTTCCAGCCTGGCAAGTTTTTCAAAGAAGCTTGTTCGCGTTCCGCTTTACGTCGGCGTGCTGGCCGGCGCGCTCGCGCTGGTGTCATTGTTGATTGCGCCGATTGCCTGGCTGTTGGGCGGGGGCGGGCTCTACTGGCTGATTGCGGCCGCGATCGAGGCGCAGTTCGCCATGCTGTTCGGCTTTCTCGGCCTGATCGGTGACCAGGTTCGGCTGATCTCGGAGCGAACCCGCGAAACGCCACTGGTGTTCGAACGCGAACGCATCAATTTTCCTGAAGGCTATTGATCGATGGCGATGCCGATCACCTTCGCTCGCCTGGTCGAACTGACTCGCTTCTATCAGGCGGCGGCGGTCAACGCGCTGTTTGGTTTCAGCATGTATGCTTTCTTCGTCGCGCTCGGAATCAATATCTATGTCGCGCAAATCATGTCGCATTGCCTGGGCGTGGCGTTTAATTATTTCACCTATAGCCGGCATGTTTTCCGCGACGCCGGACCCGCGAAGATGCGCTTCGTGGCGATTTATGTCGTCAATTATTTCATCGGGCTCGGCTCGCTTGCGCTGGTGGCCCGCTTCATCGCGTCGCCCTATCTTGCCGGCCTCGTGGCGCTCGTGCTGGCCTCGATCATCAATTATTTTGCGCTGAAGCATATTGTGTTCATCAAGCGGATCGCTGGGTAATGGGGTGGCGCCGGTTCCTGCCGGACGAACACTGGATCGAGCCTGCGCTCGCACTGATCCTTGTCGGCGGCATGATCAGGACGATGATCTTGCTGGCCAGCAATGGCTATCTGCCGCAGCCCTATTTCTACGACCCTGCAGACACGTGGATGGATTGGTTCAATACCGCCGATTGGGCACGCGATCGCGGCGTCTATGACAGCTGGGGCTCGGTCTATGCGCCGCTGACGCTGGTGTTCCTCCGCTTCTTCGGTTGGTCGCAATGCTATATGGGCGGCGGCCAGGACACTTCCTATTATGCGCGGGCCTGCGATTGGCTCGGAATCTTTTGGCTCCACGCCTTTTACGTGCTGGCGATCGTCATCGTCGCTATAACCTATCTGAAGACCCATCGCAGGACTGCGCTTGCCCGTTCAGTGGCCCTGATGATCGGTCTGCCGATGACCAGCGCGCTTGAGCGCGGCAATATCATTCTGATCGCCTTCATCTGTGTGGCGCTTGCCTTCGGTCCGTTGCTCAAGACGGCCCGTATGCGCTGGCTGGCGCTTGGCCTGGCGATCAATTTCAAGCTCTACATCGTAGCGGCACTGTTCCCGCAATTGCTCAGGCGGCGTTGGCGTTGGTTCGAAGGCGCACTGCTGGCGACAATCGCCATTTATTTGCTGACCTATGGCATGCTCGGCCGTGGTTCGCCGGGGGAGATCATCCACAATATCGTTGGTTTCACCGACGTGGTGCAGGCAGGCCAGTTCCTCGATGTCCTGTATGCAGCGACCTATGCCCCGTTCATGACGCTGCTGAACAACCAGACGTTTCCGATCACGACCTTGATCGGTTCAAAGAATGTCGACGTGCTGCTGATTGTCATCCCGGCGATGTTGCGGGTAACGCAGCTGGCGATTGTCGCTGCGTCCGTTGCGGCCTGGCTGCGGCCGGAGGTCGTGCCGATGCATCGCCTGACCAATTTTGGCCTGTGCCTTGCGCTTATCACGGCTGAGTCTGGCGGTTATAGCTTGATTTTTGTGATTTTCTTCACCTTTTTCGAAAGGTGGCAGGGGATTGGCCGCAAATGGTCTATCATCGCATGCTATTTATTGTGTATTCAGTTTGATTTTATTATTGATCGAGCGCCGCCGGTTGTTCGAGAGACGTTTTTTTTCAATAGCGCAACGATTATCAATTACTATATCATGCTGGGTTCATTTATTCGGCCGGCGATATTCTATTCTATCCCGTTCGCGCTGTCGCTCGTTACAATCGGCGAGGTCTGGAAAGACATACGCGTCCAAGGCTGGAAAACGCGGTGGCGTTTTCGCCGCGATCTGCCGATCATGGTCGGGGCCGGCGAAGCGCGGCCGCCGGCCTGAAACGGTCAGGCGAGCAAGTCGGCGATCGGAACCAGCCGGTGCGCTGTATCGGGATAGAGCGCCTTCACATTGGCGGCGATCGCCGGCGCGAAATCGATGCTGTTGAGCAATACCGTGCGCGGGGTCGTGCCGAGCTGTTCCGGCGCCCTGACCGGCCGCCCAAGCAGCGTGGTGCCCTGTTTGGCGGGATCGCGATCAATGAAAAAATCGATTCTGGCGGGGTCGAAGAAATTGGCGAGCATCTCGTCAGTCAGGCTGCCAGCCCCCCAAACCACGATGGCGTCTTCACCCGCCAGTGCCGGGTGATCCGACAACAGGCCTGCCGACCAATGCGGCACGGCAAAGGGCCGCGCGACAACGCGCAGCGAATCGGCATAGCGCGCATCGAGCCAGGCGTCGGTCGCGGCGGCGACCACTTCCAGGCCTTCCTTGGCAAGCAAGCGCGCCAGCGAGGTGGTCGAAAAGAAATGCAGGTGTGACCGGTTGTCATCGATTGGCAGGCCACGGTGCCCGCCCAGATTGGGAACCTCGATAAAGATCGCCCCGCTGGGGCTCAATACCTGCTTCATTGCGCGTAGCTCGGCGGCGGGGTCTTCGAGATGCTCTAGCACATGCGACATCAAAATCATGTCGAACCCCGGCGTGATCGTGCCGGCAGCGATTAGCTCGCCAAGGGGGCGGGTGTGGAGAAAATCGAGATAAGCAGCTGCTTGCGCGCCTGCCGGTGAGAGTTCGATCGCCTCATAGCGCGCCGGCTGTTGTTCTGCGCGGACCATCGCCGCCAGCTCGCCGGTGGCGCAGCCGATCTCGAGCATGCGGGAGTCGGCGGGCGCGAAGGGCGCAAAGAAAGCGATTTGCGCACGCAGCCGGTCATCGGACGTCCCCAGCGAACACATGGCGGTGGCAGCGTAGCTAAAGGGCTTGATGCTGGTGCGCCAGCCATGGAAGCAATCGCGGCAATATGCCCGTTCGCCGACGGCGGTCGACAGATGCTCAAGCGAGGTGCCGTTGCAGACGATGCAGTGGATTGCGCTCATGAAGATGCCCGGTTGTTGGGGGAACGTCGCCGGCTGGCTCGTCCGCTGGGGATATGGGATCGGCGATGGCGGTGCAAGTGCGCACCGTCAGCCAACAAGGCCGCTAACCGCAATACTTGCCGGTGCCATACCGGCATTGTCGCCGCGCCCGACGATCCGGCCAATCGCGCCGGTGCCGAGACAGGCAGGATCGATCCCGGCGGCGTCGATCGACAGATGATGATTGCCGCCGCGCAGATCGATCCCGGCAGGGAAGGCGCTCGTCTGCCCTTTGATCCGCGATCGCAACTGACCGTGCGCGCAGCCGAGCAGCGATATGGCCGGCTGGGCTGCCTTTTCGCCAGGATTGTTGATCGCCGCGTCGATCGTGAAATCGCGGCACTGCTCAAAACTGATCGGCCGCCGGAAACCGATGACCTTGGTGCCCGATATGCCGATGCCCTCGGCATTCTGGGCGAAGATCCCCAGTGCGTTGCCGCCATTGATCGCATCATACCAGCCATGGAGCTGGCCGCCGCTGATCGTCACCAGCCCGCGCGACTGGTGGATGAAAATGCCGGCAAAGGCGCCCGGCGCCGGGCCGCAATAGGGATCGACGATATCGATCGCGCCATAGGGCGAGATATTGGTGAGCTCGATGCCAGCACCGCTATAGCCGTCGAGGATCGGCATCAGCAGGTGCAGATTGGCCTGCCCGGCGCGCCCCTGATCGATACCGGGCTTGCCGGTTTGGCCGTCGACCTTGATCCCGGTAGCAATCTGACTGGTTTCGAAATTCTGGATATAGCTGTCGGCAAACGCCCCCTGGAGATAGGCGCCGATGCTCTGCGGGACGCCGGGACTGCCCCCCGTACTCGCGCCGCAATCATTGATATAGAGCGATGCATTGCCGCCGGGGAAGGCACGGGGCGTTCGCCCGTCGAGATGGAAGGCCCAGAAGCGCGGCGGCCCGCTCTTGTCGCCGGGGCTTGATCGGAAGGCATGGCAGTCCCGCAAATGGGTGTAGACCGCACCGGTTATCGAATAGCCGATGACATGTTCGTCGGCGGAGATTCCCTCGATCAGGCAATCGAAGCTGAACCTGATGCGCAGGCCCGCGGCACCGTCATCGGCGGTTGCCTTGGGCGGTGCGCTACGGGCCAATTCCATCCAGCGCAAATCAACCGACTGGAGATAGCTGCCGACCGATCCCGGTGGCGTGTCGAAGCCGAGCTGGACGACGTCGCGATCGCCGCTGACGACGATGATCCGCGTACCCTGATGTGGCCCGCCCCAATTCTTGCCGGCGCCCCAGATCCGGCGGTGCGAGGTTTCGATCTTCCAGGTGTCGCTGATGAAATAGTCGGCAGCGCCGAGCAGCATGACCGGGTGCGCGGCGAGACAGGCGCGCAAGGCAGGCAGGCTGTCATGCGCCGAATCGTCGCGCGTCGCGCCCCACCATTCGGGATAGGCGGCAGGCGCGCGGCAGCCGAGCATATCGACCCGCCCCGGGCCGGTGAAGATCGGCGCCAGCGGTGCCTGGAAATCGCCGAGCAGCGTGAGCGTCTTGCCGGCGGCAATGTCGATGGTCGCGCCCGGCATCGCCTGGATATCGGCGCGGACCGTCATCGAGGACGACACGAAATGCTTGCCGGCGGGCAAGGTGATCCCCGGCAGGGCGCTCGCCAGCATTGAATCGCTGGGTGGCGCTGGCCCGGTGCCGCACGCCTCGGTCGCGGTGGCGGCGAGGGCCATGACCGACATGCGGCCAATCAGCTCCCGCCGCGAGACCATCAGACCAATGTTTCGCGCATCGAATCTTCGAACGCCGTCCAGTCCTTGTGGTGGGCGATCTTGTCGACCAGATCGGGATTGGCGATGAAGGCGCGGCCCCAGGTCACCAGATCAAGCAGCCCGGCATCGAGCTCCCCCTTGGCCTGATCGGTCGTCAGCGAGGCGCCCCCGATGATCACGCCATCCCAGATCGGCCGAACCATCCGGACGATCCGGCCGGCGGTGTCGACATAATTGGCATTGGCACAGCTGATATCGAGCGCCTTTAGGCCGAGCGCGCTCAGCGCCGGGATGAAATAGGCGATCATCTCTTCAAGGTCGGGCCAGTCATACAGGCCACCCATGAAGCGCGACGGCGAGATGCGCGCGATCACGCGCTCGGCCGGCACGGCCTTCAGCACCGCCTCGATCAGTTCGAGCGCGAAGCGGCAGCGATTCTCGACCGAGCCGCCATAGCGATCGGTGCGGTCATTCACCCGGGCATCGAGAAACTGGTCGGCGAGATAGCCATGGCCGACATGGAGTTCGACGGCATCGAAGCCGGCAATGTCGATCGCCCGGCGGGCGGCATCGGCGAAATAGCCATAGACGGTCGGCATTTCCTCGGGCGTCAGGGCGCGGGGGTTGCCATAGGGCTTGCCGTTCTGGCGATTAATGCCCGTCGCGGCGACATTGGTCGAGCTGACCGGCTGATCGATCGTATAATCGCTGTGCGAGATCCGGCCAGTATGCCAAAGCTGGCAGGCGATCGCCGCGCCGGCTGCTTGGACGGCATCGACCACCGGGCGCCAGCTTTCGGCATGGGCATCGCTGGCGATATAGGGGGCGTTGTTCCAGCCATCGCCGCTGTGATGGACCAGCGTGCCTTCGGTCAGGATCAGGCCAACGCCGCCCTCTGCGCGACGCTGATAATAATCGCGCATCGCGGCGGTTGCATGATGGCCCTCGCCAGCGAAGCCGCGGCTCATCGCCGACATCACGGTGCGGTTGCGCAGGTGGATGAAATCCGCGCGGTCGAGCGGATCGAACAAACTGGTCATTGCTTTGGCTCCAGGCGATATTGATCGAAAAAGGGATCGTCGAGATAGGCGTGCAATGTCGATGCCCATGGGCGCTGCAGATTGGCGTTCTCGCGCGTCAGCCGGTCGCAGCTCAGCACCGCCCTGTCTGGGCGGCGGCCAAGCTCGGTTTGCGACACCAGCGATGCATCGACCGGCACAATCGTCAGATGACCGGTCCAGCCGAGCGCAACGGTGATCTCATGCGCCAGATCGGCAAAACTCGCCTCTCCCACACACGCCATCTGGTAGCTGCCCATGGCCTGTTTGGCGATCAGATGGAGCGAATTGATGGCCAGATCGCGCGTCCAGGTGGGCTGCCATACCCGGTCACCCACTTCGAAGCGCGTTTCGCCCTTTTGCAATGCTGCCCACATCACCGGAATGATGCGCCCGACGAAATTCTTGTCCGCCGCCCCGCCCCCGAAAAAGCCGGCCATCCGGACGATCAGCGCATCGGGCAGCCGTTCGGTGACGACTCGCTCGGCCTCGTATTTCAGCTCGCCGTAAAATGACAGCGGGCGCGGCATCTCGTCTTCGGGGATCGGGTTGGTGCGGCCGTCATAGGTCAGGAAGGATTGCGGATAGAGCAGCCGCGCGTTGCTGCGGACGGCCAGGTCGGCGATGTTGCGCGTTCCATCGACAATCGTCTGCCGCGCGGCTTCGGGTTCACGGGCGCAGCCCTCGACGTCGACGCGCGCGGCGCAGTGGATGATCCAGCCGCCCCTGATCCACGCTTCCCAGCCGGCGACCTGTGCGGCATCGCTGGTGTCGAGTTCGCCATGGCCGGGCGCGCGTACGTCGAGCCTGGGCGACCGCTGGGCCTCCTCGAACAGTGCCGATCCCAACATGCCCTGGCCGCCGGTAATCAGGATGCGTGTCTTGTCGCGCATTAACAAATCTCTCCTTGGGCGCGACGCAATTCCCGGTGCAGCGGCGATCCGCCATTTTCCCGACGCCGGGCCAGACGGCCTGCAGGATATCGATGGTCGCTCTGTCGGGGGAAATGATCACCGCTGGAATGCTGATTTGGCCAGTGCCTAGCAGCCCCCCGGGGCGGGCGGCAAGGGGTGCCGGGCAAATCGCGCCATCGGCCGGGCATTTGCCTCAACGACCCGTTCACCTATCGCGCTTATGGTGAAGCGCTGAGCAATGCTGCTGGTGGAGGGTTGGGTGCGCATCCTTGTTACGGGAGGGGCCGGTTTTATCGGGTCCACGCTGATCCGCCAGTTGATGGCGTTTTCTGGCCATGACATCCTCAATTTCGACAAGCTGACCTATGCCGGCAATCTGGCTTCGCTCACCCACATTGCCGACGATAGCCGCTACAGTTTTATCCAGGGGGATATCTGCGATGCCGAGGCGGTCGCGCGGGTAATCGCTTCCTTTCGTCCCCAGGTGATTGCCCATCTGGCGGCCGAAAGCCATGTCGATCGCTCGATCGACGGGCCCGGCGCCTTTGTCCATACCAACATCGTCGGCACGTTCACGTTGCTGCAGCAGGCGCTGGGCTATTATCGCACGCTAGACGCGGCGGGCCAGGCAGCATTCCGTTTCCACCATATCTCGACCGACGAGGTCTATGGATCGCTCGGTGCCGAGGGGCTGTTTACCGAAACCACGCCCTATGATCCGCGCTCGCCCTATTCGGCGTCAAAGGCGGCGTCGGACCATCTCGTCCGGGCCTGGGGCCATAGCTATGGCCTGCCGATCATGGTCACCAACTGCTCGAACAATTATGGGCCGTTTCAATTTCCCGAAAAGCTGATCCCGTTGATCATCATCCGGGCGCTGTCGGGCGAGACCCTGCCCGTTTATGGCGACGGATCAAATGTCCGCGATTGGCTGCATGTCGATGATCACGCCCGCGCCCTGCAATGCGTCATCGAGGGCGGCTCGCCCGGCGAGACCTATAATATCGGCGGCAATGCCGAACGGCGCAACATTGATGTCGTGCACCAGATTTGCGCCGTGCTCGATCGGCTGCAGCCGCGTAGCGATGGCCGTTCCTATGCCGGACAATTGACCTTCGTTGCCGATCGCCCCGGCCATGATCAGCGCTATGCGATCGATGCGACCAAGCTGCAGCGCGCGCTGGGGTGGCACCCGCAGCATGACTTCGCCACCGGCATTGAGGCAACCGTGCGGTGGTATCTCGACAATCGGCCATGGTGGCAGGCGATTATCGACCAGCGTGATGCCACCGCGCGCCTTGGCGCTGGCCCGCCGCCGCTGGCGCCGATCGCACCAGCCATTGAACGCTGCGATGCGCACTGAAGCCATCGCGCCGCGGATCGGGAGAGCATCATGAAGGGTATCATCCTGGCCGGGGGCACCGGATCGCGCCTGCATCCGATGACGCAGGTCGTGTCGAAGCAGCTCATGCCGATCTACGACAAGCCGATGATCTATTATCCGCTGTCGACGCTGATGCTGGCGGGCATCCGCGACATCTTGCTGATCTCGACCGCCAGCGATCTGCCCCGGTTCGAGGCGCTGCTGGGCGACGGGTCGCGATGGGGAATCTCGATCAGCTATGCGGTTCAGCCCTCACCCGACGGGCTGGCCCAGGCCTATATCATCGGCGCCGATTTCATCGGGCATGAGCCATCGGCGCTGATCCTGGGCGACAATGTCTTTTATGGCCACGGCATTGCCGGGTTGTTCGCCCAGGCAATCGATCGGATGCAGGGCTGTTCGGTCTTTGCCTATCATGTTCACGATCCCCAACGGTACGGCGTGATCGAGTTTGATTGCCGCAACAAGGCCGTCAGCGTCGAGGAAAAGCCACTCCAGCCCAAATCGAACTGGGCCGTCACAGGACTCTATTTCTTCGATGGCCAGGCGCCGGCGATTGCCCGCACGCTCACGCCATCGGCGCGGGGCGAGCTCGAGATTACCGATATGATCCGGCATTATCTCGATGCCGACTCGCTCTATGTCGAGTCACTGGGGCGCGGTATCGCCTGGCTCGATACCGGCACGCCCGAAGCCTTGCTGGAGGCAGCCGAATTCGTCCGGATTCTGGAAAAGCGCCAGGGATTCAAAATGGCCTGTCCGGAAGAGATCGCCTTCCGGCTCGGGCTGATCGATCGTACCGCGCTTGAGGCATTGGCATCGGCCTATGGCAAGAACGACTATGCCACTTATCTGCGCGCGATTGCCGCCAGCAGCATGGGGAACGCACCGGAACTATCTGCGGTCAGGCCCGGTGCGGTGGGGTAGGGCGTTGGCGACGCAGGATCGTCGCCATCAGACACCCGCCCCGCTTTTCACCAGCGAATCGATCGCCAGCAGCTGCTCCAGCAGCGCTTCGGCCTGATCGAGTGGGATGGCGTTGGGGCCGTCCGATTTGGCATTGTCGGGGTCAGGATGCATTTCCATGAACAGACCCGAGATGCCGACCGCGACGGCAGCCCGGGCAAGCGCGGGGACAAATTCGCGCTGGCCGCCGCTGGTCGTGCCCAGCCCGCCGGGCAGCTGGACCGAATGCGTCGCGTCGAACACCACCGGGCACTGGGTTTCGCGCATGATCACCAGCCCGCGCATATCCGACACCAGGTTGTTATAGCCAAAGCTGGCGCCACGATCGGTGACCAGCAGGGTTGCCGGCCGACCGGCTTCGGCGGCGGCGGCGCGGGCCTTGGCGGCGACATGGATCATGTCATGCGGGGCCATGAACTGGCCCTTCTTGATGTTGGCAGCCTTGCCGCAGGCGGCAACCGCCTCGATCAGATCGGTCTGGCGGGCGAGAAAGGCGGGGGTCTGCAGGACATCGACCACGCTGGCGACGGCGGCGACCTGGGCGGTTTCATGCACATCGGTCAGCACCGGCATGCCGGTTTCGCGGCGGACCTTTTCGAGGATGCGCAGCCCTTCGTCCATACCCGGGCCGCGAAACGAGCTGCCCGAGGTGCGGTTGGCCTTGTCAAACGAGCTTTTGTAGATGAGCAAAATGCCCAGCCGCTCGGCAATCCCCTTCAGTGTTTCGGCGGTAGACAGCGCCATCGCCTCGCTTTCGATCACGCAGGGCCCGGCGATGACGAACAGGCGTTGATCGATCCCGACGGCGCGGCCGCAAAGCAGGGTGGGGGAGGCGGCTAAGGTCATGATGCGTCGCGATCTGCCAATATGGCTTCGATAAAGGGGATGTCTTCGGGATTATTGAGTTCCCAGAGGTCGTGGCCCGGATCCCGGACCTCGACAATCCGGACTGGCTTGCGCGATTCAAGGAAGCGAAGCTGCTCCAGCCCCTCGAGTAGCTCCAGCGTGCCAACCGGCAGTGTCGCATAGCGCTGCAGCGCGCCCAAACGATAGGCATAAACGCCGATGTGGAAGAATAGCGGCAAGCTTGGATCGCCGATCCGCGCCGGGGGGAGGTGCGGGATTACCGATTTGGAAAAATAGAGCGCGTTCCGGTCAAGACCAATGGCAACCGTGGTCCCGCCGACCCGCCCGGCCTGTTGGTCGGCGATCAGGCGGCGCTGGACCAGGGGGGAGGCGCGCACGACGGGCGTCGCCACCTCGATCGACGGGTCTGTCGCCATCGCGGCGATCAGCGCCTCGACGACAAAGGCCGGCGTCAGCAGTGCATCACCCTGGAAGTTGATGACGATGTCGGCCGGCTCGGCCAGGCCGTCGAGCGCGGCGGCGCAGCGTTCGGTCCCATTGGTGCAGGATTCGGGCGTCATCAATACCGATGCGCCCGCCGCGCGCGCCGCCTCGGCGATCAGCGGATGGTCGGTCGCGACATGGACGGCAGCGGCCCCGCGGACCGAGCGCGCGGCATCGATCGTCCAGGCGAGCAGCGGCTTTGCAATGCCGCGCGCGCCCTGCAGCATGGCCAACGGCTTGCCGGGGTAGCGGGTTGAGGCATGCCGGGCGGGAATGATGATCACTGTCCGAAGTGGAACGTTGCCTGCCGGATTTTGCATCACCGCTCAGCGCATCCCGGCGCGCAGAATATCGTGAATGTGGATCAGGCCGACCGGCTGGCGCGGATCGAGCGCGTGAGTAACGAACAGCGCGGTAATCTTGCCTTCTTCCATCGTTTGCAGCGCATCTTCGGCAAAGGACGACACGTCGATCGTTGCCGGCGCGTGCGTCATCACCGCAAACGCATCGGCATCGAGCAGGTGATCGGCATGGCGGCGCAGATCGCCATCGGTGATCACGCCGATCAGCTTGCCGCCATCATCGATGACGCCGGCAATGCCAAAGCTGTGTGCGGTCATCTTCAGGATCACGTCGCGCATGGGGGTGTCGCGCGCCACCAGCGGCAGCTCGTCCTTGCCGTGCATCAGCGCCGAAACGCGGGTTAGGCGCTGGCCGATCGTTCCGCCGGGATGGAACATGTTGAGCTTGGTGCGGGACACGCCGCGCAAATTCATCATCGCGATCGCCAGCGCATCGCCCATGGCGAGCATCATGATTGCCGATGTGGTCGGCGAGATATTTTCGGGACACGCCTCGCGGACCGATGGGAGCACCAGCTTGACGTCGGCGAGCCGCATCAGCGTCGATGTCGGTTTCGATCCGATGGCAACCACGGTAATGCCCGCCTCGGCGGCATAGGCGATCACCTGTTTCAGCTCACGCGTTTCTCCCGATAGCGACAGCAGCAACAACGTATCGCCGCGCATGATCATGCCAAGATCCCCATGCGCTGCCTCGGCGGCGTGCATGAAAAAAGCAGGGGTACCGGTCGACGCAAAGGTCGCCGCGATCTTCCGACCGACATGGCCCGATTTGCCGATGCCCGATACAACCACCCGGCGGCCGGTGCCCATCAGCGCTTCGACAGCGGCAACAAAGCTGTCATCGAGTGCATGCGTCAGCGCCTCGAGCGCTTCGGCTTCGTCGGCGATGACCGCCCTGCCGCACGCGAGGATGTCTATGTTGCGTGCAGGGTTGTCGCCTGCCGCTGCTTTGTCTCGGCCCATTGCCAACATCATGTACGCCCCCCCAACGAAAAACCGTGCCTAACTGCCCCAGTTGCTGGTCGTCCATTGAGACTGGCGATGCAAGCGATGTTGGGTTCTCCCGTCCGAGTAAATGTCTCGGCCGGCGATGGCCGCCCGCCTGAGCCTGCGTGCCTATTCGTTCCCGCCG
The DNA here is from genome assembly GCA_002281535.1 of Sphingomonas sp. 28-63-12. GTDB lineage: Bacteria > Pseudomonadota > Alphaproteobacteria > Sphingomonadales > Sphingomonadaceae > Sphingomonas. Next base: position 128,821 of record NCGD01000016.1, read on the forward strand.
ATCAGGTCGCCGAGCCCGCCAAGCACCGATCCCTCGCCTCTATTCTGCCCGCCGCGCGCGCCCGCTGCTGCCACCATCCGGCCAGCCAGCCGGGAAAAGGGCAGCGATTGGATCCAGACTTTGCCTGGCCCGGTCAGCCGGGCGAAGAACAGGCCCTCCCCCCCGAACACCACGCTGCGGACGCCGCCCGCGGTGACCAGATCGAAATCCACACTGGGGGTATAGGCGGCAAGGCAGCCCGTGTCGACATGCAGCTGTTCGCCTGCCGCCAGCGTGCGCTCCACGACGGTGCCGCCCATCTGGACGAATACCCAGCCATCGCCCTCGAGCTTCTGCATGATGAAGCCTTCGCCGCCGAACAGACCCGTCATTACGCGGCGCTGAAATTCGATCCCGATCGATACCCCCTTCGCGGCGGCGAGAAACGCATCTTTCTGACAGATCAGCGTGCCACCCAGCGCATCGAGTTTGATCGGCAGGATTGCACCCGGAGTCGGCGCGGCAAAGGCGACGCGGGCCTTGCCCTGGCCATTATGGGTGAACACGGTGGTAAACAGGCTTTCGCCGGTTACCAGCCTTTTGCCCGCGCCGAGCAGCTTGCCCATGAAGCCGCCGCCATTGTCGCCGCTGCCATCGCCGAACACCGTGGTCATGCCGATAGCGGCATCCTTCCAGACGAACGCGCCCGCTTCGGCAACGGCGCTCTCGCCCGGGTCGAGCTCGATCTCCAGGAACTGCAGTTCCTGGCCCTTGATCTCGAAATCGATATCGTCGGCAATGCCGGCGCTGCGGCTGTGCTGCCAGGGGCTTTGTGCCATGATGACCTGCTCCTTTTGGTGGGATGCATAGCCTATCATGGCCGCATCGCGATTCGCCACCGCGCCCGGCATCAGCCCGCCGCGCTAGAACAGTCCCTCGATCCGGCCATCGGCATCGAATCCGATCGCTTCGGCGGCCGGCACGCGCGGCAGGCCGGGCATCGTCATGATTTCCCCGCAGACCGCGACGACAAAGCCCGCGCCGGCGGCGAGCCGTACTTCGCGGATATGCACGGTGTGGCCTGTCGGTGCGCCGAGCAGCGCCGGGTCGGTCGAAAAACTATATTGGGTCTTGGCGATGCAGACGGGCAGGTGGCCAAAGCCGGCGGCTTCGAATGCCGCCAATTGGGCGATGATCGCCGGCTCGGCGGCGACGCTGCCGGCCCGGTAGAGCCGCGTCGCCACCGTCCTGATCTTGTCGAGCAGTGGCAGATCGTCATCATAAAGCGGCGCGAATTGTGCCGATCCGCCCTCGGCCAGCGCCGCGACGGCATTGGCGAGCGCGGTCGCGCCGGCGCCGCCTTCGGCCCAGTGCCGGCACGCGATCGCCTGCACGCCATGGGCGGCGGTGATCGCCTGCACCGCATCAAATTCGGCAGCGCTGTCGGTGGCAAAATGGTTGACGGCGACGACGGCGGGCACGCCGAACTGGCGGACATTTTCGATGTGCCGGATGAGGTTGACCGCACCGCGATTGACCGCATCGACATCCTCGCGGCCAAGATCGGCCTTGGCAACGCCGCCATTCATCTTGAGCGCCCGGATCGTCGCGACGATCACGACGGCGGCCGGGGCCAGCCCCGCCTGGCGGCATTTGATATCGAAGAATTTCTCCGCGCCCAGATCGGCACCGAAGCCGGCTTCGGTCACGACATAGTCCGCCAGTCCCAAAGCCGCGCGCGTCGCGATCACCGAGTTGCAGCCATGGGCGATATTGGCGAACGGCCCGCCATGGATGAAGGCAGGATTGCCGCCCAGGGTCTGCACCAGATTGGGCTTGATCGCGTCGGCCAGCAGCACCGCCATCGCGCCGTCCGCCTTCAGGTCATGCGCGGTGATCGGCTGGCGCTGGCGCGTGTAGCCAACGATGATCCGCCCCAGCCGCGCGCGCAGATCGGCCGCATCGCTCGCCAGGCACAGGATCGCCATCACTTCCGACGCCACGGTTATGTCGAACCCCGATTCGCGGGGATAGCCGTTGCCGGTGCCGCCGAGCGACTGGACGATCTGGCGCAACGCCCGGTCGTTCATGTCGAGCGCCCGCCGCCACACAATCCGCCGCACGTCCACGCCAAGCGCATTGCCCCAGTGGATGTGATTGTCGAGCATCGCCGCGAGCAGATTATGCGCGGTGGTGATCGCGTGAAAATCGCCGGTGAAGTGCAGGTTGATGTCCTCCATCGGCACCACCTGCGCCCGGCCCCCACCGGTCGCCCCGCCTTTCTGGCCGAAACACGGCCCAAGCGAGGGCTCGCGCAGGCACAGCATCGTCTGCCGCCCGGTCAGATTGAGCGCATCGGCCAGGCCGACAGAGGTCGTCGTCTTGCCCTCACCCGCTGGCGTCGGGCTGATCGCCGTGACGAGGACCAGATGCCCCGGCGCGCGCATCGCCGACAGCGGCAGCGCGGCGAGGTCGATCTTCGCCTTGTGCCGCCCATAAGGCTCGATCGCATTCTCGGGGATGCCCGCCTTGGCAGCAATGGCGGCGATGGGCTGAAGCGGCGTGAGCCGCGCGATCTCGATGTCGGTCTGCATGGGATGGGTTGTAGATCATGTCACAACCGGAAAGCACTACCCCAACCACGACACGGCTGGAGAGATATCATGATCGTTGGATGCGTTGGTAACCCGTGGTGACCGTTGCGTGGACGTTAACAGACGATTTTAGCTGAAATCACGTCCAAATTAGTATCGATGACTCGTGTATTTGAAATTCTTGCCAAAAAATAGGAGAATCGATCTAAACGCGTTGACATAAACACTATTATAAATATTTCTTTATGAATCGATGTCGCTGATGCTGAAGGAGTATTTATGATCAATATAGCAAAATTGATTGCCGGCATTGTTGCCATATCATTTTTCGGGTCAGCCCAGGCGACGGAGCGAGAGACCCCGCTCAGAACGGTAAATAATGCTCCGATATTTCTGTATTATAATGATGGTGTAATATCTCGGGATGGGCGATTTCGGTTAGTTTTTCAAACCGACGGTAATTTGGTCCTATATCAAGGCCAATCGCCGCTGTGGTCTTCTGAAACCACTCCAACATATTTCTCTATTTCACAGCCAGGCGGGCCCAATACAAATGGACCATTTGTAACAAATATGGTTAATTATGCCTGTGTCGCTGTATTTCAGGGCGATGGCAATCTGGTAGTCTATGGCGCGACCGGGCTCGCCTCCTCCGGAAACCCCTGCCAACGTACGTCTTTCGCCTCCATGAAGCCGTTTTGGAATAGCAGGACATCGGCATATCCCGGCTCCACGCTTGAAGTTCAGGATGACGGCAATCTGGTAATTTACGATACGTCATCGATCGCTCGATGGAATTCTCGTACATGTTGTCGCTAGAACGCTAAATTGATCACATCAATATTCAATTGATTGTAGGGTTAGGGCGTCCCGATATTTGTAGAGGGCGTCTTAGCTCTACTTTTTTTCCTCAATTTTGCTGAGGGGAGCTCATTGTTGAGATTTTATCAGTCAAAATTTGATGTAATTTGGATATCGCTAGTATGTACCGGCATTGCGATTTTGGTCGCATATTTAAATAATAAAACGACGATAAATCAACCTAAATTAGATACATTGACAATCGTCAGCGCTGGAAAAGATAATAATTACTCGTCAATCTATACGCCATTGAAGCAAAATTCCAGAATCTTGGCTGTTGCATCTCGCAATGGATTTGAAATTGATTCGCATGAAGACAAATTGACTGGTCGTGATCCAGACTGGGCGCCAAAAACCGAGGGCGACATTCGCAACGCGCTAAGTCAAATTCCTTATTTATCGAAATCTTCACCAATTAAAATTGAATGCCAATATAATAGCTGTGAGGCAGTTGGCCAAATAATAGATGATATTTCTGTCGATAATAGAAAAATTGCATCGCAATATTTAATTAATAGAGAGTTTGCGGATAAATTGGCAAAAGCCAATGTCATGGCAAACGAAGTCGATCTCGATCAAAAAAGTGGGACATTTATCGTGCGTTTTTCGAGATTGAGAAAATAACTGCCGGTGACTGTCCACTGAGCATTTCCGAATGCGTTGGATAACCGAGATAGTGAAGTTACCCGACGAAGATTCGACGCTTCATATCCCGACCGGCCATGCGTCCTGCTAATCGTTGCCAGTCATCCACTGCGCCCGCTATGCCCCAATGCGATGACTACCCCCCACGCCACCGTCCCCGACAGCGAACTCAGCGGCGCACTGCGCCTCCTCCCGGCCCCAGCCCGTCCGTTCGCCTCGCTGGCGCGGCTTGATCGGCCAATCGGGTGGTGGTTGCTGTTCTGGCCCGGTGCCTGGGGCGTGGCGCTCGCCGGCGGGGCCATCGCCCGGTGGGACCTGATTCTCTGGCTGCTGCTCGGCGCCATCGCGATGCGCGGGGCGGGGTGCGTCTATAACGATATCGTCGATCGCGATCTCGACAAGCAGGTCGCGCGCACCCGCAATCGCCCGCTCGCCAGCGGCGCAGTGTCGCTGCGCGCCGCCTGGGGCTGGCTGGTTGCGCTTTGCCTGATCGGGCTGGTCGTGCTGCTGCAGCTGCATGTGCCCGCCGCCATCATCGCGCTGTTCAGCCTGGCGCCGGTCGCCGCCTATCCTTTCATGAAGCGGATCACCTGGTGGCCGCAGGCCTGGCTCGGCATCGTCTTTTCCTGGGCGGCTTTGGTCGGCTGGGCCGATGTCATGGGCGCGCTCACCGCCCCCGGGCTGCTGCTCTATGCCGGATCGATCGCCTGGGTGGTCGGCTATGACACCATCTATTCGCTGCAGGACCGCGAGGATGACGCGATGGTCGGCATCCGCTCCTCGGCGCGGGCGATGGGGGCGCATGTGCGCGGCGGGATCGCCGGATTCTATGCCCTCGCGCTGGCGCTGTGGGCGGGCGCGATCTGGCTGGTGCGCCCGGATTTGCTGGCGCTTGCCGCGCTGCTGCCGGTCGCCGGGCACCTCGCCTGGCAGGTGCTGACCCTGGTGCCCGATGACGGTGACAATGCGCTTGCCCGCTTCCGGTCAAACCGGGGCGCGGGGCTGTTGATGGCGGCGGCCTGCGTGGTGGTCGGGACCGCGACGAGTTTATAACGCGCCAGAGGTTCAATTTTGCGACGGCGCGGCCTAAGTCGGGCGAATGATGACACCAGAACAGGCCTGTGAGCGGGCGCATGAGATCGTTGTCCGCGCCATGGCGGCCGGCGCAGACGCCGCCGATGCCGTTTTCGCCGCCGATATGGCGCTTGATGTTTCGGTCCGGCTCGGCGCGCTGGAGGATGTCGGCCGGTCGGAAAGCGCCGAGCTTGGCCTCAGGGTGTTTGTCGGCAAGCGCAATGCCAGCGTCTCGACCTCCGATCTGTCGGGCCAGGCGCTTGCCAGTCTGGTCGAGCGCGCGATCGCGATGGCGCGCGAGGCGCCCGAGGATGACTGGGCGGGCCTCGCGCCTGCCGATCGGCTGCTGCGCGGCAGGCCCCCGCATCTCGATCTCGACGATGGCAGTGAAGTTTCGCCGGCGGCGCTGAAGGCGCGCGCGTTGCTGGCGGAGGATGCCGCACGCGCGGTGCCGGGCGTGTCGAACAGCGAAGGCGGCAGCGCGAGCACGTCGCGATCGGTGATGACGCTGGCGACCAGCCACGGCTTTACCGGCGGCTATGCCGTGTCCAGCCATGGCGTATCGGCGAGCGTGCTGGCCGGTACTGGCAGCGACATGCAGCGCGACTATGCCTATCACAGCGCGCGCCATCTCAACCGGCTCGAGGACCCAGCACTCGTCGGCGCGCGCGCGGGCGCGCGCGCGGTTGCGCGGTTGCACCCCGGCCGGATTGAGAGCGGGCCGATGCCGGTGGTGCTCGATCCGCGCGTCGGCAGCAGCCTGCTCGGTCATTTCGTCGGCGCGATCGGCGGCCAGTCGATCACCCGCAAGACCAGTTTTCTGCTCGAATCACTGGGCACCCGCGTGTTCAGCGCCGGGGTCAGCGTGCTCGATGATCCGCATCGCCCGCACGGGCTGCGCTCACGGCCCTTCGATGGCGAGGGGCTGCCCGTGTCGCCGATGTGCCTGGTCGATGACGGCATGCTCGAGACCTGGCTGCTCGACAGCGGCTCGGCCCGGCAATTGGGGCTTGAGCCGACCGGCCATGCTGCGCGCGGCGTCGGCGGCGGGCCGGGCGTGTCGCCGAGCAACCTGCACATGGCGGCGGGCCGCGTGCCACCGGCGACGCTGATCGGCGGCATCAGGCGCGGCGTCTATATCACCGAACTGATCGGCATGGGCGTCAACGGCGTGACCGGCGATTACAGCCGCGGCGCGGCCGGCTTCCTGATCGAGGATGGCGAGTTGACCAGCCCGGTTGCCGAATTCACGATTGCCGGTAATTTGAAGGACATGTTCCTCGCGCTCACCCCCGCCAATGATCTCGAATTCCGCTATGGCATCAACGTGCCGACCTTGATGATCGAGGGGATGACGGTGGCGAGTGGCTGACACGCTGGTCGATGCGGTTGCAGCGATCGCTGCCGAAGCGGGCCGGCTGGCGATGGCGCGCTGGAGCGATGATTTCAGCCGCTGGGAAAAGTCGCCCGGCAATCCGGTGAGCGATATCGATCTGGAGGTCGATGCCCTGCTCCGGGCACGGTTGTTCGCGCTCGATCCCGAAGCCGGCTGGCTGTCCGAAGAAACTGCCGACAATGCCGACCGGCTCGCGTGTCGGCGGCTCTGGGTGGTCGATCCGATCGACGGCACGCGCGATTATCTGCGGGGGCGGCCGGGCTGGGCGGTGTCGATCGCCCTGGTCGATCAGGGCTTGCCCGTGATCGGGGTGCTCGATGCGCCGGCGCGTGGCGAAGTCTGGCGGGCGACGATCGGGCAGGGGGCCACGCGCAATGGCGCGGCTGTCCGCGCCAGTGCGCGGACCGAATTTGCCGGGGCGCGCGTGCCGAACGATGCCTTGCCGAGCAAGGACAGCGATCTGGTGCTGGTCGACAAACCCAATTCGATCGCCCTGCGGATCGCGATGGTCGCGGCCGACGAGGCCGATCTGGTGGCGACGCTGCGCTGGGGATTCGAATGGGACATCGCCGCTGCCGCGCTGATCGCGATGGAGGCGGGGGCCAGCGTGACCGACGCGTTCGGCGCGCCGCTCGCCTTCAACACCCCCAGCGCCCAGGCCTTCGGGTTGCTGGCGACGGCGCCGGCCATTCATGGCGCGGCGGTGGCGCGACTGGCGGATCGGGCTAAAATTCTGGTACAAACACCAGCATGACAGCCATGCGGGAAGCGGATCGATGGACGACGATCGGGTAAACTGGGACGATATTCTCGAAGTCGGCCTCGGCGGCCCTGGCTGCGGCCTGTTGAAGATCGATGGCCGCGAGCCGCGCGGCAATTATCGCTATCTGCCGCCGGCCTTGTTTCATGACGGCAAGGTCTATGCCTCCAGCTTCGTGTCGGGCGGGTTCATGATCTGCGTGATCGATCCTGAATCGCTGGTGCGGCAGGAATTGTCGCGCCGGCTGCCCTATGCGCGGCTCAAGGCGATCGAGGCGGGCGAGATCGTCTATTTCGATCACCACAGCGGTGACAGCGAAAGTCGCTTGCCGATCACGCCGCGCACGCCGCGGCTCGCTGGCCTCGCCGCACGCTTGCGGCGGCGGTAGCGGCGATGTTGGACCGGCTGGACGAGCGCCGGGCAACGGCATGGTGAGGCGCGCGGGAAGGACGGGACGGCTGATTGTTACGCTGGCGCTGGCGCTGGCAGGGTGCAGCGAAGGGGCGCGCGCTCCGCTGCCCGCCACGCCGGCGGGCATCGCGGCGGCGACCACGATCGACTTTGCCCATGTCGCCCATTATTCGGCACCATCGCTTCCTGGTTATTTCGACCGGACGGTCAGGGCGTTGGACAACAGCCCGGCTACCAACCCGGCCAATGATCGGGTGGCGACGCTCGGGCGGGTGATGTTTTACGATTTGCAGCTCAGCACCAATGGTCGGGCGTCCTGCGCCACCTGCCACCGCCAGGCGCTTGGCTTTACCGATTCGATGCGGTTCAGCAACGGGATCAGCGATGCGGCGACCACCGACTTTCATGCGATGCGGCTTGGCAATCTGCGCTATTGGCAGCCCGGGTCGACCTTCTGGAACAGGCGCGCGGCCAGTGTGGAGGCGCAGGCGAGCCATCCGTTACGCAGCCTGGTCGAAATGGGGTGGGGCGGGCCCGCCGGCGGTGTCGATTTGCTGATTCGGCGGATGGACGCGACGCGCTATTATCCGCCGCTCTTTGCGTGGGCATTTGGCAGTTCCACGATCACCGAAGGGCGTATTCAGCAGGCGCTGGCGCAGTTCGTGCGCGCAATGACCTCAAGCGCGAGCCGGTGGGACACGGGCTATGCACAGGTCTTCTCGCCCACCGCGCCCCACGGCGCACTTGGCGTAAACCTGCCAAATTTCACCTCCCAGGAAAATCGGGGGCGACAATTGTTCATGACGGCCGTTGATGAGGGTGGCGCTGGATGCTCCGCCTGCCATCTGCCGCCCAGCTTTGCGCTGGCGGCCGACGCGCATAGCAACGGACTGGATGCTGGCGAGACGCGCCTGTTCAAGGCGCCATCGCTCCGCAGCGTCGGGCTGACCGGGCCCTATATGCATGACGGCCGGTTTGTAACGCTGGCCGAGGTCGTCGACTTTTACGATCATGGCATTCAACCTGGTCCGGCGCTCGACAATCGGTTGCGACAGGCGGGGCGGCCACAGCGCCTCAACCTCGATAGCGCCGATCGTGCGGCGCTTGTCGCCTTTCTGGTGACGCTGAACGACCCCGTGCTCACCACCGATCCCCGCTTCGGCGATCCGTTTCGGCGGTGACCAACCGGCGCATTCGACCGTTGGGGTCCATGTCAGCGCGGTTGAATCAGGGCCGCATCCCGGCGAAAGCCGGGGTTCAGGGCCGCAGACCGCTGCGCTTGGGACCCTGGGCTCCTGCGATCGCGGGAAAGCGATTCCGCCAACCGGCAAACGGCTCTAACTGGCGCGGATCGAATAGAGCGTGCCGTTACTGATGGCATAGACCGCACCATCGGCGCCCACCAGCGTGGGGGTATAGGCCTGGCCGAGCCCGGCGTTGAGCCGGATATTCTGCGACAGGCTGTTGGTCGACAGGTCCCAGCGGTAGAGGACGCCGTCCTCGTTATTTGCCAGGACCGACCGGCGCAGCGGATCTGCCACCATCGTATTGATGCACCATTCGCGCCGCGCCATGGTGGCGTTGCCGTCCGGGGTGGGGCCCAGGATCGTCAGCACCTCGCGCATCACCTGCACGCTCGCAACGATCGGATCGGCCTGGCTCGTCCGCGGGTCAAGCACCGCCAGCCGGTTGAGCCCGTCGCCGGTGCCGACGCCATTATAATTGTTGTATTTCTGCGCGAGCAGATAGGTCGATGATCCCGCATAGGACGGCACCATCGATGCCGGAATGATGCTCGGCGACACGTCCCAGCCAAAGCTGCCCGGGAAACCGACCGGATTGAGCAGTGCATCGAACTGGAGCAGCCAGCCCCGCGCGTTGTGCGTCGGGAACTGCGCTTCCAGTACGCCATAAAATACCCGGCCATCGGGGCCGACCACCGGGGAGGCCGTGCCGTCATCGCTGAGGCGTGCAGGGGTAAGCGAGTTCGGGTCAGTCAGCGCGACCTTGGCGCGGGTCGCCAGCGTCGTGCTGTCGAGTGCGAGCAGGAAGCCGGTTTGGGTGGCGTTGGTCGAGCCCCGGTTGACCGCGATATAGACCGTGGTGCCGTCGAGCGAGAGCGCCGGCGCGCAATTCGTAACGGGCTTCTGGACCGTGGAATCGCCGGCCGCGGTGGCGGCGCTGATCCAGCTGCCGGTGCCATCGGGCGCAACCCGGGCGATGCCGCTGACCAGCCCTGCCGGGTTCGCAGCCGTCACCTGGAAGCCGAAAAAGATGTTGCCGTTCGCATCCGCGGTCAGCGGCGTGTTGATGAACACGGTCCCGTCATAGGCGGTGGGATTGGCGTTGTAGGCGGCGGCGCCGAAGAATATCGGTGACGTGAATGTGCCGCTGGCCGCGTCTGCATCGTCGCGCACAAGCAGCCTGCCACCGGAATCGGGCGCATAAAGCCGGCCCTGCGCCGTGAGCAGGACATTATAGGCTGGCACCCAATTGTGCGGCGGCGTGACATAGAAGGTCGTTACCGACCAGATCACCGCGCCGGTCGCGCCATTGCGACCCTCGACGCGATAGCCACCGCTGGCCCCCGTCTTGACCGGAATGACGATGGTATTGCGCGTCGTTACCACCGGCGACCCGTAATGCGTCAACAGCGTACCGCTGGGCGTATATTGCGGCACGAGATCGACAGCGGCCGTCCAGCTGATCCGGCCAAGGTCCTGCGACGCGATCGGGCTCGCCGCCATATGCTGCGCATCGCGACCATAGCCGAACCATGCCGGACCGATGACCGGCGTCGGAGTGGGGGATGGCGTCGGTGTGGGGGATGGCGCCGGTGTCGGCGTTGGCGTCGGTGATCCGCCGCCGCCGCTGCACGCCGCAAGCACGGCGGACGAGGACAGCATGGCCAGCGCGGTTCGGCGCGACACAAGTGATGGCGATAGCGGATCAGGGCGGTGTGGATCGCGGCTCATGGGCGCCAGCCTAGCCCTTCGCTCGCCGAAATACACCGCTTTGTATCGCCGCATGACTGCCATTGGTCGATGGTGATCAGGCCTTGGGCCACTGGCGGCACCTGCGCTTACCGGCAGCATTGCCCGTCAATCCCGAAATGGCACAGCCGCGCCGATGAGGCCACATCGAACAATCGTCATAACATGTAGCCATGATTTCAAAATCACTCGGCTTCATCGCCTGTCCTGAAGTTACGGAATTGCCGGATTGAGTGCGCTAATTTGATCACCAGGCAGGTTTTTTTCGACGCAAGCGGCACGCGCACGCGGTGGACGACTCGCGCGTTGATTCTCGGTTTTCTGATCCTTGTTGTGCTCGGCGCCACATTCTTGGCGACGGTTACCTACCTGCCGAAGCCCGATCCGCTCGCTCTTTCAATAAAAAGGTCGCGGTTGCGGGCACCGCAAACACTGCCGGCCGGTAGTGCGCCACAGCCGGGTCGGCCGAAGCCCGTCCCCGTTTCAGCGCTGTTGCCTGTCGGTCGGGGTGCGCGGATGGCGAAGCCGATCCGGGTGGGGTTTTACGTCCCCTGGGATGAAAATAGCGCGGCCTCATTGGTTGATCATGGCGATCAACTGGATTGGCTCGTGGCAGGCCTTATTTCGGTGACGGGGCAGCGTCACCAGATACACATCGCTCCTGACGAGCGGTTAAAAGCAATATTGGCGGGGGCCAAGCACCCGGCTGCGCTCTTTGCCATGGTGCAAAATGCCGTTGAGGAGGATTGGGACGGGGAAGGCGCCGCTGCGCTGCTCGCCACCGCCACAGCCCGTGCCGACTTGCTCGATCGGATCGCCTCCCCGCTGGTCGCGCTCAAGGCCGCAGGCGTAGTGTTCGATTTCGAACAACTCCCGCCGGCATCATTGCCGGATTACCTGCGGCTGATCGGGGAGGCCAAGGCCCGGTTGGCGGGGCGCAATTTACAGATCGTGGTCATGGCCCCGTCGGATAGCTCGGACTGGCGGCTCAAGGCTTTTGCTACAGTGGCCGACAAGGTGATCGTCAAGGTTTTTGACGAACATTCTCCGGACACTGGACCAGGCCCGATCGCCAGCCAGCGCTGGGCCGCGGCACAGGTGACCCGGGCGATGGCGGCCGTTGTGGCGGACAAGCTGATCCTGGCCGTTGGCAATTTCGCCTATGACTGGCCCGCTAATGGCGATGCGACGCGTATTTCGGTCGAGGAAGCCTGGCTGATTGCCCGCGACAGCCAGGCGCCGATTAGATTCGATCCGGCAACCGGCAATCCGATGGTGGCCTATGATGAGGATGATCAGCCGCACACGCTCTGGCTGCTGGACGCTGCGACGGCGTGGAATCACGTCAGGCTGGCCTATGCATCCGGCGCGGCGGGTATCGGCATTTGGCGCCTGGGAACAGAGGATAGCGGCCTATGGCCGATCCTGCGATCGCTCGATCGGGCGACACCACCCGACATCGCCAGTCTTCGCTCGACCTCGAATATCGATGTCGAGGGTCGCGGTGAAATCATGCACATCGCCGCGGTGCCAACCAACGGTCGCCGGGCGCTGACGGTGGATCGCGATGGCGCGATCACCGACGAACGCTATCTCCGGCTTCCCACCCCCTATCTGATTCGCCGCACCGGCGATCATCCGCACGATATCGTGCTGACTTTTGACGATGGCCCCGATCCGGTCTGGACACCGCAGGTGCTGAAGATCCTGCGGGAGAAAAATGCACCGGCAGCCTTTTTCGTGGTCGGTGAAAATGCACTCGGCCAGCGCGACTTGCTCAACCAGATTGTCGATCAGGGGCATGAGCTCGGCAACCACAGTTTCAGCCACCCCAATTTGGCGACTGTTTCGCCGACCCAGGCGCAGCTGGAACTCAATGTTACCCAGCGTCTGGTGCAGGCCTATACCGGGCGATCGATGCGGTTGTTCCGGGCGCCCTATTTCGGTGACGCCGAGGCGTCGACTGCTGGCGAGCTGGATGCCGCCCTGATGGCGCAGGAGAACGGCTATACCAATGTCGGCCTTCATGTTGACCCTCAAGACTGGCGGTCGCGAACAGCTGCGGCGATCGTCAAATCGGTGATCGCGCAGGTCGAGGACCGATCGAACAGCGACACGCGCCAAATCATCCTCCTCCATGATGGCGGCGGTGATCGGCACCAGACCATTTTGGCGTTGCCCAGGATCATCGATGAACTGCGCGCACGCGGCTATCAGTTCGTCAGTGTGGCCAGGCTGGCGAAGTTGAGCCGGGCCGATACCATGCCCCCGGTTCCCTCCGGGGAACTGACGGCGGTGCGCGCCGATACGGGGCTGTTCATGTTGCTATCGGCACTGGGCCGGTTGATGACAGGGATCTTCTACATCGCCATTCTGGTCGGCCTGGCGCGCGCTATCACGATGACCGCGCTTGCCTTCCTGCAATATGATCGCAGTCGGCACCGGGTCCGGCCGGCGATTGATCCGTCGCTGCTGGTGTCGGTGATCATTCCGGCATTCAATGAAGAACGCGGTATTGAAGCTGCGATCCGACAGGTGCTGGCCAACCGCGATGCTCATATCGAGGTGATCGTGGTCGATGACGGATCGAGCGATGCCACGGCCGCAATCGTCCGGACCGTCTTTGGCGACAATCCCGTGGTCCGGCTGATTTCGCTGCCCAATGGCGGCAAAGCCAAGGCGCTGAACCATGCGATTGGCGTGGCCCGGGGTGAGGTGTTGATTGCGCATGATGCCGACACGCTGTTTGGCCCGGAGACGATCGCTCGACTCGCCCGCTGGTTCGCCGATCCGCGCATCGGCGCGGTTGCCGGCAATGTGAAGGTTGCCAATCGGGTCAATCTCATCACGCGCTGGCAGGCAATTGAATATGTCACGTCGCAAAATCTGGAACGACGCGCGCTGGCCGCGGTGAAGAGCATCACCGTCGTGCCCGGCGCTGTCGGTGCTTTTCGGCGGGCGGCGCTGGCGCAGGGCTATCCTGAAGACACGCTGGCCGAGGACCAGGACCTGACCATTCGGATCCAGCGCGATGGATGGAAGGTGATTTACGATCCGTCAGCCATGGCCTGGACAGAGGTGCCGGAAGGCATTGCCCTGCTTGCCCGCCAACGGTTCCGATGGGCCTTCGGAACGCTCCAATGCCTCTGGAAGCATCGCTCGATCCTGTGGACGTTCAAGCCCGTCGGCCTTGCTCTGTTCGGCATTCCGCAGGCGTTGATCTTCCAGATCGGCTTTGCCCTGATCGCGCCGCTGATTGACCTTTTCCTTGTCCTCAATGTCACCGCCGCTGTGATCCATTGGCTCCAGCACGGCACCGGTGACGTGCAGGCAGCCGACCTGACCATGATCTTCTACTGGCTGGGATTCGCGACGATCGATGCGCTGTGCGGCTATGCCGCCTATGCGATGGAGCCGCGCCGCGAGAAGTGCCCCGTTTTGCTGCTGGTCGCGCAGCGCCTGGTCTATCGCCAGTTGATGTACTGGGCGGTCATTCGCGCCATCATGGCCGCCCTGCGCGGGCCATCGGTGCGGTGGGGCAAACCGAATCGCAGCGGCTGGCTTGGCCGGCGCTCTCGAAACCCGTTTTTCCGGCGTCGCCAACGCACAACTGCCCATAATGTGGGCCAATGATCGCGGGCGGGATGGCGGCGCCATTTTATCATCTCCGCATTCGCGTGAACCCGACCATCACGCCCGCATGGTCGGCTGCGGGCCAGGGCCGCTGCTTCACCGTTCCGCGTCACCTGCAGTTCGTCCACAGATCAGCGCTGCTGTTGCATCCCCCGCAACTTCTTTCCGCCATCATCGATCGATCGGGGCCAACGCCGAACGCGTGGCTTGGCACGATTGGCATGCTACAGGGACGGGCATGGCAAATTCCCGAAGCAACGCCGGAACGGTCGACCTCGATGGCCTCAAATATGATTGGCAACTCCAGCGCGAACCGCAATGGTCGGACGACGATGGCTGGAAAGGCATGACGGTCTCCCTGCTGCAGCGCGATACCCAACGCGCGGCGTTGCTGGAATTCCCGCCGCCCAAGCGCCTGTTGAAAGGGTTGCAACGGGGGCGTCTCCAGCTCGACGATGCAACCGTTGCGCGTGGGGTGCGAGCGGCATTGGTCGCAGGATGGGAGCCGATGTCACGCGGGAAGCCGATGGTTTTCACGGTAGATGCCGAGGGAAACTAGGGCGCCCGACCGCCGCGGCCCTTGTTTTCCAATCGGCATAGCGGCACCCGGTACGGATGCACACCGAGGCCGACGTGGAAACCATGTTGCTAGGACCGATCCTAGCCGATCGTGCGTGCGGCGATTGTACGGCGTGCTGCACCGTGCTGACGGTAGACACGCCCGATTTGAAGAAGCCAGCGGGTACACCGTGCGTGAACCTGTCGGCAGGCGGGTGCCGAATCCATGACGTCCGCCCCCATATCTGCCGGACATGGTTCTGCGCTTGGCGGCGGATCGCGACCTTGCCCGATGCCGCCCGGCCCGACCGTTCCGGCCTTCTTGTCTCGCTCAATTTCGTTCGCGAGCCGCAGAACTGCCTGGAAGCTATATCGATCAACGTTCGTTTGCTTGCCGGCAGCGACGCAATAGCGAACGGCATGGCTGCCGCGGTCCTCGACAGCCTGTGTAATCTGCTGGTCCCCGTCTGGTTCAGCGACGGATCAACCAAGATGTTGTTGCATCCTGAAGATGACGTGGTCCGGCTTGTCCTCTCGGGCGATGCCGCACCGGCGCATTTGCAGGACGAAGTCGGCGCGTGGCGGGAGCGCTACGCTGTTTTCGCTGCCAACGGCTAAGCGCTTTGGCACGCGCGGAGGTCACGCGCTATTGGTCAGCTTCGCGAAAGCGTGTCGGCGTTTGGCGGTGCTGTCAGCTTGTGCGAACTCGTCTCTCGACGATGCAGCTCGGGCTTTGGTTGCGACGCTTAACCGGACTAGGTTGTCACTCAGTGCGAAAGCGAGCCAAAACTGCTCAAGCAACGAAATACGGCGGCGCGGTTCATCATTGACGCTCGGCGGCGGGAAAATTGGCTGATTTCGCCAAGTGTCTGAACCACGGGCTGCTCATTGGCATTCGGCACTAAAGTCCGGACTGTCGGGATAACGAACCTTTCCTTCTTCTTTTCGGCGATGGGGTCGACGCCTTGGGCGATGAGGCGGCGGTACTCGCGGGCCTTGATGCGGGCTTCGCTGAGTGTGAGCACTTTGGTCGAGCCCAGGCCGATGTCGCGCCGCTTGCCTTCGTGCTGCACGCGCAAGATCCAGCTTTTCGATCCGCCGGCCGCGACATTGAGGATCAGGCCGTCACCATCGTTGTAGCGACCGGCTTCGGTCAGGGTTTTGATCTTGGTCGCGGTGAGCTGGCCCATTTCGCATCCTTCGTGTTTTGCCCACCATTTTCCCCACACACGTCTGTGGGAAAAGATGGATGAGTACGGACAGCGGCGGACTGGCGCACGACCGTAAACACTAGGATTTTACACGTTTTTCGGCAGTTCTTGAAGCCCCTTTAGGGGCCGCGGTGGCGGAGCGGGAGGGACGTTCTCTCTTGAGATACATCAATCACTTAGCGTGGCTAACGCCCGCAAACCCGCAACGGAAAACTGCGCGGAACGGCCATCATTGGCTAACGCTGCGGAGCCCCATTGATGGGGGAAAAGACAGACTTCGCGGCGCTTATTGAGCCTGTCGCGCGACACCTTTTTGGCGAACCGAATGACAAGCTGTCACGCGGAGACGAGCTGCGGTTCGGCTCGCACGGAAGTCTGCGCGTCTCGATTGGTGGCGATCATCGGGGCACGTGGAGGGACCACGAAAGCGGCGATGGTGGCGGCGTACTCGACCTGATCGCGAGCAAGCGCGGCGGTGACAAGGCGTCTGCTGCAGCCTGGTTGAGCGAGATGTTCCCCAGCGACGTCGCCCCTCCATCGTCCGCCAAGAAGATCGTTGCGACATACCCCTATACCGATTCGACCGGCAATCTGCTGTTCGAGGTCGTCCGCTTCGAGCCGAAGGACTTTCGCCAGCGACGGCCCGATGGCGCTGGCGGGTTTCACTGGAACCTCAAGGGCGTCGAGCCGACGCTCTACCGGTTGCCCGACGTGCTGCGCGCCGTTCAAGACAATGAGCGCGTCTATATCGTGGAAGGCGAGAAGGACGCGGACAGGCTCGTGGCGCTGGGCTTCGTGGCAACGTGCAATCCGGGTGGCGCGGGCAAGTGGAAGCCGCAACTCGCGCAGCTGCTCAAGGACGCGCGGGTCGCCATCATCCCCGACAACGACGATGTTGGAATCGAGCATGCCGAAACGGTTGCCAGGTCGCTGCAGGGCGTCGCGGCGAACGTCCGCGTTCTCGAGCTCGGCGAGCAGGCGCGCAAGGCCGATGTCAGCGATTGGATTGCCGACGGCGGCACGGTCGAACAGCTGGTGGACATCACGGCGGACACGCCGGATTGGCGACCGAGCTTCAAGCCTCGCTTCCCCCTGGTGTGGTTCGGGCGCGAAGATGCTGTCGCGCCCATGTCGTGGCTCGTGCGGGGACTGATGATCGACGGCGGCGTGTCAGTCGTCTTTGGCCCGCCGAAGTCATCAAAGACGTTCGTCGTGCTCGACCTCGCGCTGCACGTCGCGCATGGCCGTGATTGGTATGGCCTGCGCGTCAAAGCGGGCGGCGTCGTCTATGTCTGCGGCGAGGGTTCGGCTGGCGTCCGCCAGCGCATGAAGGCGTGGCGGCAAGAAAAGGGCGGCGACACATCCGCGCCCTTCGCGTTGCTGCCTCAGTCGATCAACATGTTTGACGCAGCCGAAGAGCTAGACCGGCTTGTGGCTGACATCAACGGCCTCGCCGATCCGATGGGCGGGCCGGTGCGATTGGTCGTTTTCGATACCGTGTCGCGCATGATCGGCGGCGGCGATGAGGACAAGGCGCGGGACATCAATGTTCTCGTGCGGAACGCGGAGCGCGTTCAGAAGGAAACCGGGGCGCACGTGCTGTTCGTGCATCACTCCGGCAAGGACCGCGATCGCGGCATGCGGGGATCGAACGCCTTTCTTGGCGCGGTAGACGTGGCGATCGAGGTATCGAAGGACGACACCGGCCTCTGCGAGGCGAAGGTGACGGCCATCAAGGACGGGGGCGAGATCGGCCCGTTCACATACACGCTTCGGCAATCGGCTGTCGGGACTGACGAAGAAGGCGATGACATCGTCTCTTGCGTCATCGATCCTGCCGGTGCGCGCCAGGGCGGTGAACGCGGCCCGCCTCGCCGCCTTACCGACGCGGACCGACATGCCCTTCTCGAACTGCACAAGCTGTTCGAGGACAGGGGGACAGGCGGGGACATTCCGCAAAGCGTCCCGGTCGATACGTGGCGGGACCGGTGCTATTCGAGCGGGACAGGCTCGCACGAGGCGCGAAAGAAGGCGTTTCAACGATGCCGTGACCGGCTCCAAGGTGCTGGTTTCATTGTCATTTCCGGCAGCGCGGTAAGCATGGCGGAGGAGGCAGAATGAGCAGCGGGACAGGCGGGACAAGGCGGGACAGTCTTAAGAATGTCCCGACGGGGGGTGAGCGGGACACCCCCTTTAGGGGGGGTGTCCCGTCACCACCCCCGGTGTCGATCGGCGCGGAAGTGAAGAACCTAGCCAGGCAGGTAGGCAGGCTGTCCCCAAGCTGGCGTGATCCTGAGCGGTACTTCGAAGAGCGCGATCAATTGGAGCGCGCGCTTCATCGCGTGGCCCGTCACCTTGAGGTGTATGGTGGCTGACTGGCCATACAACACCGCCCAATGGAAGCGGCTACGCCTCGTGCAACTGGCACGTCACCCGCTATGCGAGGGGTGTGAGGACGAGGGCCGGTTGACGATGGCCAGCGTCGTCGATCACCGCGTCGCTATCAGGATGGGCGGCCCTGCCTTTGACCCCAGGAACTTCGCATCGCTATGCCTGCCCTGCCACTCTGCCAAGACGGCGCGGGGACCTGAGGCTGGTGCTGTCCGCACCCGCAAGCCTCGGAAAGGATGCAACGCCGACGGCACGCCATTGGACCGTCGGCATCCTTGGCATGCCGGAAAATCGCTCAGAGCTGACCGCTCGAAGACCGCCGCCCAGTCAAATATTGAGTTAGTTCAAGTTGATGACCTCGACGATGGGGTGTCCGACCTGTGGGTATGAGGGGGCCGGGGGCGGGAAAAATGCGTGCCGCTGCCGATGCGGACCGGGCACCAGTCGCCACGCTCTTCGATCAACACCCTGCCGCGCCGGCGGCGCGCGCGTGGGAAGCACCCGGGCTCAACCGCGCCGCTCGCGTGATTGCCTTCATCGAATCGTTGCCGATCACCAAGGGCTTTGGCGCGGGCTCGCCGATCGCACTGCTGCCCTTCCAGCGCGACTGGGTTGAGGCGATCTATGCCGGGGACGCCGGGGACGAGCGGGTCGTCCGCACCGGCCTGCTGAGCGTGGCGCGCGGCAACGGCAAGACGGTGCTATGCGCGGCGCTGGCGCTCGCTCACCTATGCGGGCCTGAGGCGGAGCCGCGCGGCGAGTGCTACAGCGCCGCCGCGACGAAGGATCAATCGGCGCTGATCTTCACGGAGATGGAAGCGATCATCGTCGCGACGCCATGGCTTGCCGCCAGGCTGAACGTGAAGCGATTCCACAAGACGATCGAGGACGGCCCCACCGGGAGCGTCTATCGCGCGCTCGCCAGCGACGGCCATTCGGTCCACGGGCTCGCTTCGTCCTTCGTCGTGTGCGACGAGCTGGCGCAGTGGAAGAAGCGCGAGCTGTTCGACGTGCTGCGCACCTCGCTAGGCAAGCGGGCGTCACCCCTGATGCTGGTGATCGGCACGCAATCCCCCCGCGCCGAAAACATCATGAGCGAGTTGGTCGACTATTCCGCGCGCATCGATGGCGGCGAGATCGAGGACGCCAGCTTCCACGGTGCGGTCTATGCCATCCCCGACGACGCGGATCCCTTCGACGCTGCAAACTGGCCACTGGCCAACCCGGCGCTTGGCGTGTTCCGCTCGGATAGCGAGATGGCGCAAGAAGCCGAGCGGGCCAGGCGCATGCCGACGTTCGAACCGGCCTTCCGCAACCTGTACTGCAATCAGCGCGTCGATGCCGAGCCGAAGGCGATCAACCCGGCTGAGTGGGAGGCCTGCGGTGCGGTGGAGGTTGACGCGGCCGCGCTGCGCAAGCGCCCCTGCTATGGCGGGCTAGACCTGTCCTCGACGCGCGACCTGTCCGCGTTGGCGCTGTATTTCCCCGAGGACGGCGGCAAGACGCTGCTGTTCACCTGGTGCCCGAAAGACAATCTGGCGGAGCGTGAGGAGGTCGATCGCGTCCCCTATCGCACCTGGGCGAAACAGGGCTTCATTCACCCGACACCGGGGCGCGCGATCGACAAGCGGGCCATTGCGCTGGCGCTGGGCAGCATCGCCGCGACTTACGACCTGAGGGGCATCGCCTACGATCGATGGGGCTTCGCCGACCTCGAGAAAATCCTGTCCGATGAAGGCGTGGCGCTTCCGCTGGTGCAGTGGGGCCAAGGCTTCAAGGACATGGGGCCTGCGGTCAACGCATTCGAAACCGCCATGCTTTCCGGCACCCTGCAGCACGGCATGCACCCGGTGCTGCGCTGGGCGGCCGGCAACATGATTTTCGAGACGGACCCGGCGGGCACGCGCAAGCCGAGCAAGAACCGGTCGATTGATCGCATCGACCCCATGGTCGCGCTGATCATGGCGTGCGGACTGGCGGCGCGAGACGAGGGGCCGAAGGTCTACAAGGGGACTGGGTTGGTGTGGGTTTAGCGCTGTGGCGGATTGAGGGGCGCGTAGATGCTATCGGCTGGCAACTCGACCTTGTCTCTAGCCGAAATAAAGAAAGGAGCAGCCACGTTGATCAGCATATCGAGCTTATCGCTCTCCACCTTTAGCCAACTTCCTTCAACTTCAACCACCTTTATGCTGGCGAAAGACTGCTCTTCCGCCGTTCCATAGGTGATCCAATACTCTTTGCCGACCTCAAACAGCATCACAATTTCTCCCGGAGAATTTCTCGAATGGCCTCTGGACGCGAAAACTTCGAGCCTTGTCGCTCAATCCATGCATCCAGCGCAGTAAGCTGGTCAGGTTGGAGACGCACTCCGATCATCGTCCCCGGGGCATCGGGGCGATTGGTTTTCGTGTAAACTCGAATTGACCGTGCCATCTTTTGGCGTTAACACGAAAACGAGCCGAACGGAAGCTACCAACGACCGCCCGGCTCTAACCTCAACCGATCCTATGGAGATCGATCATGGCTCACACTCCTCTACGGGCGGACTCCGTCCGCCACAACGTCATTGCCTTCCCGCCTCCCCGCCCCCGGCCCCGCGCCGATATGCCAACCTTCGACCCGTCGAACCCTGCCCATCAAGCCGCATGGGCAGCAATCTGGGACTTGGGCCAGCACGAGCTGCGCTTAAGCAAGTCTCGCACCGTGGAAGCGATGATCGACATTCTCGACGTGACAGACGGCGATCCCGACCTCGAGGACGGGGATGAAGATTGCTGCGCGGCCAAGGACGATCACGTCGGCATTCAGGCCGTCTACCTGTTCGGCGCTGGCGACGGCTACGCTGGCGATCCCGAGGATGGCGAGGAGAATTGGCAGGAAGCGTAATGCTGCTCGCCGCTTCATCGGTGCATCACACCATATTGACGTCTGCTTTCATTGGTGCGATATGCCGATGAATTCGGAAGGAATGCGATGGCCCGCCTCAGTGATATGGTCGCGTTGATGGAAGAGCATCGGGTCGACACCGGTTCGACGCTCAACCTCTTCGCGCGCCGCCTTCGCGAGGCGGGCCGGATATCGAAGGCCGGTCGCGGGCGCGGCGCGGCCTCGATGACATTCACGGACGCGTCACGGTTCGCGATCGGTTGCTTCGCGACTGATCACCCCGAGCAAGCGCCGATTGCCGAAGCCGCCTTTAGCGCCACGGTGCTGACCGACATCGGCATTGTGACGGGGCAGTGGCAGCTTGAAGCAAGCGAGGGCGAACCGTTCGACCGCGCATTGGCGAAGCTGCTGCAGGCCCTGTCCAGAAACGAGCCTGCAGCAGAGCGAGCCGCAAAAGCTGCCGAAGCGAAGGCTGAAGGGAAGGGGGGCCTTTATCTCCGCCCCCAGTTCGACGTCGAGATCAGTCGCAGCGGCGTCAGCGCCGCCATCCGGGGCGGCGGATCGCATTGGATATTCCACCATCCGAAAATGGCCGCGATGATCAGCGCCGAGACTTACCTTGAGGCTGCTGCACTCGAGGCAGAATTCAATAGCGCGACCCTGCCCTTTCGCACCGGGAAGAACGTGAAGGTCGGCATGGACGCCAGGCTCCTTTACGCGCTCGCCGACCTTGTCGGTCCGGACGCCGCGCTATGACGACACCCGCCCCATTTCCTGCGGCCGACGCGACGCGGCCAAAAACGAGAAGTCCGATGCCAGGGGCGGACGGCGCTGGATGCATGCCGTTTCATGGGGTTCAATCGGGCAACGTCGCACCAATCCATCGCCGTGAGGCTGAAGGTGATCACCGCGCGGGGGGCAGCGTGCCCCCCGCCAGCATGAAGGACGACCAATGAAAACGAGTGACTTGATCGAACAGCGAGGGGCGATCGTCGCTCGCATGACTGCCGCCCACGAGGCCGACGACAATGGCGCGTTCACCTCTGCGGAAACTGAGTTGCGGACCATCGACGAGAAGCTGAGCCGCGCGCGGACCATCGACGCGCTCGACCGTGCCGAACCCGGCAATGTCATCACCGGGGACGGGAAGCTGGAAAGCGAGCTGCGTTCGCGCTTCTCAATCGTCCGCGCCATGGCGATGCAGGCCGGTATCGGCGGGCACGACTATGGCTTCGAACGCGAAGTGCAGCCCGACCTCGTGAAGCGCGCGGGCCGCGTTGCAGAGGGCGTGCTCGTCCCCACCGAAATCTTCCTCGAAAAGCGCGTTCTCACCACGGCCGCACCGAGCGGCGGGCCAGGCGGCAACCTGATCGCGACCGAGCTGCACGGCGAAATGTATTTCGACCGGCTGCGCGCCGCGCTCAAGGTCGGCTCGCTTGGCGCTACGGTGCTCAACGGCCTGGTCGGCAACATCGATATCCCCGGCCTCAAGACGAGCGTGACGGCGGGCTGGGTTGCCGAGAACAGCGCGCTTTCGACGTCGGATGCCGAGTTCCGCAAGGTATCGATGACGCCAAAGCACGCGGGCGGCATCACGGAAATGAGCCGCAACATGCTCCAACAAACCAGCCGTGATGTTGAGCAGCTCGTGCGCAATGACTTCGCTCAAGTTCTGGCCAGCATCGTCGATATCGCCGCCATTGCGGGCACCGGATCGAGTAACCAGCCGCGCGGCATCCTGAACACGTCGGGCATTGGCAGCGTGGCGATGGGCACGAACGGCGGGGCCTTCACGGCGGACGCGTCCCGCGACCTTATCGGCAAGATCGATATCGCCGATGGCCCGATGACCTCGCGGGCATTTCTCACCAACAACAAGGTGAAGGTCGCCACGTCGAAGCTGAAGGATGGCCAGGGCAACTATCTCGGATACGGCCCTGAGGGCGTCTTTGCCGGGGAGCGGGTCGAGTTTTCCGGCAACGTGCCGAGCAACCTCACCAAGGGCACCGGGACGGCACTGAGTGCCATCCTCTATGGTGATTGGTCTCAATTGCTGATCGGCTATTGGTCGGCATTCGACTTGCTCGTGAACCCCTATGAATCGACCGCCTACAGCAAGGGCAACGTGTCCGTTCGGGCAATGCTCACCTGCGATACCGCGGTGCGCTACGCCGAGGCGTTCGCGGCCGTCACGGACGCGGTGGCGTGATGGGGGCCGGGGGCGATATGGAGCGGCGGACCTTCAGCGAGGTCCGCACTGCGGGGCGGCGTATCGAAGGATATGCCGCCACCTTCAACAGCGATGCGCAGATCGGCGACTTTGTCGAGCGTATCGCCCCCGGCGCTTTCACGGACGCGCTGGCTGGCGACGTGCTGGCGCTGCTGGATCATGACACCGGCAAGGTGCTCGGTCGCACGCGATCGGGCACCTTGCGCCTGTCCCAGGACAGCCGTGGCCTAGCATTCTCGCTGGACGTCCCCGACACTCAGGCAGGGCGCGACGTGCTTGAGCTGGCACAGCGTAACGACCTTGGCGGCATGTCTTTCGGCTTCCGTATCCCCGCCGGTGGCGAGGTCTGGCAGGACAACACCCGGACGCTTCGTTCGATCGACCTGAAGGAGATCAGCGTGGTGTCGGCATGGCCAGCCTACCCGGACACATCGATCGCGCTGCGGGCACGCGGTGGAGACCCGTCTAAGACGGCCCGCCATCGTGCCCGCGCGATCCGCATTGCGGAGGCTATGCAATGGGCATCATGAACAGCCTTGCGGCGATGCTGCGTATCGAGAAGCGCAGCACCTCCGAACCCTCTTGGGCTGCACTGGCCCCCGGCGTTGGATACTTCGCTGGGGTTTCAGCGCGGACGGCGGAAAACCTCTCCTCCGTGCTGGCGTGCGTCAATGTGATCGCCGATTCTCTCGCCAGCATCCCGGCGCTCGTCTATCTCCGCGATGGCGATGGACGGATCGAGGCACCCAGCCATCCGCTCCAGCGCCTCACCCGCGACGGCGTCAATGTCAGCATGAGCTGGCCCGACTTCATCTCACACTTCGTCGCGTCGACGTTGCTGACCGGCAACGGACTTGCAGAGATTGTCCGCACCGGCAACGGGCAGTTGGCGGGGCTGGTCTATATCCCGTGGGGCATGGTGACGGTGTCCCAGTTGGCCAGCGGACGGCTTGCCTATGATGTCAGCAATCCGCGCGGCGAGCGTCGCCGATTGCTGCAGGGCGAAGTGCTCCACCTTCGCGACCGCACCGATGACGGCCTGATCGGCCGATCGCGGTTGAGCCGTGCCGCCGACGTCGTCGGGGGCGTGTCGGCGTCCAACGGCTTCGCGAAGAGCTTTCTCGAAAAAGGGGCAGCGCCTAGCGGCATTCTGAAGTTCGACGGCACGATCACAAAGGAGCAGATCACCCAGCTGCGCGAGCAAATGGCGTCGCGCAATCAGGGCGTCGACAATGCGGGCCAGGTGATGATCCTCGACGGCGGGATGGAGTGGACTGCGACCCAGATCAGCCCTGAGGACGCGGAGCTGCTGGAAACCCGGAAGTTCGGCGTCGAGGAAATCTGCCGCCTGTTCCAGGTACCGCCCCCGCTGGTGCAGGACTATAGCCACAACACCTTCACCAACTCCGAAACGGCGGGCCGATGGTTCGCCATGTTCACCCTCGCACCGTGGGCGCGCAAGATCGAGGCGGAGTTCGCCCGTAGCGTGTTCGCCGCCGGCGGAAGCTACGAGGTGGAATTCGACCTGTCGGGCTTCCTGCGCGGGGATCCTCAAACGCGCTGGGCCTCGCACAAGATCGCGATCGACGCAGGCGTCCTGGACGCCGAAGAAGTCCGCGTGATCGAGGGCTGGAACAAGCGCGCAACGCCTGCGGAGGTGCCCAATGGCAACGCCTGAAATCGTCACGCTCTATCAGACGAAGGAATTCCTTCGCGTCATCGCCGACGACGAGGACGGGATGATCATGGATTTGATCGTTGCCGCCACGGAAGCCGTTTTGACCGTCGCGGACGGCTTCAACCCGGAAGGGGAGCCATCGGCCCGCATTCGGTTGGCGATCATGACGCACGTGGCGCAAGCCTATCTCAACCGTGAGGATGGCGCTGATTTGCCCAAGTCGGCAGCACGCCTGGTGCACCCACTGCGGAGCTTGACGGTCTAATGGCGACGCGCCCCGCCTCCTTCCGGCAGTCCGACCTGACGCGCGCCGTGAAGGGCGTTGCAGCAGCCGGGGTGCGTGTGGGGCGGGTCGAGATCGACCCGAACGGCAAGATCATCGTTATGGCCGAGACGCTGCTGCAGGCGACATCGTCGGGTAGCTGGGACGAGGTGCTGCGGTGAAGAAGCGTGCCCTGCCTCAACATGTCAGCGAATTCACGGATAGTCGGGGAAAGCGGCGGCTTCGCTATAGGCGCAAGGGCTGCAAAACCTATTACTTCAAGTGTCTGCTGTGGTCGCAAGGGTTCATGGAGGAGCTGCGCGCCTGCACGGAAGGAGATGCAGCGACCCCAGCCGCGATTGGTGCCGACCGCATAGTGCCAGGCTCGTTCAACGCACTGATCGCGCAATACCTTCGAAGCTCGAAATACGCGAACCTCAAGCCCTCCACCAAGACGACTTACAAGGGCATCATTCGTCGATTCCGTGAGCAGCACGGCCACCGGATGGTCGCGGAGCTACAATTTCAGCACGTCGAGGCGATCTTGACGAAGATGGCGGACACCCCATCGGCCGCCAACAACCTGCGAAAATTCCTGCGCATGCTCGTCAACTATGGCTGCAGGCTTGGCATGCGGAAAGACAATCCGGTGTCCCTCACGGAGCCGTTGAAGGTCGATAGCGACGGCTTCCACGCGTGGACCGAGGAGGAGGTCGTGCAATTTGAGGAGCGTTGGGCGATCGGCACCAAGCCGCGCCTTGCGCTCGGGTTGCTGGTTAACACCGGCCAGCGCCGATCCGACGTGGTTGTCATGGGACGCCAGCATCGCAAGAACGGCCGCATTCGCGTCAAGCAGGTGAAGACCGGAAAGGAACTCCTAATCCCCGAGCATCCCGACCTCACGGCTATGCTCAACGCGCTCCCTGTCGATAACATGACGTTCCTGCTCACGTCGCATGGCAAGCCGTTCACGCCAGCCGGGTTCGGCAATTGGTTCCGCGAGGCCTGTGACGAGGCCGGACTCCCCCAGTGTGCCGCCCATGGCCTGCGAAAGGTGATGACGCGTCGGCTGGCGGAGCTGGGCCTTTCGCATCAAGTCATCAAGTCGATCACCGGCCATGAGACTGACAAGGAGATTGAGCGCTATTCGAAATCGGCTGAGCAGACCCGACTTGCCGATCAGGCGATGAGCGCTCTCACACAATCAACGTTGGCTAACCGAAAAATTTCGTTAGCCAAACCGAGCCATAAGTCCCTCAAAGGAAAGCATAAACTATGAGGGGTGGCGGAGCGGGAGGGATTCGAACCCTCGATACGCTTTTGACGTATACTCACTTTCCAGGCGAGCGCCTTCGACCACTCGGCCACCGCTCCGCATGCACTCGCCACCGCCCGCACCGGTTCAAACGCCGACCGCGGCGCCCCCCACGGCCACCCAGATCGCCGATGCCGCGCCGTTATCGGCCTGGGCAGCGATCGCCGATGACGACCTGATGCTGATCGACTTTGCCGATGGCAAGCGCGTCGCGATCTGGCTGGCGAGCGGCTTTGCGCCGGTGCATGTCGCCAATATGCGCAGAATCGCCCGGGCAGGCTGGTGGAACGATGCCAGCGTCTACCGCGTGCAGGACAATTACGTCACGCAGTGGGGCGACGCGACCGAGGCCAAGCCGCCGGCGGCTGGCATCGCGCTCACCCCGCCGCCAGAATATGAATGGCCTGCGGCGGGCCGTTCGATCGTGCTGAATCGCTATCGCGATGCCTATGCCAGCGTGACCGGCTTTTCAGCCGATGGCTGGCCGCTGGCGGGCGACGGCAAGCAGCAATGGTTGCCGCATTGCTATGGCATGGTCGGCGTTGCGCGCAATCTGGCGCCCGATACTGGCACCGGCGGCGATCTCTATACTGTGATCGGCCATGCGCCGCGTCATCTTGATCGCAACATCGCGCTGGTCGGCCGGGTGATCGAAGGGATGGGCGCGCTGTCGGCATTGCCGCGCGGCACCGGCGGCGGGCTTGGCCTGTACGAGGACCCGGCCCAGCGCGTGCCGATCATCCGGGTGACGATCGCCAGCGATCTGCCGGGCGCCGAGCGGCCGCATTTCGACTATATGAAGCCGACCTCCCCCGATTTCGCGCGCTATCTGGAGGCGCGCGCCAATCGCGCGCCGCCCTTTTTCACGGTGCCCGCGCATGCCGTGGATCTGTGCAACCTGCCGGTGCCCGTGCGCGCCGCCAAGCGCTAGCACGCGCCCGTTATTTTCCCACCCAGTCGGCAACCTCGCTGGCGATGCGGTTGGCCGCACGGTTGAGGCCTTCACTGGTGCTTTGCGGGGTGACGGTGCCAATCGGTTCGCGCGCTTCGAAAATGCGCTTTTCAAAGACCTTGGCGTCGCTGCGGCTGAGCGTGGCGTCATAGGTGACGACGGCGTCGCCGGTCATCGCATCGACCCCGAAATTGCGGAGTTCGCCGCCGAGCCGGGCGCCGGGATCATAAAAGGACTGGGCCGGCGTCAGCACCACGCGGCCGGTCTTGGCGCCGATCGTATCGGCCAGCAGCCGGGCGAACAGCCGCGCCGGCGGTTCTGACCATTGCGCGTCCTTCACATAGGCAATTGAGGTTGGCGAGGTCTGAACGGGCACCCGCACCGTGGCGATGGCGGCGGGAACGCTGGGCAGCTGGATGGTGATCGTCGCCGCGCTCGCCGAATTGCTGGTCTGGCCCGGGGTGAGCGGGGTCGCGGCGGTCAGCGTGAGCAACATCGGCGGCGGCGTTGCGCCGAAACTGATGCAGCCGGTGAGAGAGGCCATCGCCAGCAGCGCTGGCAGGAGCTTGATCGATCGGTGATTCATCGCGGGCCTCACTTTTTCGACGCTTTGGGGGCTTTGCCCGGCGTGTAATTGGGCAATTTGGGTGCGCCGAGGATCGATCCTGCACCCCCTTGGTCGATCTTTTCGGCGACTGAGGTGAGCGAGGCCGCCATGATTCGAAGATCATGGACCAGCTGGCCGACCTCGGGGACGGTCTGCTTGGAAAAGGCCTGCACGCCGGGCCGCGCGTCGCTGACCAGGGCATCGAGCTGCTCGAGGCTGTGCTGGGCGGACGCGATCGCCTTGTTGAGATTGGCGGTGACGGGCTTGATGTCGCTTTTCAGCACCCCGTCGGCCGAATTGGCGAGCCTGGTGATGGCCGCGGCGGCTTCGCCGGTCTGCTTGATCGTCACCCGCGTCTCGGCAATCGTCGCGCCCAGATCGCCCGACCGGTCGGCCAGCGCCTTGGTCACACGATTGGTGTTGTCGAGGATGCCAGTGAGCGAGGCCATGTTCTTGTCCGACAGCACATCGGTCAGCCGTTCGGCGAGGTTGGAGAGCCGTTCGAGCAATTGCGGTGCCGAACTGAGGAGCGCGCCGAGCCCGCCCTGGCGCGTCGGGATGACGGGTACCCCGAACGGGCAGGCGCTTTGCGGCCTGACGCTGGGGCAGCTGATCGGCGGCTGATTCTTGATCGCGCCGTCGAGCAGGATTTCGCTGACCCCGGTAAAGCCGACACCCTGGATCGTCGCGGTGGTACCCTGCAGCACCGGCGTTTCCTGGTTCACGCTGATCCGCACGCGCACGAATTGCGGATCCTCCTTGAATAGCGCGATTTCCTTCACCTGGCCCGAGGCAACCCCGCTGAACGAGACGTTCGAGCCCTTGTTGATGCCGTTGACCGACTGTTTGAAGAAGATGTCATATTCCTTGTCGGCAGTTCCGCTCAATCGGGCGAGCCAGACGATGAACAGCGCCATCACGGTGAGCAGAATCAGTACCACGGAGCCGACAAGGACGTGGTTCGAGCGGGTTTCCATCAGTTGGCCGTCCCTGACTGTGCGTGCGCGGCGGCACGTCGATCTGCATTTTCCTGGGTCGCGGTAGCGGCGCGACCGCGCGGTCCATTGAAATATTCCTGGATCCATGGATGGTCCAGCGCGAGCAATTCATCGATCGTGCCAACGGCGATCACCTTTTTGTCGGCGAGTACCGCGACGCGATCGCAAATCGCGTAGAGCGTATCGAGATCATGCGTGATCAGGAACACCGTCAGCCCCATCGTGCGCTGCAGCGACAGCGTCAGCTCGTCAAAGGCGGCGGCACCGATCGGATCGAGCCCGGCGGTCGGTTCGTCGAGGAACAATAATTCGGGATCGAGTGCGAGCGCGCGGGCCAGGCCGGCGCGCTTGCGCATGCCGCCTGACAGCTCGGCGGGATATTTGGGGCCAGCCTCAGCGGGCAGGCCGGTCATCACCACCTTGTAGGCGGCAATCTCGTCGAGCAGGCCCTGGTCGAGCTTGTGATAGAATTCACGCAGCGGCACCTGGACATTTTCAGCAACGGTCAGCGTTGAGAACAAGGCGCCACCCTGAAACAGCACGCCCCAGCGCCGGCGAATATCGATCGTCTCGCCTTCGTCGCGGTCAACAGTCGATTCGCCGAACACCTTCACCTCGCCGGAATCGGGGCGATGCAAGCCGATGATGGCGCGCATCAGCACCGATTTGCCGGTGCCCGAACCACCGACAACGCCAAAGATCTCCCCGCGACGGACCTGCAGGTCTAGCCCGTCATGGACGACTTGCTCGCCAAAACTGGTCTTGAGGCCCTTGACCGAGATGATCACATCGCCCGCCATCAGATCCAGCCCAGCCAGGTGAAGAACACCGCGAAAAACGCATCGAGCACGATCACCAGGAAGATGGCCTGCACCACCGCTGATGTGGTGCGTTGGCCGACTTGCTCGGCGTCGGATTCGACAAGCATGCCCTGGAAACACCCGGCGATAGCGATAATCGCGCCAAAGACCGGTGCCTTGACGAGGCCGACATACAGATCGGTGATCGGCACGACTTCACGCAGCCGTTGGATGAAGGTGACGGGCGGAATCCCGAGCGAAATCCAGCATAGCAGCCCCCCACCGATGATCGCGACGACTGAGGCGTAGAACCCGAGCAGCGGCATCATCAGCACCGCCGCCAGCACGCGCGGCAGCACCAGCGCCTCCATCGGCGACACGCCGATCGTGCGCATCGCATCGATTTCCTCCGTCAGCTTCATCGTGCCAATCTGTGCCGCAAATGCCGACCCAGAGCGGCCCGCCACCATGATCGCTGTCATCAGCACGCCCAACTCGCGCAGCGTAATGCGGCCGACCAGATTGATGGTGAATACCTCGGCCCCGAACTGGCGCAGCTGCACGGCGCCCTGCTGGGCGATCACCAGCCCAATCAGAAAGCTCATCAGCCCGATAATCCCGAGCGCCGAGACGCCGACCACTTCGAAGCGCTGCACCGTTGCGTTGAAGCGAAAGCGCTTGGGATGGGTGATGACGTTGAAAAAAGCGAGGCAGGTCGCACCGAAAAAGCCGAGCAGCCCATACATCGTCTTGAACGCGATCATGGTCGCTTCGCCGATTTCACCGAGCACGCGGACCAGCGGACCGGCGGATTCGGGGCGCATCGCCACTTGCTGGTCTGCGGCGGAAACCTGATCGAGCAGATGCGTGGCATCGCGGCTGAGCCCCTCGACCCGGGCCCCATGTTCCGCCGCGAAACGGTGAATCAGCCAGGCGCCAACAGTATCGATACGTTCGACCTTGCTCAGATCGAGGCGATCGACCTTGCCCTCATAATTGCGCAGTCGATTGGGAAAATCGCCGAGCTTGGCCAACGACAAGCTGCCACTAAAGCGCAGCGTGTCGGCCCCGCCGACATTTTCATGCGAAAATTCAGCCATGGCGCTCATCGCGCCCTTCTTTGCTGCAAACAGGCTGGATCGGCAAGAACATAGCTGTCTATGGGTGGGACATGCAGCACATCGCCATTTACGACATGGATAAGACGATCACCCGGTCCGCGACCTGGACGCCGTTTTTGCGCCATGCTGCCGGTCACCGCGCGCCGTGGCGGCTTGCCATGCTGCCGTTGCTCGGCGGGGCTGGGGTTGCTTATCTCGCCGGACTGCTCGGCCGCGGCCCGTTGAAGCAGCTCGCCTTCCGGCTGATGCTCGGCCCCATGGTGCCCGCCGCCGCGATGGCCGATCTGGCCCAGAGCTTTGCCGAACAGATCGGTGCCAACGGGGTTTGGGCGCAGGCCCGCGCCCAGATCGCCCGCGATCGGGCAGATGGCTGTCGGCTGATACTGGCGACCGCGTCGTTTCGTTTCTATGTCGCGCCGATCGCCGCGTTGCTCGGGTTCGATGCGGTGATCGCTACCAATTCGCAGCGGGGACCCGATGGCGCGTTGTGCGCCGGGATTGCCGGTGAGAATTGCTACGGCCCGGCCAAATTGCGGATGATCGAAACATGGCTTGCCGATCAGGGGATCGCACGCGGGCAGGCGACGATATCCTTCTATTCCGATCACGTCTCCGATGCGCCGACGCTGGCCTGGGCGGATCGGCCCTTCGCCGTCAATCCGCACGCGCCGCTCCGGCGGCTGGCGGGTACGATGGGGTGGCCCGTACTCCACTGGACGACATAGCCGCCACGTCAGAGCAGCAAATCGACACTGTGGATTACGAGCCCGACCAGCCCGCCGACAATGGTGCCGTTGATGCGGATGAACTGCAGATCGCGGCCGACGGCATTTTCGACGCGCCGGGTGATCGTGTTGGCATCCCAGGCGCGAATGGTTTCGGAAACGAGCCGGACGATCGAATCGCCATAATCGGCCGCCGTGCCCACCGCAGCGCGCCGGACGAACCGGTTGATCGTGGCCCGAAGCCGGGCATCGTCCTGCAGCGTTGTGCCGAGCTGCTGCAGCGCCTCACCCAGTTTACCCTGGCGACCGGCATCGGGATCGCGCGCGATCCGGAGCATGGCGTGGCGCGCCGATTCCCACAGGCCATCAAGCCAGTTCTGCATCGCAGGATTGTCGATGATCTCCAGCTTCAGCAGTTCGATGCGCAACTGCATCGGCGCATCGAACTGGAGATCAAAGGCAAGCTTTGCCAGCCCTTCCTCGGCCTTGGCCCGCAACGGATGGCCAGGATCTTCGGCCATGTCCGCCAGCATCTGGTCGAGCCCGTCGATGATCTTGTTGGCGAGCGTTTCGTCCAGGCCGGTCCAGCGCATGATCGATCCGGCGCGCTCGTGCACCATTGCCCGAATCAGGTGCTCGTTGGCGGAAAGCGTGCGCCCCGCCCAGCGGACGATGCCATTGAGCAGCGGTAAATGGCGGTCCTTGGCGATCGCCGCCTCGAGCGCCTGGCCAAGCAGCGGCGCGATATCGAGCGTGCGCAGCCGCTGGCCGATCGTCGCCTTGACCATGCCGCCGAGCCGCTTCTGATCAAAGGCTTCAAGCAAATCGGCGGCAAGCCGCGAGGCACCGCGCCGCAGCCGGCCATCGCCGCCCGAGGGGCTGGCCAGCCAGCGCCCCGCCGATGACGCCAGGTCAAGCCGCCGCATGCGGCGCGCGACGACGCCGGGCACCAAAAAATTGTCGCGCAGGAACGCGGCGAGATTGTCGCCGATCCGGTCCTTGTTGCGCGGAATGATTGCGGTGTGCGGAATCGGCAGGCCAAGCGGATGGCGGAACAACGCCGTGACCGCGAACCAATCGGCCAGCCCGCCGACCATGGCGGCTTCGGCAAAGGCACGAACAAAGCCAAATGCCGGCTGCACCCCTTCAAGGTTGCGCGCGGCCAGATAGACCAGCGCCATGCCAAACAGCAGCCCTGTCGCAATGGCACGCATCCGAATCAGCGCGGCCGGGGGGGCTTGATCGAGGCGGGCAGGGCGGGCGAACAGGTTCATTGCCGAAACAATCCCTCAGCGGCCGGATTGTTCACAAGCAAATTCGTCCGACCGCTCACTCGGCGGGCTGCGGTTCGCCATCCCCGGAGGCATAGCCAATCGGCCGCGGGCCAGTTGGCTTGATATCGATCACTGGCACGCCGTCATCGCCCGCCTTGTAGGTCAGCAGGCGACGGCCAAGCCGTGGCCCGATCCATTCCTCAATCCCGACGGCGATGCTGAAGCCCGCCGGCACGATCACGAGGGTGAGCAAGGTGGACAGGATCAGCCCGCCGATCACGGTAACGCCCATCGGCGCACGGAAGCTGCCGTCCCCGGTCAAG
Organism: Sphingomonas sp. 28-63-12; assembly: GCA_002281535.1. Classification (GTDB taxonomy): domain Bacteria; phylum Pseudomonadota; class Alphaproteobacteria; order Sphingomonadales; family Sphingomonadaceae; genus Sphingomonas. Next base: position 162,498 of record NCGD01000016.1, read on the forward strand.
GACAGCGCGATCGGCACCATGCCGGCAACCATTGCGATCGTGGTCATCACGATCGGCTGAGCGCGCTTGTGGCCGGCATCAAGGATGGCAACCGTCTTGTCGACGCCCTTGTGCATTTCCTCCAATGCGAAATCGACCAGCAGAATCGAGTTCTTGGCGACGATCCCGAGCAGCATCAGCAGACCGATGAACACCGGCATCGAGACCGGGTCCCCCGTGAGCCGCAGAGCGATCGCGCTGCCGAGCGGTGCGAGAATCAGCGACCCCATGTTAACGAGCGGGGGCATCACCCGCTTGTAGAGCAGCACCAGTACCGCAAAGACGAGCATGACGCCGGCAATGACGGCGATCACGAAGTTAAGCAGCAATTCGGCCTGCCATTTGGCCTCGCCAATCTTGAGCTGCGTGATGCCGATCGGCAGGTTCTTGAGCGCGGGCAGTTCCTGGATCTTGGGCATCGCGTCGCCGGAGACCTTGCCTGGTGCAAGATCGGCGCCGACGGTGATCCGCCGGGTCTGATTGGCGCGCTGGATCAAGGTAGGCCCGGCGCCGAAGCCGATATCGGCGATAACCTTGAGCGGCACCGAGCCGCCATTGGCCGTCGGCACCGGCAAATTCTCGATCGTGGACAAATTGCGCCGTGAATCTTCGGACAGCGCGACACGGATCGGAATCTGCCGATCGGACAGCGAGAATTTCGCGACATTCTGGTCGATATCGCCGAGCGTGGCGATTCGGATAGACTGGCTGAGCGCCGCCGTGGTCACGCCCATATTGGCAGCAAGATCCATCCGTGGCCGGATCGTGATCTCGGGGCGCTTGAGATCGCCGTTGACCCGCGCAGCGCGAAGTTCTGGCAAGCCGTTCATCTCGGTGACGAGCCGGTTGGCGACATCGTTCAACTGGACCGGATCGGTGCCGCCAAGCGTGATCGTAATGTCGCGTCCCGAACCGCCCCCACCGCCGCCATTTTGCGACTGGAAATTGACCCGGGCATCAGCGATCCTGGTCAGCTGCGGCGCATAGGCACGTTCGAATTCAACGCTGGTGCGGCTGCGGTTGTGCTTCAAGGTGATGAAAACGCTGGCGCTGCCGATGTTGATGTTGGTGAAGGCATTGGCAACTTCAGGCGCGTTTTTGATGACGTTGGTAACGCGTAGCGCGACCTCCTGTGTTTGCTTGAGTGTCGATCCCGGCGCGAGCTGGATGCGGATTCGACTATAATCGGTGTTGATCGTTGGCTGAAAAGTCAGCGGAATCGGTTTGAGCAGCCCGGGCACGCCGGCAAAGGCGACGAACGTCCCCAGCAGCGCCAAGCCACCGATGCCGACGGTCTTCCAGCGATGGCTGACCGACCAGCGCAGCGCCTCCATATAGCGGTCCATCCACCAGCCTTCGCCGTGGCTGGCGCTGCCCTTGGCCTTCAGGAAATAGGCGGCAAGCATTGGCGTGATCAGGCGCGCGACGGCCAGGCTGATCAGCACGGCGGCCACCACCGTGAGCCCGAAATTCTTGAAGAACTGGCCTGACACGCCGGGCATCAGGCCCACGGGCAGGAACACGGCGACGATCGACATCGTCGTTGCCAGCACGGCGAGGCCGATTTCGTCGGCGGCGTCGATCGCGGCCTGATACGCAGATTTACCCATCCGCATATGACGCACGATATTTTCGATTTCCACGATCGCATCATCGACCAGCACGCCCGCGACCAGGCTGAGCGCTAGCAGGCTCAGGGAGTTGAGCGAAAAGCCCATCAGATCCATGAACCAGAAGGTCGGGATCGCCGAGAGCGGAATGGCGATCGCCGAGATGATCGTTGCGCGCCAGTCGCGCAGGAAGATGAACACGACGATGACGGCCAGGATCGCGCCCTCAATCATCGCCTCAATTGCCGAGTGATATTGGGTACGGGTGTAATCGACGCTGTTGAACAGCTCGGTGAACTTGACCTTGGGGTTCTCCTTTTCGAGATCCTTGATCGCCTTGGTCGCTGCGTCATAGACGGTAACGTCGGAAGAGCCCTTGGCCTTTTCGATGCTGAAAGCCAGCACCTGGTGCCCGTTCTGAATCGCGAGCGAACGCTGCTCGGCATAGAGATCGCGGACGGTGGCGATATCGGATAACTTGACCGTTCGGCCACTACCGGTGGCGATGTCGGTATCGCCGAGCGCAAAGGCGTTATGCGCGTTGCCGAGCACTCGCACCGATTGCTCCGAGCCTGCAATCTGCGCGCGACCGCCCGCCGCATTCAGGTTCGTCTGGCGCAACTGCTGATTCACCTGGACGGCGGTGAGCCCGCGCGACTGGAGCTTGACCGGATCGAGGATCACGCGAATCTCACGGCTGACGCCGCCATTGCGGCTGACCGCAGCAAGGCCCGGCACCGCGAGCAGGCGCTTCGACACGGTATTATCGACATACCAGCTCAGTTCCTCGAGCGTCATGTCAGACGTCGATGCCGAGAGGTAGGCGATCGCATCGCCGCCAATGTCGACGCGCTGGACCTGGGGTTCCAGAATGCCGTCGGGCAAGTCGCTGCGGATCTGCGAGATCGCGTTGCGGACATCGTTTACGGCGCGATCGATCGGCGTGCCGATCGCGAATTGCACGAAGGTCGAGCTCGATCCCTCGCTGACGCTGGAATTGATCTCGTCGACGCCGTTGATACTGCGAATCGCCGATTCGATCCGCTGGGTGACCTGGGTTTCCATCTCGGTCGGCGCGGCGCCGGGTTGCGACACCTGGACCTGCGCCGCCGGGAAATCGATATCCGGATTATCGTTGACGTCCATCGTCATGAAGCTGCCGATGCCGAGCACCAGCAGCGCAATGAACAGGACGATCGGCGGCACCGGGTTGCGGATCGCCCAAGCGGAGATGTTGCGGAAACCCATGACGTGTCAGCCTTGTGCGTTTTTGGTGACGGGGATCACCTTCTGCCCCGGATTGAGGAACGCGCCGGCCGAGATCACGACGCGTTCGGTGCCGGTCAAGCCCTCGGCAATCGCCACGCCGGCATCGGAAACCTGGCCGACCTTGATCGACTGGCGGGCGACTTCGTTCTTGGCATTGACGACATAGACATAATTGCCCTTGTCGTCGCTCTGGACAGCCGATTGCGGCAGCAACGGCACATCGCTGGTGCCGCTGGCGATCACAGCGGCTGCAAAGCCACCGGGCCGCAGCGAGGAATCATAGCCGAGTGCAATCCGGGCAATGCCCTGGCGGGTTTGCGGATCGATGACTGGCGACACCTGCCAGATGTGGCCAGCAAAGCTGCGATCGCTGCCAACCGGCGTCACCTTGGCCGAGACGCCAACGCTGATCGCGCTCATATCCGAATCGCTGAGCGCGGCGCGCAATTCAAGCTCGCCGCCCTTGGCGAGACGGAACAGTGTGCCCGAACCGGTGCCGACGACCTGGCCGGGCTCGACACTCCTGGTCAGCACCAGGCCAGCGGCCGGCGCACGGATATTGAGCCGGCCCGTACGGGCATTGGCTTCTGCCAGCTGGGCCTGGGCGACCCTGACGCGCGCATTGGCGGCGTCGCGCGTGGCGCCCTTGCGATCGAGATCGGCTTTTGAGATGAAACCACGCTCAACCAGCGTCGCGGCCCGATCAAGCTCGGCCTGGGCGATCCGCGCATCGGAACGGGCGACATTGATCTGCGCGGCCAGCGACGCTGCCGTCTGGACCTGGACCGACCGGTCGATCGTCGCCAGCACCTGACCGGCGCGGACCCATTGGCCCGGCTGCACCAGTACCTGGGTGACCAGACCGCCTTCGCCGACCACGCCGACGGGCATATCGATCTTGGCCGCAAGCGTGCCGGTCGCCGAAATGAACCGACCAACTTGCTGACGCCCCGGCACGGCGACCGTTACGGTCGGCGCCTGTGACCCGCTGGATGATGCAGCCGCCTTTTGGTCGGCCTTGTCGGTGCCGCGCGCCGATACGAAATAGAGGACGGCCAGCACCACAGCGGCAACTGCCAGCGCACCGAGCCACCATCGCCGTGGGCGGGGCGCAGCGTCACCTGAAAAGGACAGCCGCCCGTCATTGCCAATCGTGCCCGGTTCGTAGTTCATGTGGCTCAATCTCTCGCGTACGGGCTTGGTGCCGCGCCGTTTCCAAATACTGTATTATATAAATAACGCACCGACCTCAAGCGGTCGTTTCGACGCAGCGCCATTGCCCACTTTAACCCCACCCCGCAAGACCGCCTAACGGGCATAGCCGCGATGGGCCGCCAAGAATCGGTTGCAACAATCGCGTCGGCAGGCGAGGTAATCACCAGGGGCGAACAATTGCCGCCGGGGAGAATGATGATGCTCTTGCAGAACAGCTTTCTAGGGTGGATCCTGATCGGACTTGTTGCTGGCGTGCTTGGAAAGATCATTTTGCCCGGCAAGGATCCTGGCGGTTTCATCGTCACCATCTTGATCGGTATCGCAGGAGCATTGCTAGCGGGTTTCATCGCGCAGTCAATGGGTTGGCAGATTGCCAATGGCTGGCAAAGCTATGCCGCAGCAACCGGCGGTGCGATTGTATTGCTGATCCTTTACCGGGTGGTCGTCACGCGCCGCACGCGCTGAGCTGGCCGGGTCAGCAGTTATCGTTCAGCTAGCGTTGCGACTGATCCTGCATAGGGGGTCGCAGCGCAGCCGACTCGGTTGCTGATGGGAGAAACTTGATGCGCTCGTTGATTTTGGCCGGGCTAGCCACTGCTTTGCCGCTGGCCCCGGCGTATGCCCAATCGGCCCCGCCTGCGTTGCTGGTGGACGGCACGATTTTGGATGTGGTGGCCGAAGGCACCACCACCCGCGTGCCCGATCTGGCGACGATCCGCACCGGCGTCGTCACTCAGGCGGCGACCGCGTCGGGCGCGCTTGCCGACAATGCATCCCGGATGACGCGCGTGCTCGCCGCGCTCAGCCGGGCCGGGGTCGCCGCCCGCGACGTGACGACAACGGCGGCCACGCTCAGCCCGCAATATCGTTATGCCGACAACCAGCCACCGGTGATCACCGGCTATCAGGCGAGCAACACCGTGTCGGTGCGGTTTCGCTCGATCGGCGCGAGTGGTGCCATTCTCGATGCGCTTGTCGCGCAGGGGGCCAACCAGATCGACGGCCCGAGCCTGTCGCTTGCCGATCCCGACTCCGCCCTTGACGAGGCACGGATTGACGCGGTCAAACGCGCCAGGGCACGTGCGGCTCTCTATGCGCGCGCCGCCGGCCTGACGGTCGTGCGGATCGTGTCGATCAGCGAAAGCGGTGAGCAATCCACCCCGCCCGGCCCGATCATGTACGCGCGCGCCAAGGAATCGGCGAGCACCGCCATCCTGCCGGGCGAATCGCAAATCACAGCAACGATTGCCGTTCGCTTCTTGTTGAAATGACAAAAAATGAGCCGCCCGGCGTGCAGCGGGCGGCTCAAAGGGGAGCTTGGTAGGGAAACGCGCTGGGTTAGCGCACGGTTCCCCGGCGGACGAGGTTGACGAGCGCCAGAAGAATGATTGCGCCGATCAGCGAATAGACAAACGTCGTCACGGTAATGACCTGGTTGATGCCACCGCCAAACAGGAATGAGGCGATCACCGAGCCGATGATGCCGACCACAACGTTGAGCAGGATGCCCTGCTGTCCGTCGGTGCGCATCACCATGCTGGCCAGCCAGCCAACGACACCACCAACCACGAGCCAAACGATAAGACCGACCATATTACCCTCCGTTATGCCCGTTATCGGGCGTACGGAGGGAATACTCGTCAGCAATGCACTTTGTTCCGGGCAGTTGCCGTCCTGGTCGCGATCAATATTTCTGCTGACGCTCGTAGAGTGAGCGATAATGCTGGATACGCGTCACGCGCAGGCCGGGCATGCCTGATCGATCGATCGCGCGTTGCCAGCCGGCAAATTCCTCCATTGTCAGATTATAGCGCTGGCATACCTCGTCCACCGTCAGCAGCCCGCCATTGACGGCAGCCACGACTTCCGCCTTGCGACGGACGACCCAACGCGTCGTTTCGGGCGGCGGCAGCGAATCGAGCGTCAGCGGTTCGCCGAGGGGCCCGATTACCTTAGCTGGCCTAATTTTCTGGTTTTCGATCATGCTTACCTCGATCGGGGCGGGGGCCCCCTGAAACTCATAAACGACCATTAGCAGCCGGACTTGAACATGGACTGAAACGGCGCGGTAAACGGCGCGTTCATTCCTCTCTCCATCGACAGATCGTCGCTGCCATTGCTCGGTTGAACGCACCATGGGCTGGCCGGAGCCATTCCTGCGGCCTGTTCGGCATCGCTGCGCAGGCGCCGATCATCGCGGTCGGGCTGGTGGCCTGCCGCGCGGCGATGCCAACCAGCAGCACTGCCAAATCGCCTGGCAGGGCAATGGCCGCGCCATCGGGTTCAAATCGGGAAAAGCTAAGATCCACAACGCTACTTTCACAAAACGACTCAATTCGTTCGCCGGGTATAGCGGGCGGGTCTGAAGGTCCGGTAAAGCCCGGGGCAAGCTGTGTGAAAGAATTGTCAGCGGGCGCCTGCTTTGCATCCGCGCCGCCAAGCGCCTATCTGCGCGGCCATGATCGAGGGTGAATTCCAGCTGGGCCAGGGTGCCGAGACCAAACGAATCGTCGTTGCCATGTCGGGCGGGGTCGACAGTTCCGTGGTGGCGGCGCTCGCCGTGGGGACGGGTGCCGAGGTGATCGGGATCACGCTCCAGCTCTATGACCATGGCGAGGCGGTGGGACGGGCAGGCAGCTGTTGCGCCGGCCGCGACATTCGCGATGCCCGCGCGGTTTGCGATCGGCTCGGTATCGCGCATTATGTCTTCGATCATGAAAGCAGCTTTCGCGATCAGGTGATTGACGATTTTGCCGATGAGTATCTCGCCGGCCGCACCCCCATTCCGTGCATCAAGTGCAATATGGGCCCGAAATTCACCGATCTGTTCAAGTTGGCCCGCGATCTGGGGGCGGATTGCCTGGCGACCGGCCATTATGTCCGCCGCGTCGAAGGCACGGACGGTGCCGAACTCCACCGCGCGATCGATCCGGCGCGCGACCAGAGCTATTTCCTGTTCGCGACGACAGCCGCACAGCTCGATTATCTGCGCTTTCCGCTCGGCGGCATGCCCAAGGCGCGGGTGCGCGCGATCGCCGCCGAGATCGGCCTGGGCGTTGCCGCCAAGCCCGACAGCCAGGATATCTGCTTTGTGCCCGATGGCAATTATGCCGCGCTGGTCAAGAAGCTCCGGCCAGAAGCGGATAGCAGCGGGGCGATCGTCGATGAAAGCGGGCGGGTGCTCGGCCAGCACAAGGGGCTGATCCACTTCACCGTCGGCCAGCGCCGCGGGCTGGAGATTGGCGGCACACCCGAACCGCTTTATGTCATTCGGCTCGAGCCGGGCGAAAAGCGCGTTGTCGTCGGGCCGAAGCGCGCGTTGGCCGTGGGGGCGGCTCGGTTGAGCGGGATCAACTGGATCGGCGGCGATCATGCCGGACCGGTCACCGCCAAGGTACGCTCGCTTGCCAAGCCTGTGCCGGCGATGCTGATCGGCGATCGTGTGGCGTTCGATTCGCCGGAATATGGCGTGGCGCCCGGGCAGGCCGCCGTGCTTTATGCCGGCGAGCGCGTGCTGGGCGGTGGCTGGATTGCCGAGACGGAGCGGGCTCTGGCGCTCGCCTAAAGTCGAATTCCCTATGCTGAGCCGGCGCCGTACGCTGGGCTCGCGCGTTCGCGGGCGAGAGATTCTGGGGGAAAAGCGGCGCTAGCGCCGTTGCAGCGGCGCTGGCTGGCAGCCCAGCAGCGGATCGAATGTCACCGACCGGCTGGCGATGAACGGCACCGAGGCGGTTACCGTCCGGGTTGCGGGATTATCGCTCAGCTGGATCCGCTCCATGCCAGGTTCGAAATCCTTGTAGCAGCTGCCCAGCGGGCGATTGCCGATATAGCGGCAGGCGCAGGCGACACGGGCACCATAGCCGACGCCGAGTTCAAGCTGGGGCTGCAGCGCCCGGACATAAAGCCAGGCGGTGAGGGCGGCGGCGGCGATCAGAAACAGGCCGATCGGCAGCATCAGGCGTCTTGCGTTCATCGCTGGCCAGCCTAGGCTGCGGCCATGCAAATAAAAAGCCTTCTTCTTGCCGGGGCCGCCGTCCTGATGCTCGCCGGGACCAGCTGGGCCCTCGCCGCCGATGATGCAGGGCCGCTCAAGCCGTTGTTCACGCCCGATCAGGCCGAGGCGCGCGCCGCTCTGCTGATCGAGGACGGGCGGGTGATCGCCAAACATTATGCGCCCGGATATTCCGACGCGAACCGCTTCATCAGCTGGTCGATGGCGAAAACCATCACGGCGATGCTGGTTGGCGAGCTGGTGACGGACGGCAAGCTGCAGCTTGATGCGCCAGCGCCGATCGCCGAATGGCAAAAGCCCGGCGATCCCCGCGGCAAGATCACGCTGCGCCAGCTGCTCAACATGGCCTCCGGGCTCGACCATACGGAAGTCGGCGAGCCGGTCGAAAAATCCGACACCAATCAGGTTCTGTTCGTCACCGGTACCCAGGGCATGGCGGCGCGCGCGATCGGCCAGCCGCTAGAGGCCAAGCCGGGCGAGAAGTTCGAATATAGCTCGCTGACGACGATCATCCTGTCCGAAATCATCACCCGGACGCTTACCGACAGCCGTGATCCGCGCGTGCGGGCCAAGGCGTATCGCGATTTCGAATATGCCCGGCTGTTCACGCCGATCGGCGTCACCACCGCTTTCCCGGAATTTGACGGCGCGGGCACGCAGATCGGCGGGTCACTGATCCATATGTCGCTCGACGATTTCGGCCGGATCGGCGGGTTGTTGCTCGACGGTAAGGCGCCCGACGGCACTCAGGTGATCGCCCCTGACTGGCTGGCCTTCATGAAATCGCCGTCTCCGACCAATGCCGAATATGGCGGGCAGACCTGGCTCAATCTGCCGGGCGGCGCCGACGGGACGCCATCGCTTTTCCCCGACAAGGGGCCGGCCAATCTGGTGTCGATGAACGGGCATCTCGGCCAATATGTCATGGCATTTGATGGTAATGGCACCGACGCTAAGGTGCATCATTATGTGCTGGTCCGCCTTGGCAAGACGCAGGACACGAAACTGCGCGGTGTGATCGACCGGATTGGCGATGTCGTGAACGGTCTGATCAAGCCAATGGCGGGCTGATCGGGCAACAGGCACGGGCTTAAGCCCAGCCTGACAGCCGTGATCGACTGGCATATGAGGCAGTGTGGCAAGGCTGATCATCTGGTTCGACGGTGCGTGCCCGCTGTGCCGCCGTGAGATTGCGCTGGTTCGCCGGCTCGATCGGGCGCGTCGCATTGACTTCATCGATGTCTCCGGCCCCGATTCGGTCTGTCCGATCGATCGCGACGCGCTGCTCGCGCGCTTCCATGCCTGTGAGGACGGCGTGATGCTGTCGGGCGCGGCAGCATTTGCGGCAATGTGGCGGGCGGTGCCGATATTGCGGCCGCTCGGGCTGGCCGCGCGTAGCGGCTTGGTGCTGGCCGTGCTTGAATGGGCCTATCGGCGCTTTTTGCGCTGGCGACCGGTGCTGCAGCGATTGGCCGGCGGCGGCGCGGGTTAGAGCAGGAAAACGCCCTCCAGCACGGTCACGCAGCGGCCGCCCAGGATCACCCGGTCGCCGTCGAGCCTGCACGCGACATGGCCGCCGCGCTGGCTCGCCTGATAGGCGCTGAACGTATCGCGACCCAGCCGGGCGGCCCAATAGGGCGTCATCACCGCATGCGCCGATCCCGTCACCGGGTCTTCGGGGATGTCATAATGCGGCGTGAAGACCCTGCTGATCACGTCGCTGGTGTCACCTGGCGCCGTGACGACAGCGACAAGCGGGCCGAGCGCGGCGAGCGCACGCTGATCGGGGACCAAAGTGCGGACCTGCTCGGCTGTTTCGAGCACGATCAGCGCATAGCCGGTTTCATACCAGCGCGTCTCGACAGCGCTGGCGAGACCGAGTGCGGTCACGATTTCCGGCAACGGCTTCGGGTGTGGCGCCCAGGCCGGCAGCGCCAGTTGATAGCCTTCGCCGTCGCGCGTGACCGACAGGATGCCGGCCTTGCGTGTGCGGAAGCTGATGCTGTCCAGCGCCGGATCGGCCTGCAGCAGATAATGGCCGCTGGCCAAGGTCGCATGGCCGCAAAGCGCGACTTCCGCCGCCGGGGTGAACCAGCGCAGTTCATAATCGGCCGCGCCGCTGGCGTCGGGCAGCAGAAAGGCGGTTTCGCTGAGATTATTTTCCGCCGCGATCGCCAGAAGAGTCTCATCCGCCAGCCAGGTCACCAGCGGCATCACGGCGGCGGGATTGCCGGTGAAGGGCCGGTCGGCAAAGGCGTCGATCTGGGTGAGCGGCAGGCGGATCATCGGGCGTCGTCCTTCAGCTTGGCGATTTCATCGGCTTCGACCAGATCGTTGCCGGGATGGTCCACTTGCCCTTCGGGATCGATATGAATCAGAACCTCGGTGCCGGGAAATTCCTGCGCCAAGCTATGTTCGATCCGGTCGGTTACGACATGCGCGTCGGCGATCGTCATGCGCGGGTCCATCCAGATGTGAAACTGCACGAAATCGGTTGCCCCGCTTGTGCGGGTGCGCAGATCGTGAAGGCCCCGGAGTTCGGGATGGCGGCCGGCCACCTCGACAAAGCGGCGGCGCTTTTCGGGGGGCCATTCCTTGTCCATCAACTGGTCGATCGCCGCGCTGGAGGCTCGCCATGCGCCCCAGAGCAGCCAGGCAGCAATCGCAATGCCGAACAGCGGATCAGCCCCGGCGATACCGAGATATTGATCCAGGACCAAAGCCGCGATCACGGCAATGTTGAGCAGGATGTCGGACTGGTAATGGACATGATCGGCGCCGATCGCGACCGATCCAGTCCGGGCGATGACGTGGCGCTGATAGGCAAGCAGGCCAATCGTCACGGCGATCGCGATCACCGAAGCGGCGATGCCCAATTCGGCATCCGCCGTCACCTGATGTGCGGTCAGCCGGTCGACCGCGCGGCCGAAGATGGCAACTGCCGAGACGGCGATAACAGCGACCTGGAACAGCGCGACCAGCGATTCGGCCTTGCCGTGGCCAAAGCGGTGATCGTGATCGGCAGGCTGGGCGGCGAGACGGACGCCAAATAGCGTCATCAGTGATGCGACCAGATCAAGACCGGTATCGGCGAGCGACCCCAGCATCGCGACCGAGCCTGTATGCCAGGCGGCATAGCTTTTTATCGCCATCAGCACCGTTGCGGCCGATACGCTGGCGATTGCCGCACGGGTGGTCAGCGCGCCACTGGCGTGATGATGCGCTGCCCGGGCATGATGATGGTTGTGCGCATCGCTCATGGGTAGAGCATGCCCTCGATCCATCCGTCGCCGGCGCGAGTAAACAGCCGGCGTTCGTGCAGCCGATGTTCGCGATCCTGCCAGAATTCAATTGTATCGGCGGTGACGCGATATCCCGACCAATGCGGCGGCCGTGGCACGTCGACGCCCTCGAAGCGCGCCTGCATGGCAGCGAAGCGCGCTTCAAAGGTCGCGCGACTGTCCAGCGGGCGTGACTGGTCGGACGCCCAGGCGCCCAGTTGCGAATCGCGACCGCGGGTGGCGAAATAGGCATCGGCTTCGCCCGGACTGACCGTGGAGACCCCCCCCTCGATCCGGATCTGGCGCCGGAGCGACTTCCAGTGGAACAGCAAGGCGGCCTGCGGATTGGCGGCGAGATCGGCCGCCTTGCGGCCTTCCTGGTTGGTGTAGAAGACGAAACCGTCGGGACCATGACCTTTGAGCAGCACCATCCGCAGCCCGAGCCGGCCGACAGCGTCGCTGGTTGCGAGCGCCATCGCGTTCGAATCGTTGATTTCGGTCACGCGTGCCTCGGCGTACCAGGCGGCGAACAGATCGAGTGGGTCGGTGGTCATGCGCGGTCCTTATCGTGTCGGCTGGTCTCCGTCACCTTGCAAGCCGGCCGCTGCAGCTGAATTGCCGCAGTGATCGGCGCGACGGCGCGCTTGGTTGTTGCACGGCAGCATCGATTGTGGTGACCATACCCGCGCATCATCGGCAGGGGGAATCATTGGCGGCAATTGGACGATCATTGCCGCAAGGGCACAACAGGCGGGCGTACTGATGGCGACCGTGTCGACCGCCATACTCGATCCCGCCCTGCAGGCTGCGCGCTGGATTGCCGATTATTGTCGCGATCACCCCAAGGGTGACGTGATGGACGCTGGTGGCGATGCCTGGGCATCGATGCTCGAGGAGCTAGCGGGCGCGGTCGGCGACGATCTGGGCCATGCCCGCGAGCGGGTGCAGCGTCAGGCCGAGGACATTGGCACGGGATTTCGCATCATTGGCGAAAGCGAAGAGCGGCCCTGGCCGGTATCGCCGGTGCCGCTGTTGATCGACGAGGCCGAATGGGCAGCGATTGCCGCGGGTGTCGAGCAGCGCGCGGTGCTGATGGAAATGATCCTCGCCGATCTTTATGGCCCCGGCAACCTGACCGCGGGCGGATCGATCCCGGCGGCGTTGGTCAACGGCAGCCCGTTTTTCCTGCGGCCGCTTGTCGGACTCGAGCCGCCGGGCGGGCACCACCTGCATTTCGTGGCGATGGATCTGGGGCGTGGCCCGGGTGGCGAATGGCGCGTGCTGGCCGATCATCTGCGTGCCCCGGCCGGGGCCGGCTATGCCCTGGAGAACCGGCTGGCGGTTTCGCGCACGATCGGCGGGTTGCAGACGCGGCTCAATATCCAGCGTCACGCGCCATTTTTCGCCGATTTCCGCGCCGGGCTGGCGGCGGCGTGCAAGCGCACCGAACCGCGCATCGGGCTGTTGACGCCGGGGCGCTATAATCCCAGCTATACCGAACAAGCCCATCTGGCGCGCTATCTCGGGCTGTTGCTGGTCGAGGGTGCCGATCTCGCGGTGCTGGAGGACAAGCTCTATATCCGCACGATCGCCGGCCTAAAGCGCGTCGATGCTTTGTGGCGGCGGATCGATCCACGGCTGATCGATCCGCTGGCGTTCGATTCGCATTCGACGATCGGCGTCGCCGGCCTGATCGATGCGATGGCGGCGGGCAATGTCGTCGTCAGCAACGCGCCGGGTTCGGCCGTCCTCGAAAGCCCGGCTTTCGAAGCCTTTATGCCGCGACTCGCCCGCGAACTGCTTGGCGCACCACTGAAAATCCCCAATATCGCGACTTGGTGGTGTGGGCAGGATGCCGCGCAGGCGCATGTCGCCGCTCATGTCGATTCGCTGCTGATCGGTCCCGCCTTTACCGCCGCTCCGCTTGGCCTGCCCGACGGCAAGCCGGTGATGGCCGGCGATCTCTCGCCCGAAGACCGCGCGGCCTTGCTGGCGGATATGGTGCGCCGCCCGCAGGATTATGTCGGCCAGGAAAATGTCCGCCTGTCGACAATGCCGGTTGTGACCGAAGACCGGCTGGTGGCGCGTCCCTTCACCCTGCGCGTCTTCGCTGCGCGCTGCGCCAATGGCGGCTGGACGGTGATGCCGGGCGGCTTTGCCCGGATCGGCGAACATCCCGATCCGCGCGCCTCGATGATCGGGGAGGGCAGCTGGTCGGCCGATGTCGCCGTATTCGGCGACACACCGGTCGCGCCGGTATCGCTGCTGCCCGATGCGGCGGCGGTCAATATCCGGCGCAACCCGGGCACCTTGCCGAGCCGGGTTGCGGATAATTTCTACTGGCTCGGCCGCTATCTCGAGCGTGGCGAGGCGTTGCTGAGCGTGATCCGGGTGATGCTGGGCAATTCGATCACCGCCGATGCTGGCGCCGCACTGGCGCCCGACACCATTGCGCGCCTCGTCGGGATCATCGTTGAGGATGGCGCGGCGCCGCGCCCGCCCAGCCTGCGCCGCACCGATCTGATCACGCTCGCGCGCACCGCGATGGAAGAAGGCGAGGGCGGCTGGAACAGCGTGCGCGCGATCAACCGCACCGCGCGGGCGATCGGTGCCGGGTCGCGCGACCGGCTGTCGGCCGATATGACTCGCTTGCTCGATGCGCCGGCGCCGGCCGGCGGCGCGCTGCTCGATCGCGCTGGATCGCTCCAGCGGCGATTTGCGGCGCTTGCCGGATTGTCGACCGAACATATGGGCCGCACCGATGCCTGGCGCTTCCACGATCTCGGCCGCCGGATCGAGCGTGCTACCGCGGTTGCCCGGGCGGTGCGCGTCTTTGGGTGTGGCGCGGCCACCGCGGACGATCTGTCGACCTTGCTCGACGTGGCGGATAGCCAGATCAGCTATCGGCAACGCTATCTGGGCGGGTTGGCGCATGACCCGGTGGTCGATCTGGTCGCACTCGATCCAGGCAATCCCCGCGCGATCGCCTATCAGGTCGCGGCGATCAGCCAGCATCTGCGCGAACTGCCGGTGCTGGCCGATGATGGCATGGCCGAAGCGCAACAGGTTGAAGCGACGGCGCTGGCGGCGCTGGTCTCGACAGCCACCGCTGCCACGCTTGATGAGGCGAGACTGCGCGAGATCGAACGCCGATTGTCGCGCCTGTCAGAGGCCATTGCCCGGCGGTATTTTCTGCAAGGGGGGGAACCACTGCGCGCGGGCGGCCTTACGCTTGCATGACCGCGACCACGCCATGATCTACGCCATCCGCCACGTCACGCGCTTCGATTACGGCGCCCAGGTGCGGTTTGCGCGCTGCAATTTGCGGTTGCGACCGATCTTATGGTCGGGCCAGACGCTTGACGATTATCAGCTGACGATCAGTCCAACCGGCCGGATCGCCCCGGCCCGGGCAGAGGCCGGGTTGGCCAATGTCGTGCGGCTGACGGTGGAAGAGCCGGTGCGCTTTCTAACAATCGAGAGTGTTTCGCGCGTAACTGTCGACCGGCTGATTCCGGTGCCCGGCCCCGATGATCCGACCCTGGCCGAGGTCGCCCATGCCGCCAGGCGCAGCCGTGACGGATCGGCCGCTGGCCCCAGCGCCTATCTTTTTCCGTCGCCGCTGATCCCGCTCGATCCCGATATCGCCGCCTATTGCGCGGCGGATCTAGCGCCCGATCGCCCTGCGCTTGAGGCGGCGATCGCCCTGGCGCAGCGCATCCAGCGTGATTTCGATTTCGATCCGACCGCGACGCTGGTCGATACGCCGCCGCGTGAGGCGTTCATGAAGCGTGGCGGGGTTTGCCAGGATTTCGCCCAGATCATGATCACCGGGCTGCGTGCCGCCGGGCTGCCCGCCGCCTATGCCTCGGGCTATATCCGCACCATTCCGCCGCCGGGGATGGAGCGGCTGGTCGGCGCCGATGCGACCCATGCCTGGGTATTGCTCTGGTGCGGCGAGCAGATCGGCTGGGTCGGGGTCGATCCGACCAACGGCATCTGGATGGCGGGCGATCATATCATCATGGCGATAGGCCGCGATTATGCCGAAATCGCGCCGATCGACGGCATCGTGCTCGGCTCTGGCGCGCAGAAGCTCGAAGTCAGCGTGGACGTTGCGCCGATCGGCTAGCATCATAACGCGCTCATGGGTTTGCGCTTCCAGTGCTGATACCCCAAATAGACGGCAACTGACCAACCAATCGGGAACCCAATGGCCGATCCGTATCAATTGCTGGGTGTCGCGCGCGGGGCGAGCGAGGCCGAAATCAAAAAGGCCTATCGCAAGCTTGCCAAGGAGCTCCATCCTGATCGCAACAAGGATAATCCCAAGGCATCCGAGAAATTCTCGCAGGTCACCAATGCCTATGACCTGCTGAGCGACAAGGACAAGCGCGCCCGTTTCGATCGCGGCGAGATCGATGGCGACGGCAATCCTGCCTCGCCATTCGGCTTCAATCCGGGGCAGGGCGGCGGTGGCGGCGGTTTCCGCCCCGGGCCCGGCGGGGGTGGCGCCAATTTCGATTTTGGGGGTGGCGATCCGGGCGATATCGGCGATATCTTTGAAGGCCTGTTCGGTGGCAAGCGTGGTGGCGGTGGGGGCTTTGCCAGCGGTTTTGGCCGCCGGCCCTCCCCGAAGGGCGCCAATATCGCCTATAAGCTGGCCGTGCCCTTTGCCGACGCCGCGACGCTGGCGCCGCAGCGGATCACGCTGGGTGATGGCAAGACGATCGATCTGAAATTGCCCGCCGGGGTCGATACCGGCACGCAAATGCGGCTTGCCGGCAAGGGCCAGCCCGGCCCGGGCGGTGCCGGCGATGCGATCGTGACGATCGAGGTTCAGCCGCACCGGTTCTTCGAGCGCGTTGGCGACGATGTCCGGCTCGACCTGCCGGTCAGCCTGGCCGAGGCGGTGCTTGGTGCATCGGTACGCGTGCCGACGGTGGAGGGGGCGGTGATGCTGTCGGTGCCGCGCGGATCGACGTCGGGCAAGGTGCTCCGGTTGAAGGGGCGGGGCTTTCACAAAAAGGCGGGCGAGCGCGGCGATCAATTGGTGACGTTGCTGGTCGACCTGCCGGTCGATGACGATGCCCTGATCGAATTTGCCCAGAACTGGGCAACCAAGGACAAATGGAACCCACGCGGCAAGCTGGACCTCTGACGCCCGGTGCAGGACGTATCGCCCGAATCCCCTGAGGAACGGCGGCGCCATCCCGGCCGGGCACCGCGGCTAGACCGGCGCTTCGCGTTCATGCGGCCAGGCAGTTATGTCCGCGAAGTGGTGAAACGCGTGGTGATCGGGGTGTTCAGCGATGGCTTCATCCATGCCGGCAATCTCGCCTATCTCTCCTTGCTGACCCTGTTTCCGTTCTTCATCGTGGCCGCCGCGATCGCCCGGCTGTTCGGGCGAACCGATGCCGGCATTCATACCGTCAATGCTTTTCTGCGCACCGTGCCGCCCAGCGTCGGGAGCTTGCTGCAAACCCCGATCGCCGATGTCCTGACGGCGCGATCCGGGTCCCTGCTATGGTTCGGGGCGATTGTCGGGCTGTGGACCACGGCGAGCTTTGTTGAGACGATCCGAGACATTCTGCGTCGCGCCTATGGCGTTACGTCGGTGCGGCCGTTCTGGCATTATCGGCTCTGGTCGATGGGACTGACGCTGGCATCGCTGGTCCTGGTGCTGATCGCGTTCAGCTTTCAGGTCGCCATGGTAGCGGTCGAACAGTTTATTTTGCAGGTGATGCCCTTTGCCACCGGCGCGGCGACAACCGTATCGCTGTCACGCATTGCGCCGGCGATCGCCCTGTTCGTTGCGCTCTATATGGTCTTTTATTCGCTCACTCCCAGCCAGTATCGCGACCGGGCCTTTCCAAAATGGCCGGGCGCCGCCTTTACCGCGAGCTGGTGGCTGCTGGTAACGGCGCTGATGCCGAAAATCCTGGCGAATTTGACCAATTACGATCTGACCTATGGCAGTCTTGCCGGGGTGATGATCGCGCTGATTTTCTTCTTCCTGGTCGGGCTTGGCCTCGTCGTTGGTGCGCAATTAAACGCGGCACTGGCGGAAGGCGATGCGGACGGAGTAGAGGGACCCGACGAAGCAATAGAGGCGATAGGCGTGTGACAGGATTGATGGCGGGAAAGCGCGGGCTGATCATGGGGCTCGCCAATGATCGTTCACTGGCATGGGGGATTGCGAAAAAGCTGAGCGAGGCGGGCGCCGAGCTCGCCTTCAGCTATCAGGGCGAGGCGATGGAAAAGCGCGTGCGTCCGCTCGCCGAGAGCCTGGGCGCGCAGAATCTGTTCGATTGCGACGTCAGCGACATGGCCTCGCTCGACGCATTGTTCGCAGGGCTGAAGACGCGCTGGGAGACGATCGACTTCCTCGTCCACGCGATCGGCTTTTCGGACAAGAACGAGCTGCGCGGCGGCTATGTCGATACCAGTCTCGACAATTTCCTGATGACGATGAACATCAGCGTCTATTCCTTCGTCGCTTGCGCCAAGCGCGCGAGCGCGATGATGCCCAATGGCGGCGCGCTGCTGACGCTCAGCTATTATGGCGCCGAAAAGGTGATCCCGCATTACAATGTGATGGGCGTGGCGAAGGCGGCACTCGAGACCAGCGTGCAATATCTCGCGGTCGATCTGGGGCGTGATAATATCCGGGTGAACGCGATCTCGGCCGGGCCGATCAAGACGCTGGCGGCCAGTGGCATTGGCGATTTCCGCCTGATCCTGAAGTGGAACGAATATAATTCCCCGCTGAAGCGCAACGTGACGATCGAGGATGTCGGCGGGTCAGCACTCTACCTGCTGAGCGACCTGTCGAGCGGCGTGACGGGCGAAACGCACCATGTCGATGCCGGGTATAACGTCATCGGCATGAAGGCGGAGGATGCGCCGGATATTACGCTGGGATGAGATCATAAAGATAAATAACACTTTACGGCACTCCAGAGAATCTTTAAAGGACTTCTAAGCACGGATGCACTGTGCATAGGGGACATGGCATGCCCACGATCGAGATTGATTTTGAATCATTTAAGGCGATCACCCTTCGTCGCGCTGACGAGTCTGTATCGGAAGGTGACGTTGTCCGGGACCTGCTTGGACTAAACTCCAAGCCGACCGATAAGCTGGAAACTACTGGAGCTGCCACAGAAGCTTCAACGGAGGTCCAAGACTTTTGGAACAGTGAGGGCGTACAATTTCCCGTTGGAATGGAATTGGAACACGCCTTTAGGGATGGGCGGATCGCTAAAGCAAAGATTGTGCGCAACGGCGTTATGGTCGACGGCAAAGTTTATGGTGGGCTCTCTCCCGCCGGGGTCGCCACAGCGGGCTATCAGCTAAACGGATGGCGGTTTTGGTTTGTTAGAAACAAGCGTGGACGCTGGGTCACCGCTGACTCGCTGCGGGAATAGATTATGAGCCACAACAGCTTCGGCCACCTCTTCCGCTTTACCACCTGGGGCGAGTCGCACGGGCCTGCCATCGGCGCGGTCGTTGATGGCTGCCCGCCGGGACTGGCGCTGAGCGAGGCCGATATTCAGCCTTTCCTCGACAAGCGCCGTCCGGGCACCTCGCGCTTCACCACGCAGCGGCAGGAGCCCGATGTGGTGCGCATCCTCTCCGGCGTGTTCGAGGGGAAGACGACGGGGACACCGATCAGCCTGATGATCGACAATGTCGACCAGCGCTCCAAGGATTATTCGGATGTCGCCAAGGCCTATCGCCCCGGCCATGCCGATTATGCGTACGACGCGAAATATGGCTTTCGCGATTATCGCGGCGGTGGGCGATCCTCGGCGCGCGAAACGGCGATGCGGGTGGCGGCGGGTGCGGTCGCGCGGCTGGTGATCCACGAGGTGACGATCACGGCCTGGGTCGAGGCGATCGGTGGCGATGCCATCGACCCCGCCAATTTCGATTTGGCGCAGATCGACCAGAACCCGTTCTTCTGCCCCGACGCCGTTGCCGCGGCACGCTGGGAAAAACTGGTCGATGACGCGCGCAAGGCAGGGTCCTCGCTTGGCGCAGTGATTGCGTGCGAGGCCACCGGCGTGCCCGCCGGTTGGGGCGCACCGCTTTACGCCAAGCTCGACGCCGATCTGGCAAGCGCCTGCATGAGCATCAACGCGGTCAAGGGCGTCGAGATCGGCGACGGTTTCAGCGCCGGACGGTTGCGTGGTGAAGACAATGCCGATGCGATGCGCCCCGGCGCGGACGGTCCGGAATTCCTGACAAATCATGCGGGCGGCATTGCGGGCGGCATTTCCACTGGCCAGCCGGTGCTGGTGCGCGTCGCGTTCAAGCCGACCAGCTCGATCCTCACCCCCGTCGAGACAATCGACCGCGAGGGCAACGCTACCGAGATCATGACCAAGGGCCGCCACGACCCCTGTGTCGGCATCCGCGGGGCACCAGTGGTTGAGGCAATGGTCGCGCTTGTGCTGGCGGACCACAAGCTGCGCCACCGGGGACAAATGGGCTGATCAGTCTGCGAACGGATCGCGGACCAGGATCGTGTCGTCGCGTTCGGGACTGGTGGAGACCAGGGCCACCGGGCAGCGGATCAGTTCTTCGATGCGCTTGATATATTTGATCGCCGCTGCCGGCAGATCGGCCCAGCTGCGCGCACCGGCGGTCGATTCGTGCCAGCCGGGTAGCGTTTCGTAGATCGGCTCGACGGCCGCCTGATCGGCATAATGCGCCGGGAAATAATCCAGCTCGGTGCCGTTCAGCCGGTAACCGGTGCAGATCTTCACTTCGTCAAACCCGTCGAGGACGTCGATCTTGGTCAGCGCAATGCCGGTGATTCCGCCGACCGCCGCCGACTGCCGCACCAGCACCGCATCGAACCAGCCGCAGCGCCGCTTGCGGCCGGTGACGGTGCCGAATTCATGGCCGCGCTCGCCGAGCCGCTCGCCGGTCGCATCCGCCAGTTCGGTCGGGAAGGGGCCGCTGCCTACCCGCGTCGTATAGGCCTTGGCGATGCCGAGCACGAAGCCGACCGCGCTTGGCCCCAGCCCCGATCCGCCCGCGGCCGTGCCCGCGATCGTGTTCGATGAGGTGACGAAGGGATAGGTGCCATGATCGACATCGAGCAGCACGCCCTGCGCGCCTTCGAACAGGATACGCTTGCCGGCGGACCGCGCCTCGCCCAGCATCCGCCAGACGGGTTGCGCATAGGGCAGCACGAAGGCGGCAATCCCGCGCAATTGCTCGATCAGCGCGGCCCGATCGATCGGCGGCTCGCCAAAACCGGCGCGCAGCGCATCATGATGCGCAGTCAGCCGGTCCATCTGGGGCCCAAGGTCATCGAGATGGGCGAGGTCGCACACCCGGATCGCGCGCCGGCCGACCTTGTCCTCATAGGCCGGGCCGATTCCGCGTCGCGTCGTGCCGATCTTGCCGTCGCCGCTGGCATCTTCGCGCAGTGCATCAAGATCGCGGTGAAAGGGCAGGATCAGCGCGCAATTATCCGCGACCATCAACGTGTCAGGCGTGATCGTAACGCCCTGGCCGCGCAGCTTTTCCACTTCGGCCTTGAGCGCCCAGGGATCGAGCACGACGCCGTTGCCGATGACGCTGGGCGTGCCGCGGACAATGCCCGAGGGCAGCAGCGAAAGCTTGTAAACCATATTGCCAACGACGAGCGTATGCCCGGCATTGTGCCCGCCCTGAAAGCGCACGACGACATCGGCGCGCTCGGCAAGCCAGTCGACGATCTTGCCCTTGCCTTCATCGCCCCATTGGGCGCCGATTACTGCTACGTTTGCCAATTCGCCTGCCCGTTCATGATTATGGTCGTGTTCCCGACCGCCGTTCATCCCGAGCGCCGTCGAGTGACATGCCTTATGCGCTGCGCCAAGGTGTATCGACTTCGCACGACACGAACGGTGAGGGGATGGGAGTATCCCTAGAGTTGCCGCGGCCCGCCTGCCATTAAAATATGCGTACAAAGCTGCGCTGCAGGCGTGTCGCCATCGTCGAGTGCCGCCACCGTTACCCAGCCCTCGCCGCGCATCCGCGCCGCCAGCGCCGGATCGCTGCCGATCGGCACGAACAACCGCCGTCGCTGGGTCGGCGCGAAGCCGCCATTGACAATAGCGTCGGCATAGAGCGAAAAGCCGATCGCCGGCTCCTCGCGGCCATCCTCATGCATCACAGTGTAGCTGCCGCCCCTGCCGATTTCGCCGCGAACGCCGCCGGCAAAGATCGAAAAGCCAATCCAGCTCTGATATTCGAAGCCGTGCCGCTCGGTCGGATCAAGTGTGAGCGCGACCTTGCCCTTCAGGCTTTCGGCGATCGCCCAGAGACCGTCGAGCCGCGACGTCAGCGCCCCGCCGGCATCAAAGGCGCAGAGCCGGTCATGCGCCGCCTCGAACGGGCCCGCTGCCTCGATCAGCGGCAGATAGGCCGGGGCGATTGCCGCGACGGCTGCGGCATCCTTGGCATCGAGCCGATCCTTCAAGGCCGCGATCTTGTCAGACGCGACCGGGAAGGGCCCCGCTGCCAAAATGTCGACCAGATCGGGCAGGGTGAAATCGATCGAAATGTCGGCAACGCCCGCCGCTGTGAGCGCTTCCACCGCCACGCCGGCGATTTCCCTGGCCGCCGCCACGCTGTCGAGCCCGATCAGCTCGCACCCCATCTGGCGCTGTTCGCGTTCGGGCGCGAGTTCGGCGGCGCGCAGCTTCACCACCGGCCCGGCATAGCTCAGTCGTACCGGGCGCGGGTGGTGCGCCATGCGCGTTGCGGCGATCCGCCCAACCTGCGCGGTCATGTCGGGCCGGATCGCCAGCGTGCGCTGCGACACCGGATCGACATAGCGAACCGCATCGATCGTCCGCGATGCCTTTAGCCGCTGGGCGAGCCCTTCGAAGAACTCGACCAGCGGCGGATCGATCCGCTCATAGCCATGCGCGAACGCGGCTTCCATCACGCGCGCCTCCAGCCGCGCTGCCACATCGGCGAACGGCGGCAGGCGATCGTGAAAGCCTTCGGGAAGGAGGGAGAGCGTCACTTAAAGCCCTCTCCCCTTTGGGGAGAGGGTTGGGAGAGGGGCGCCGCAAGCGCAAGGCTGATGGCGGTCAAGACACCCTCTAAGTTGCTGGAAACATCACTATTGGTGAACCGGATCACACTATATCCTTTGGATTCAAGCCAGCTCGATCGCAATTCATCATAGGCCTCGTTGCCTGCGTGCGTGTCGCCGTCAAGCTCGATCACCAGCTTTTGAGAACGACAAACAAAATCCATAATGTATCGACCGACGACAACTTGGCGAGAGAATTTTATACCGCTGAAGCGCCTCGCGCGAAGTTCGAACCAGAGTTTCTGTTCGATTGGCGAGGGCGCTCGGCGCATCGCCTTTGCTCTATCCAAAAGCAGCGGATCTTGTTGCACGACCCCTCTCCCAACCCTCTCCCCGGAGGGGAGAGGGCTAGTTAGCCATGTCAGAAGCTCAATCCCATCACCGTTTTCACCCCCGGCAGCGCGCGGACATTGGCGATGAGCGCGGGCGTTACGGCTTCGTCGAGCGACAGCAGCACGATCGCCTCGCCCCCGGCCGAGCGGCGGCCGAGGTGGAAGGTGCCGATGTTGACGCCCGATTCGCCAAGCGTGGTGCCCAAGCGACCGATGAACCCAGGCGCATCCTCGTTGACGACATAGAGCATGTGCCCGGCCAGGTCGGCCTCGACCTTGATGCCGAACAGCTCGACCAGCCGCGGGGCGGCGTCGCCGAACAGCGTGCCAGCGACCGATTTGTCGCCCGCGTCGGTCTTCACCGTCACACGCACCATCGTGTGGTAATCGCCCTCGCGGTCATGGCGGATTTCGCGGACATCAATGCCGCGTTCCTTGGCGAGGAAAGGCGCGTTGACCATGTTCACGATGTCCGAATGCACCCGCATCATGCCCGCAAGCACCGCCGACGTAATCGGCTTCTGGTTGAGCTGCGCGGCGGCGCCTTCGACCTCGACCGAAATCCCCGACAGCGCGCCGTGCGCCAGCTGGCCGACCAGCGAGCCGAGCTTTTCGGCAAGCGTCATATATGGCTTCAGCTTGGGCGCTTCCTCGGCCGAAAGCGAGGGAACGTTGAGCGCGTTGGTAATGCCGCCGGTGACCAGGAAATCGGCCATCTGCTCGGCGACCTGAAGCGCCACATTGACCTGCGCCTCGGTGGTCGAGGCACCCAGATGCGGGGTCGAAACAAAGCCGGGCGTCCCGAACAGCGGCGACTCCTTGGCCGGTTCGGTCTGGAACACGTCGAGCGCGGCGCCGCCGATATGCCCCGAATCGAGGCCCGCCTTGAGCGCTGCCTCATCGATCAGCCCGCCACGCGCGCAGTTGATGATGCGAACGCCCTTCTTGGTCTTGGCGAGGTTTTCCTCGGACAGGATATTGCGGGTCTGGTCGGTCAGCGGCGTGTGCAGCGTGATGAAATCGGCGCGCGCGAGCAGATCGTCGAGCGTCACCTTCTCGACGCCCATTTCCAGCGCGCGCTCCGGGGTGAGGAAGGGATCATAGGCGATCACCTTCATCTTCAGGCCCAGCGCACGGTCCGCCACGATCGAGCCGATATTGCCCGCCCCGATCAGGCCCAGCGTCTTGCTGGTCAGCTCGACGCCCATGAAGCGGTTCTTTTCCCACTTGCCGGCCTGGGTGCTGGCATCGGCCTCGGGCAATTGCCGCGCCAGCGCGAACATCAGCGCGATGGCGTGCTCGGCGGTGGTGATCGAATTGCCGAACGGGGTGTTCATGACGACCACGCCCTTGGCCGAGGCGGCAGGGATATCGACATTGTCGACACCGATCCCGGCGCGACCGATCACCTTCAAATTGGTCGCGTGCTCGAGGATCGCCTTGGTGACCTTGGTCGAGCTGCGGATGGCGAGGCCGTCATATTGGCCGATGATCGCCATCAGCTCTTCGGGCGTCTGGCCGGTGATTTCGTCGACCTCGACGCCGCGTGCACGGAAGATGGCGGCGGCGTTGGGGTCCATTTTGTCGGAGATGAGGACTTTGGGCATGGGAGTATCCTTTCGGAGAATGCTGTGCTCCGGCGAAGGCCGGAGCGCTGGATCGACCGCGAGACGCCTGCGGCCAAGGCTCCGGCCTCCGCCGGAGCACAGGTGGAGTTAAGCCGCCTTCGCGGCCGCATAGGCCCAGTCGAGCCAGGGTCCGAGTGCCACGATATCGGCGGTATCGACGGTCGCGCCGCACCAGATGCGCAGGCCCGGCGGCGCGTCGCGATAGCCCGCCACGTCGAACGCCGCGCCTTCTTTTTCGAGCGCACCGGCCATTGTCTTGATGAAGGCTTCATCCGACCCTGCGACCGTCAAGCAAACGCTGGTCTTCGAGCGCGACGCCGGATCGGCGGCGAGATGGCCGAGCCACGAACGGTCTTCAACAATTTTATCGAGTGCTGCGGCATTGGCATCCGAGCGGGCCATCAGCCCGGCAAGGCCGCCGACGCTTTCCGCCCATTCCAGCGCGAAAATGACGTCTTCCACCGCCAGCATCGACGGGGTGTTGATCGTCTCGCCCTTGAACACGCCCTCAGCAAGCGCGCCCTTTGATACCAACCGGAAAATCTTCGGCAGCGGCCAGGCGGGGGTGTAGCTGGTCAGCCGCTCGACCGCGCGGGGGCCGAGGATGATCACGCCGTGCGCGCCCTCGCCGCCCAGCACCTTTTGCCAGGAGAAGGTCGTCACATCGAGCTTGTCCCACGGCATGCCATAGGCGAACACCGCCGACGTCGCGTCGTTGACGCTCAGCCCTTCGCGGTCGTCAGCGATCCAGTCGCCATTCGGCACGCGCACGCCACTCGTGGTGCCGTTCCAGGTGAATAGCACGTCGGTCGACCAATCAACTGCGTGCAGATCGGGCAGCTGGCCATAATCGGCGCGGATCACGGTAGGATCGAGCTTCAGCTGCTTGACCGCATCGGTCACCCAGCCTTCGCCGAAGCTTTCCCAGGCGAGCGTAGTGACGGGCCGCGCCCCGAGCATCGTCCACATCGCCATTTCATAGGCGCCGGTGTCGGAAGCGGGCACGATGCCGATGCGGTGCGTATCGGGAACGCCCAGAATCTTGCGGGTCAGGTCTATCGCGTGCTGCAATCGCGCCTTACCGATTTTCGAGCGGTGCGAGCGGCCAAGCGACTCGGTCGCAAGTTTGCTGGCGTCCCAGCCCGGCGGTTTGGCGCACGGGCCCGACGAGAAAAATGGACGGGCAGGTTTGGTATGGGGTTTCGCAGGCGCAATTGTGGCGTCAAGCGCAGTCTTATCAGTCATTTAGTCTCTCCTCACAGAGAGCACGCGCGGCGTTGGGACCGCGTGGCCCGTCGACGGCCCTAGCGATGCGTGCGCCGCTGTCAATAAAATCCGTGTGCAGCGCAGCGCAAAATCATTGGCTCGAAGGGCCGGCGCGCTTTAACGATCGGTTATGCGGCGCCTTGCACTGATGCTGTTTTTGCCTTTGGCCGGCTGCCAGCTTGGCGGTGATGATCGGCCGCCGCCGCGACCCGCTGCAAATCGGCCCGCAATGTCGGCATTTCCCTCGAGCCGCGAGACATCGGCCTGTCTCGCTGAGCTCAATCGCGACCGGATCGGCTACATACCGCTGCCCGATCAGAATTTCGGTGGCGGCTGCACTATTGTTGGCGCGGTGCAACTGACCAATATCGGTGTACCGGTCACCGGGCTGAAGGCGATGCGCTGCGGGCAGGCGCTTGCCTTTTCGGGCTGGGCGCGCAACGCCGTTGCCCCGGCGGCACGGCAGATACTGGGTAGCGATCTCGTCCGGATCGAAACCTATGGCAGCTATGCGTGCCGGAATGTCATCGGCAATCCGGCTTCGGCCGGGCGGCGATCGGGCCATGCCATTGCCAACGCCGTCGACGTGGCCGGCTTTGTGCTGGCGGATGGTCGCCGCGTGACGATTGAGGCCGGCTGGCAATCGGTTGATGCCGACGAGCGCCGCTTTCTCGCCGCCATCCACCGCTCGGCCTGCCGACGATTTGGCACGGTTTTGAGCCCTGATTACAACGCGGCGCATCGTGATCACCTGCATCTTGAGGATGATCATGCCGGGTTTTGCCGCTGAGGCGACTTTGGGTTAGGGCGGACCCATGACAGACCCAAAAGTACCCGCCCGCGTCTTCGCGCCAGCCGCCCAGGATGCCGAAACGGCCAAAGGCCAGGTATCCACCCCGCAAACCCAGGATCCGTCCTACAAACTTGCCTTTCAGGACATGGACTTCCTGCTGCGGGAAGATTTGCGGCCGGTGCGTTTCCAGCTTGAGCTGCTCAAGCCCGAATTGGTGTTCCAGGAAGCCAATATCGGATCGACCTTCGTCTTTTACGGCTCGGCCCGCATCCCCGAGCCGAGCCATGCCCAGGCCCTGCTCGACCGCGCCGAAGGCGAACAGGCGCGCCGCATCGCCGAAAGCCTGGTCGCCAAATCAAAATATTACGACGTCGCCCGCGATCTCGCCCGGCTCGTCAGCAAATGCCCGGATGACGAGAATGGCATGCGCCAATTCGTTGTCTGTTCGGGCGGCGGGCCATCGATCATGGAAGCGGCCAATCGCGGCGCAGCCGATGTCGGCGCCGAATCGATCGGACTCAACATCGTCCTGCCGCACGAGCAGGCGCCCAACCCCTATGTGACGCCGTCACTGAGCCTGCAGTTCCACTATTTCGCGCTGCGCAAGATGCACTTCCTGCTCCACGCCCGCGCGCTGGCGGCATTTCCGGGCGGCTTTGGGACGTTTGACGAGCTGTTCGAGCTACTGACCTTGATCCAGACCGGCAAGATCAAGCCGATCCCGGTGCTGCTGTTCGGCCGCGCGTTCTGGAACCGGGTCGTCAATTTCGAAGCGCTGGTCGAAGAAGGCGTTGTTTCCGCCCGCGACCTCAGCATCTTCACCTTTGTTGAAACCGCCGAAGAGGCGTGGGACGTGGTCCGTGCGTTCTACCGCAACAACCCGGATAGCGACTAATAGCCATTCGGGCGGTTGAGGAGCGCCTTGTTCCTTACTTCGACGCCACCGGCGCCGCTGCATTGGCCGGCGCCGCTGCATTGCCGTCGAGCGGGGGATCGTTCGGCGTGGTCAGCGTGTTGGCAGCCGCGGCAGCCGGCACCGGTGGCAGCGGGATGTTGGAGCCCTGTGCGTTAAGATAGGCGATGACGTTGGCGCGGGCCGCTGGATCGGCGAGGCCGGCAAAGCTCATCTTGGTGCCCGATGCGAATTTGCGCGGATTGGTGATCCATTCGTTGAGCGTGGCGAAATCCCATTTGCCGCCCTTGGCCTTCAGCGCGTCGGAAAAGGCATAGCCGGCCTTGCCGACCGCGATCGCTTCGCCAACGGTTGCCCAGAGGTTCGGGCCAATGCCGTTGGCGCCGCCCTGCGTGATCGTGTGGCACGACGCGCACTTCTTGAACACCTCTGCGCCCTTCGACACATCGGCGCTGGCCATCATCACTTCGATTGGCACTTCGGGCGCGGCGGGGCCGGCAGCGCCGGCTTCGACGGCGCCTTCAATCGGATAGCCCGGCTTTTCGAGCGGTTCGGCCTTGAAATACAGGTGGCTGATATTGCCCAGGCCCAGCGCCACGAGCACCGCCGCCAGAATCCATCCTGCAATCGTATTGGTCCGAATATCCATCTTGGGGTCACGCCTCGATCTTGAAGGTGGGATTTTTGAAAGTGGCCCCCCTTTAGGTTCGCAAGTGCAGCACCGCAAGCACGCTTGCCGCGACGCGTGCGTCTCGATAGGCGCGGCCATCATGGAAAATTTCGCAGCCCCCGCCCGCCCGATCGTGGCGTCAATGATCGCCCTGGCCGCCGCGCATCCCGATCGGGCCGTCGCCTTTCAGGGCGCGCCGGGCGCAAACTCCCATGTGGCAGCGGTTCAGGCCTTTCCTGACGGGCTGCCGGTGCCTTGCTTTGATTTCGCCGATGCGATCGAAGCGGTGCAGGACGGACGCGCCGATTGCGCGATCATTCCGATCGAAAATTCGCTCCATGGCCGGGTCGCGGACATGCATTTCCTGTTACCCGAATCGGGTCTGGTGATCACTGGTGAGCATTTCTTGCCGATTCGTCACGCGCTGATGGGAGTCGGTAGTCGCGAGCAGGTCCGCGAGGCGATGAGCCACCCGCAGGCGCTCGGCCAGTGCCGTCATTGGCTACGTGAACATGGCATCGCGCCGGTCGCCTATCCCGACACGGCCGGCGCAGCAGCCATGGTGGCGGCACGTGGCGAGCCCGGGCTGGCGGCGCTGGCCCCACCGGGTGCGGCGGCGATCTATGGGCTCAATCTGCTCGCCCAGGATATCGCCGATGCCGATCATAATATGACGCGCTTCGTTGTGCTGGCGCGGGCGGGCCGGCCGGTCGAGGGCGAAGGCCCGTTCATGACGACGCTGATTTTCGAAGTGCGTAACGTCCCGGCTGCACTGTACAAGGCGCTCGGCGGCTTTGCGACCAATGGCGTCAACATCACCAAGCTGGAAAGCTATCAGCGCGGCGGCAGTTTTGCCGCAAGCGAATTCTACGCCGATATTGTCGGCAAGCCCGGCGATCCGGCGGTCGACCGCGCGCTTGAGGAGCTTGGCTTCCATTCGAAATGGCTGCGGCTGCTGGGGACTTACAAGCAGGCGCGCAAGCGCGGATAAGCTGGCGTCCTTAGCGCCAAGGCGCAGCGGTCGCTCAGATTATGCCGCAGCCCAGGCTGTCAGCAGCGTGTGCGCGATGGCATAGGGTGGGGGCGGCAGGAAGGGGCCGGGTTCGCCGGCCAGCACAGCGCGGACAACATTACGCTCCACCCAGATCGCGTCTTCCAGCTCATTGGTGTCGACGGTCAGCGCATCGTCCTCCGCCTCGGCGATGCAGGCCATCATCAGCGATGAGGGGAAAGGCCAGGGCTGGCTCGCGATGTACCGCACATTGGCGACGCGCACGCCCGCTTCCTCGAAAATCTCGCGCGCGACGGCTTCTTCCATCGATTCGCCTGGCTCGAGAAAGCCGGCCAGCGCTGAATAACGCCCGGCCGGCCAGCCGGGGCCGCGGCCGAGCAAGGCGCGGCCCTGATGCTCGGCGATCATGATGACGACGGGGTCGACCCGCGGGAAATGTTCGGTCTGGCACTGGCCGCATTTGCGCGCCCAGCCGGCACGGAACATCGCGGTCTGGGTCCCGCAATTGGCGCAGAACTGGTGGCGGCTATGCCAGTCGAGCACGCTGCGCGCCGCCGCATAGGTGGCTGCCTCGCCCGGCGCGAACCGATCGAGCATCGCAAACAACCGCATCGATCGACCGGCCGGTGCCTTCATGCCGGGCAGATAGGCGGCGAAATGCGGGCGATCACCGTCGAGGCCGAGCAACACCAACTCGGCTTCATCGGGCAGATCGGCCATGCTGGTCCAGCCAAGCAGACCTTCCGCCGTCAATTCTGGCTCGAAATTGTCGAGCTTCAGGACGCGCGCGCGCCAGTTGCTCGTCGCGGCCGCGAGCGCGGCTTCATCCTGACGCAGGCGATCGGCGCGATCGAGCAGGCCGCCCGTGAAACCGGGGGCCATTATTGCGCGAGATCGGCGTAAAAGGCCTTGGTGAAATCCTTGCGTAACGGCCATTTTTCGCCCGGCAGGTAATTGACCATCACCGTCGCCCGGACATGGCGAACCGGATCGACCCAGGCGATTGTGCCGGCGGCACCGCCCCAGCCATAGGTGCCTTTTGACGGGCCACCGGGGATGTCGACCAGATAGACCGACCCGCCGGCGCCAAAGCCCTGCGATTGCCCCGTCGCGCCGCCGGTATTGGCGACTGCGCCGCCATAGGTGACGCCTTCGGGCAGCAGGTTCGACATGGCGAGCGCGACGGTCGCCGGCTTGAGGATCCGCACGCCGTCCAATGTGCCGCCATCCTGCAGCATGTGGAGGAAGCGATCATAATCATGCGCCGACATCACCAGCCCGGCACCGCCATAGGGAAAGCTGGGCGGCTGGAGGAACACCGATGTCGCGCCCGGATCGAGCGGCACGCGGTTCGCGCCGATCCAGGTATAGCCGGTAGCGAGGCGCTTGGCGTCGTTGGCGGGCACGGTGAAATAGGTGGAGTGCATCTTCAGCGGCGTGAAAATCCGCTTTTGCAGGAACGCATCGAATTTCATGCCGCTGGCGACTTCGATCACCCGGCCCAGCACGTCGAGGCCGATTGAATAGCTCCATTTGGTGCCGGGATCAGCGATCAGTGGCAGGCCCGCGACGCGGTTGGCGAACTCCTCGAGCGTCTTGGGGCGGACCAGCCGCATTTGCGCCTCGATCTGGGCATTGGCGGTGAAGGGGGTGATGCCCTGCCGCTCATATTCCTTGAGCAGGGGACCGGTGGTGATGATCGTATATCCAAGCCCGGCGGTGTGGGTCAGCAGGTTGCGGATCGTGATCGGGCGGGTGGCAGGGCGCGCCGTCAGGTCCTTGGTCGGATCCACCAAAACGGTCATGCTTTTGAACGCGGGGATGAAATCCGACACCGGCTGATCGAGCTTGATCTTGCCCTCTTCGATCAGGATCATCGCCGCCATCGCGGTGATCGGCTTGGTCATCGAATAAACCCGCCACAGCGAATCGGCGTCAACCTTGGCGGCACCATCCTCGGCGGCGAGCTTGCCGGCAGCGAGAACGGTCGAAGGGCCGTCACCGCGACCGACGACCGCAACAATGCCGGGTGTCTTGTCGGTGGCAGGATAGCTGTCGATTAACGCGGTCGATTGCGGCAGCGCAGCAGCCTCGATCGCCATCGGCATCGGCTGGTGTTGCGCCTGGCCAGCCAGGGCGCCGCCGGCCGACAACGCCAGTAATGCGCTGCTGAGGGCGAGGGTCCGTATCTTGGTCGCCATGCACATCTCCATCATCTCAATGTCCTAACCGCGCTACCTTGGCGAACACGGTCGGCAGTCCGGCCGAATCGAGCGACTCAATCGCCCACCATTCGCCCCCCGCCGGCGCTGAATGCCCCTCGACGCGGCCAACCGCAAGCGCGAGTTCAAGGCTGAAATGCGTAAAGAGATGAACAGCGCGTTCGGGCCCGATCTGCCAGTCGATCGCCGCGCCCGGGGCGCCTTCGAGTCCGGGCGCCACATCGGTCCATGGCCCGGTCGGCAGCGCCCGCATCCCGCCGAGCAACCCCTTGTCGGGGCGGCGGACGAGCAGTACCTGCCCTGCCTGTTCGAGCCAGAAGACGGTGCCATAACGTTGCGGCTTGGCGCTTTTGGGCGGCTTGACCGGAAAGGCGGTGGGTGTGCCGGCCGCCGTCGCGCTGCACATCGCACGCAGCGGGCAGAGCAGGCACTGGGTTGCACGTGGGCCGCACAGGCTCGATCCCAGATCCATCATCGCCTGGGCAAAATCGCCGGCGCGCGCAACCGGGGTGATCCGGTCGGTCAGTGCGCGAACAAGCGGCTTGGCGGCGGGCAAGGGGGTGTCTAGGGCGAACAGCCGGGCAACGACGCGTTCGACATTGCCGTCCACCACCACGGCGCGCTTGCCAAAGGCGATCGCGGCGATGGCAGCCGCGGTATAATCGCCGATTCCCGGGAGCTGGCGCAAAGCCGCCTCATCGGCCGGGAAGGCGCCACCATGCGTTGTCATGATCGCGCGGGCGCAGGACAGCAGGTTGCGGGCGCGCGCATAATAGCCAAGCCCCGCCCATGCTGCCATCAGATCGGCATCGTCAGCGGCGGCAAGCGCCGCCACGCTCGGCCAGCGCGTGACGAATTCGGTAAAGCGCGGGCGCACCGTCGCCACCGTCGTCTGCTGCAGCATGATTTCCGAAAGCCAGACGCGATAGGGATCGGCGGCCACGCCCGGCTTGCTGCGCCAGGGCAGATCGCGGGCATGGGCGTCATACCAGTCGAGCAACGCGTTGCCATATGCGCCAGGATCGGTTGGGGTGGGGACCATGCTGTCCTGTTTGCGGGCCTTGGCGTTCACCGCGTCGCTATGGCATGAGAGTCGGCATGAGCAAAAGCGGCGTCCGCGCCCCCCGTCCCAAGCAGGCCACCCCGGTGGCGGAAATCAGGCGCGGCGGCCCCGCCAGGGCGGTCGCTGACCTGCTCCCCGATGTAGGCGGCGCGGCGTTCCGCCGATTCGGCTTTGTGCAAAGCTCAATCGTTAGCCGCTGGGCAGAGATTGTCGGCCCGCGCTACGCCGCCGTCTCGGCTCCCGAATCGATCAAATTCCCACACGGCAAGCGCGCCGAAGGCACGCTGGCGCTGGTGGTCCGCGGCGCGCATGGCCCGATGATGCAGCATATCGCGCCCGAGATTATCGAGCGGGTCAATCGCTTCTTCGGCTATGAAGCGATCGCCCGGGTGGCGATCCGGCAGGGCGATGTGCCCGCGCCCCGGGTCGCCAAGGCGCCGCCGTCGATCCGCCCGGTGCCGATCGAACTGGGCGATAGCTTGCGGGCGATCGCCGATCCCGAATTCAAGGCGGTGCTGGAAGCCCTTGCCGCCGGCGTCGCCGCCACGCGCGGGCCGCCAATCATCGAACCGCCGGAGCGCGAAGAATGAAGGTGCAGGTTGTGGTGGCGGTCCTGGGCGGCATTCTGGCAGCGACGATGGCGTCGGCAGCGCCGCCGACCAAGCATTCTGGCAAAACCTTGCCCAAGCCGCCGACCAAACAAGCCACGCAGTCGGCTGCCAGCCGTGCGCCGATCCAGCGCGACTGGACGACGACCGTGTCGACCACGCCGGCCGGCAATGTCATCCTGGGCAATCCGCGGGCGCGGGTGAAGCTGGTCGAATATCTCAGCTTCACCTGTTCGCATTGCGCAGCGTTTGCCAATGAGTCGAAATCGGTCCTCAAGGACCAGTTGATCCGATCAGGATCGACCTCCATCGAATATCGGCCGATCGGGCGTGACCTGATCGATCTTGGCGCAACCATCCTGGTCCGCTGTGCCGGCGGGCTTGGCTTTGCCACCGCCGCAGAAGAGTTGTTTGCGCGCCAATCAGAATGGCTGCCGCTCGGCTTTGGGTTCATGGAACGCGATGCCAAACGGTTCGCGCTCGATACGCCGCTCGAACAGATTCGCGCTGGTACCCAGGCAAGCGGGCTGATCGACCTGATGCTGGCGCGTGGACTGCCGCCGGCGCGGATCGATGCCTGTTTCGCCGATGAGAAATTGCTCGCGAGCATTGTCGCCAATGGCAATGCGGCGCGAAAGGTGATCAAGGGGACCCCGTCAATCGTCATCAACGGCGTGAAGCGTGACGAATTTACTTGGGCGGCCGTGGAGCCGTTGCTCCGCGCCCAGGGAGCCCGCTAAGATCACCCCGACCCCGGCCGGCACTATCTCCTCAAAAGCCCCCGGCCAAAACGACCAAGGAGTCTCGTGTAATGAAGCTGCGTCTCATGATCGCCGTCCTGCCCGCCCTGGCGCTTGTCGCCTGTAACAAGGGGACAGACAGCACCGTTGTCGCACCGACGAAAAGCGCCGCTGTCGCGCCTGCCCCGGCGGGTACCGCCTGGGTCGACGTCGTGTCGGCAACGCCGGAGGGTGGCATGCGGATGGGCAATCCCGATGCGCCGATCAAGCTGGTCGAATATGGCGCCCGCACCTGCCCGACCTGTGCGCGCTTCGATGTGGAAGGATTGCCAGCGCTGAAATCCGGCATGATTACCGCCGGCAAGGTTTCCTATGAGTTCCGCGATTTTCCCGTCCATGGTCCGCTCGATATCGGCCCGATCCTGCTGGGCCACTGCGTCGAGCCCGCCGCCTTTTTCCCGATGCTCGATGACATGATGCATAACCAGGAGACGCTGCTCGCCAAGGAGCAACAGGTGGCCGAAGCTGGCCAAGCGCTGCAAGGCAAGCCGCCGACCGAGGTTGCCCGCTATTTTGCCGAAAATCTTGGCTATATCGATTTCGTCAAGCAGCGCGGCGTGCCGGAGAGCAAGGCACTGGCCTGCCTGGCCGATCAGGCTGCGATCGAGCGGCTCGCGACCAATCTGCAACAGGCCGATACCCAATATAAGATCAGCGGCACGCCAACCTTCATCATCAACGGCAAGGTCGTTGACGGCGTGCTTGATTGGGCCGGGCTGGAACGCGCGCTCAAGGCGGCCGGCGCCTAACGAGAGAGGCAGCGGTTCGGTGCAGATCAAGCGGCTTCGGCTGACCGGGTTCAAAAGCTTCGTCGATCCAGCGGATCTTCGGATCGAACCCGGCCTGACCGGAATCGTCGGCCCCAATGGCTGCGGCAAATCAAACCTGCTCGAAGCGCTGCGCTGGACGATGGGCGAAAACAGCGCCAAATCGATGCGTGGTGCCGGCATGGAAGACGTGATCTTCGCCGGCACCGCCACCCGGCCGCAGCGGGATTTTGCCGAGGTGTCGATCCTGCTGGATAGTGCGGGCGATACTGGGCAGGAGGGAGACGAGACCGAAATCGTTCGCCGAATCGAGCGTGGGGCGGGCTCCGCCTATCGCATCAACGGCCGCGATGTGCGCGCCAAGGACGTCTCGCTGTTGTTCGCCGATGCCGCAACCGGTGCGCATTCACCGGCGTTGGTGAGCCAGGGACGGATCAGCGCAGTGATCGCCGCCAAGCCTGCCGAACGCAGGGCGATGCTGGAAGAAGCGGCGGGGATCGCTGGCTTGCACGTCCGCCGCCGCGATGCTGAACAGAAATTGCGCGCGACCGAGGCCAATCTCACCCGGCTCGATGAGGTGATCGTCGATCAGGAAGCGCGCGCTGCTGCGCTGCGCCGCCAGGCCAAGCAGGCCGAGCGTTATCGGGCGCTGTCCGATCAGATTCGCGTCGCCGAGGCGCGGATGATCTTTGCGCGCTGGCGCGATGCCGCCGCCGCCGCCGATCTCGCCCGCGCCGAGGCGAGCGAGGCCGAAGCGCGCGTCGCCGAAGCGGCCGAGGCGCAACGCGCGGCGGCGGCACATCAGATGGCGGCGACCGATCGGCTGGCGGTAGCGCGCGCCACCTCGCTGGCCGCGCGCGACCGGGCGAGCGAGGCAGGCCACAGCCTCGCCACCTTGCGCACCGAGCGCGCGACCGTCGATCGCCGCATCACCGAACTCGCCGAAGCCCAAGCCCGCATCCTTGCCGATCGCGACCGCGAAGGCGCGCTCGCGCATGACGCTGCTGAGGCGCTGGCGCGGCTGGCGGCGGAGGGCAAGGCACTTGAGGCGCGGATCGCCGAAGCCATTACCCGCCAGCCCGCGCTCGAGCGGC
Source organism: Sphingomonas sp. 28-63-12 (assembly GCA_002281535.1). GTDB lineage: Bacteria > Pseudomonadota > Alphaproteobacteria > Sphingomonadales > Sphingomonadaceae > Sphingomonas. The sequence goes on from NCGD01000016.1 coordinate 198,199, forward strand.
TGCTCGCCGATGCCGAAGGGCAGGCGCGCGATGCCGAAGTCGCGCTTGCCCAGGCGCTTGCCGCGCAGGCCAGCGAAGCCGCTGAATCGCGGGTGGCGCAGGCAGCGCTGGCGGCGGCACGTACCCGGCTCGACCGCGCCAGTCGTGACGCCGCCCGGGTGCAGGCTGAGGCAAGTGCCCTCAGCGACGATGCACCGCTCCAGGCCCAGCGCCAGGCAGCGGCCGTGGCGCGCGATCAGGCGCAGCGTCATGCCGAGGCGGCACGCAGTGCGCTCGCCGGTGCCGATGCCGCCGAACGCGCCGCGATCGAGTCGCGCGATCGCGCCCAATCGGCGCGTGCCACCGCCCATGCCGAACTCGCCGCGATCGACAGCGAAAGTGCCGCGCTGGCCAAGGCGACGCGCAGCACAGGCAAGGATCGCGTGCTCGATCAGCTTCGTCCCGATCCCGGCTATGAACGCGCGCTGGCAGCGGCATTGGGCGATGATCTTGAAGCCGGGCTCGATCCGGCAGCGGCGCATTTTTGGGGCGGGGCTGCAGCGATCGACACCGATCCGGCAGCGCCCGCCGATCTTGTGCCGCTTGCCCGCCATGTTGCCGCTCCTCCCGCGCTCGCGCGCCGGCTCGCCCAGATATTGGTGGCGCAAAGCGATGGCGGCCAGCCGCTGGCGGTCGGCCAAAGGCTGGTAACGCTGGCCGGCGTGCTGCGGCGCTGGGACGGCTATGTCGCCAAATCGGGCGGCGCCGCGGCGGCCGAGCGGCTCGAACGGATGAACCGGCTCCGCGCGCTTGAGGCGTCGCGCGGTGCCGCCGTGCGCGCTGTTGAGGCGAGCGACGCCGAGCTGGCCCGGATTGACGCAGCGATTGGCAATTCCCGCCGCACGGCGAGCGAGGCCCGACGACTGCTCGAAGTCGCCGAGGCAAGCGGGCGCGACGCGCTGCGGGCCGAGGATCGCGCCGCCTCGGCAATCGAACGGATCGAGGCGCAGCGCGCCGACCTCGACAGCCGCGGCCGGCGGATCGCCGCCGATCAGGAAGAGGCTGCGGGCGACGTTGGTCGCGCCGAGGCCCATCTCGCCAGCCTGCCCGATGGCAGCGCCACGCGCGACCGCGTCGCCACCCTGCAGCGCGAGGCAGAGGCACGGCGGACGGCAGTCGCACAGGCGCGTGCCGATCGTGCCGCGCTCGATCGCGATCTGGCGGCAGACCGCGAGCGAATCGCCGTCGGCCAGGCCGATGCCAAAAGCTGGCGCGCGCGCGCTGGCGAGGCGGCGCGGCGGATCGCCGACATGGCCAAACGCGCAGAGCACCTCGCGGAGGAAGCCGCGATCCTCGCCGCACGCCCCGCCATCCTCGATCGCCAGATCGCGGAAGGCGAGGCTACCCATCATGCGGCGCGCACTGATGCTGAGGCCGCACTTGCCGCCGAACAGGCCGGCGAGGCGCTGCTGCGCGAGACCGAGGCGGTCGCGCGCCAGGCTGCCGAGGCGCTGTCCCAAGCGCGCGAAACCCGGGCCGGCGCCGCCGCCCGCGCGGAAAATCAGGAACTGCGCCGGGTCGAAATGGGCCGCCTGTCGGGCGAACGTTTTGAATGCCCGCCGCCAGTGCTGCCCGAGCGCGTCGGCTTCAAGACCGATGAGATCCGCACCCCGGCCGATGAATCCGCCCGGCATGAGCGGCTGTCGATCGAGCGTGAGCGGATCGGCCCGGTCAATTTGGTCGCCGATACCGAACTTGCCGAGCTTGAGGCCGCCAGCGCCAGCAATGCCGCCGAGCGCGATGAGCTGGGCCAGGCGGTCAACCGGCTGCGCGGCTCGATCGGCACCTTGAACCGTGAAGGGCGCCAGCGGCTGCTCGCCGCGTTCCAGGCTGTCGACGGCCATTTCCGGCGGCTGTTCACCACGCTCTTCAATGGCGGCCAGGCGCATCTTGAAATGATCGATTCAGACGATCCGCTGGAGGCCGGGTTGGAGATCATGGCCCAACCCCCCGGCAAGAAGCTACAATCGCTGACATTATTGTCGGGCGGCGAACAGGCGCTGACCGCGGTCGCGCTGATCTTCGGCCTGTTCCTCACCAACCCCGCGCCGATCTGCGTGCTCGACGAAGTCGATGCCCCGCTGGACGACGCCAATATCGAGCGCTTCTGCGACCTGCTCGACGCGATGACCCGCGAAACGCGCACCCGCTATCTGATCGTCACCCACAATGCGGTCACGATGAGCCGCATGCACCGGCTGTTCGGCGTGACCATGATCGAACAGGGGGTCAGTCGGCTGGTGTCTGTAGATCTGGGCGGGGCGGTGGGACTGCTGGCGGCCTGAGCAGCAGGCGTCGTCGGACATCCCGGTCCGGTGCATGATGCCTTTACGCCAGCGCAAAACCAGCGTGATCGGGCACCAGAAGATCGAAGCCAGAGCCCGTGAACATGGCGGCGCTGGTCATGCCGGCAGGCGATTCGGGCAACAGGGCGCCATGGCCGATATGGGAGAAATCGGAATCGTCGGTGCCGAAGTCAAAATTGATCGAATCCGAAGACTGATCGAGGAGATCGGCGAAATCGTCCATCGCTGAAAATTCGGGGTCGGACAGATCTGCTGATGTGCCGAGCTGCGACAGGGCAAAGATGGTGTCCTTTGCGGCGAGCGACGCTTCCGGAGAAGCCGTTGCGGCAGATGCGCCGAGCGCGGCAAGCTGCGGTGCGGCGGCGTGCGCAGCGTCGAAATCAGTTGCCGCTGAATAATATTGCGCGCCGATGCTGCCGAGCGAGAAGTTCAGCGGGGTGTTGAACGCGCTGCTGGTGTTGTAGCGCTCGGCATGGACATATTGGGCTTGGCCGTCCGCGAGGATGCCGACGCCCAGCGAGAATCCAAGCACCTGGCTGGTATGTTCACCGGGCCAGAATTGCGGGCCTTCAGGATCGCCAACCGTGTGATAGGCTATCCGGGCCGTCGCGCCCTTGATGACGATCGATCCGCCACCGGCGATCTTGATCAGCACATCACCCGTAACCTGCCATTCAGCCGCCACGCCGTCCAGCACCCGGCCGCGATATTCGGGGGTTCCCTGCACGTCGAACCGGTAACTGATTGCCGAAGGCGCGATGCCGACCAGATTGATGAAGGGCGCAAACACATCGGCGCCAAGCGTCACCAGGTCGCGCCCGTCACCGGCCGCAAAGTCTAGCGATACATTGGTGGCCGACTTGATCTCGATCAGGTCGTTGCCATGGCCGCCGGTGATCCGGATATCGCCAACGGTTGCTGCTTCAATGGTGATCTTGTCGTGGCCAGCGCCGCCAATGATCGTGGTGGTGTGGAAAAGGGCAAAGAGGTCGGGTTCACCCTCATGCGCGATGACGATCAGATCGGCGCCATTGCCGCCGTCGATCCGCAGATCGGCATCACCACCATAGATCGTATCATTGCCGCTGCCGCCGATGATCGTGTCGGCTCCGGCGCCGCCCCACAGGAAATCGGCGCCCGCGCCACCGTTCAGTGTGTCGTTGCCGGCCTGGCCCAGCAGGATGTCACTGCCGCCGCCGCCCTTCAGATCATCGTCGTTTGTGCCAGCGATGACGAAGTCCGTCCCGGCGGTCGTGCTGATCCGGCTGCCGCCATCGTTGAGAACCGCGAGCAACACGCCTGCGCCGGGTTCGACGGCGAGTTTGGTGTCGGGGCTGACCGCGATCGCGATCCGGTCGATGTCCTGGACGACATTGCCTGACCCCGACGTGACGGTCTGCGCATACCAATTGGTGATCTTGCCCAGGAGCGACAGCCCGATCGCGGCGGGATCGAGAAAGGCACGGACCAGATCATTGCGGGTTGCGATCGCGTGCAAGCCGTCATCGCCGATGCTCCAGGTGGCGTCGCGCAGATCGAGCAGCAAGGTCTCACTCCCTGATCGGGCGTTTTTGTCATAGCTGAGCACGCCTTTATGGGCTTCCGCATCATTGGCGTCGAGAATTTGTCTCGTGGCGAGTAGCCCGGCATATTCGGCGATAAAGCGGCCAACCTGGTCACTCGCCGCCAGCAGCGAATTTGGCGCAGCACCGTTCAGCGCGCGGCCCAGATCGCTGGCATCGTCAAACAGCGCACGGATACCGGTATCGCCGAACGGGCGTGTCTCACCTTCGTCGATCGCCGAATAGGCGATGATCCTGGCGAGCTGCTCGCCACGTGGTGCGAAGCCGGTCCCGTTATCAGCGGCCGTAGACTCCGACCTTCCGAGCGATCTAGCAATTGCATCGTCAGTGGTGGCAGGAAGGACATACTTCAGGGCGTCCTGCCATTCCGAACTGCCGGTCCACTGTTTCTCGCCATACAACACGATCGTCGCGAGCGCTGGGCTGTGCAAAGCGATGGCTCCGAGTGAATCAGAAGAGCCATGGTTGGACAGCGTCGCAATGTGGGACTGGTCCTCCAGCAGTGCATTGATCACACTGTTCGTGAACAAAGCGATGCCGAAGCTGGTAAAGCCGGCCAGGGTAAGTTGGCTACCCACCGTCCCTTGGGTTGAAGTGATGCTGGCCGCGATTTCGCCTTCCAATGAATAGCCTCGAATGCGCGCGAGATCAGGGATCCGAGCATTGATTTCGCGGTCGAAGGTTGCGACGAAGGCTTCGATCGGGACGGCAGTACCGGGAATAAGCTGTCCAAGCACGAGTGTGCCAATCCCGACCAAGGGATTTGACGTCGCCGTAATGGCCAGATCGGCCAGTGTGGCCTCGAATGCTTCGCTGATCGCGCTCAGCCACGCTGTTGCGCCATAAGGGATCGGATCGATCACCACTGTTTCGCCCGTCTTTGCCAGCGCGCCAACATAGCCCGCCAATGCGCCGCCAAGCGAGTGTCCGGTCAGGATCACATTGGCTGGGTCGATTGCAAGCCCGGTTGCTGGGTCAGTACTTGTGACAGTGTTATGGAAAGTACGTGCAAACCCGAATTGACTGTTCGTTCCAATTCCAGTGAAAGTACTCCAACCGTTTAATACATCTTTAACTAGCTCAATTCCAAAGTCAAAATTTGTACCCCTATACGAAACTACCGTTTTATTCTCCCATTGATAGGCGATAGAATAAAAACCGAAAATGTCATTTGGTATATTTCCTATCTTTGATATTGAATCATATAGTATTTGAGCATCTCCTAATTTACCAGATACTGGTAAATTCAATAAACCTGGAAATGGACCACGATTATAGGAATCCATTGCCAGAATAGATAAAAATACATCCCGATCCATCATTAAAGACCCTTTATAAAATCGCCAGAGTTTAGAGATGCACCTAGTGGCAATGTATCAATTGGAGTAGTCGGCCCGCCTTTTATAAATGATCCCGTTACAGAGTCCAGCCAAGTCAGCCGTTTACGAATTACTTTCGTCACTGGATCATCGGTACGTTCAGTAATGATGCGGCGCAGCTTCACACCTTTGCCGAACGCGGCTGCAAGATTGTCTGGATCGACTTCCTCGACGGTCTTTGGGTTGGCGATATTGCGGAATTTGACCAGCATCGGATAAGCGCTGCGGATCTCGGGATGACCAAGATCGGCCGGGAACCAGCGCGGGATGGTGTGCGGACCGCGCAGCGCCAGAATGCGCTGCATCTCCAGATCAAATTCCGGGTCGATGTCGGCGTCGCGCGGCAGGCGCCGACTTTCCTCCAGCGTCACTTTCTTTGCCGCTATCCCGAAGGCACCAGAGGCCCAGTCTTCTCCGGCCGCATTGCGGAGCAGCGCGAACATCACGCCGCGCCGTCCAAGGTCCACCGCCACCGCTTCGCCCCGCGCACTCGCGCCCGCGTCGGCAAAAGGGCCAAACACGCGCTTGCTGGCGATTGAGACCGATACCTCGATCACGCTCGATCCGGTGCGCAGCCCCTCCGGCGTCTCGACTTCCACCGTCACCCGGTACCGATAAGGGGGATATTGCTTGCCCAATATATTGCCGCAGCCCGGCAGCGCCGCCATCATTGGCCCGGCAAGCAGCATGGCGGCAATGGCCCGTCGGTTGATCATGCGACGGCCCAATTGGTGATGTCGATCGCTGTGCTGAAACAGACGGCATCGCTGTTCATTTGCCAATTCCTTTTGTGAAATCGCCATTGGTGAGTTGGACGCTCAGATGTGTGTCAGCCAGTGGAACTAATTGCCCTGTCCTGCGGTCACGCGGCTGCTTAGTCAGCGAGCCCTGCGCATGGGCGAGCCAGGGCAATCGCGCCAAAATACCTGAAGTTACGGAGTCTTCGGTGCGTTCGGCGGTGATGCGCCGCAGCTTGACCCCTGCACCGAAGCTCGCCGAGAGATCGTCGGGATTGATCTTCTCGACCGATTTGGGATCGGCGAGATTGCGGAAGCGGACCATCATCGGCCATGCGCTTGGCGGGTCGCCGGGCTTGTGCCTTGATCCGATCCTGTCCGGATAATCGCGGGGGATGACCTGGGGACCGACCAGCGCAAGCGCTGCCTTGAAGCGGATATCAAAGGCGACCTGGCTTGAATTTGGCAAGCCCCGCGTTACGGAAAGCGGCACTGGCGAGGCTTTGAGAAACAACACCGTCGACGCCCAGTCGATCAATTGCTCCGAGCGCAATAGCGCGAACAGGATGCCGCGCCTGCCAAGATCGACGGCAACGGCCTCGCCGCGAATGGAGTGGATCACCTGCCCCGGGTTGGGGATGCTGTACCGGCCCGAAATGCGCGTGCGGACCTCGATCACACTCGACCCGGTCCGCAAGCCCTCTGGCGTGTCCACCTCCACCGTCAGCCGATAGCGATAGGTGGGATAGCGACTGCCCAAAGCCTCACCGCAACCCGGCAGGATCGCAAGCACCGATCCCGCGAGCATCATCTTTGCGGCTTTTCTTCGGGTCATCATTGCTCAATGCCGATACACATTGGAATGCCTCCGAACGGCGAAAGATCGATCAGGCTGGACGTTATTAGGCTCGGCTATATTTGGCAATCATTATACTATATTTATGGTTAGGCGGATTTTACCATCACTCATATTAAAACGCATGGTATCAGGTAACTTTTTAGGCTGAACTGGTCTGATCTCGCTGCTCTACGGGAAGTATAGCAAGCACCGCGCTCGCTTCTTTCCTACAATCCCTTGTTCCGCTAACATCTATCCTCGGCGCGGTCCTTAAAACCGGCCCCCCGCTCTTTATCATAGTCGCATCCCCATCCGGTCGAGCGTTTCGATCCGCTCATCCCTCTTGCGCCATGCGCGCCTAAGGTCCCGGTTCCGCGCGTAACGGCGTGGCCTTTCATGACCTTAGCCCGGCGCCGGACACCAAAGTTGCACCCTTCCGGCAAAAGCAGATGGCAACCCGCAACTTCCGCAACTTCACCCTGCAACTTCGCCCTCTTTCTTGTCCCGTTCGGGCTGAGTTTGTCGAAGCCCTGTCCTTCTTTTCCGCCGTCGAAAAGAAGGGCAGCCCCCTTCGGCTGCCTGCCAAGGCAGGCGCTCAGGACAGGCTTCGACAAGCTCAGGGCAAACGGGCTGAGAGCTTAGCCGGTCAGCTGCTAACACACCCCCAATCTGCTGCACGTGCGAACACCCCTCGCCTCGAACCCCAACCCGTGTTACCCGCGCGGCCATGCTCAATATCAATGGCATCACGGTACGCCTGGGCGGGCGCACGATCCTCGACCGCGCGAGCGCGTCGTTGCCGCCAAAGTCGCGCGTCGGGCTGATCGGGCGGAACGGCGCGGGCAAGTCCACGCTGATGAAGGTGATGATCGGCCAGCTCGACCCCGATGACGGCGAGATCGAGATGCCGCGCAAGACACGCATCGGCTATATCGCGCAGGAAGCGCCGAGCGGCACGACCACCCCGATCGAGGCGGTGCTCGCCGCCGATACCGAGCGCGCCGCGCTGCTCGCCGAAAGCGAAACCTGCGAGGACCCCGACCGGCTGGGTGAGGTCTATGAGCGGCTGATGGCGATCGACGCCTATACCGCGCCGGCGCGCGCCGCGAGCATCCTGGTCGGGCTTGGCTTTGACGAGGAAATGCAGAACCGGCCGCTCGACAGCTATTCGGGCGGGTGGAAGATGCGCGTGGCGCTCGCCGCGCTGCTGTTCTCCGAACCGGATCTGCTGCTGCTCGACGAACCGTCGAACCATCTCGACCTGGAAGCGACGCTCTGGCTGGAAAGCTTCCTGAAAAGCTATCCCGCGATGATGGTCGTGATCAGCCATGAGCGCGACCTGCTCAACAATGTCGTCGACACGATCCTGCATCTGGAAGGCGGGAAGGTCACGCTCTACACCGGCGGCTATGACAGTTTCGAGCGGCAACGTGCCGAGCGTGCGGCGCAGCTTGCCGCCGCCAAGGCCAGCCAGGATGCACAGCGCGCCAAGCTGCAGGATTATATCGCGCGCAACTCCGCCCGCGCCTCGACCGCCAAGCAGGCGCAAAGCCGCGCCAAGATGCTGGCCAAGATGCAGCCGATCGCAGCGCTGGCCGAGGACCCGACGCTCAGCTTCGACTTCCCCAGCCCCGACGAGCTGAAGCCGCCGCTGGTCACGCTCGACATGGCAGCGGTCGGCTATACCGAGGACAAGCCGATCCTGAAGCGGCTGAACCTGCGGCTTGACCCCGACGACCGGATCGCGCTGCTGGGTCGCAACGGCAATGGCAAGACGACGCTCGCCCGCCTGCTGGCGGCGCAGCTCGCGCCGATGGAGGGCGGCATGACCGCATCGGGCAAGATGCGGGTCGGTTATTTCACCCAGTATCAGGTCGAGGAACTCGACGGCGACGATACCCCGCTTGAGCACATGACCCGGATGATGAGCGGCAAGACCCCGGCGGCGGTGCGCGGCCAGCTCGGGCGGTTCGGCTTTTCGGGGCAGAAGGCGACCACCAAGGTCGGCAAGCTGTCGGGCGGCGAGCGTGCCCGGCTCGCGCTCGCGCTGATCACGCGCGATGCGCCGCACATGCTGATCCTCGACGAGCCGACCAACCACTTGGACGTCGATGCGCGCGAAGCGTTGGTCCAGGCGCTCAACGCCTATGACGGCGCCGTCGTCGTCGTCAGCCATGATCGGCACATGATCGAGCTGACCGCCGACCGGTTGGTGCTGGTCGATGGCGGTACCGCCAGGGAATATGCCGGCAGCCTCGATGATTATACCGACCTGATCCTCGGCCGGAACCAGCCCAAGGGGGAGGGCAATGCGGCCAAGGGTTCGGCCAAGAAGGACAAGAAGGCCGCAGCCGCCGAGCGCGAGCGCGCCGTCGCGCTGAAGAAAGCCGCGCATGAAGCCGAGCAGGCGGTGGTCAAACTCACTACACAGCGCAGCGCGATCGACCGCGCGATGTTCGATCCCTCTGGTGCCGAACCGTGGCTGTCGAAATTGTCGATGAGCGAACTCGGCCAGCGCCGCGGCGAGGTGGAGGCCAAGCTCGCCCTGGCCGAAGCGGCCTGGCTGGAGGCAAGCGAGGCGCTGGAAACGGTGGCGGCCTGACGCGCGATCGGTGATAAGGTCGGCCCACAAGGAGAGCCGGTCGATGTCCCAAGCGAACACCGCGCTCACCGCGCGCCCCGGCCCCTATCGCGGCCATGCCCTCGAACTGTTCCGCTGGCTCTGCCGCGCCTATCTCAAGCTCGGCGGCTGGACGCTCCGCGGTGACTGGCCGCCGCTCGTAAAGGCGGTGCTGCTGGCGGCGCCGCACACGTCCAATTGGGACGGGATCAATATGCTGGCGGCAGCCGGCTATTACCGCGTCACGCTGCGCTGGATGGGCAAGAAAAACCTCACCACGGGCCCGTTCGGTCGGCTGGTCCTGTGGCTGGGTTGCGTGCCGATCGACCGCGCGGCGAGCCATGATGTCGTTCAGTCGATGACCGAGGCCTTCGCCGTCGAAGAGGCGATGATCCTGGCGATCCCGCCCGAAGGGACGCGGAGCCTGACCCAGGAGTGGAAAACCGGCTTTTATCACATCGCCGTTCAGGCAGGCGTGCCGATCATCCTGACGGTACTTGATTACGGCACCAAGACGATCCGGGTGGCGGGTGTCTTTCACCCCAGCGGCGATTATGCGGCGGATAGTGCGGCGATCCGGGCGCCGTATCGGGATGCTATGGGCAAGGTGCGTGGGGCGTTTGCCGCCGGCGGGTAACGCGTCCGCCTTCCGCTGGCCCAGCCGGGCTTTTTCTGGCAGCCTTGCGGGATGGCGCGGACGATCATCCTTTATGGTCTGGCATTGGCGATCGCGGCAACGTTGCTGCAATGGCTCGATTATCGCCATGCGGTGCGGGCCTTTTCGACTGAGCTTTATATAGCCCTGCTGGCGATCGGTTTTGTCAGCCTGGGAATCTGGGTCGGTAAGTGCCTGACACCGCGAGCGATCAGGCCCGATTTTATCCGCAATGATGCGGCGGCACGGGCGATCGGCCTGACGGCGCGCGAGGCGGAGATATTGGCGCTGCTCGCGTCGGGCGGCTCGAACAAGGAACTGGCCCGCAGCCTTGGCATCTCGCCAAATACAGTCAAAACCCATGTCGCGCGCGTCTATGACAAACTCGGCGTATCGCGGCGGATCGAAGCGATCGAGAAGGCCCGCTTTCTGGCGCTGATCGCTTAGCGACCGGTTGGATCGGGTGATTTGGCCGAAATCATCCATCCGGGTGATGGTGTAGCGGCCTCACGCTGGCGCACAACGCGGCCTCAAGCTGTCTGGGGGAGTCCATGGTATGAAACAATTTGCCGCCTTTGCCGCCATCTACGGTCTACTGTCGGGAAGCGTGATCATCGCGATCATCCTGTCGGGCATCGTGCTGGCCGATCATGTCAGCTTCACCGGATCTGCGTGGTTCGGTTATCTTGTCATGCTTTCGGCCTTCACCTTCATCTTTGTCGGGATAAAGCGTTACCGCGATGTCGATCGCGGTGGCGTTATCGGCTTTGGCCGGGCGCTCGGGCTCGGACTGGCAATCACCGCGGTTGCCGGGATCATCTACGTCCTCGTGTGGGAAGCCTATCTTGCCGCAACCAACTATGCCTTTATCGACGATTATGTCGACGGTATCCGCCGGGCCAAACAGGCGGGCGGGATGACCGGCGCGGCGCTGGCGCGGGCCATGGCGCCGCTGGAAGCGATGCGGGTGAACTATGCCGATCCGCTGTTCCGCTTGCCGATGACGTTTATCGAAATCGCGCCGGTCGGCCTGGTGGTTGCGCTGGTGTCAGCGGCGCTGCTCCGCAACCCGCGTTTTATGCCAGCGCGTTAGGGTGCGGTCTCTGACTCGGCCACCCGCCGCGCGGAAATGATCCGCACCGGCGCCGCAATCATCTGCCCTTTCATGAATCCCTCGCCCAATGTCGACGAGGTCGGCGCGTCAAAAATTCGCGCGACCACCTCCATGCCGCCCACGACATGACCGAAAGCGGCATAGCCGGCATTGTCGCCGGCGGCGTCGGGGTGTGCGTCGAGCCCGGGCATATCGGCGAGCAAGATCGAGAAATCCCCGGTCGCAGTGCCCGGCGCATAGCGCGCCATCGATATCGTCCCTGCCTTGTGGAGAATACCGGTCTGCGTCGTCGATTCATGCGCGATTGGCTTCAATATATGCTGGGGCTGATTCTGCGTGCCGCCCTGAATGAGGCCGTTGGGCTGATCGCCCCACGCCAGCCGCATTGCGCGGTAAAAGCTGGTGCCGTCGAACAGCTTCTTGTCGACATAGGCTATAAAATTCTCGGTGGTGATGGGCGCATGCAGATGGTCCAGATCAAGCGTGATCACCCCCATATCCGTCGTCAGCGCCACCCGCACCGTGTCTCCCAGCACCGCAGGCGGCGGCGGGGGCGGGGCAGCCTTCCGGCGGGGACTGGCGGCGGCCGCGCTCGTCAACAGCGCAAGCGCGAGGAATGGGGCAGCGATGCGGGCAAGAAATCGGATCATCACCGCGATTTACCGGCTAAAGCCTCCCCTCGCCACCGCAATCGCGCCTAAATCGCCAGCCCCGCTGCATGGCCGCTCGCCCACGCCCATTGGAAATTATAGCCGCCCAGCCACCCGGTCACATCCACGCCCTCGCCAATCGCGTACAGCCCGGGCATTTTGCGCGCTTCCATCGTCTGCGATGACAGCCCATCGGTCGAAATCCCGCCGACCGTTACCTCTGCCTTGGCGAACCCCTCGCTGCCATTGGGCACGAAGCGCCACTCGGCCAGCCGCGCGGCGATGTCGGTCAGTTCGCGGTCGGTATAGGTCAGCAGCTCACCGCCATGCGGCAGCTTCTCCGCCAGCGTATCGGCCAGCCGCAAAGGCAGTGCGCTCGCCAGGCTGTTGCGCAGCGTCACCTTGGGCCCGGCGCGCTTGGCCGCGACCAGCCAGTCGCGCGGTCGCCCGGGCAGGAAGTCGATGCCGATCGCCTCGCCGTGCCGCCAATAGCTCGATACCTGCAGGATCGCCGGGCCAGACAGCCCCCGGTGCGTGAACAGCGCCGCCTCGCGGAACGCTGCCTTGCCGCACCGCGCCACAACCTCGGTCGCAACCCCCGACAGCGACTGGAACAACGCTTCCTCACCGCCCAGGGTCAGCGGCACCAGCGCCGGGCGCGGCTCGACCACCTTCAGTCCGAATTGCCGGGCCAGATCATAGGCAAACCCCGTTGCCCCCATTTGCGGGATCGACGGCCCACCGGTCGCGATCACCAGCGCGGGCGCCGCCGCCACCCGGTCGCCAAACGCCACCCGGTACAGCCCATCGCCATGCTCGACCGAGCGGATCGCCGCCCCCAGCGCGATATCCACCCGCCCCTTGGCGCATTCATCGAGCAGCATGTTGACGATCTGTTTCGCCGATCCGTCGCAGAACAGCTGCCCCAGCGTCTTTTCGTGCCACGCAATCCCGTGCGCCTCGACCAGCGCGATGAAATCACCGGGCGTGTAGCGGCTGAGCGCAGACTTGGCGAAATGCGGGTTGGCGGACAGGAACTGCGCCGGCGTCGTGCCGATATTGGTGAAATTGCACCGCCCGCCGCCCGAGATCAGGATCTTCTTGCCCACCGCATCGGCATGGTCGACCAGCAGCACCCGCCGCCCGCGCTGCCCGGCGACCTGCGCACAGAACAGGCCCGCAGCGCCTGCGCCCAGAATAATCGCATCATAGGCAGGCGGCGTGGTTATTCCGGTTCGCCTGTATACCACATGCGCTGCAACTCGCGCTGCTTGTCGAAAAACTGGTGCTTCAGCGCGCCCAGCACGTGCAGCCCGACCAGACCATAAATCGCATAGCCGACCGCCTCGTGAAAGCCGCCGAACAGATCATGCATCTGCTCCTTGGTCACGGGATCAAGGGTCATGATGTAGCTGATCCGCGGAAACGGGATCACGCCGAACAGCGTCAGCGGGTTGTCCGCCGCCGCCTTCCACGCCGAATCATGCATCCACCCGGTAATCGGCATCGCAAAGATGATCACATAGAGCAGCACATGCGTCACATGGCTCAGCTGCACTTCCCACTTGGCATAGCCCACCGGCAGCGCGGGCGGCGTGTGGGTGAAGCGCCACAACAGCCGCATGATCGCCAGCCCCAGCACGGTAATGCCGATCGATTTGTGCAGGTCGATCGCCGGTCGCACTGAATTTTCAGGATAAAAATCCCAGGTCAGCGCCAGAAACACGTTGACGATAATGCCGATCGCGACAAGCCAGTGGAGCGTAATGGCAAGGCTGGTATAGCGGCGTGCGTCCATCGTCTTTTCCCGTCGTAACTTTGTATACCGCTCTGGCGATATAACGAGCTCATCCCTAGCTTGTTGCAAGCCTGTGTTCATCTGAAATCGGAATAAGCACCCCGCATGACCTCGATCAGCCAGACGCTCACCGCGCAATCGCCGCGGTTGACGCCGCGACGCGTGCCGATTTCCGCCTATGTTATCGCCGGCGGTGTCGCCGTCCTGTTCGTCGCCCTGGTCGCGCAGGTGTTTTTCCGCACCGGGCTGGCAAGCTGGTCGGTTGGTATCGCCTATATTGCCTATGACAGCGCGCTGTTGATCTTCACCGGCACCAAGACCTGGAAACTGATGCGCGCCGGACATGTCACCAACCCCAAGGCCAGCCCAGGCGGGGCGCGGCCGACGCTCGGCGTGATTATCGCCGCGCATAATGAAGCCGGCGTCCTCGGCATCACCATCGACACATTGGCGAATCAAAGCGATCCGCCCGATCTCATTCTGATCGCCGATGACGGATCGATCGACGATACGCCCGCCGAATTGAAGCGACTTTATGGCCTTGAGATGCCAGCGCTTGGCGCGCTCAGTGACCCGGCCCCCGGCCTCGCCACGCTCCGCTGGCTGCGCGTCCCCCACGGTGGCAAGGCGCGCGCACTCAATGCGGCGATCCAGCGCGTCGATACCGATATCGTCCTCACCGTCGATGCCGATACCCTGCTCGATGATGGCGCGCTTGCCGCGATGCGCGGGGCATTCGCTGCTGAGCCCCAGCTTGTCGCTGCAACGGGCGTGCTGCGGCCGATCTGCGGCCCCAGGCTGTCGGGGCGCATCTTCCAGTGGTTTCAGACCTATGAATATGTCCGCAATTTCCTGTCGCGCTATGCCTGGATGCGCGTCGACAGCCTGCTCCTCATCTCGGGCGCCTTCGCCGCGTTCCGCCGGGATGCGCTGATCGCGGTCGGCGGCTTCGATCCCGCCTGCCTTGTCGAGGATTACGAGCTCATCCACCGCCTCCACCGCCATTCGACTGACAAGGGGCTCGGCTGGAAGGTCCGCGTCATTGGTGCCGCCACCGCGCGTACTGATGCACCCGCCTCGCTGATGGCGTTCCTGCGCCAGCGCCGCCGCTGGTTCGGCGGCTATCTGCAGACGCAATATTGGAACCGCGACATGATCGGCAACCCGCGCTTCGGCTCGCTCGGCACCGCGCAGATGCCGGTCAAGACGCTCGATACGCTCCAGCCGATCTACGGCATCGCTGCCTTCATCATCCTCGCCGTGCTGGTGCTGAGCGGCAAATTCTACCTCGCCTGGCCCATCCTGCTGGTGATGATCGCCAAGATCATCTTCGATCTCGCCTACCACCTATGGTCGCTGCGCCTCTACGCCCGCTGGACCGGCCAGACCGAAGGGCTCGGCTGGGGCTGGGCGATTGTCGCTGCGATCCTCGAGCCCTTCACCTTCCAGCTGCTGCGCCACGCCGGCGCGACCTGGGGCTGGTGGATGGTGCTGACGGGCCGCGAGACCTGGGGTCGGCAGCGAAGGACGGCGATTGAAGGGGTGGGGCGGTAGGGGGTTTCGTTATCGTTGACGACTAGAAGATCCGACCTCGGCAAAAACCCGATTTAGCGCGATTGACACGCGCTCAACACCCGCATGCGCAGCTTGGGTAGGGCTTGTGTCTTGGAGGCGGATGCGTTCGGATACAGATTTATCCGCGAGAGGCGTCTTGTCGCTTAGACTGAAACTGTGTCGAATCATATCGGTCCCCTATCCGAATCGCTTGGCTCGGCATTTCCTGGTGCAGCACCATACCGACGATGGAAGTATCTTGGGTTAAGATGCGGCTCAAAAAAATGCTTACGTTTCACCCAAACGAAACCTTCTGCCCGAGTTATCATGGCCACATCAATCGGGCCACCCACTGATTCAGCGTCGGCTGAAAATTTCCTTTTCAGCGACGTGATATTCACCAAACTCTCACTCAATGCAGCGAGTTCCTGCTTGGGCATCGATCGAATGATATCTGAGAGCTGCGCCTTTGAACTTTGAAGGTGTTCCGGCACGAGTGTTGCTCGAAACTCCATAAGGATTTCACCCGCCGCCTGATCGAGCGCTTGCTTTAGCTCGGCACTCGCCTGAGGCTCGAAATTTGACAGGCCCTCTTCCAAATTTGACGAAAGGGAAGCAAGTGCCCCTTCAAAGAAGTTTATGCATAGGTCAAGAAACTGATTGTCAAGGCCATATATAAATCTATCGACCATTTCCTGTTGAGCAAACGGGATAACAGTCGCTATGGGCGTTAAGCTTCGATCTACATCAAAGACATTGGTTTTCTTAAATTTTAGGTTTCCCGCAACTAGTCCATATATTTCGTAAGAGACTAACGATGGGAAAATCTCATTTTCTCC
>NCGD01000017.1 GCA_002281535.1 Sphingomonas sp. 28-63-12
CGAGCGACTTGAGCAACAGGGTGATCGCCCCGGTCTTGCCCAGCGCATGGACGCGCACCGCATCGAGCGCCTCGAGCCCGCTCGCCGCATCGATCGCGGAGAGCATGTCGGTCTGCATCTGATCGAGTTCGGTCATGCTGCCCATTCCACTAGCCACTGATCGACGATGCCGTCTTCCGGGTGGTCAAATTGTCCTGTGCAGGTGAAGCCATTACGGCGAAGCACCTGCGGAGATGCTCCACTGTCGGGCAAGGTTTCCGCGGTCAAGCCGCGCGCGCCGATTGCCCGCGCCCGCTCCTTCAGCGCGGCGACGGCGGCGGTTGCATGGCCGCGCCCCTGTCGCTGTGGGGCGACGCCATAGCCAATGTCCCAATGGCCCTTTTCGTCGCGTTCCTTGATACTGATCATGCCGACGGCTTCGCCGCCGGCGACCATGAGCCAAGCCGCCTCACCGCCTACCTCCGCGGCGATACCGCGCATCAGCGCGACGATTTCGGGTTCGGCCACCCCGCCTTCAGGCAAACGCGGTGCCCCCGGCGGCGCTGCGCGTTCGCCAAGCAACCATTCGAAATGCGCCTCGGTGATTGGAAGCAGTTCCATCTGGACTCTCTGTTCAAGAAAAAGGGCGCCGATGTTGCCACCGACGCCCCATATTCGTGCTGCGCTTCAGGTCGCTCAGGCGGCCTGGGGCAGGGCCGCCTTTGCTTGCGCAATGATGCCGCTAAACGCTGCGCCTTCGTGCATGGCGATATCGGACCTTCCGGTCGAGTTCGACACCGGCCAGCTTCAGCCCGTGCATGAAAGTGCCATAGGTCATGCCCTCGGCACGAACCGCTGCGTTGATACGCTGGATCCAGAGCGCCCGGAACGAGCGCTTCTTCACCTTGCGATCACGATAGGCGTATTGCCCGGCCTTTTCGACGGCCTGGCGGGCGATGCGGATGGTGTTCTTGCGCCGGCCATAATAGCCCTTCGCTGATTCCAAAATCCGTTTATGCTTGGCGCGGGTGGTTACACCCCGTTTGACGCGTGCCATTTCCTATATCTCCTGCTTAACCGAGACCGTAAGGCGCCCACGCCTTGACGGTAGCGGTGTCGGCCTTGGACAGGACCTTGGTGCCGCGATTCTGACGGATGTATTTGCCGTTATGGCTGATCAGCCGGTGGCGCTTGCCGGCAACGCCGTGCTTGAGCTTCCCGGTTGCCGTGAGCTTGAAGCGTTTCTTGACGCCGCTCTTGGTCTTGAGTTTGGGCATTTTCGTCTCCTTGTTTGCGCGACGATTTATGAACGGCCACGGCAGCAATGCTTTGCAACCGCAACGGCGCGGAACGTTCGTGCTGCTGCACTGTTATTGCGCGATGAGTTATCACGATTTCCCCGCCTGGCGTACCGGCACGTCATGGATGTCAGGGGCGATCAGGCGAATCAGGATCGGCACGCCGGCCGCCGTACTCATTGCCGTCCTTACCACGCTGATCGGCCTGCTGGTGCTCGGCTGGGCCATTCTGTTCGTCACCAAGGGGCGCTTTTTGAAGCACCCGTTCGAACGCATTGCCAGCAGCTACAGCAACCGCAAGGTCCAGGTAGCAGGCGATTTTCAGTTCTATTTCAGTCCCTTCAACGCAAAATTTTATGCTGAGCGGATGACGGTTTCCAATCCTGCATGGGCTGGCCCCGGCAATTTCTTCGCCGCCAAGACGATCGACACCAACATCGCCACCTTCAGCTTCCTGTTCGGCAAGCGCCGCGTGAACTGGCTTGCGCTTGATGGCGGTGCGATCGACCTGCAATGGGATGCGGCTCACCGCCGCAACAGCTGGACCTTTGTGGAGGACGCGCAGCCGCTTGATCTGCCCGATATCCGCCAGGCAATCATCGACGGCACCAAAATCCGCTACCGTGATCCCAAGCTGCAGCTCTCCGCCAATATCGCGGTCGAGACGATTCGCGCCGAGGGCAAGCAGCTGATGAACGCGGTGCGGTTTTCGGGCGGCGGTACCGCGCGGCGGACGCCGTTCACGCTCTATGGCGCGATTCTGTCCCCTAACCAGACGATTGCCGGCGGCAGGAATCAGCTGGCGCTGGCGATTCGCGCGGCGAGCACGCGGGCGGAGATCACAGGCACCTTGCCCGGCGCAACCGAGCTGGAGGGCGCTGATCTGCACATCGAAGTGCGCGGCCGCAACATGGCCGATATGTTCGGGGTCGCGGGTATCGCGGTGCCTGACACGCGCGCCTATCGGCTGCGCTCGGCGATGACCAAGGCGGGCGACGAATGGCGCTTCACCGGGCTGCGTGGTCGTTTCGGCGATAGCGATCTGGCGGGCAAATTGACGATCAAGATGCGCCGGCCGCGCATGCTGCTGACGGCAACGCTGGCAACGCAGACGCTCGACATCGTCGATATCGCTCCGTTTATCGGCTATGATCTGGATATGGTGGCGGCAAAGGGCGCTGCGGGCACCGTCCGCCAGGTCGGCGGCACCCCGCGCTTGCTGCCGGATGCGCCGCTGCAAACCGAATCGCTCAAGAATTTTGATGCCGATGTGCGCTATTCGGTCCGCACCGTGCGCGCCAAGAGCTTGCCCGTCTCCAATATCGCCATGACGCTGAAGCTCGACAACAGCCTGCTCACTTTGTCGCCACTGGCGCTTGATGTGGCGCGCGGGCACCTCGATTCCGATATCATCATCAACGCCCGCCAAATGCCGGTTCTCACCGATTACGACCTGCGCCTATCGCCCACGCCAATGGGGCGGCTGCTGGCGGGCTTCGGCGTTGAAGAATCGGGCACGACGGGTGTGCTCAAGGGCCGGATCAAGCTGAAGGGCACCGGAGACAGCGTCGCCAAGTCGCTCGCGCATTCAACCGGGCGGATCGCCATCATCCTGCCCAAGGGCAGCTTCTGGACCCGCAATGTGCAGCTGTCGGAGCTCGATATCGGCACCTATGCCTATAAGCTGTTGCAAGGGAAGTTGAAGGAACCGGTGCAAATCAATTGCGGGCTGATCGGCTTCACCGTCCGCAACGGGATCGCGGCGGCCGATCCAATTCTGATCGACACCAGCAAGAGCGTTATGGTCGGCCGTGGCGGCTTCAGCTTCCGCAACGAGGCCATCGATATGGCGTTTCGCGCAGATGGTAAGCGGTTCAGCCTGATTTCCGGTCAGTCGCCGGTTGGCATCAACGGCTATTTTGCCCGGCCTGGAATCAATGTGCTGAGCCCTGATCTGTTGATGCGCGGCGGTGTGGCGGTTGCGCTCGGCGTGGTCGCTTCCCCACTCGCCTCAGTCCTGGCTTTTGTCGATATCGGCGATGCCAAGTCCGCCGCTTGCGGTCCGATCCTGTCGGGCGCCATCGCGGCCGCGCAACGCACTACCAAGGGCAAGCCGCGCGACGACGTCGGCCACGGGACGACCGCGAAAGCGGAAAATGGCCGATCGAATACGGGCGAGCGCAAATCCCAGCGCAAGAAATTTTTGGGGATTTTCTAGTCGATCAATGCCCGTGGCAGGCGAGCGCTTCCACGATTTCCTCGATCCGGGCAGGGTCGCCAGCGGCAATTACTTGTCCCCCGCTGTCGGCGGTCAGCGGGTCGCCGTGCCAGTCACACATTCGGCCGCCTGCACCCTCGACCACCGGCACTAAGGCAGCGAAGTCATGGATCTTGAGTCCAGCCTCAACGACAATGTCGAGCTGGCCCGAGGCGAGGCAGGCATAATTATAACAGTCGCCGCCATAGATCGGCCCCTGTCGTAGCTTGCCGCCAGCGACGGCTCGCGCAAGCGCGACGAAATGATCGGCTTCATGCTCGTCGAACAGATGTGGGCTGGTCGTTGCCAGCGCCGCTCCGCCAAGATCGGGACAGACGCGGGTTTTGGTGGGGCTGCCGTTGAACAGCGTCGGCTTGCCGATAACGCCAAGCCAACGCTCCTGAAGGATCGGCTGGTCGATAACGCCCAGCATCGGCCAGTCGTCAATCATTAGGCCAATCAGCGTGCCAAAGATCGGGCGACCCGACACAAAGGCGCGAGTCCCGTCGATCGGGTCGAGCACCCATGTGCGGCCGCTGTTGCCCGCCCTAATGCCATATTCCTCGCCGATGATCGCGTCCTCGGGAAAGGCCCGCTCGATCAGCGTGCGCATCGCGGCCTCAGCGGCGCGGTCGGCGAGCGTGACGGGCGAGTGATCGGCTTTTGTCTCCAGCCCGTGGGGGCGGCGGAAATAGGGACGGATCGCTGCGCCGGCGGCATCGGCAAGGCGGTTGGCAAGGGCGATATCGGCAGGGGAAACGCGCATCGCCTGCCATTACCGCGCCGGCGGTAGCGCGACCAGCCCGAATAGCGTCGTTGTTCTGTCACAATCGGCTGACAGGGTGTCAGCAGATGCGATATTTATGCCTTGCCCCTCCGTTTTTGGTCATCGCCACTCCAGCCGCCGCGCAGCTTCGTCCGCTGGTGGAACCGCCTGCGTCGGCGGCCAGAGCACTGAGCGGGGTCGATGTGTTCCTGCTCAACGAGGGCAGGGCGCCGGCCCCAGTTGAGGCGCCGGCAACGATCCAGACGATCGCCCAGGACGGCACCGCGCTCACGCTCGAGCTGATTCGCTCGACTGCCGATACAGGTTCAGTTGCGCCGGGCGGTTTTGCCCGACTGCGCTATCGGCTCGCCCCGGTCGTGCGGTCCAGTGCGTCGCGCGTCGCGGCCGCCACCTTGGCGACGTCCGGCGAAGAGGTGGCCACGACTGGCCGCGGCACCGCGAGCGGCTTTCTGGGCCGATTCAGCCCGTTCGAGCCAGTATACGGCGTGATCGGCAGCGGCGATGCCGGTGCCAAGGTGCAGCTGAGCTTTGCGATGCAGCCATTCGCCAGCACCGGGCCGGCCTCCTACATCAAGGTCGGCTATACCCAGACGATCTTCTGGGCGCTCGATCTGCCATCGGGGCCGATCCGCGCCACCACCTATAGTCCGGAAGCGTTTATCGACGTGCCGGTTGACGACGGCACGCGGCTGGCGATCGGCTTTCGGCATGATTCGAATGGCGGCGGACCAGCAACATCGGTCGACATTAATCGCTTTTACCTGCGCGCCAACAAGAGCTTCGCACTTGGCAGTGGCTGGCGGCTGGATATCGCGCCGCAAGGCTGGTTCTATGTCGGCGGGCAGGGTGCAGCTGGCAATATTGAGCGTTTTTACGGCTATGGCGCACTTGGTGCATCGATCGAGCAGCGCGATGGCATCAAGCTGGCGCTGTTTGCGCGGGGCAACCCGGTCACGCGGCTGGGATCAGCTGAGCTGTTCGCGTCCTATCCGATCAAGCGGTTCGCTGGCGGTGATATTGGGCTTTATCTGTTTGGCCAAGCCTTTCACGGCTATGGCGAAGCGCTTAGCGACTATAACCGTGCCGATACGCATGCCCGGATCGGGCTCGCCTTTACACGGTAGGAAAGCTGTATTGCCCAACCTCGCGCGATATCGATAGCAGTCTATTCATTCAAGTTTATCAAATGCTGGAGATGACCATGAAGCGTGCTTTCCCCCTGTTCGCTGGATTGGCCATGGCCGCAGCGGCGCCTGCGCTCGCTTCGCTGGCACCGGGCGCAAAGGCGCCCGATTTCACCACCCGCGGCGCAACTGCGGGCAGGATCTCCACCGTCAACCTTAAGGCTGCGCTCAAGAAAGGGCCGGTGGTGCTGTATTTCTTCCCGGCAGCGTTCACCCCCGGCTGTAGTGCGGAAGCGCGTGCCTTTGCCGAAGCGATCCCCGAATTTACCAAGGCAGGAGCGACGGTCATCGGGATGTCGGCTGATCCGGTCGATATCCTCGCCGATTTCTCAGCTAAGGATTGCGCGGGCAAATTCATGGTCGCCAGCGCAGGCCCTGCGGTTGTCAACGGATATGACGTCTCGCTGGGACGAACGGTGACCGGCCCCGATGGTCAAGCGCGGGCGATTACGGCGCGCACGAGCTATGTTATTACGCCGGCCGGCATAATTTACTATGTTCACAGTGACATGAGCTATGCCGATCATGTCCGCAACACGCTGGACGCGGTCAAACGCTATCGCGCAACGGCGCCTTGATCACGAAATTGTTTCGCTGCTGATGCTCATCCATTTTTAGCTCTTCTGGGCTAGGGGAGGTCTTGCGTGTGCGTGTTGGCGTTTGATGAGGAAGTTGAACGGAAACGGTGTCGATGGTGAGCAGGGCGGCGATAGGCATAGATAGCGAGCAGATGGTTGATCGTAGCGAGGCAACTCGCGCGATCTTTGACCGGATCGGTGCGTTTTTGACCGAAAATCGCCTAGGCCCCGATCCCGTGAATTACGCTTTTGCCTATCGGGTAATGAGCGATCCGATCGGGCCGCTCGCCAAGGCCGTGGCCGCGCTCACCGATGGCGGCGTCCGGCTGACGAAGCGCGATATCTTGGCGCTCGGAGGTGATGTGGGTAATGCACCGATCGTCTGTGTCGATCAATCAAGCGGTCAGGGTCTGGTCGCACGCACGCAGATGCAGGTCGAGGGATTTCAGGATCTTGTGCATGCCATGCGCACAGAGACGCGCGATTTTGGGCGCGATCTTGCCGCCAAGGCCGGTGCCATTCGCGAATCGGCGGGGGGCGCCGCGACCGATGCGGTTATGCGGATCACCACGGCCATGCTCGATCGCGTCGAAAACGCCGAGAGCCAGCTCGAAGTTGCCACTCGAGAAGCGAGTGATCTGCGGGCCAAGCTTGAAGAGGCGCGCGACAATGCGCGGCGCGACCCCCTCACCGGCTTGCCCAATCGCCGGGCGTTCGAGGAATGCTATGCCGAGCATCTCGCCAAGGGCGACAAATTGTGCCTGGCAGTGTGCGATATCGATCGCTTCAAGCTAGTCAATGACGGCTTTGGTCATGCGGTTGGGGATCGCGTGCTCAAGGCGATCGCCGACGTACTGCAGGCCGAGTGTAACGGTCATATGGTCGCGCGTTATGGCGGCGAGGAATTTGTCGTGCTGTTCGCCGGTGTCGCTACGGACAAAGCGCAGCATATGCTCGAATCGGCGCGAGAGATCGTTGCCCGGAAACGCTATCGCCTGCGCGAGTCGGATGTGCCGCTGGGCGAAGTGACTTTCTCGGCCGGGCTGACCGCGGCTGGGGCGGCGGAAGAAGTAGGCGATGTTTTTGTTCGTGCCGATCGCCTGCTTTATGCGGCAAAGGCCGATGGGCGGAACCAGCTCAGGGTCGATTAGGTGAGTGTCCCTCGCGATATGTCCCAAATAATGGCGATATAAACCAATTTATCTGGTGAATTTTTCAAATCAACTGTGATAACTTGCTGAATAGACCCTGAAAATCACCCATTCTTAAACTTGGCACGCTCCCTGCAAGCCCTTTGGCATCGCCGGCCGGATCGTCCGGTCAAGCGATAAAGGGAGATAAGCTCATGTTTCGTTTTGAAAACCTGTCACGCGCCGTGCTTTCGGCCGCTGCTGCCCTCGTCTTCGCGACCGTGATGGTCAGCGCAGCCGTTCCGATGGTGCCGATCGTCTGATCGGGACAATCCCGCTCAATTTCCAACGAGAGTGACGATGACGATCTTACGCAGCATGTTGATCGCGGTGCTAGCCTTTGCCGCTACAACGATCCTGATTCTGGGGCAACATGCCTTGATAACCGCTGCGGTGACGGGCTGATGCCGACCGCCATGCGCTTCACCATCGGGCCCAACCTTCGCCATTGCGCGATTCACGCCGATTTCGCGCGCCAAAGCGGCGCTGCTAGCCTAGATTAATCCTGCGGCCGGCATGACGCTGGCGCGAAGGGACTCGAACGTCATGGCCAAGGCCCAGAAGAAATCATCGAAGGAAATCCGCAAGCCCAAGGCGGAAAAGCCGAAAAAGGCCAATGCGTCCAACCCGTCTACCAAGGGCGCCATGCCAGCCCCGACCAAGGGCTGATTGGCACCATGGAAAATGTCGACGATGACAGTTTCGTCTTTGACGAGGCGAGTGGCGAATGGGTCAGCATTGCCGATGCTGCAATGCTGGCCGCCAAGACCGAGGACAAGGTCGAGGTTCGCGACGCTGTCGGCAATATTCTGACCGATGGCGATCAGGTAACGCTGATCAAGGACCTGACCGTCAAAGGTGCCGGCCAGACATTGAAGCGCGGCACGCTGATCAAGTCTATCCGGCTGACGGGAGATCCGCAGGAGATCGATTGCCGGTTCGATGGCATCAAGGGCCTCGTTCTGCGGGCTGAGTTCGTCAAGAAGCGCTAACCCGTGCGGCGGCAATTTCGCCTTGCGGCTCGGGTCTGCCTGCTCGGCTTGTTGGCTGCCGGGGTTGTGGCGCTATACGCCTATGGTGAAGCACGCCGGCTGCCAGCAATTCGATGGGCAACGCTGGCATTGGCCGATTGGCCAGCCGGCATCGCGCCGGTTCGTGTGGTGCTGATCAGCGATATCCATCTGGGCAATCAAACGATGGACGCGACCCGGCTTCGTAAGGTGGTCGATGAGATCAACGTGCTGTCGCCGGATATCGTCCTGATCGCCGGCGATTTTATTGCCGGCCACGCTGAGGATCGGGCCGGGCGAGATGCGGCACGGCTGATCGCACCGCTCAGACGATTACGGGTCCGAATTGGTATTGTCGCAGTGCTGGGGAATCATGATCACTGGAGCAACGCGACCGCCGTGACCCGGGCGCTTGAGCGCGCCGGGATCACGGTATTGAACAACAATGCGGCCCGAATCGGTCCGCTGGTCGTCGGCGGGCTCGATGATGATTTCACCGAACGCGCCCGACCCGCCATGATGCTGGCCCGGATGGCGCGGCTAGTTGGGCCAAGGCTGGTGCTGTCGCACAGCCCCGATCCTGCCGCCCGAATGCCGACGCCGCTGGTGATGCTGGCGGGGCATACGCATTGCGGCCAGGTTGTGCTGCCAATTGTCGGGCGGCTGGTGAGTGTTTCGCGTCTCGGCAACCGTTATGCGTGCGGACTGATCCGCGAGCCCGGCCGGACGGTGATTGTCACCGCCGGGCTTGGCACGAGCCAGCTGCCGTTCCGGCTGGGCGCGGTGCCGGACCTGTGGTTGCTGACGATCGGTCCGGGCGGACCGGGGCAACGACCGAATCGGTCGCCAGCCCGCCCCCGGTGATCGATCAACTCTTTCGACTGGCCTCGAAGAGGAACCAGGCGCGCTGTTCGGCCTGATCGGTCCAGTCGTCCAGAATGCCGCTGGTGGCATTGTCCTTGGCGGCGTCGACGATGTCCTTGGCCTCGCGCAACAGCGCCACCAGGCTGAGATTGTCTTCGCGCAATTCCGCCAGCATCGCCTCGGGCGCAACGAAGTCGGCGTCATTGTCCTTGATCGTCTGGTGGCGAGCGATGTCGCCGATCGAGCGCAAGGTGGTGTTGCCGGTCTTGCGCACGCGTTCAGCAATCGCGTCGGTGGTGCCGAGGATTTGCGTGGCCTGATCATCGAGCATCAGATGATAATCACGAAAATGCGGGCCCGAGACGTGCCAGTGGAAATTCTTGGTTTTGAGATAGAGCGCAAAGCTGTCGGCGAGAATGCCGTTCAACGCTTCGGCCACGGTTTTGGCGGCGTTGGATTTGATGTCGGTCGGTGTCTTGAGGGCTGAAGCGGTCGTCATGGGCGGGTCTCCTGATGCAATGCCGGGTCAACGGCTGACTATCAGATTGGGTCCCTTCCTCGTGCCTGCAACGTCTCGATCAGGGTGATCGCCCAACTAAATCAGCCGCATCGCGCCAAGGCCGAAGACCAAGCCGGTGATGATCAGAACCAGCCCGATGGCCAGGCGAACCGACCGGTGCGGCACCGATCGATAGCTCGATTCGCCGGCGAGGATGGCGGGCACGACGACGATCAGGCTTCCGAGCGTCGCCCCGATTGCGGCGAGTGCCGCGAGCGGTGTGCGGGCGGCAACGGCCATCGTCAAAAATTGTGTGCGATCCCCCATTGTTACCGCCAGCAGACTCAGCAAGGCGGTAACGAAAGCGCCGGCGCGCCCGCGACCGAGTGGGGCAGGCGGCTTGAGGCGAAACAGCGCGCTGATGCCGGCCGATACCAATGCCAAGCCGAGCAGCAGCGCTCGGGCATTGGGGGACATCAACGGGGCGATCAAATTGGCGGCCGCGGCGGCGAGGCCATTGCTGATCGCCATAGCAAAAGCGGCGGCGATGATCAGTTGGCCGGGTTTTTGATACCGATCGCTGAGCACCGCCGCGAGCCAGGCAGTGCGGTCGCTTGCTTGGCACAGGATCGCGCCGACAAAGGCGGCCATCAGCGCGTCCATAATCGGATGATCAGCTCGTCAGTCGGACCGAACAGGCGGCGACATAGCTGTCGCCGGCGAATCGGTCCTGCCGGTCGCTGCCGATCGCTTCGCGCAGCAGCGCGATCCAACCGGTGATCAACGGCCCCTGTTCGCCGCGCGCCACCGCCGATTCGAGCACCTGCGCGACGCTGGCCACCGGCATCATGCCGTTCTGCTGGGCAATCCGGCGAATCATGTCGATGTCTGCGGCAAGTACGGCCCGGCCCGGCCGCACGCCAAGTAGCGCTGCTCGCCTGAAAAGTTCGGCTTGAACATGCTGGTCAATCGTTGCGGTCTGGGCCATTGGTCGTCCCTTGCCATGATGCCCTCACGCTGCACCGATCCTGGTAAATAGGCGGTTAATGGCGTTTCGATGCGGGCCACGGCGCCGCCATTGGCTTGACTTTGCGGCCGGGCTGGGCCAACGGCTGCGTCATACCAAGCGGCGGGCACGCGTTCGTCGCTTTTTTGCTTTTTTCAAACTCGCAGGATTTCAGGTCATGGCAAAGCCGACCACCGTCAAGATCAAGCTCGTCAGTTCGGCCGACACCGGCTTCTTCTATGTAACGAAGAAAAACCCGCGCACGCAGACGGACAAGCTTACCTTCCGCAAATATGATCCCGTCGTGCGCAAGCATGTCGATTTCAAGGAAGCCAAGATCAAGTGATTGGTCAGGCCGCCTAGGCCGCCGATTGAACATCCGGGCAATGGCCGGGGTCCAGGGCCGCAGGGAATGTCCCTAGCGGCCCTCATCATGTCTGCCGTCAGAGTAGCGCCTTTACTTGCGCGATGAACGCCGCCAGCGCGATCGGCTTGGAGACATAGGTATTGGCGCCGGCGGCGCGAATCCGTTCCTCATCTTCGCGCCCGGCATAGGCCGTCACCGCCATGATCGGAATCGCCCGCAGCGCCAGATCGCTCTTGAGCTGGGCGATAAGTTCATAGCCGCTGACATGCGGCAACTGGATATCGGTAATGATCAGATCGGGCTGGAAGGCGCGCGCGCGGACCACCGCCTCGCGCCCGTCGCGCACGCCTTCGGCGACAAATTCATGCGCGCGCAGCAGATCACAGAAAAGTTTGAGGTTCAGTTCGTTGTCCTCGACAACCAGCACCCTTTTTGCCACGTCCAAACCATCCTTCCCTCAAGCCCGAAGCGAATAGGCAATGCGCGGCCCCGTGACAAATGAAGACGCAGCGGTGCTCGCGCTCGGGGCGCTCGGCTGGGCGCTGGCAGTGCCCGACCGTGCCGAACGGCTGCTGGCGCTGACCGGTCTCGATCCGCAGCGGCTGCGCACCAGCGCGGGCGATCCGGCCACCCAGGCGGCGGTTCTGGGGTTTCTCGAAGCATATGAACCTGATCTGATTGCCTGCGCGAATGCGCTGGCCACAACCCCCGCCGCGCTGGTCCGCGCCCGCCAAGCTCTGGAATCCCAATGAAGCCCCTGCTGATCACTGATTGCGACGAAGTGCTGCTCCACATGTCCCGCCATTTCGGAACCTGGCTGGGTGAGGCGCACGACATTGATTTCAAGCTGGCGCATGGCGACATGGCGACCAGCATGACGCGACGCGACGGCACTCCCTTGGCGCGGGAAGAGATGTGGACCTATCTCTCTGGATTCTTTCCGGCCGAGATGGGCCGCCAGACCCTGGTGCCGCACGCCGCCGAATCGATCGCGGCGCTGGCTGAGATTGCCGATATCGTGATCCTCACCAATTTGCAGGATCATTGCCGCCAGGCGCGCACCGCCCAGCTCGAATCGTTCGGCATCGTCCACCGCGTCGAAACCAACCAGGGCGGCAAGGGGACACGGGTTGCCTCGCTGGTCGCCGAGTATGGCAATCCCGTCACCGTCTTTGTCGACGATCTTGGCGTCCATCTCGACTCCTGCGCGACTCATGCACCGCAGGTGCACCGTCTCCATATGATTTCCGAACCCGAACTTGCCCCGCATGTACCGCCGGCACCCGCCGCGCATGCCCGAATCGACGACTGGCGGCTGGCAAAGGACTGGATTGCCGCGCGCTTTGTCGAAGCGGTGCCCGCGACCGCTTGACCGCGCCCGGGTTTGCGTGGTTGAGCCTGAAGCCATGACCGATCGAATCGATACTAAACTCGCCGAGCTCGGGCTCGCTCTTCCTGCCGCTGCTGCTCCCGTGGCGGCCTATGTGCCGACCGTTGAGGTGGGCGGTTTGCTCCATATCTCCGGCCAGTTGCCGTTCGACGACGGCGTGCTCATGACCGGCCGGGTTGGAGAAGACCGCGACCTGGCCTTTGCGCAAAAGGCGGCGGCGCGCTGTGCGCTTATGCTGGTCGCGCAGATCAAGGGGGCGCTGGGTGGTCTGCACCGGGTCGAGCGGATCGTGAAATTGGGCGTCTTCGTCAACAGCGCAACCGATTTCACCGATCAGGCCAAGGTTGCCAATGGCGCGTCCGAGGTGATGGTCGCCCTGTTCGGGGAGGCCGGCAAGCATGCGCGCAGCGCGGTGGGTGTTGCGGTTCTGCCGCTGGGCGCTGTGGTGGAAATCGACGCGATCATCCAGGTCGCCAGCTGACCGCGGCGGGATGACCGAGCGCGACGTCATCGCGCGGATGGCGCCCGGCGTGGCCACCATTGCGCCGGCCGACTGGGATGCCTGTTCGGGGCCCGACAATCCTTTTCTTGCCCATGCCTTTCTATCGATCCTCGAGGAATCGGGTAGTGTTTCGCCGCGGGCTGGCTGGCAATCAATTCCGATCGTTATTGATGGCGCGGACGGCAAGCCGGCAGCGATCGCCCCCGCCTATGCCAAGAGCCATAGCCAGGGCGAATATGTCTTCGACCATGCCTGGGCTGATGCCTGGCACCGCGCGGGCGGGCAATATTACCCCAAATTGCAGATTGCGGTGCCCTTCACGCCCGTGCCCGGCCCGCGCCTGTTGCTGCGCGATGACGCACTCGCCCCCGCGCTGATCGCTGCGCTGGAGGCGGTAACGGTGCAACAGGGGCTCTCCACGGCACACGCGACCTTTGTGAACCCTGCGCAACTGCCGCTATTTGAGCAGGCCGGCTGGCTCATTCGGGCAGGCACGCAATTTCATTGGCGCAATGACGGCTATGCCAGTTTCGATGATTTTCTGGGGGCACTCGCCAGCCGCAAACGCAAGGCGATTCGCAAGGAGCGCGCGGCTGCCGTCGAAGGGCTGACGATTCGCCATATCAGCGGCAGCGATTTGACCGAAGCGGATTGGGATGCCTTCTGGGTGTTCTATCAGGACACCGGCGCCCGCAAATGGGGCACGCCCTATCTGACGCGATCCTTTTTCTCATTGCTCGGCGAGCGCATGGCCGACCGGGTGTTGCTGATCATGGCCGAACGCGACGGCAGGTCGATTGCCGGGGCGCTCAACCTGATCGGCAACGATACGCTATATGGGCGCTATTGGGGGGCAACCGAAGAAGTGCCCTTCCTCCATTTCGAGCTTTGCTATTACCAAGCGATCGATGCTGCGATCGCGCGCGGGCTGCAAACGGTCGAGGCGGGTGCGCAAGGCGAACACAAGCTCGCCCGAGGTTATTCACCCGTCGCGACCTGGTCGGCGCATTTTATTCCGGATGCAAATTTTCGCGCGGCCGTTGACCATTATCTGCAGCGCGAGCGTGAAGCAGTCGCCGCCGATCGCCACTATTTGGGAACGATGACGCCCTTTCGCAAATCAGCGTAGCGGGCGATATCCTCATGGCTCACCTGAGGCCCCGGCGTCTGATGGTCGATGCGGAACAGGACACTGCTCCCGTCGCGCCATACCGGCACCAGTCCTGCCGTCAGCCGCGCCTCATAGAGCGGCGGGCGGATCAACCAGACATAATCGAACGCCGTGCGCGGGAAGATCGCCAGCGACAGGTTGAGCGGGCGCCACCATTCGCGCGGGCAATGAAGCTGCGTCACGATCTGCGACGGATCATGGGCAAACCCCTTGGCGTCGCTATAATGCGCGGTCAGCAACTGGCCGCCGGCCATCGACCATTGATCGTTGGCATAGGCCAGCTTGCGCTCTAGCGCGATGGCGGGCAGATGTTCGAGCCGGCTCATTCGCCACTGGCTGCGGCAGGTCGTGCCAACAAAGGTGACAAGCCTTGCGCCATCGGGAATATGATCGAGCGCTTTTAATTCGCGGTGAAAGCTTTGGTCATAAAGGAAAAAGCTTGCGGTGTTGCTGGCGATGCGCATGCTGAAAAAGGCGAGGCCAAGGGCGGCCAGCGTGGTTGCGCCGCGAATAGACAGCCCTTTGCGCGGCCGCAGGGCGATCACGGCAATCGCGATGACAAACGGGGCGAGGCGCATATCGGCATAGGCGGAGCCGAAGACGATGCGGGGCAAGAGGATGTACACGACCAGCAGAAACAGCGCCGAGAGACCGAGATTGCGCGAATATTCGATGTTCGGATCGCGCACGCCCTTGAACAGGATGACATAGAGCACCGCAGTCGAGGCAATATCAAAGGCCTGCCAGCGATCGCGCAGCACCATCGTCATCCAGCCGATCTTGGCCGACCAGTTGAACCAGTCGCCGGTCTGCCCCGCGACATGTTCGCCGCTGCGCCACATCACCATCAGCACCATCGGAATCGCGAGCGGCAGACAGCCCAGGCAGCTGCGCAGCCAGGCATCGAACCAGCGATGGCCCCGATCATGCTGGCGGATCAGCTCGGCGGAAAAGGCGAGCACGCCGAGCACGCCCCAGCCAAAAGTGTGGCACACCCATAACAGACAGGAGAGCGGCACGAAGATGATCGTGCGCATCCGCAAATGTCCGAGCCGCGCCAAGCGCAGCCACAGCGCAAAGGCGTTGAGCGCGATCGCGATCGACAGCGCGAAATTGACGAACCCGAAATGGAAGGGGAAGCTGTAGGCCAGCGGCAGCGCGAACAGCGCCGTCGCCGGGATCCGGCCATGGACTTCGCGCGCGATCCACAACAGCCCGGTGACCATCAGCGGCGGGATCGTCAGCACGATCAGCTTGACCGCCAGCTCGAGCCCGAAAATCTTGGCGAGCGGGATGATCAGCAGATCAACCCCGAGATTGCCGATCAGCGACCAGTTGAAATGATACCAGTCGCTGAGCCACGGGTAATCCTGAAAATCGAGCTGGACCCGGTAGCGGCCCATATGGCCGGGCAGATCAACCAGCGGCGGGATCGTCGGCCACAGCAAGGGAATTGCCGATACCAACGCGACCGCGACCACAAACCAGCGCGTTTGCCACCAATGAAGTCGTTCGACCGTGTTCGCCTGCATCACCCCGCTCTAGAGCGGCTTGGGTGGTGACGACAAGCCGCGTTCGACAGCGAAAATGCGGCTGGCACCGATATCGCCGCCGATCGGGTGCAGCCAGCCGGGCGGGCGGCCCTGCAAAAGCTGCCCGATCAGCCGGTTGGGGGCGCGCGCCAGCCCCGGATCAAGCGTGGCGAAGCCCGCCGGGCAGAACAGGACATAATCAGCGCCCAGCCCCGCCGCGATCGTCCGGGCGCGATCAGCGGGGCTGAGGAAGAAGCGGTACATGGCCGCATTGCCGGCATTGTTGCGATGATAGGGGGCAGCGATCAACCGGTGGCGGGTAGCCGCGATCGCATAGGCCCCCAGATCAATCGGGGCGATGACGGTGCCGGTCGGCAGCCGCGCCAGCGCGGTCATCACCGCTGGCCCGGTGCAATCCTGACCGCCAATTGTACCGATATCGGGAGCGGCCGGTGCCGGGACAAAGGCCTGCGCCGCGAGTGGATAGAGCATGCCGGCCGAGCCGAGCCACGCCCCGGCGAGCCAGCCGGTCCCGCGCGCCCGGGCCGCCGTGATCACCGCCGCCAGCGCCGGTGCGGCAAGAATCGCCCCGGCATAGGCGCCACGCAGCTGCAGGAAGCACAGCGCCAGCGAAACGAGCTGGAAGCCGATCACCATGGCCCAGGCCAGGCTTGGCCGGCGATGCGCACAGCCCAGACTGGCCAGCAGCCCGACCGCCAGCAACCCGACATAGCCAAAGGCGATATCGGCCGGCGCGGCCAGCATCGATTGCGCCTCGCCGACATTGTCGAGCCACAGCCGGGCGAGCAGGGGATCGACCGCGCCATAAGGGCTGGCGCAGCCGCGCGCGATTGGAAACAGGATCGCGGCGCCGGCCAGCGCGATCAACCCGCTGGCGGCGATCCGATGCCGCGACGACACCATCCGCGCGCCGGCCACAGCGAGGATGACGGGAGCGAAACTGGCATATTGGGCGCTTTGCCAGGCGATCCGGGTAAAGCCGTCACAGGCGGGAAAGCCCCAGCCATCGGGCGCAAAGACGATTCGGGCAAAGCCGAGCCCGAGGCCAAGGGCGAGCCCGAAGCCGAGCAGCTGCGCGCCCGGCCGGCCGGCGGCCCAGGCGATCCAGACGAGCAGCCCGGCGGCAAGAATGAAGGGCGCGGTCTCCAGCCCGATCACCAGACTGGCACAGGCAGCAAGCCCGATGATCGCGCCGCTGGCATGGCCGGGGCGCGCCACCAGCGCGCGCACCATCACCAGCAGCAGCACGATCTGGAAACCGTGATGATCGATCCGGCCGGGCATGAACAAGGTGGTGACCGGATAGGCGATCGCTGCAACGATGATCGCGGTGCGGGCGATGGCGGGATCGATCACGCGGGCGATCCGCCCGGTCAGCAGCAGCGCGGCCGCGAAGAGCAGGCTGGGCCACAGGATGACGGCGGCCAGCTCGGCATGCGCGCGCCCAAGCATCGGCGCCAATTCGGCGATGATCGCGCCGGGCACAAGATCGGGCAGCCGCGACCAGTGCATGGCGAGACCGCTGGGCCCCAGCCGGTGCTGGCTGACATCGCGGAACGACTGGCCGGCGAGCCAGTCCCTGATCTGCTGCAGCCGCATGACATCATCGGTATCGGGCAGGTGCAGCTGCGACAGCATCGGCCAGTCGCGCCAGGTCCACACTATCGCCAGGATGGTCGCAATGGCGACCGCCAGCGCCGTATCGCCCGCGATCGATCGCCAATATCGCTGCCGTCCCATGCCGCAGCGATAGCGCGGCGGTGTTAAAGCCTGCTTAGCGGGCCGCGATCGCTGGGGGCGGGCCGCGATCGCTCGGGGCGGGCCGCGATCGGTTAGGGCTGGTCGCGCCGCCCGAGCAGCCGCAGGCGCAGCGCGTTCAGTTTGATGAAGCCGGCCGCATCGCGCTGATCATAGGCGCCCTGATCGTCTTCGAAGGTGACGACCTTTTCCGAATAGAGCGAATAGGGCGATTTGCGGCCAATGACATGGACGCCGCCCTTGTACAGCTTCAGCCGCACCGTGCCCGTCACCTTGGCCTGGCTATGGTCGATCGCCGCCTGCAGCATCTCGCGCTCAGGCGAGAACCAGAAACCGTTATAGACGAGCTCGGCATAGCGTGGCGCGAGCTCGTCCTTCAGATGCGCGGCGCCACGGTCGAGCGTCAGCTGTTCGATGCCGCGATGCGCGAGGTGATAGATGGTGCCGCCCGGCGTTTCATACATGCCGCGCGATTTCATGCCGACGAACCGGTTCTCGACCAGATCGAGCCGCCCGATGCCGTGGGTGCGCCCCAGATCGTTGAGTTTCGCCAGCAAGGTGGCCGGCGACATCCCTTCGCCGTTGAGCGCGACGCCGTCGCCACCTTCGAAATCGATCGTGATGATCTCCGGGGTATTGGGCGCATCTTCGGGGTTCACCGTGCGCGAATAGACATAATCGGGGACTTCCTGCCACGGGTCCTCGAGCACCTTGCCCTCGGACGAGGTGTGCAGGATGTTGGCATCGGTGGAGAAAGGTGCTTCGCCGCGCTTGTCCTTCGCGACTTCGATCTGGTGCTTTTCGGCAAATTCGATCAGCCTGGTCCGGCTGGTGAGATCCCATTCGCGCCACGGCGCGATCACCTTGATGTCGGGCGCCAGCGCATAATAGCCAAGCTCGAAGCGGACCTGATCATTGCCCTTGCCGGTGGCGCCGTGGCTCACTGCATCGGCGTTCACCATTCGCGCAATCTCGATCTGGCGCTTGGCGATCAGCGGCCGGGCAATGCTGGTACCGAGCAGGTACAGCCCCTCGTACAGCGCGTTGGCGCGCATCATCGGGAAGACATAATCCTTGACGAAGGTCTCGCGGAGATCGTCGATGAAGATGTGTTCGGGCTTCACGCCTGCTTGCTCGGCCTTGCGGCGCGCGGGTTCCAGCTCTTCGCCCTGGCCAAGATCGGCGGTGAAGGTCACGACCTCGCACCCATAGGTCTGCTGCAGCCATTTCAGGATCACGCTCGTGTCCAGCCCGCCCGAATAGGCAAGAACGACTCGGTTGATGTTGTCGGTCATGGGGATCTCCACGGCAGGGGCTGGATGCGGCTCGCGCTCTATGGTGCTGTGGCGGTCGGCGCAAGCGAGTCCCGTCGCGCCGACCCTCGAAAGAGAGCGGTGATGTGGCGCCGAGAGGCGCGGCTACTATGCCGCGCCGCCGATGCAACCTATCGTCGCAGCGCAGGCGATTACCGACGCCCGCGCGCTGCGTTGCTTGTCGCTGGCGCGCGAGGGATCATCGGCGATGGCGGAAAATTTGGTGCAGTGCATGGGGCGATCATTGGCCTTTGCGATCTTCTGGTTCGGCATCGCATCAGCGAAAGCCGCAATGGATCAGATTGCGCCGCCGCCGCCGCCGCCGGCCAGCCCAACAGCGCTCGACGATGCCAGCCCCGATATCGTCATTGCAGCGCGGCCCCGGACCCGGCCGCCGTTGCGCAATCTTGTCGATTATTATCGATATTATTGCGTAGATGCGATCCGTTTGACCGGCCATGGGCGCGCGCCGCTGGGCGATCCCGACTGGCAACCCATTGTCGGGCAGGATCTCGAGCGGCTCGGCCATGCGGCGCCGGGGGCCATTGCTTTTGGGCAACGCGATGATCGCTTGGGTTTAACGGTGTATCTGAAGATCGAGCAGCCCGTTCGCGCCGATGGTCTGCATGAAGAACAATGCGCCCTGATCCTGCTCGGCCCGATCGATCAAAAGGCGTATCTGGCGCAGATGTCGGCGCTGCTGCGAGGATCGCCGACGATCCGTCATGTCGGCATGGCCGAAGGCGTGGCGAAGGCGCCCGGCTGGAAGCGCTGGCTGTGGACCGGTATGCCGTCGCGCGGCTCCCGAAACTGGGTGGCTTCGCCGACCAGCGGCGATCGCCTGACGGGCTGGGACAGCTTCCTGGTCGTGACAGACCGTCGATTCTACGACGAATATGATTATATCTTTGCCGAGTTGAAGGTCAGGGAGGCAGGGCCGCTCCCCTTGAGCATCATGAGTTTCAACCATGTATCGGCTGGCCGGTGAGGTCGGCCCGCAACAGCTGCAACAAGGGGCGGCGATCGGTGCCCCGGCACAATAGGGGGCAACATGAGCAAGACCAATCAGACGCAGCCAGGGCAATTCCCGCTTGATGCGTTTCTCGCAAAGGTTGAGCCGCTTCAGCGCCGCGTGGATTCTGCAACGCTCATCGACCTGTTCGGCAAAATCTCGGGCGAGCCGCCCCAGCTGTGGGGGCCATCGATCATCGGCTTCGGCAGCCATCATTATGTCTATGAAAGCGGTCGCGAGGGCGACACGCCGCGCATCGCTTTCTCGCCGCGCAAGGCCCAGCTGGTGCTCTATGTTGGCGCCAGCCAGCCCGAAACCGCCGCGCTGCTGCCCGGGCTCGGCAAGCACAGCACCGGCAAAGGCTGTCTCTACATCAAGCAGCTCGCCGATATCGACATGGCGGTGCTCGAGCGGATCGTGCAGCTGGCGTTTGATCGCCGCGCCTGAGGGCTATTCCGCCGCCTGCAGTCGTGCGGGCACCTGCTCGGCGCGATAGTCGCGCTCGCGCTCGTACATATAATCACGGGTCAAGGGCAGGGCGTGGCGGTTCTTGGCGAACTGCACCTGATAATTGACCAGCCCGCCATATTTGAAGGCGCACAGCGCGCCGGCAAGATAGAATTGCCACATCCGGAAAAAACGTTCGTCATACAACGCGATAATCGCCTCGCGCGCCGCCACCGTCCGGTCATACCAATGCTGCAGCGTGTGCGCATAGTGCAGCCGGAGCACCTCGACATCGGTGAGGAAGAAGCGCAGGCCCTCATTCGCCTTCACGATTTCTGACAGCGCCGGATTATAGCCGCCGGGGAAGATATATTTGACGGTCCATTTGTCGGTGACCGAGGGCGGCCCCGCGCGCCCGATGGTGTGGAGCAGCATCACCCCGTCATCATTCAGCAGATCGCGGCACTGGCGCATGAAGGTGGCGTAATTGGGGGTGCCGACATGTTCGAACATGCCGACCGACACGATCCGGTCGAAGCTGCCGGTCACATGCCGGTAATCGATCAGCTCGAAGCGCACCTTGTCGGCAACGCCCGCTTCCTCGGCCCGGCGGCGGGCGACCTTCAGCTGTTCTTCGGACAACGTGACGCCCAGCACATCGGCGCCGGTCTTCGCGTGCAGATACAGCGCCAGCCCGCCCCAGCCGCAGCCGATATCGAGCACGGTCATGCCGGGTTCGAGCGCCAGCTTGGCGGCGATATGCGCCTTCTTGTCGGCCTGCGCCTGTTCGAGGCTGTTGGCAGGATCGGTAAAATAGGCGCAGCTATATTGGCGATCCGCGTCCAGAAACAGATCATAGAGCCGGTCCGACAGATCATAATGATGCGCGACATTGCGCTTTGACGCGCGCGCACGGTTGATGCGGCCGAGCCGGTGGGTGACCGCTTCGATCGCGCGGGTGGCGGGCGATGCTTGCAGGGCGCCCGCGCCGTTTTCCCACAAATCATTGGCGGTCATCAGGGTGACAAGGCCGAGCACATCGTCATCATCGACCGTCAGCCGGCCGTTCATATAGGCCTCGCCCGCGCCGAGCCCGGGATCGCGGATGATCGCGCCGGCGGCGCGCTTGTCGGTGAACCTGATCGTGACATCGGGCATCGCCGGATCGGCGGTGCCGAAACGGCGGACCTGACCATCATGGTGCACCACGGTGAGGTGCCCGCGCTTTACCCGGCGCGACAAAAACAAATCGATAATGGCCATATCCGCGTTCTAACGCCCCTTGAGCGGCTTAGATCCCGGCATAGGTGTCATAGTCGACATTGTCTTCCCAATAGCCGCCCTTGCCAAGGCCGAAGCCGGCGAGCGATGCGGTGGCCTCGACCCCCATCACATATTTCGCCTGCTTATAGCCGAGATGACGTTCGGCACGCAGGCGGATCGGCGCGCCATGCGGCACCGTGATCGGGGCGTCGTTCATCAGCCAGGCAAGAATCGTCTGCGGGTGGAACGCATCGAACATATCGATCGATTCATAGTAATTCTTGCCGTGATAGAGATCGGCGCAATGGAAGATGATGTAGCGTGCGCCTGGCTTCACATCGGCGAGCTTCAGAATATCGCCGAGCATCGGCCCGTGCCATTTGCCGATCGCTGACCAGCCCTCGACACAGTCATGCCGGGTGATCTGGGTGCGCGACGGCATCGTCTTCAGCTGCGCCAGCGACAGCGCGAGCGGGCGATTGACCAGGCCGGTCACCTGCAGTTTCCAGTTGGCGAATTTTTCCGCGACCATCGCGCTATAGTCGGGCGTGCCCGGGTTGAGCGTGCCATTGGCGCGGAAGACGGGGGACATCTGATCGGGCCGGAATTCCTGGCTGAGCGAGTTGCGGTTGGAAAGCGCGCGCTGCAGCCCCCAATGCACATCGTCCGCCGAATAGAGGATTTTGCGGAAGCCCTCATTCTGGGCGAGCTTGTCGCAGCCCGACAGCAGCAATCCAGCGCCGGCGGCGGCCCCGCCGACCAGGGCGCGGCGTGTGATCAAATTAGACATCAATGATTGTCCTCGGGAACGCGCCAATAGCCGGTGATCATCGAGCGGACCTCGCCGATCGGCCCGGCCAGGATGACCAGCGCCAGATGGACGATGATGAAGCCGATCAGCGCAACCATCGCAATGAAGTGGATCGAGCGTGCCGAGGAGCGCCCGCCGAATAATTCGATCAGCCACGGCCAGGCCGCGTCCATGCCCGGCGACATGGCAAGCCCGGTAAAGATGATCGCCGGGATCATGATGAAGATCGCGCTGGCATAGGCGATTTTCTGCAGCACGTTGAACGCGCCCGGATCCTTGGGATCGTGGAAGCGCAGCGCCAGATGCTCCTTGATGTCGTACCAAAGATGCCCCGGCGTAATCTCATGCGCCTTGATCGCCAGCTGCTTTTGGAAATGCCGGTTGATCAGGCTGGAGATCATGAAACCGAGCAGCGCAAAGCCCAGCACCAGCGCGAAGAACAAATGCCAGCGCCGCGACAGCGCCAGATTGTAGTTGCCGGGAATCGTCACCCAGCCCGGCCAATGCGGCAGATGCAGCCAGGCGGGATCGGGATTGGCGCCGAACTGACCCCAATAGAGATGCGGGTGCGCGTTCAATATGCCGAGCCCGCTGCCGATCATGATGAACACCGTCACCACATTGACCCAGTGCCAGATCCGGGTGGAGACATTATGCTTGTAAATCCAGCGCATCGCCGGGCCGGCAGCCGGCGCTGCGGCGGGCGGTGCCGGCGGCGCCGTGGCGTTCGGGTCGGTGGTTGCGTCCATGTCTGCCCCTTTGTCGCGGCGATGCTGTCGTGTCGTCGGGGGTTACCCTAACCACCATTACGGTGCCATTGAACCATTGGTGACGGCAAGATCGGAGCGTTGGATGATAAAGCACCATTTCTACGAACCCGGGCACGGCGGCGCACAGGCGATCGGGCTGGCCCATGATCCGGTCAATGCGATCATCGCGCCGCGGCCGATCGGCTGGATCAGCAGCTTGAGCGTTGATCTCAAACGCAATCTGGCGCCGTACAGCTTCTTCAACCTGTTCAATTACGCGCCGCCGATCATCGGCTTTGCCAGCAGCGGGTGGAAGGACAGCGCGGAGAATATCGCCACGACCGGTGAATTTGTGTGGAATCTGGCGACTCGCGAGCTTGCCGAGGCGATGAACGCGACATCGGCGATGGTGCCGCCGGGTACCGACGAGTTCGATCTGGCCGGGCTGCAGGCGGCGCCGTCGCGCCTGATCAAGCCCCCGCGCGTTGCCGCCAGCCCGGTCAGCTTCGAATGCCGCCTCAGCCAGACCTTGCGGCTGACCAGTGCGACCGGGGTGAACACCGACAGCTGGCTGATCCTGGGCGAAGTGGTGGGCGTGCATATCGATCCGGCGCTGATCGAGGACGGCGTGTACCAGACGGCGGCGGCGCGCCCGGTGCTGCGCGGCGGGGGCTGGGGCGATTATTTCGAGCTGGGCGAGATGTTCCGGATGAGGCGCCCGGGCTAAACGCTTCGGCCAACGATCCGATGACGAGCGGGGCTAGGCGGCGCTGATCGCGGCGCCGATATCGAGCATCTCGCCGCGCGTCACGATCACCTTGTCGCCCAGTTTGGCGGCGTTGAACAATTGCCGGGCAAAGGGCGTCGGCACTCCGATGCAGCCATGCGTCATATACCCGTCCGCCACCGACGTACCGTGGATGCTGATGCCGCTATTGGTCAGCCGCAGCATATAGGGCATCGGCGCATCATAGAGATTAGAGACGTGATCGGCATCCTTCTCGGTGATCGGAAACACACCAAGCGGGGTCGGCTTGTCATCGGCGCCGTACAGAATCGCTGCCGTGCCGATTTCATAGCCGCCGCGAAATACCGACAGCGTTTGGGCGGCCAGATCGACGGTGATCAGGATCGGCCCCGCTGGTGCGCCGCGTTCGTCCCAGTAATGATCGCCCAGATGGAGCGGCCCTTCAATCGGGAGGATATGCTTGATCACATAGGCTGTGGATGCCGGTGTAGCGGCAGAGGGTGCCACGGGCGCCGGGGCCGGCGGGCTTGCGCGCGCCATCGCCTCGCTCCGGTGGACGGCGGCAACCGATGGGGGCCGGGGCGTGCTGTCTGTGCGGACGGCGGACGGCGCCGGTGACGGCAGCGACGCCGTCGGGCGTGCCCGCAGCGCACCGCTTGCCAGCAGGATCGTCGCGGCGGCCAGAAGCCCCGCAAGGATCATCATGCCGATGATCTGGCCGCCGAATTTCATCTGTCCCATGCGGCCAAAGGGTAAAGAAAAATCGCCAGCGCGGCACCCCGGGAATTTAATCGTTCCATCGCTGGACACCGGCCACCGCCATTAACGAACCCCTGTAATGGCGACATTGCCGGGCCGATTCGCCACTTCGGCGAAAAGAGCGGCGGCCTAGCCCAATGCTGCCTGCTTCTCGTCCGCCAGTGCATCGAGCTCCGCCCGGCTTTTCTTCTCGCTGGCGGTCTTGAGCTGCCCGCAGGCGGCATCGATATCGCGCCCGCGCGGCGTGCGCACGGGCGCTGAGATGCCGCCAGCGAAGACGATGCTGGAAAAGGACTTGATCCGTTCGGGCGTCGAGCATTCGTAATTGGCACCGGGCCACGGATTGAACGGGATCAGATTCACCTTGGCGGGCAGCTGATATTTCTTGATCAGCCGGACCAGCTCGCGCGCCTCGGCATCGCTGTCATTCTTGTCCTTCAGCATTACATATTCGAAGGTGATCCGCCGGGCATTGTTCGCGCCGGGATAATCAGCGCACGCCTGCAGCAGTTCCTCGATGCCGTATTTGCGGTTCAAGGGCACGATCTCGTCGCGCACTTCCTTGGTGACGCCATGGAGCGAGACCGCCAGATTGACGCCGATCTCCTCGCCAGCGCGCGCCATCATCGGCACCACGCCCGAAGTGGAGAGCGTGATCCGCCGCTTGCTGAGCGACAGGCCGTCGCCATCCATGATCAGCTTCAGCGCATCGCGCACCGCCTCGAAATTATAGAGCGGTTCGCCCATCCCCATCATCACGATATTGGTGAGCAGCCGCCCCTCGGGCTGGCTCGGCCATTCGCCCAGCCCATCGCGCGCGAGCATCACCTGCCCGACGATCTCGCTCGCGGTCAGGTTGCGCACCAGCCGCATCGTGCCGGTATGGCAGAAGCGGCAATTGAGCGTGCAGCCGACTTGCGACGATACGCACAGCGTCCCACGGTCGGCATCGGGGATGAAGACCATCTCATAATCCTGGCCGTCATCGGATCGCAGCAGCCATTTGCGCGTGCCGTCAGTCGAGACCTGCGCCTCGATCACTTGCGGACGGCTGATGACGAAACGCTGTTCGAGCCAGGGCTGCATCGTCTTTGAAATGTCAGTCATCACCGAAAACTGCGTCGCGCCGCGATTATACATCCAGTGCCACAATTGCTTGGCGCGCAATTTTGCCTGTCGGGGCTCAAGCTGCGCGGTTTCCAGCGCGAGGCGGAGATCGGCCTTGCTGAGCCCGATCAGATCGATCCGGCCATCGGCGCGCGGCACAAAGGCGCGCGGCACGGGCACAGGATCGATGTGCCCAGGGATGGACATGGTCAGGGTTTCGGTGATCTGCATTGCGGGCACATAGGCGAAAAGCGATTCCTTTTCCACTGGCGCGCGATTACTTGCCGACGCACCCCAATGCCGCCGCGTCGATGGCGGTTGCCGCGCCGCGCAGCGCATAGACATCGGCGAACGGTCGCCCGCCCTTGCCGAGCGTTTCGACACTGAGCGACCGGCCCGACCGGATGGCGGCGACGATCGCCGCATCGGTGCGCGAATCGGGGGCCCAGGCGTCGGCATTGCCGGCAACAAGTTCGAAGCGCCGTTCGCCGACACTGATCGTGACGCGCGCGCGTGGATCGCGTTCATGGCTGAGCCGGATGTGGAGCTGGGCGCGGGCGCCCTGGCCGGGCCAGGTGCCGATGCTGGCAAAGGGCCGCCAATTGCCGCCGCCGCTGCTCGGTTTCACCGGCGTCGAGATCGCAAAGCATTTGAGCGGCGAGGGATCGCGAAACGCGCCCCAGCGATCGAAAATGCCGAGCGGATCGCGCGCCAGCGCAGGCGATGCCAGCAGCGCTATTGCCGGCATCGCTATTGCCGCCATCGCCAGGATCGTGCTGTGCTTCATGCCGGCGCGTGGCCGCCGCCCCGATGGATGACGGTTTCGGCGCCCTGTTCGATCATGACCATCGATCCCTGCGGCAGCCCTGGCGCAGCCGGTGCGGCGATATCGGGGTTGATCGGCAGCCCGGTCATCACCCCGCGCAGCACCCGACTCGAAATCCCGTGCATGATGATCAGCCGATCGCCGGGATCGTCGTGCGTTTCGGCCAGCCAGGCCGAGACGCGCGCGGCGATCGCGGGGTAGCTTTCCCCGTCAGGGGCGACCTTCAACAGGCCCGCTGCCTTGTCAAATACCGGCCCGACTTCAGCGATCACATCGGCATAATAACGCCCGCCCCAGCTGCCCATATCGATTTCGACCAGGCGGTCATCGGTGCGCGCGTCATGCCAGTCGAGCCCGAGATGTTCGGTGATCACCGCCAGCGTCTGCAATGCCCGCCCCGTGGTTGATGCCCATAGCGACAGGGCCGGCTTCGGGCCGAGATAGGCAGCGAGCGCTGCGCCCATCTCATCGGCCTGGGCAAAACCGGCGCGCGTCAGCGGCGTGTGCGCCGCTGTGCCTTGCAGCCGCGCTGCCGCGTTGAAAACGGTTTCGCCGTGCCGGGCAATAAAGTCGCGCCCGCGGCGCTTGCGATGGGAGTCCATCCCTGTTGTTTCAACCGGGTGTGCCCGAAAAGCAACGCTTTCCCGCGTTTATCTAGGGTTCATGAAACCGATGCGCCGCTTGACCATTGGAGCTTCCGTCCCGCCGTTCGGGGCGTGTAAAAACTGGAGCTTGTTCAATGCGTATCGTTATTTCCTCCCTGCTGCTCGGCAGCGCCGCCATTGCCTTCGCTGCCCCGGCGATGGCCCAGGACACCGACCGTGCGCCGTTCACTGGCCCCCGTGCCGGCGTGATCCTTGGCTATGACGGCACCCGCCCGGGCAGCACCGCCGATTCCGACATTGCGGGTGACAATCAGACCGCCAGCGGCCTGCTTTATGGTGGTGATGTCGGCTATGATGTCGGCGTTGGCCGGTTCGTGATCGGCGCCGAAGCCGAGCTGACCGGATCGACCGCCAAGGTCAATAATTCGCCGATCGATCCCAATAATTTCGGCTATGGCCGCGTGAAGGCCGGCCGTGATCTCTATGCCGGCGCCCGGTTGGGGATGCTCGTCGGCCCCAAGACCATGCTTTATGCCAAGGGTGGCTATACCAATGCCCGGTTCGATCTGACCGCGAGCGATGGCACCACCGAAACCGGCCGCCATTATAATCTGGACGGCTACCGGGTCGGCGCGGGCATCGAGCATGCGCTGACGCCGAATAGCTATGCCAAGATCGAATATCGCTATTCCAACTATGGCAATGCCCGGCTGGAATATCCCAATGGCACCAACACCAACAACTTCTCGGTCGATACCGATCGGCATCAGGTCGCGGTTGGCTTCGGCTTCCGCTTCTAAGCGCCAGCCTGCCCCGAAAGGGCGCAAATACGAAGGGTCGGGGCGCTTGCCCCGGCCCTTTTTATGTTTAAGGAAAGAGATACGGCGAATTGTCCCCGGCGCGATGCCTGGCCGGGCGAATTTCATGGGCGGCCGCCCGGGGGAGACCAATGAAGGCCACGATCGAACGCGCAACCTTGTTAAAGGGCCTGAGCCACGTCCAGTCGGTGGTCGAGCGGCGCAATACCATCCCCATTCTCTCCAACGTGCTGAT
The DNA here is from genome assembly GCA_002281535.1 of Sphingomonas sp. 28-63-12. Lineage (GTDB taxonomy): Bacteria > Pseudomonadota > Alphaproteobacteria > Sphingomonadales > Sphingomonadaceae > Sphingomonas. Next base: position 28,087 of record NCGD01000017.1, read on the forward strand.
CGAAGCGACCGCCGACGGCACGATCAAGCTGATGGCGACCGATCTCGATCTGCAGATCAACGAGCATATCGCCGCCAATGTCGAGACGCCCGGCGCGACGACGGTGTCGGCGCACACGCTGTTCGATATCGCCCGCAAGCTGCCCGAAGGCAGCCAGGTGAGCCTGAGCGCCGCCGAAGGCCGGATGACGATCATGGCCGGGCGCGCTAAGTTCCAGCTCGCCACGCTGCCGCGCGACGATTTCCCGGTGATCGCCGAGGGCGAGCTGCCGACCAGCTTCGAGCTGCCCGCCGAGACGCTGAAGCAGATCATCGACAAGACGCGCTTCGCGATCTCGACCGAGGAAACGCGTTACTATCTGAACGGCATTTTCCTGCATGTATCGGATGATCCGAGCCCGGTGCTGAAGGCCGCCGCTACCGATGGCCACCGCCTTGCCCGCGTGACCGTTACCCGGCCCGACGGCGCCGAGGGCATGCCCGACGTGATCGTGCCGCGCAAATGCGTGGCCGAGCTGCGCAAGTTGCTCGACGAGATTGACGGCTCGGTCGGCGTTTCGCTGTCGGCGACCAAGATCCGCTTCGATCTGGGGCAGGCGCTGCTGACGTCGAAGCTGATCGACGGCACCTTCCCCGATTACAGCCGCGTGATCCCGACCGGCAACGACAAGATCCTCAAGATCGATCCGCGCGCCTTCGAAGAAGGGGTCGACCGCGTCTCGACCATCGCGACCGAAAAGACCCGGGCGGTGAAGATGGCGCTCGACCGGGACAAGATCACGCTGTCGGTCACCAGCCCCGAAAACGGCACGGCGGCCGAAGAAGTGTCGGGCGATTATGTCGCGGCGCCGTTCGAGATCGGCTTCAACAGCCGCTATCTGCTCGATATTCTCGGCCAGGTGCATGGCGACACGGTCGAGGTCCATCTGGCCGATGCCGCCGCGCCGACGCTGATTCGCGAGAATGACAAGGCGGCGGCGCTGTACGTGATCATGCCGATGCGGGTGTGAGGGAGGCCGATTGACTTGGTGAGGGTAACGACTTATTGACACAGATGTCAGTAAGGATCGACTCGATGGCCAAGCTTCCTCCCTTTCCCGGCACGACCGGTCGGCGCGACTGGAAGACCGCATTTGCGGCAATCCGCAAGCTTTTGAACAATGGCGACGATACGACGCAGGTGTTCCTGATCATGCGGGCGCTCAATGTCGGCAATGCGCCGATGAATTATGCCCGCTTTATCGCCACCGAAAAGGGCGGGCGGATGGCCTATGAGCGCCTCGAGCTGGCGCGCCGGCTTTCCGATCCCGCTTATGTCGCGCAATTCGCGCCGGGCACGGTGGGCGCGGCCTATCGCGATTTCCTGGCATCGACCGGCTATTCGGCCGACGGGCTGGTCGAGGTCAGCAAGGTGATCAGCGAAGACGAGTTGCTACACCCCTATGCCTGGTTCGGGCGCCGGGTGCGCGACACGCATGATATCTGGCACGTGCTGAACGGCTATAAGGCCGACGAATCGCTGGGCGAGGGGGCGCTGGTGGCATTTTCCTATGCGCAGGTCGGCGGGCTTGGCTGGGCGTTTATCGGTGCCGCGGCTGCGATCAAGAGCATCGGGGTGACAGGCAATTTGCTGTTCGCCAAGGCGGTATGGGAAGGCTATGTGCGCGGCCGCAAGGCGCAGTGGCTGGCCGGCGAGGATTATGAGCAGCTGCTCCACGAGCCGATCGAGGCGGCGCGGACCAGGCTGGGGCTGAGCGTGCCGGTCGCCTATCTGAAGGCCCAGCGCGAGCTGGGCGCGATGGCGTCCTATCTCAGCCCGCCCAAGGGGACGGCGGCGGCACCCGCGACCGCCTGAGCTCGTCGCGGTCGGGCGCCGGCCCGGTAAAGCCGGCCAGCGCTATCGACGGCAGCGCATCGCGAACGGCGGGCAAGCGCTGCCATGCACGGCGATTGTGAAAGGCGCGCGACAGGCGCCGAACTGCGCTAAGGCAGCGCCATGATTGCTCGCCTGGTCCTGACCGATTTCCGCAACCATCGCGACGCCGTGATCGCCCCCGGGCCAGGCTTCGTCGTGCTCACCGGCGAGAATGGCGCGGGCAAGACCAATATTCTGGAGGCGGTGTCGCTGCTGGCGCCCGGGCGGGGCCTGCGTCGCGCCGGACTGGGCGATATGGCGCGGCAAGGCGGCGGGGGCGGCTTTGGCGTGGCGGCGACCTTGCCGGCCGAGGTCATGCTGGTGACGGGCACGCAGCCCGCCCAGCCCGAGCGCCGCCTCGTCCGGGTGCAAGGCGCCGGGGTGGCGGCGACCGCTCTGGCCGAATGGTTGACCGTGTTGTGGCTGACGCCGGCGATGGACCGGCTGTTCGTCGAACCGGCGAGCGAGCGCCGGCGCTTTCTCGATCGGCTGACCTTGGCGCTGGCGCCCGGCCACGCCGTCCACGCCAATCGCTATGAGGCGGCGATGCGCGCGCGCAACCGCCTGCTCGCCGAGCCGGTAATGCCCGATCCCGAATGGCTGCGCGCGCTGGAGGCGCAAATGGCCGAGCACGGCATCGCCATCGATCGCGCGCGGCGCGAGACGGTTGATCTGCTCGGCGCGATGCTCGCCGACCAGCGCGCCGGGCCGTTTGCGCGGGCGGGGCTGGCGCTCGACGGCTGGACCGGCGAGCCCGATGCCTTTGTCGCCGGGCTTGCCCAGGGGCGGCGGCGCGATGCCGCGGCGGGGCGGACGCTGGTTGGCCCGCATCGCAGCGATCTGATCGTGACCCATCTCGACAAGCAGCAGGAGGCCGGCCTGTGTTCGACCGGCGAGCAAAAGGCGCTGCTGCTGGGAATCATCCTGGCGCATGCCGATCTGATCGCCGCGCGCCGGGACACGCCGCTGATCTTGCTGCTCGACGAGGTGGCAGCGCATCTCGACCCGCGCCGGCGGGCGGCACTGTTCGCACGGCTCGTGGGCAAGGGGCAGGTGTGGATGACGGGCACCGAGCCCGGCTTGTTCGCCGAGCTTGCCGATGACGCTAGCCGCCTGACGATTGCCGACGGCGCAATCCTGCCGGCTGATCGGTAAATAATTTACAAAATTACATGAAGCACGCGCGAAAGCTGCACCAATCGACCCCAAAGCCGCCCGGTTATCGGGGTGAAACGGTGTCAACCTGTCTATGGCCAGTGCATAAACTGCATCAAGGCGGATATCATGAGCTATCAGGACCATATCGCGCAGACCAGCGCCCTCATCAAAAGCCAGCATGGCAGTTGGGACGGCATTTCCGCCGAATCGGTCGCGCGGATGCGGTTGCAGAACCGGTTCCAGACCGGGCTAGACATTGCGCGCTACACCGCCAAGATCATGCGCGCCGACATGGCCGCCTATGACGCCAACCCGGCCGAGTACACCCAGTCGCTCGGCTGCTGGCATGGCTTTATCGGCCAGCAGAAGATGATCAGCATCAAGAAGCATTTCGGCTCGACCAAGCGGCGGTATCTGTATCTGTCGGGCTGGATGGTCGCCGCTTTGCGTTCCGATTTCGGGCCGCTGCCCGATCAGTCGATGCACGAAAAGACCAGCGTGCCCGCGCTGATCGAGGAACTCTACACCTTCCTGCGTCAAGCCGATGCCCGCGAGCTGGGGCTAATGTTCCGCGATCTCGACAAAGCGCGCGAGACCGGCAACGAAGTCGAGGCGCAACGCCTGCTCAACGCGATCGACAATTACGAAACCCATGTCGTGCCGATCATCGCCGATATCGATGCCGGCTTCGGCAATGCGGAAGCCACCTATCTGCTCGCCAAGAAGATGATCGAGGCGGGCGCCTGTGCGCTGCAGATCGAGAATCAGGTCTCCGACGAGAAACAGTGCGGCCATCAGGACGGCAAGGTTACCGTGCCGCATGAGGACTTTCTGGCGAAGGTTCGCGCCTGCCGCTATGCCTTCCTTGAACTCGGCGTCGAGGACGGCATCATCGTCACCCGCACCGATTCACTGGGCGCTGGCCTGACCAAGCAGATCGCAGTCTCCAAGGAGCCGGGCGATCTGGGCGACCAGTATAACAGCTTCCTCGATTGCGAGGAGATCGACCCCAGCACCGCGCGCAACGGCGATGTCATCCTCAACCGCGATGGCAAGCTGCTGCGCCCGAAGCGCCTGCCGTCGAACCTGTTCCAGTTCCGCGCCGGATCGGGTGAGGATCGCTGCGTGCTCGATTGCATCACGTCGCTGCAGAACGGTGCCGACCTGCTGTGGATCGAGACCGAAAAGCCGCATATCGAGCAGATTGCCGGCATGGTCGATCGCATCCGTGCGGTGATCCCCAATGCCAAGCTGGTCTATAACAACAGCCCCAGCTTCAACTGGACGCTCAATTTCCGCCAGCAGGTCTTCGATGCGTGGGCCGCCGAGGGCAAGGATGTATCGGCCTATGACCGTACCAAGCTAATGAGCGTGGACTATGACGGCACGCCGCTGGGCGACGAAGCCGATGAATGGATCCGCACCTTCCAGAAGGATGCAGCGGCGCGCGCCGGAATCTTCCATCACCTGATCACGCTGCCGACCTATCACACCGCCGCGCTCAGCACCGACAATCTCGCCAAGGAATATTTCGGCGACCAGGGCATGCTTGGCTATGTGAAGGGCGTTCAGCGCAAGGAAATCCGCGAGGGGATCGCCTGTGTGAAGCACCAGAACATGTCGGGCAGCGACATTGGGGACGATCATAAGGAATATTTCGCGGGCGAAGCGGCGCTGAAGGCCGGTGGCGCACACAATACGATGAACCAGTTTGCTGCCTGAAGGGCAGCGGAGACCCCATTCGCTGCCTGACCAGGCAGTGAAACGGCGGACCGCCAAATACAGCGGACGCTGACGACTTTCCTGGGGAGGAAAGCCTGGCCCGTCGTCGCAGCAATGCGGCGGCGGGCCTTTCACATGATGGGCACGGGCGACCGTGGCGGCGATCCGACCCGCCAACGATTTGCCGCTGCAATCGCTCGCCCGGCAAAAGCTGCGTCCAGGGCCGCCGCGCATGGCGCCCGGAACCCCGGGCTCCCGCTTTTCGCGGCCGGACGGTTCCATCAGAGGGAAACCGACCCTCGAGGCACGCTTCTCGACGTCGCTCGAAACGAACGGGTCGAGCCAAAGTCATCCGGCTCAATCGCGTGCAGCGTCCAGCGCGATGCGCAAGCGGCGCAGGACCGGCAGCACGGCCGCGATGTCGCCGGGATCGAGCATCGTATCGATCATCGGCAGCAGGGTACCGATTGCCGCCATCGCCTGTTCACGCGCCGCGCGCCCCTTGTCGGTAAGCGAGACCCGCTTTGCCCGACCATCGGCGGGATCGTCGCGAATCGACACCAGCGCGTCACGGGCCAGCCGCGACAAGGTGCTGGTCATCGTCGGGCGGGTGACCTGAAAGGCGCTGGCCAACTGCGCCGGCGAGCGTTCGTCGTGGCCGAGCCGGACGAAATGATTGAGCACCGCGAATTGCGCGCGGGTTAGCCCGCTGGGCAGGGCGCGCTCAAGCAGCGTTCCCGCGAGCTGATCGATAATGCCAATCTCATTGAAAAAGTCGAAGGCGATCGGATCAGCATTCATACCAGATGATTGTCTAGCGGCCAGCGCGGGGCTGGCAAGACCGGGGCGGCGGTGCCGATCCGCGCGAGCATCTGGAGCCGCTGACCGTTGCCCAGGCCGAACATCGCATGGATGGCGGCGAAATCATTGGCCATTTCGGGATATTCCTGCAGCGCCTGGCTCATCGGGCAGATCGCCAGCCCGAGCGCTGCGGCGCGCAGCGTGGCGCGGACATAGCGCCGCCCGGCATCGAGCTGTTCGGCGCGGCTGTTGCCCGGTGTGGTGATCCAGATGATCGCCGGCACCGATCCGCAGCCATCCTGCACCATTTTGAGGCCCATCCTGAACGGCATCGATGCCGGATCGGCCATTTGCCGACGATCGAGCAGGCCGGCGGCGTGCATCCCCTCGATCAACGGCCCGCCGACCGGCAGGCCATCGGGCGTGGCGTCCATTTCGGCGGCACCGATCCGCATGACGTTGACGCTTTCCATATAGGTGCGGTGGAGCAAGGTCTCGGTCGTCATCGCGCGGACGGTGAGCGTCCGCAACCCGGCCAGGAGGCGCGGATCGGCGCTGGTCTGCGCGTCATGCTGCCCGACCATTGCCAGTTGTCGGGCCGTCGGCGCCGCCGGATCATAGATATTGCGGTTGGTGTGGCGGCGGACGATGGCCGCGAATAACGGATCGTGCCGGACCGTGGCATCCTGGTGAAAGCGCAGCAACGCGACCGGGCGCCGATCGAGGCGCGGCTGGGGTTCGCCTTCCGGGAAGGGCGTGATTTCGATCCGATAGCCTTGCTCGGCCGCCGCGATGCGCGCCAGTTCGATGAAGGTGCCGAAGCCGATCGTGATCTGTCGATCGAACGGGTCGGTCTCGGGCAGCCGCTTGGCGAGATCGCAGCTCAGCGCGACCGAGTCGGTCCCGATCAGGTGAATCAGCCATGGCTGGCGATTATGCGGGTTGGGCGCGAGGATCGCGTAGCGCAGCGCGTTCAGCCGGGGATCGGCGGGCGCGACGGGATCGATCGTCCAGGGGGCGATTGCCCGGCCGGGCTGGCGCATCACCCGCCAGGTTGCGCCGCCACCGGCCAGGGCAAGCCCGGCCCCGGCGACACCAAGGAGAATCGATCGTCTGGACGGCATTGGCGCACCTGTAACTCGTTAGATACCTTATCATCTAGATTGATATCGAACTATATGCAAGCAGCGACCGGGCGATTACCCATTTTACTTCCGTTTTGCGGGCGCCGACCCTATATGCTGGCCATGGCAGAAGACCCCAATACCAACGACTATGGCGCCGATTCGATCAAGGTGCTCAAGGGCCTCGATGCGGTCCGCAAACGTCCCGGCATGTATATCGGCGATACCGATGACGGTTCGGGCCTCCACCATATGGTGTTCGAGGTCAGCGACAACGCGATCGACGAGGCTTTGGCCGGGCATTGCGACCGGATCGACATCACGCTCAACCCCGATGGCTCGGTCTCGGTCGAGGATAATGGTCGCGGGATTCCGACCGGTATCCATACCGAGGAAGGTGTTTCCGCCGCCGAAGTGATCATGACCCAGCTCCATGCGGGCGGGAAGTTCGAGAACACGTCCGACGACAATGCCTATAAGGTTTCGGGCGGGCTGCACGGCGTGGGCGTGTCGGTGGTCAATGCGCTGAGCGAGTGGCTCGACCTGACGATCTGGCGCGACGAGACCGAGCATTATATGCGCTTCGCTTTCGGCGATGCAGTCGCGCCGCTCAAGATCATCGGGCCGGCGCCCGGCAAGAAGGGGACCAAGGTTACCTTCTTCCCCAGCCCGGCGACCTTCAAGATCACCGAGTTCGATTTCGACAAGCTCGAGCATCGCTATCGCGAGCTGGCGTTCCTCAATTCGGGCGTGCGGCTCTATCTGAGCGATGCGCGGCACGAAGAGGTCAAGACCATCGAGCTGTTCTATGAAGGTGGCATCGCTGCCTTCGTCAAATATCTCGATCGCAACAAGATTCCGCTGATGCCCGAACCGGTCGCGATTTCGGGGACGCGCGACGATGTTACCATCGACGTCGCGCTCGAATGGAATGACAGCTATTACGAGAATGTCCTCGCCTTCACCAACAACATCCCGCAGCGCGACGGCGGCACGCATCTGGCCGCGTTCCGCGCGGCGATGACGCGCACGCTCAACAATTATGCCGAAAAGTCGGGGCTCCTGAAGAAGGAGAAGGTCACGCTGACCGGCGACGATATGCGTGAAGGGCTGACCGCGATCGTCTCGGTCAAATTGCCCGATCCGAAATTCTCCTCGCAGACCAAGGACAAGCTGGTCTCGTCCGAAGTCCGCCAGCCGCTCGAAAGCCTGATGGCCGACAAGCTGGCCGAATGGCTCGAGGAAAACCCGGCGCATGGCCGCGCGATCGTTGGCAAGATCATCGATGCCGCTGCTGCCCGCGAAGCCGCCAAAAAGGCGCGCGAACTGACAAGGCGTAAGGGGGTGATGGACATCGCCTCGCTGCCCGGCAAGCTCGCCGACTGCCAGGAGCGCGACCCGGCCAAGTCCGAGCTGTTCCTGGTCGAGGGTGATTCGGCTGGCGGTTCGGCCAAGCAGGGCCGTGATCGGCATTTTCAGGCGATCCTGCCGCTGCGGGGCAAGATCCTGAATGTCGAGCGCGCGCGTTTTGACCGGATGCTGTCGTCGAAGGAAATCGGTACGCTGATCCAGGCGATGGGCACGGGCATCGGCCGCGACGATTTCAACGTGGACAAGCTGCGCTACCACAAGATCGTCATCATGACCGACGCCGATGTCGACGGCGCGCATATCCGCACCTTGCTGCTGACCTTTTTCTACCGCCAGATGCCCGAGATCATCACCAAGGGGCACCTCTTCATCGCCCAGCCGCCGCTCTACAAGGCGACGCGCGGGCGATCCGAGGTCTATCTGAAGGACGATACCGCGCTCGATGAATATCTGGTCGAGAATGGTGTTGCCCTGTCGGTGCTGGAGGGCGCCGGCGGCGCGCGCACGGGCGCCGATTTGCGCAGCCTGGTTGATCACGCCCGGCGGATGCGGACGCTGATGCGCTATATCCCGCGCCGTTATGACCCGACGATCGTCGAGGCGATGGCGATGGGCGGGGTGCTCGATCCGGCGCTGGCAGCACCCGCGCGGGCCGCATTGCTGGCCGTGGCGGTGACCGGGCTCGATGCGGCCGACGCCGATGCGCGCTGGTCGGCCAATCTGACCGAGGAAGGCAGCGTCCACTTCAAGCGGGTCTGGCGCGGCGTGACCGATCACCACATCATCGAAGCGGCGTTCCTGGGATCGGCCGAAGCGCGCAAGCTGCATGCGCTGGCGGTCGAACAGGGTGACGCCTTTGCGCAGACCGCCAAGCTCGTGTCCAGCAAGGCGGCCGCCGCCGCGCAGGCCGAGGCCGATGCCGCCGATGAGGATGACGACGCGCCTGTCGCGCTCGGCAAGGGCGAGACGATGGTCGCGCGCCCAAGCCAGTTGCTCGACGCGATCCTCGCCGCCGGGCGCAAGGGCCTGGCGATCCAGCGCTACAAGGGGCTGGGCGAGATGAACGCCGATCAATTGTGGGAAACCACGCTCGATCCGCAGAACCGCTCGATGCTGCGTGTCGAGGTCGAGCAGGCCGATGTCGCCGATGAGATTTTCACCCGCCTGATGGGCGATGTCGTCGAGCCGCGGCGCGAATTCATTCAGGAAAATGCGCTGAGCGTCGCCAATCTCGACGTCTGACCTTGGGAGAGCAGCTATGAAGCGATCGTTGACCGGGCTCCTTTCGATTGCGCTTGCCGGCACGGCGGTGGTGGCCATCGCGCATGATGGCAAGCATCCCGCCAGCGCCGCCCAGGTGGCAGCGGCGCTGGCCGATCCGACCCGCGCCGATCAGGCCGGCGACGATGCCCGCCGTCATGCCGCTGCGGTGATTGCCTTTACCGGGGCCGGCACGGGATCGACTGTCGTCGATTTCCTGCCGGGTCAGGGCTATTGGACGCGGATCCTTTCCGGCGTTGTCGGGCCGACCGGTCATGTCTTTGCGCTGTGGCCCGCCGCGGGCGCGAAATATGCCGAAAAGCCGCTGCCCGCCCTGCAGGCGCGCGGCCTGGCCAATGTGACGGCCCAGGTATTGCCGACCAATGCGATCGCAACGCCGGCGCCGGTCAATATCGTCTTCACCGTCCAGAATTATCACGATATCCCCAACAAGGGTGTCGGTGAGGCGGGGATTGATGCGCTCAACACGGCAGTGTTTGCGGCACTGAAGCCCGGCGGCAGCTATATCGTGATCGATCATGCCGATGCCCCGGGCACCGGCCTGTCAGGCACCGAGACCAAGCACCGCATCGACCCGGCAGCAGTGAAGGCCGAAGTGCTCAAGGCGGGCTTTGTGTTTGCCGGTGAGAGCAAGGCGCTGGCCAACCCGGACGACGATCACAGCAAGAATGTGTTCGATCCGGCGATTCGCGGCCATACCGACCAGTTCATGCTGAAGTTCCGCAAGCCCTGATGTGGGCGATGCTGCTGTTGGGGTGAAACCGCCGCGCTTCAGCGAAGCGCGGCGTTCAGCGTTGCGCGGACGCCCCGATGGGCCGGATCGTAGGTGATCGTCGATTGCAGGCTCTGCGCCATCGCCCGGACGACCCGGGTGCCGAGACCGGTGCCGCTGGGCACCGCGCCGGGCGTGATGCCGATGCCGTCATCCTCGACGCTGAGTTCGAAGCGCGCGCCGAGCCGCTTCAACGCTACCCGCACGCTGCCGGCAGTATTGGTGGCATAGGCATATTTGCAGGCGTTGCTGACCAGTTCGTTGACGATGACGCCCAGCGCGACCGCACGATCGGTCGGCAGCGTGATCGGATCTGCCGACAGCGTCACCTGGCGCGGCGCGTCGTCGGTCGACCAGGTATCGGCCAGTTCCTCGATCAGTGCAGCCAGATAGTCGCGCATGTCGACATTTTCGACATCGTCGTTGGTGTAGAGCCGCCGATGGACCTGGCCGATCGCCGCGATCCGCCGCTGGGTATCCTGCAAAGCGGCGCGCGCGGCCGGGTCTGCCAGCGCATTGGCCTGGAGATGGACCAGGGTTGATACCAGCTGCAGGCTGTTGGCGACGCGGTGGTTCACTTCCTTCAGCAGGGTGGCGAGCCGGGCGTTACTGGCCCGCAACTGGACTTCGGCGGCCTCCTTCTCGCGCATCAGCCGGGCATGGGCGACGACCTGATTGAAGCTGCTGGCGAGCAGATCGAAAAAATTCTCCCCCACCGTCTTCACGACATAGTCGGCGGCGCCGGCCTTGAGCGCAGCGACGGCAATCTGGCCTTCTTCTGATCCGGTGACATAGACGATCGGTGGGGGGTCGGGCAGCGCGCGCAGCTGGTGCAGCGTCTCGAGCCCGTCCATCACCGGCATATAGTGATCGACCGCCACCAGATCGAAGGGCTGGGCGGCGGCGATCGCCACGCCGCTTTGCCCGCCATCGGCAAGCGTCACCTGATAGCCGCGACGCACAAGCGCACGCTCCGCGAGCCGCCGCAGCCCGGGATCGTCATCGATATAGAGGACGCGAATCGCGGCCTCGGTCACACATCGCCCTCGGGTGTCGGGACCTGGATCACCGACAGGAACAGGCCGAGCTGGCGGATGGCCGAGGCAAAGCTCTCATAATCGACCGGTTTGGTGATATAGACGTTGCAGCCCAGATCGTAGCAGCGCTGGATTTCCACCTTGTCGTCGGTGGTGGTCAGCACCACGACCGGCGTGCGCTTGAGCGCGGGGTCCGCCTTGATCTTCACGAGAATGTCGGTGCCGCTCATGTCGGGCAGATTGAGATCGAGCAACACCAGCGCCGGCCCGTTGAGGCTGGGGCCATCGACGCCGTTGAACAGATAATCGAGCGCGCTGGTGCCGTCGGTAAAATGGGTGATGTCGTTGAGGATGCCCGCACGGCGGATATTCTTTTCGATCAGCCGGGCATGGCCTTCATCGTCTTCGATCATCACGATGTTGACGGTCTGGTGCTGGTTCATGTCAGGCGTCCCGTATCTCGGTCGAAATCTTCGGCAGGGTCAGGCGGAAAGTGGCGCCCTCCCCCAGAATCGACTCAACGTCGATTCGGCCGCCCAACCGATAGGCGAGCGCGCGGACATGGGCGAGGCCAATCCCCTCGCCAGGCTGATCCTGCACCCCGGACCGCCGGAACAGGTCAAAAATCCGCTGATGGTCTCGCGGATCGATGCCGCGCCCATTGTCGGCAATCGTCAGGATGATCTGATCGCCCGCCTGGCGACTGGTTACGGTGATCCGCCCGGGCCGGCCGGGCTGGAGATATTTGACGGCATTTTCGATGAGGTTCGAGAGCATCTGCTCGACGGCGATCCGGTCGCTGACCATTGTCGGCAGGTCGCCGGGCACCTCGATCACCGCCGCCAGCGTGTCCAGCTGGTGCTGCAATGACCCGGCGATATCGGCGACCATCGCGTTCAGGTCCAGCGTTTCGGGCATGATCCCGCGCCGGCCCTCGCGCGCCAGCTTCAGGATCGCATTGATCAACCGATCCATTTTCTGGGTCGAGCTGCGGATAAAGCCGATCGCCTCGGGCAAATCCTCGCGCACGGCGCGCCGTGCGTCGTCGCTCAGCAAATGGGGTGCTGTCGCTTCGACCAGGTCGACCAAGCTGCCGAGCGCCCCGCCGGCCGTCTCCAGCTCGGCGGTGAAGCCCAGCACATTGACCAGTGGCGCGCGCAGATCATGGCTGACGATATAGGCGAAGCGCTGGATTTCCTCATTGACGCGCGACAGCTCAGCTGTCCGGTCGCGGACCGATTCCTCAAGCCCGTCGGCCAGGTCGCGCAGCCGATCACGCGAGGTTGTCAGGTCATTGGTATAGCGCAGCACCGTCGCCACGGTCAGCGCGGCGACGATGACCACCAGGATGCCGGCAATGCTGAGGACGATGTAGAAGAGCTGAAGGCTGGCGCGTTCGCGGGCGTCGCGGACCCGCAGCAACTGCTGTTCCTCAAGGTTCATCGCGTTGTTCAGCCGGCCGACCTCAAGCAGGATCGGGACGCTCTCGTTGATCCATGCGGCCCGTGCCGCTGCCGATGCCTTGCCCGCCGCCATGGTGGAAATCGATTGCTCGCGCATCGTGGTTAGGGTGGTGGTCAACACCCGCAGCCGGGCGATTCGGCGGCGCTGGTGCGGGTTGTCGCCGGTCAGCCGATGCAGGCGATCAAGGGCAGGTACCAGCTGCCGGTCCATGTCACGATAGACGGCCAAGATTGCCGGGTTGGGGGTGATGATATAGCCGCGCCGCGCCGCCTCTGCGCGCCAGAGCGGTACCCGGAAGGCAGCGATCGCCTGTTCGACCTGATAGGTATGATTGACGGTGGCGCCATATTCCTGGCTGCGCTGCGTGAACCACGCCGCGGCGAGCGCCGCCGCGATGAGGCTGGCAAAACCGACCGCCAGCGAACCGATGAGCACTTGCCTGATCCGGTCGGGCGACGATGCGAGACGTCGATGCAGGCCAAAGGGCATCGACGGTGCTTAGCCAGTATTTGAGATCGGGCAAAGCGCCGACTTGTTGATCTGGATCAGGATCGTAACGATTACAGCAACGCGCTTTGCAGGCTCTGGCGGCCGATCTCGCCGCCCGCCCGCCGGCGCGCCTGTTCCTGTTCAGCGGTGTAGCGCACATCAGCGTCGCGATCGGCGGCGAAGACGGCCAGCACCTCCTCGTCGAGTTCGCGCCAGTCCTTGCCGCGATCGGGGCCGTTGCGCACGCGCGGCAGCAGGCCGGGCAGGTTGGACCAGGCGATCAGCTGGGCAAGGCTGGCCAGGTTGAGCATGTCGCGCAGGTGAAAGGCGGTAACATACGCGTCGGGAAAGGCGCGGTGCGCGGGCAGGCCGCGTTCATGGACCATCCCCGCAGGCCGCCGCCAATAGCGCAGCACCTGGTTGGAAAAGCTGGGGGATTCGGGCCACAGCCGGAGCGCGCATTTCCAGGTGCAGATCCAGTCGGCGTTGCGCGTCATGGCAGGCGAACAGAACTTCATCTCGAAATCGGCGCGGTGGGCAGCCAGCGCCAGCCGGCGCGGATAGGGATCGAGGATCTGGCGCGCGCAATCATTCCAAAGTGGCGCATCGGCCACCTCCGCGTCGAGAATATGATGGATTGCCTGGGTGATCGGCGGAATTACGCGGCCGGGATTGACGAGGATGCTGCCACCCTCCCCGTCCAGCGCCCATTGGCCGTCGGCGCCGAGCGCCACATCCTGCCAGCCAATCTCACACACGCCGTGGAGCGGCGGGGCCTGGCCGGTGGTTTCAAGATCGATGACGCGAATGATGCTGGGGCTGGCCATCGGCGATAGGTGGCGTTTTACCGGGCCGATTGCCAGCCGAAATTCAGTGCGCCGCCTGCGGCCCGCGCGTCAGGCCGCTGGCCGCGAGCTGCGCATCGATCATCGCCATCAGCCGATCGAGCCCGGCCTTGTCGCGCGCCTCGGCACGGGCGACGAGCACGTCCTGCGTGTTGGAGGCGCGCAACAGCCACCAGCCATCGGGCGTGCTGACGCGGGCGCCATCGGTGCGGTTGACATCGGCACCCTCGGCCTCGAGCCGGTCGAGCACTTCGTCGACCACCGCAAATTTGCGGGATTCATCGACCTGGAAGCGCATTTCGGGGGTGTTGACGAAGGCCGCCATCGCGCCCCTGATCTCAGTCATCGACTGGCCGATCATGTGGACGGCGCGGATCAGCCGGACGGCGGCATATTGGGCATCGTCAAAGCCGTAAAAATCATGCGCGAAGAAGATGTGCCCGCTCATCTCGCCGGCCAGCGGGGCGTGGGTTTCCTTCATCTTGGTCTTGATCAGCGAATGGCCGGTCTTCCACATCAGCGGTTCGCCGCCCAGTTCGCGGACGCGATCGAACAGCATCTGCGACGCCTTGACGTCGGCAATGATTGTCGCGCCGGGCAGTTCCCTGAGCACAGGCACCGCCAAAATGGAGAGAATCTGATCGCCCCAGATCACGCGGCCCTGGCCGTCAATCGCGCCGATCCGGTCGCCATCGCCATCAAAAGCCAGTCCGAAATCGAGCTGTTTTTCGGCGACAAGCGCCTTAAGCTGCGCCAAGTTCTGCTCATCGGTAGGATCGGGATGATGGTTGGGAAAATCACCGTCGACATCGGTGAACAGCAGATGATGCTCACCCGGCAACAGCTTGGTGAGCTTCTCGATCACCGGGCCCGAAGCGCCATTGCCCGCATCCCAGCCGATCCGATAGGCGCCGCCGGCATAGCCCGCCATCAGCCGCCCGACATAATCGTCGACGATATCGGCCTGGGTCACTTGCCCCGCGCCCGTTTCCCAGTCGCCCTCGGCGGCCAGCTTCGCCAGATCCTGAATATCGGCCCCGAAAAACGGCGCATGCTGCAATACCATCTTGAAGCCATTATACTCGGCGGGATTATGGCTGCCGGTTATCTGGATGCCGCCATCCACTTCTAGCACCGCTTCGGCATAATAGAGCATCGGCGTTGGCCCCATGCCGACCCGCACGACATCAACGCCCGACGCGGTCAGCCCCTCGATCAGCGCCGCTTCCAGCGCAGGCGAACTGTGCCGGCCATCAAAGCCGACCGCGACCCGGGTGCCGCCGACGCGGCGCACGCGGGTTGCAAAGCCGCGGCCGATGGCGACCGCATCGGCGGTGCCGAGCGTCTTGCCGACAATGCCGCGAATGTCATATTCCCGCAGCGATGTGCGATCGAACTGGTGGGTCATGCGTGAAAGCTCCCGGGGAACAAGCGTTTGAAGGGTTAGTCGGCGCGGCGTTTGAGTAACACATCGCGCGCCATATTGATCCGCCGGGTGAGATCCGCCGAACCGCCGCGATCGGGATGGACCGCGCTGACCAATTTTTTGTGCGCGGCGCGGATCACGTCCGGCCCGTCGCTGGGGCCGATGCCGAGAATGGCCCGCGCCTCGCGCTCGTCGAGCGGCGCGCGCGGCTGCAGCACACGCCGCAGCCACAGCCAGCCGCCCAACAGCAACAGCGCGATCAGCACCAGCTTGGCCATCAGACGAACAGCGGCAAAGCGGGCTCGGGCAGGGCCAGGGCGGCCATCATCTCGCGCAACTCCTGGCGGGCTGCGACATGCGCCAGCCCCATTTCGCCGAAATCGCGCGAATCGATCATCGTCAGCCCCTTGGGGAACAGCTCGCGATAGATCACGCGTTCGCCAAGACCCGGGATGATCCGGAAGCCGACCCGCTTGGACAGCTGATCGAGCGCATCCGAAACGCGGCGCATGTTGCGCGCCTCGATATGCTGGAGCCGGTTGCGCAGCACGACCCAGTCGATCGTCGACCCATCCGCCTTGGCGCGGGCCTTGCGCGCATCCCAGATCAGCTCGGCATAGAAGCTGGGGCGGGTCACCTTGTAGGTGATCGGATCGACCTGGCCGATCAGATCGAAATCGACGAAACTGTCGTTCATCGGCGTCACCAGCGTGTCGGCGCGCTGCGCGGCCATCCGCGCGAAGCGATCGTCGCGGCCGGGCGTGTCGATCACCAGAAAGTCACTGTCCTGCGCCAATTCTTCGAGCTGCTCGGTAAAGCGCGGGAGGCTTTCGCCATCATGCGTCAGATGGCGGGGCATCGGCAGATCGCGGCCGATGCGCTTGACGGTTTCGAGGCGGTTGTCGAAGTAGCGGCCCATCGTCCGCTGGCGATGATCGAGATCATAAGCCGCCACGCGCGCGCCACGGCCAGCCAGCGCGATGGCGACGTGCACCGCGGTTGTCGATTTGCCCGTCCCGCCCTTTTCATTGGCGAAAACGATAACATGGGTCTTTCCCGGACCGGTGGACAACGCGCGGGCATCCTTTGTTAAGTGATTTGGTGTGTTGATCATGTCTGGCAGCGCCCATAGAAGGCGCGCCCCGTCCATATCGAAGGCCAACACCGCGTGCAAACCATCCGTCAGCTTGATTCCCTGCGTGAGACGATCGCGGCCCTGCGCACTGAAGAAGGGCGCAAGGATGGTGGGCGGATTGCGCTGGTGCCGACGATGGGCGCGCTGCACGCCGGGCATATCGCCCTGATCGAGGCGGCAAAGCACGTTGCCGACATCGTCATCGCCTCGATTTTCGTGAACCCGCGGCAGTTCGCGCCGCATGAGGACCTGGCCCGCTATCCGCGCCGCGAGCTGCAGGATGCGCGGATGCTGGCCGAAGCGGGCTGTGCGATCCTGTGGATGCCGGGGGTAGACGACATGTACCCGACCGGCTTTGCCACCACGATCGCAGTCGGCGGGATCAGCGACGGGCTTGATGGCGCCGCGCGCCCGGGTCATTTCGACGGTGTGGCGACCGTCGTCGCCAAATTATTCAACCAGGTCGGCCCCGATATCGCCTTGTTCGGCGAAAAGGATTTCCAGCAGCTGGCAGTGATCCGGCGGCTGGTGATCGATCTCGACCTGCCGATCGAGATCGTCGGTGTGCCGACCCAGCGTGACGATGACGGGCTCGCCCTGTCATCGCGCAATGTCTATCTGGCCCCCGAAGACCGGGCGCGGGCGGTGGCGCTGCCGCGGACGCTTGGCGTGGCGGCGCGGGCGATCGGCAAGGGCGGCGACCCGGCCGAGGCGCTGGCAACCGCGCGCGACGCCTTGCTCGCCGGTGGCTTTGACAGCGTCGATTATGTCGAGCTGGTCGATGCCGAGACGCTGGCACCGCTGCCCGTCGCCACCCGCCCGCGCCGCCTGATGGCGGCGGCGACGATCGCCGGCACGCGGCTGATCGACAATCTGGCGGTTGAGCTTATCGAACAGGGTTAACGCCGTTAACCATTTGTTGAAGCTCTTTGCCCAAAACCCGAAGTCGCCAATAGGGCAACAAGGGGTGGCGAAGATGGGCAACAGCCTGAAGAGCGCAACGTTCCTGATCGAAAGCCGGATCGCCGATGCGGCGCGCGGCGACATCAATGCCTGCTACGATCTGGGCATCGTCTATTCGACCGGGGCCGCCGGGGTCGGCATTGATCTGATCGAGGCGCATAAATGGTTCAATCTGGCGGCGGTCGCCGGCAGTGAAGCGGCGCAGCAATGCCGTGCCGATATCGCCGACGACATGACCGCACGAGAAATCGCCGAGGCGCAGCGCGCCGCCCGCGCTTTCCTGCAGATGACGAGCCGCCGCGCCGCCTGATTTACCGGGGTACGCAAACGGCTTAGGATGCTCCCTAACCAAGGGAGCCGCCATGCATCTGATCATTACCGCGCTGACCGCGTCTGCGCTGGCCATTTTGCTGGTCGGGCTCGCGCTCAACACGATCCGGCTCCGGATGAAATACCGCGCCGCCTTTGGCGATGGCGGGCATCAGGATTTGACCTCGTCGATCCGCGCCCATGGCAATCTCGCCGAATATATGCCGATCGGCATCACCCTCATTGCCATGCTCGAGGCGAGCGGCGTTGATTTCAGGATTCTTGCCAGCCTTGCGGGCGGCTTTGTCGTTTGTCGCACGCTCAACGCCATCGGCCTGTTCAACCCGCCGGGGCCGCCGGGACCGGCACGCTCGATCGGCATTGTCGGCACGCTGCTCATTTTGCTCGGGTTGGCGGGGTGGCTGCTTGCCGTGGTGCTGGGGCCGATGCTGGGCTGACACAGGACCGGGGCGGTGCCCGGATGCTGTCGGGAGCGGGCAAGTGCCGGGGCTTGATACGGACAGCATTTGGGGGCTGTGGGGGCTTAGTTAACCTCAAACTTTCGCCGTCACCTTCTTGGCGGGCGCTTTCTTCGCCGGAGCTTTCTTCGCCGCCGCTTTCTTGACCGGTTTCTTGCCCTTTTTCGCCGGCGCTGCGGCCGCGCGCGCGTCGATCAACTGCGCGGCCTCCTCCAGCGTCAATTGGTCCTTGTCGATCGTCTTGGGAAGGGTCGCATTGGTGGTGCCGTCGGTGACATAGGGGCCATAGCGCCCCTCCATCAGCTTGATCTCCAGGTCGGTGCGGGGATGCGCCCCGAGCACCTTGAGCGGTGCCTGGCTGCCACGCTGCGGGCGACCGCCGCCGGCGGCGGCCTCGGCGAGTTTTACCACGGCAGCATTCATGCCGGTTTCGAACACTTCCGCGGTTGAGGTCAGCCGCCCATATTTTCCGTTATGCGCGAGATAGGGGCCATAGCGCCCGATCGACGCCGTGATCGGCTCGCCGGATTCGGGATGGGTGCCGATCGTGCGCGGCAGGCTGAGCAGTTTCAGCGCCCATTCGAGATCGAGCTCACCCGGCAAATCCTTGGGGATCGAGCCTCGCTTGGCGTCCTTGCCCTCACCCAGCTGGACATAGGGCCCGAACCGCCCCGAGCGCTTCGACACTTCAAGCCCGGTGTCGGGATCGGTGCCGAGGATTTCGGGCCCGGTATCGTCGCCCTCGCCACCGCCCGGCTGGGCAAAGCGGCGGGTATATTTGCATTCGGGATAATTGGAACAGGCAACGAAGGCGCCGAACTTGCCGCCGCGCAGCGCCAGCCGCCCGACCTGGCAATTGGGGCAGATCCGTGGATCGGCGCCGTCTTCCCTGGCCGGAAACAGATAGGGCTCGAGGAATTGATCGAGCTCTGCGGTCACTTCGGAGGGTTTGAAGTCCATCACCTCGGTGGTGCGCGGCTTGAAGTCCTTCCAGAACGCATCAAGTACCGCCTGCCACTGCGCGCGCCCGCCCGATACTTCATCGAGCTCGTCCTCAAGCCCGGCGGTAAAATCATACCCCACATATTTTTCGAAAAAGCGTTCGAGAAACGCCGTTACCAGCCGCCCGCTCTCCTCGGCGAAGAAGCGGTTCTTCTCGACGCGAACATAGGCGCGGTCCTTGAGCGTCTTGATGATCGACGCATAGGTCGATGGCCGCCCGATGCCGAGTTCCTCGAGCCGCTTGACGAGGCTCGCTTCGGAAAAACGCGGCGGCGGCTGGGTGAAATGCTGTTCGGCGTTGACCGCCTTTTTGGCCGGTGCATCGCCCTCGCGCAGGCGCGGCAGGCGGCGGGCTTCCTCATCGGCGGTATCGTCGCTGCCTTCTTCGTAGAGCGCGAGATAGCCCGGGAAGAGCACGACCTGCCCGGTGGCGCGCAGCCCATGCTGGCCGCTGCCATCGGTCAGCTCGATCGTGGTGCGCTCCATCCGCGCGGACGCCATCTGGCTGGCAAGCGCGCGCTTCCAGATCAGTTCATAGAGCCGGGTATGATCGCCCGAACCGGTCTTGTCCTTGCCGAAATCGGTGGGGCGGATCGCCTCATGCGCTTCCTGGGCGTTCTTGGCCTTGGTTTGGTACTGGCGCGGCTGATCAGGGACATAGCTGGCGTCATAGCGGTTGGCGACCGCCAGCCGGGCTGCCGAAATCGCGCTCGAATCCATCTGCACTCCGTCGGTGCGCATATAGGTGATCGCGCCGTCCTCGTAGAGATTCTGCGCGATCCGCATCGTATGATCGGCGGAGAAACCAAGCTTGCGCGCCGCCTCCTGCTGCAGCGTCGAGGTGGTGAAGGGCGGTGGCGGGTTGCGCGTGGCGGGCTTGGTCTCGACGCTGGCGACCGCGAAGCGGCCGGCCTCGACATCGGCCTTGGCGGCGAGCGCATCGCCTTCCTTGCCGATCGTGAGGCGATCAATCTTGTCGCCGCGCCATTTGGTGAGCCGCGCAACAAAGGGGGTGCCGTCATGCTCCAGATCGGCGGTGACCGACCAATATTCCTGCGGCCGGAACACATCGATCTCGCGCTCGCGCTCGACGATCAGCCGCAGCGCCACCGATTGCACGCGCCCCGCCGATTTCGCCCCGGGCAGCTTGCGCCACAGCACCGGCGAGAGGGTGAAGCCGACGAGATAATCGAGCGCGCGGCGTGCGCGATAGGCGTCGATCAAATCGGTATCGAGTTCGCGCGGGTGTTTCATCGCCTCGGTCACCGTCGCCTTGGTGATCGCGTTGAAGGTGACGCGCTGGACATCCTTGGGCAGTGCCTTCTTGGCGCGGAGCACTTCCTGGACGTGCCAGCTGATTGCCTCGCCCTCACGATCGGGATCGGTGGCGAGGATCAGGCGGTCAGCAGTCTTGGCGAGATCAGTGATCGCCTTCAGCTGCTTGGCCTTGTCGGCGTAATTTTCCCATTCCATCGCGAAATCATGCTCGGGATCGACCGAGCCGTCCTTGGCCGGCAGATCGCGGACATGGCCATAGCTGGCCAGCACGCGGTAATCGCTGCCCAGATATTTCTCGATGGTTTTCGCTTTGGCGGGCGATTCGACGATGACAAGCTGCATGGGGTAATGGCGTCCTTACGTGTACGCGCGAGGGTGGCGAGCCGGTGGGCGGTTCGTCAAGCCGTTGCCGGATACACGCGCCATGCCCGCGCTGACAATCGCAACGGCCGCTTCATTTACCGTTTGTTTACCCGCTGGGGGCAGCGTTATCGGCGTTGGCACAGGGCGTAACCCGGGGGCGATCGATGCTTGTTCAGACGATGATCGCGATGATGCTGGCGCTGGGTCTGGCACCGGCGCCGTCACCTGCAGTCGCGCCGGGCGATAGTCGCAGCGATCCTCGCCTGAACGAAGATGTGCTGGCCGAGCTCAACCGGGCCCGGGCGGACCCGCAGGGCTATGCCGATGAGCTTCGCGCCTATCGCGACGATTTTGACGGGCCCGTGGCCTATTCGCGCGAGGCCCCGGACGGCGTGATGACGCATGAGGGGCCCGCTGCGGTCGACGATGCGATCGCCTTTCTCAATCGGCAGCCCGGGCTCGACCCGCTCAATGGGTCAGCGATGCTCGCGCTCGGCGCCGGGGCCCTGGTGATCGATCAGGCGGCTGGCACGCGGATCGGGCATGTGACGCTGGCCGGGCTCGATCCCAGCGCGCGGATGCGGCAGCATGGCGGCAATATCTATGTCGGCGAGGTGATCGCTTATGGCCAGGCCGATCCGCGCAGCGTCGTCCGCCAGCTGATCGTCGACGATGGCGTGGCCCGGCGCGGCCACCGCGCGCTGGTCTTCTCGACGCTTTACCGGTTTGCCGGGGTCGAATGCGGGCCGCATGGCCGTTATGGCGCGATGTGCGTGATCGATCTGTCGGCTACCCCCGACGGCAGCCCGAAGATACCGGGTTCGACGCCGCAGGTCGCGGCATTGAGCGACGCGCAGTAGCGACGCGCAGTAGCGACGCGTAGTAGCGACGCATAGTAGCACCTGGGGCTAGCCCGTCAGGCTGACCCGGGCGCCGGCATGTCGTTCCAGCCGCCCGGCGAGTTCGAGTTCGAGCAGGATGGTCTGGACGATCGCGGGTGGCAGCTCCGATTGCCGAACCAACTCGTCGACCGCGACCGGGACCGGCCCGAGCAGCAGCGTTACCCTGCGCCGGTCCGAATCGCTGGCATCATCGGGCGGGGCCGCGCCGAACGGGCTGTCGGGCGACCGCATCATGCGCGCGTCGATCGGGCGGATCTGCTCCAGGATGTCGGCGGCGTTCTGGACCAAAGTCGCGCCCTCGCGAATCAGCAGGTTGCAGCCTTGCGCGCGCGGATCAAGCGGGCTGCCGGGCACGGCCATCACCTCACGGCCCGCCTCGGCCGCAAGCCGTGCGGTGATCAGCGAGCCCGATTTGGGCGCGGCCTCGACCACCACGGTGCCCAACCCCAGCCCGGCGATGATCCGGTTGCGATAGGGAAAATGGCGTGCGCGTGGTTCGGTCCCCGGGGGTTGCTCGGCGATCAGCAACGCCGCTTCGGCGATGCGCTCCTGCAATGCCGCATTTTCAGGCGGGAAGGCGATGTCGATACCGCTCGCGATGACCGCAATCGTCCCGCCCGCGCTGGCCCCCGCGCCCAACGCGCCGATATGCGCAGCGGTGTCGATCCCGCGTGCCAGCCCGGAAATGACGGCGATGCCCTCGGCCGCCAGATCATGCGCCAGTTGCCGGGCGAAGCGGCACGCCGCCGCCGACGCATTGCGCGCGCCGACCATCGCCATGCCGGTCCGCCGCAGCAGCGCGCGGTTGCCGCGCAGGATGAGCGCCGGCGGGGCATTGTCCAACACCGCCAGCAGCGGCGGATAGTCAGGATCGTCGCTGAACAAATAGGCTGCGCCGAGCCGGTCGACCGCCGCCATCTCGCGCGCGATCAGGCGGGGATCGGCCAAGGCCGGCGCCCGCCCGCCACCGCGTGCCGCCAGCATCGGGATCGCCTCGATTGCCGCCGTCGCCGTGCCGAATCGGGCGATCAGCTGGGCATAAGTGACGGGGCCGATATTGGCCGACCGGATCAGCCGCAAGCGATCGGCCGACACGCGATCAGCCCGGGTTGCGGCCGATCCGCGGTTCGGTGCCGCTGATCAGCCGATCGATATTGTCGCGGTGTTTCCATAGCACTAGCAAGGCCAGCGCCAGCAGCAGCAGCACCAGATCGAACCGGCCGAAGAAGGCGGCGCTCATCGGTGCACTGATCGCTGCCAGCATGCCGGCCACCGACGAAATCCGCAGCGTCGCCAGCAGGCCGAGCCAGATCACCGCATAAACGACGCCGCAGGGCCAATGCAGCGCCAGGATGATGCCCATCATCGTCGCCACGCCCTTGCCGCCCTTGAACCCCAGCCAGACGGGATAGAGATGCCCGAGAAAGGCCGCTGCCGCCGCGACCACGCCGTGCCCGGGGAAAAGCCACTCGGCGAGAAGCACGGCCGCCGCGCCCTTGCCGGCATCGAGCAGCAAGGTTGCCGCGGCCAGCCCCTTGCGCCCGGTGCGCAGCACATTGGTCGCGCCGATATTGCCCGAACCGATCGTCCGCAGATCGCCGGCCCCGCCCGCCCAGGTTAAAATCACCCCGAACGGAATCGAGCCCAGCAGATAGCCAAGCAGCAATGCACCTGCCGGTGCTGCCCAGAGATAATCGGTTGCCAAATTGCTGCCCCTCCGCACCCCCACGATAGACGAGCGTGGCGCAGGCGCAATGATCTCGATCAACGCGGCTTTGCCAACCGGGCGCTGCCGGTTAAGCGGGGGAATGAGCGCTGACCGACCGCTATTGTTTTTCGATTCCGGCATGGGCGGGTTGTCGGTGCTCGCCGCCACGCGCGCGCTGCTGCCGACGGCGCCGATCGTCTACGCCGCCGATTCGGCGGGCTTCCCCTATGGCACCCGCAGCGAGGCAGAGATTGCCGCCCGCGTGCCGGCGCTGCTGGGGCGATTGGTCGAACGCTATCGTCCGCGCCTGGTGGTGATTGCCTGCAATACCGCGTCGACCATTGCGCTGGCGGCGGTCCGTGCCGCTCTCGACATGCCGATCGTCGGCACGGTGCCAGCGATCAAGCCGGCCGCGCTCGCCAGTGACACCCGCGTGATCGGCGTGCTTGGTACCGAGGCAACGGTGCGCCAGCCCTATGTCGATGATCTCGCCGCGCGATTCGCGGCCGATTGTACGGTTATCCGCCACGGCTCGGCCGATCTGGTCGAGGCGGCCGAGGCGCGATTGCGCGGCGACCCCGTCAATCCGGCGCGCTTCGCCGCAGCGCTCGACGGGCTGTTCGCCCAGCCCGGGGGCGAGCGCATCGACACGATCGTGCTGGCCTGCACCCATTTTCCGCTGGTCGAAGCCGATCTCGCCGCCGCTGCCGGCCGGCCGATCCGGTTTGTCGATGGCAGCGCCGGCATCGCACGGCGGGTATCAGCGCTGACCCGCGGGCAGAACTGGCCGGCGGCGGCGAGCGACGGGCTGGCGGTCTTTACACGGCTTGACGACACGGCGCGCTCACTGGCCCCGGCGCTGGCGGCGCGGGGGTTGAGCCGGATGGTGGCGCTTTAGCGCGGGCGCCGCGCGGGCGATCGACAGCCGTTGCGAGTCGTTTGCACTGGCCTCGCCAGCGGAATCGCCCTAGATGTGCCGCCGACATGCCACAGGATCAGCGACAGAGCCACGCAGGGTCGGGGATCGTCCCGCCGATGAATTACTCCCGGGTGTTCAGCCAGGCGATCGACCGGCTGCACGCAGAAGGGCGCTACCGCGTCTTCATCGACATCCTGCGCAACAAGGGCGCCTTTCCCAATGCGCGCTGCTTTGCCGGGCATAATGGGCCCAAGCCGATCACCGTGTGGTGTTCGAATGACTATCTCGCCATGGGCCAGCACCCCGATGTCATCGCGGCGATGGAAGCCGCGCTGCACGATGTCGGCGCCGGCTCCGGCGGCACCCGCAATATCGGCGGGAACACGCATTATCATGTCGATCTGGAGGCCGAACTGGCCGACCTGCACGACAAGGAAGCGGCGTTGCTGTTCACCAGCGGCTATGTCTCGAACGAAGCGACGCTGTCGACGCTCGCCAAATTGATGCCGGGCATCATCATTTTCTCCGATGCGCTGAACCATGCATCGATGATCGCCGGCATCCGCCAGTCCGGCTGCGAAAAGCAGGTTTTTCGGCATAATGATCTGGTCCATCTTGAGAAACTGCTCGCCGAAGCGGATCCTGCCGCTCCCAAGCTGATCGCTTTCGAAAGCGTCTATTCGATGGAGGGCGACATCGCGCCGATCGCAGCGATCTGCGACCTGGCCGACAAATATAATGCGATGACCTATCTCGACGAGGTCCATGCAGTCGGCATGTACGGTGCGCGGGGCGGCGGCATTTCGGACCGCGAGCGGCTGGCCGATCGGCTGACGATCATCGAGGGCACGCTGGGCAAGGCCTTTGGGGTCATGGGCGGCTATATCGCGGCCGACCGAATGATCGTCGACGTGATCCGCAGCTATGCGCCGGGATTCATCTTCACCACCAGCCTGTCGCCGGTGCTCGTCGCCGGCGCGCTGGCCAGCGTCCGCCACCTGAAGGCATCGAGCGTCGAGCGCGAGGGCCAGCAGGTCGCCGCCGCACGCCTCAAGGCGATGATGCGCGCGGCTGGCCTGCCGGTGATGATCGGTGACACGCATATCGTGCCGCTGATGGTCGGCGATCCTGTCGAGGCAAAGCGCATCGCCGACATCCTGCTGGCCGAATATGGCGTCTATGTGCAGCCGATCAATTACCCGACCGTGCCGCGCGGGACCGAGCGGCTGCGCTTCACCCCCGGCCCGGCGCATGATGAGACGATGATGGCCGAGCTGGTCACGGCATTGGTCGAGATCTGGGGCCGGCTCGCGTTAAAGATGGCCGCCTGAAGCTTTTCCTTTGTTGCCCGGCCGCAGCGGCGCTTCCATTGGCCCGGCATGCATATTCTGATTGTTCATGCCCATCACGAGCCGACCAGCTTCAACGCCGCGATGACCGAGCGGGCAGTTGCCGTGCTGACCGATGCCGGTCATCAGGTCATCGTTTCCGATCTATATGCGATGGGTTTCGATCCCGTCTCCGATCGCCGCAATTTCGATTCGGTCGCCAACCCCGATCGGCTTGACCAGCAGGCCGAGGAAAAATGGGCATCGGCGCAGCAGGGCTTCACCGCCGACCTGCAGGCCGAGATCAACAAGCTCCGCCGTGCCGATCTCGTCATCTTTCAGTTTCCGATCTGGTGGATGGCCATGCCGGCGATCATGAAGGGCTGGATCGATCGGGTATTTGCGCTGGGCGTTGCCTATGGCGGTGGTCGCTGGTTCGATCGGGGCGTGCTGGCGGGCAAAAAGGCGATGCTGTCAGTCACGATGGGCGGTGGCCCGGGCGCTTATTCGGCAGACGGCGTCTATGGGTCGGCCGAATCGGTTTTCCATCCCATTCATCGCGGCATTCTGGGCTTTGTCGGCTTTGACGTGATCGAGCCGTTTATCGTCTATGGCCCCGGCCGGATGAGCGATGACCAGCGAACACAGGCGCTGGCCGATTATGCCGCCCGGCTCACCGACATCGATGCAATTCCAGTGTTACCGCAGCTTCAGGCCGACGCCTTCGAAAATTTTGTCCGCAAGCGGCAAGCCTAGAGTCGTTTTCCCCTTGATGGGATCGTTCTCCCGTGAACGCGGTTGCCCAGAGTCCCAAGCGTCATGCCCGGCGGGCCTGGACCCGAGCTTTCGCCGGGGTACTGGCACCGGTTCAACCTGACTGAAATAGAGCCTAGGACAAAATTCCAATCGCCAGCGTGATCCCGCCCAGCCCGAGTGACAGCGGTATGCGCAGCGACAGCCACCAGACCGGCGCAATGCCGGTCTGCTGCAGCCGCCAATCGACCCCCAGCGCTGCCATCAACGCGACGCCCAGCACGACCATCGATGGCCCCGGCCATGGCTGGCCGGTTGCCCAGGGCCAGCCGCTGCCCAGCGCGATCAGCGACGGCACGATGGCGGCATACCAGAGCCAGGCCGGCGGCCGGGCGGCGGCCGCCGCCAGACCCCACCACAGCCCGCCCAGAAAACTCAGGATCAGCGCTGCATAGGCATAGGCCATGGCGAGCGCGGTGAAATGCCAGTCAGGATTGTTTTCAAGCAGGACATAGCCTGCGGCCAGCTGGGGTAGCAGGCCGGCGATGCCAAGCAGGCGAGGGACCACCGGGGGCAACAGCTCAGCTCGACGGGGTGGAAAGGCGGCCGGCCCAGGCATAGCCGCGATAAAGCGGGGTGAACTGGTCGACCAAACCCTGCGCTTGCCCAATCTCGTGCAAGATCGCTGGCAGTGCCCGCCGCGGTTCGACGTCGAATTGGGCGAGCCAGGCGAACAGCAACCGCTTGAAGGCGCCGGGCAACGCTTCCTGCTGCCCGAAATCGACGACATCAAGCCGGCCAGCCGGGGCCAATTTGGCCGCGCCCTCGCGCAGCGCGCCCTGCCAGTCCGGGATCATCGACAGCGTGTAGCTTTGGAAAATCCGGTCAAAGGCGGCGATGCCAAACAGCGCCTCGGCGTCAAAGCCGGTCGCATCGGCTTGCGCCAGCGTGATCCGGTCGGCCAGCCCTGCTGCCTTCACCTTGGCGCGCGCGGTCTCCAGCATCGCGTCGGAAATATCGATGCCGAAATAACGCGCCTCGGGCCATGCTCTGGCGGCGGCGATCAGGTTGCGCCCGGTGCCGCAGCCGATTTCGAGCACCGTGCCGCCGGCCGGCGGCGCGAGTCCACGGATCAGCCGGTCACGCCCGAGCAGGTAATATTTGCGGGTCAGATCGTAGAAATGGCGCTGCGTCCGATAGATCGCATCCATATGCCCGGCATGGCCGTTCCCGTTCATGGCACTGCTCAGGCCGCGTCCCCCAGCACATAGAGGTGCACGCCGCCATAGATGGAGGAGCGGTCGCGCTTGGTGTAATCGAGCGAGTCTTCGGCCCGATAGGTCCAGCGCGCCAGGATCGCCTCCGGCACGCGGCCCGGCAGGATCGTCTCGACGCCGGCGGTACGGAACAGCACCCGGGCGTCGGGCTTGGCGGTGCGGGTGATTTCGGCCCACAAATTGGTCAGTATTTCGTCGGTCATCCAGTCCTGCGCATCGAGCAGGACATAGCGATCGAGCGAGGCATCGGGCATTTCGCGCAGATATTCGACGAAATTGGCGTGGCGTACCTCGACCCGGTCGACCCGGGCGACGATATCGGCATAATTCGCTTCCTGCAGATAGGGCGGCAGCGACGCCGACGGGCTGTCGCCATAGCCGCGGCCAAAGGCCTGCATCGCGAAATAATTGTCCTTCAGATCGAAATCGCAGGCCAGTTTTTCCAGCCGCTCGCGCAGCACCACGGCCATCTTGTTGTCGCCGGCCAGCGCCTCATATTGCGACGGCGGGATGCCCAGGCCGAACAGCGAGGCGGGCTGATCGGTCAGCCACTTGATGAAGCCCTTGTCGAACACCGGCGCGATTTCGCGATCGAAAATCTCGCGCTGTTCCTGCATCGAATTGGCGGCCAGCATCACCTTGGGATCGACGCCGTTGAGCTTGGCGATGAAATGCGCCGCGCCAATGAAATTGCCGAGCAGCCCGCGCTTGTACACACCCTTGGCAAAACCGCCGATCCGCGGCCGGCCGATCATGTCGCGGCCTTCCCAATAACGCCGGGTCGGCTCGTCGAGATGCGGGCGGACATAGCGCTTATAGGCGGCGATATTGTCCTTCGAATTGGCGCGGGCGAAGAAGCGGTGAAAGGCGGCGTAATCGGGCAGTTCGCGCGCGGCGATCAGCTTCAATTTGTTGAGCGCGATGTGCGCGGTGTTGAGATCGACCGCGGTGATCGCACGCGGGTTCGCGGTGAGGTAGCTCAGCACATTGCAGCCGCCCGAGGCGATCTGAACGATATGGCAATCCGGCGTCACCGCCAGCGCTTCGAGATCGACCGCCGGATCTTCCCAGATCTGCGCATAAACCAGCCCGCGAAACGCAAAGGTGAAGGCGCGTTCGAGCAGGCCTTGCTTGCTGAGATGGTCGTGGCGGTGGACCGCACTGCGCACAGCTCGGTTTCGCGGGGCTTTCATCGTCGGTCTCCTGGGGGAAAATGGGGCCTGCCGCCGAGGGGCGGCGGCAGGCCCCTGACAACGCTGCTCGGGAGGGAGGCAGCGCGCCATGCCCATCATTTGGGGGAGGGGCACCGAATAAACGACGCGGCCATCGATTTGGATGCACCGGCGCCGAATTTATTAGCCGTTCGCCGCGTTACGGCAGCAGCACGCCGTCGATCACATGGATCACGCCGTTCGACTGGTTGACATCAGCAATGGTGATATGGGCGGTGCCGCCCTTGGCATCGGTGACGATCCAGCCCTTGGTGCCCTTGCTGAAAGTCAGCGTGCCACCCTGGACGGTGGTGTAGGTCGCCTTGCCCATATGCGCCTTGGCATTGGCGGCAATTGCGGCGGCGCTAATCTTGCCGGGGACGACATGATAGGTCAGCACGGCGGTGAGCGTCGCCTTGTTTTCCGGCTTGAGCAACGTCTCGACGGTGCCGGCGGGGAGCTTGGCAAAGGCAGCGTTGGTCGGCGCGAACACGGTGAACGGGCCAGGGCTCGACAGCGTATCGACCAGGCCGGCTGCCTTGACGGCCGCGACCAGCGTGGTGTGGTCCTTCGAATTGACGGCGTTCTCGACGATATTCTTGGTCGGGTACATGGCCGCGCCGCCGACCATCGGGTTGGTCGATTTGGCGATCAGGCCGCCGCTGCCAAGGGCAAGCGCTGCCGCGACGATCGAGAGGCGAAAAGCTGATTTCATCACTAAGGTCTCCTGCGAACACCTTCATCGAGGTGCGCCGGAGCTACGCGGGCGTTGTGCGATTGGATGCAGCGTCGATCCAATCGCGGTGAATTAATTGTCGGTGGTGATCGGCTGCCCGGTCAGGCCAGGGTAAGATCGCCCTTGGCGACCACCGCGCCGGTCGGCTTGCCACTGGGCGAGCCACCGATTGGTTCGACCGTGACGGCAAGCGTCGCGCCGGCCGTGAACCGGGCGCGGTCGGCCGCGCCGATCGCCACCGCGGTCGGCTGCTGATCGTGCAGCACGCCGAGCGAATGCGGCACGCCATCGCGGGCAATCACCCAAAGCTCCGGACTGTGCCGCGCATCGACCAGATCGGCAGCGGCAACCCGCAACGCGCCCGTTGCGGGATCGTACACCGCCGGCACCGGTTCGCCATTGGCGACGGGCACGATCTGCGCGACCAGCACGGCGCTGCGCTGGGCGACCTGGACCGGGGGCGCGACGGGGACAAGCGATTGCGGGCGGATCGCCATTACCGCCAGCAGCACTGCAGCGGCGATGCCGCCCGCCACGGCAAGGCTGCGCCACCAGCGCCGCGGCGCGGTATCGTTGGCCGGCGGCGCCAGGGCGCGCTCCAGCCGGGCGAGGCCATCGGCCGGCGGCGCCACCGGCGGCACCGATTCAAACAACACCCCGAAATGCGCGCGCCAGCGATCGACTTCGGCCGCAAAGCCGGGCTCGGCGAGCACGCGCCGCTGGGCGGCAGCGCGCTCTTCGCCTTCGAGCAACCCCAGCGCCAGTTCGGCGGCCATCACCGAGGCATCGGGCGCGCCATCATCGGGGGGGCGATCATCCATCATGGCTGACACACTCCTTCAGCCGTTGCAGGCCGCGACGGACCCAGCTTTTCATCGTGCCGAGCGGCACCCCCTGGCGATCGGCCAGTTCGGCATAGGTCAGCCCATCGAAAAAGGCGGTGCGGATCGCCAGGCGCTGGCGGTCTTCGAGCGCGTCGAGGCAGAGATGCAGCCGCCGGCTTTCGTCATCGACGATCATCGTCTCGCTGGCGATCGGCCGGTCATCGGCGATATCGGGGGCGTCGTCGATCGGGATCGACGCGCGGTTGCCGCGTGCACGGTGCCAGTCGATCGCGCGGTTGCGCGCGATCGTTGCCAGCCAGGTGATCGGGCTGGCGCGACCGGGCTCAAAGGTCCCAGCCCGCTTCCAGACCGTCAGATATACCTCCTGCAACACATCTTCCGCTGCCTGCCTTTCACCACAGATACGCAGACAGATACCAAAAAGTTTAGAAGAAGTGAGCCGATAGAGTTCGGCCAGCGCCGAACGGTCTGCAGCACCGGTACGCATCAGCACCTCGGTGAGGTGGGCCCGGGCGGCTACAGGATCGGTGGGAGCGGGCATGGATGACATTCTGCCTAGCCGCCCCGATCATCGGCGACAACGGGCATTTGCGGCTTTTATCGAGGCTTAGGCCCATCGCCGGCGGGCCAGCGGGTATCGCCAATCCGTGCCAGCGTCATCTCGAAGAAGCGCTGCGGCGGCCGGCCGGGGATGAGTCGATCGCCGGTTTCGTGCCAGCTGCCATCGGCAAGGCTGGCGGTGTAGCGAATCGTGGCCGGGCCGGCGGCGATTTCCCAGACATAGCCATGCTCGGTCGGCACCAGCGGAAAATCGCCGACGCGGCCCTGCGCATGCGAATGCAGCGTGTAGGCCCTGGTCGACATATCATAGGAGATCACCCCGAACGCATTGAAGCCGACCGATCCGTCATCATTATAGCCCTTGCCCTCGAGCACCTTGATCGTGTCGTCGAGCATCGGCCCGATCCGTTCGGTCTGGATGACCTTATGCTCGCCGCCGGGCGTCTGGGTCACGGCCGGGCCGCGCCACTGGCCATTCATCCAGTCCAGTTTTGCCAGGGCGGACTGTTGCGCGGCGATCGCCGACCGGTCGGGCGCCTGCCCTTCCAGCCTGTTCCCCGCCCCCAAAAGGGCCAATGCCGCGCCCAGCGCCAGGCTGCTCATGCGTTTCATTCGTTCGACTCCCAAATTGCCTAGCGGTGCGGGGCGTGGCAGCTTGCCGGCCATGGCCCGCGTCCTGCCCCGTTTCAGCCGCCGATCAGCAGCGCTCCGCAAGCGACATTTCGCGAATCAAGTCCTGGGCTTCGTGAAACGCGCGGCGCACTGGCCGGGCATGCCGATCCTGCCCGTCGCCACGATCGCGGTGACGATTCTGCTGATCCTGGTCGGCGGCTATCGGACCGGGGCGCTGCCGATCGGCCAGCGTATCGGATTCTGGGCGATCCTGATGACGATCAACGCGATCAAGTGGCAGGTCTGGTTCCTGGTGATGGTGCGCCGCCCCCGGGATTGGCTGCGCGCGTTGCTGATCGGCGTGCCGTTGTTGACGCTGACCCTGCCGATCGAAATTACCGCCGTGCTCGCCCTGATCGGGATCGATGCCCGAATCGGCGCACTGGGCGTGTGGATGACCGGTCTGGCGATGGGGGCGGTGATCCTGATCATCATCGCGCTGCTGCGACCGCGCGACCGCGCCGTGCCGGCGGCGGCGACCGCAGGGGCCGCAGCGGCGGCAGGACCAACCGCGATCCCGCTGACCGCGCTGCTGACCCGCGCCGGCATCGCGCAGGCCGCAGACCTTGTCGCGATCGTCGCCGAGGATCATTATTGCCGCCTGCATCTGGCCGGTGGCGGCAGCATCCTGCTCCATCATCGCTTCGGCGATGCGGTGGCAGAAATCGCGGCGATCGACGGGTTGCAGATTCATCGCGGCGCCTGGGTGGCTGGCCATGCGGTGATCGGCGCGGTGCGCGACGGGCGGCGGTGGCGGGTGGCGGTGTGCACCGGGCTGCAGCTGCCGGTGAGCGCCCGATTCACCACCGCTGCGCGCGCCCGCGGCTGGCTGCGGCCGCCGATCTTGGGTGGCGTTCTGCCCGCGCATTGACTAGAAGCGGCGAACTCAGCTTGCATCAAACATGGAGTTTCGCGCCCGTCATGCGCATCGCCATCGCGTCCGATCACGCCGCCTTCGCCCTGAAACAGGCGCTGATTCCCTGGCTGGCCGGGCAGGGCCATATGGTGTCCGATCTTGGCACCCACGGGACCGACAGCGTCGATTATCCCGATTATGGCGCGGCGCTGGCCGCCGCCCTGGCCGATGGCAGCGCCGAGCGCGGCATTGCGCTGTGTGGCTCGGGGATCGGCATCGCCATCGCCGCCAACCGCAACCCCGCCTGCCGCTGCGCGCTCGTTTCCGAGCCGCTATCGGCACAGTTCGCCCGATCGCATAACGACGCCAACGCCATCGCGCTTGGCGCCAGGCTGATCGGCGAAGAGATGGCGCGCGCCTGCATCACCGCCTTTCTGGCCACCCCCTTTGAGGGCGGTCGCCACCAACATCGCGTCGACAAGCTCGGCGCTCTCCCCCTGGAAGGAATCCCGGCATGAGCACCAATCCGCAAATCCTGAGCGATGTGCAGCCCGACGGCTTTTTCACGCGCGGCCTGGCCGCTGCCGATCCGGCGATCTTTGCCGGCATCACCGAGGAACTGACCCGCGAGCAGACCCAGATCGAGCTGATCGCCAGCGAGAATATCGTGTCAAAGGCAGTGTTGCAGGCCCAGGGGTCTGTCTTCACCAACAAATATGCCGAAGGCTATCCGGGCAAGCGTTATTATCAGGGCTGCCACCCGTCCGATGTGGTCGAGCAGCTGGCGATCGATCGCGCCAAGCAATTGTTCGGCTGCGCCTATGCCAATGTGCAGCCGCATTCGGGCGCGCAGGCCAATGGCGCGGTGATGCTGGCGTTGGTGAAACCAGGCGAGACGATCATGGGGCTGAGCCTCGACGCGGGTGGGCATCTGACCCACGGCGCCAAGGCTGCGATGTCGGGCAAGTGGTTCAACGCCGTGTCTTACGGCGTCGATCCGGAAACCCATCTGATCAATTATGAGGACGTCGCGGCGCTGGCGCGCGAGCATAAGCCGAAGCTGCTGATCGCGGGCGGCTCCGCCTATCCGCGCCAGATCGATTTCGCCAAGTTCCGCGCGATCGCCGATGAAGTGGGCGCCTATTTCCTGGTCGACATGGCGCATTTCGCCGGGCTGGTCGCGGCCGGTGCGCACCCCTCGCCACTCCCCCACGCGCATGTCGTGACGACGACGACGCACAAGACGCTGCGCGGGCCGCGCGGCGGGATGATCCTTTCCAATGACGAGGCGCTCGGCAAGAAGTTCAACTCAGCGGTGTTCCCGGGCCTGCAGGGCGGGCCGCTGATGCATGTGATCGCGGCCAAGGCAGTGGCGTTCGGCGAGGCGCTCGAGCCGGGCTATAAAAGCTATATCGCCGCGGTGGTCGAAAACGCCAAGGTGCTGGCAGCGACGCTCAACGAGCGCGGCTGCAACCTGGTGGCGGGCGGCACCGATACGCATCTGGCGTTGGTCGACCTGACCCCGCTTGGGGTGACCGGCAAGGATGCCGACGAAGCGCTGGAGCGCGCCGGGATCACCTGCAACAAAAACGGCATCCCCAATGATCCATTGCCGCCGACCAAGACCAGCGGCATCCGCGTGGGATCGCCAGCCGGCACGACGCGCGGCTTTGGCCCTGCCGAATTTCGCGAGATCGGCCATATGGTCGCCGACGTGCTCGACGGCCTGCGCGCAAAGGGCGACCAGGGCGATGCCGCGGTCGAGGCCAATGTCCGTGCGCGGGTGCTGGCATTGTGCGCGCGCTTCCCGATCTATCCTGAAGGGATGTGACGATGACCGAAGAAGACAAGGCGCTGAGCAAGAAAATGGCGATTGCCGCGGCGATCGGCGCGGTCATCGCGATTCCGGTGCCGTTTGTCGGGCCGATCTTTGGCGCGATGGCGGGCGCGGGCTATGCCTTTGTCCGTTCGAAGAAGCGGGGCTGAATGCGCTGCCCCTTTTGCGGCCATGAAGACAGCCAGGTAAAGGACAGCCGCCCGACCGAAGACGGCGCCGCGATCCGCCGCCGGCGCCAGTGCGAGGGGTGTGCGGCGCGCTTCACGACGTTCGAGCGAATCCAGCTGCGCGACCTGTTCGTGCTGAAAAGCGAAGACCGGCGCGAACCCTTCGAGCGCGAAAAACTGATGCGATCGGTGTCGATCGCCTGCCGCAAGCGCCCGATTGACGCGATGCGGATCGAAAAGCTCGTCACCAGCATCCAGCGCCAGCTGGAAACGCTGGGCGACAGCGACATCCCGTCGCAGCGGATCGGCGAGCTGGTGATGGATGGGCTGAAAGAGCTCGATTCGGTCGCCTATATCCGCTTTGCCAGCGTCTATAAGGATTTCCGCGAGGCGCGCGATTTCGAGGAATTCGCCGGCAATGTGGCCGAGGTGGGCAAGGGGTGACTGTGGCAGAGACCATAGCCCCGCCCCCCGTCATCGTCCTCGTCCGCCCGCAGCTTGGCGAGAATATCGGCAAGGCGGCGCGCGCGATGCTCAATTTCGGGCTGACCGAGCTGCGGCTGGTGACGCCGCGGGATGGCTGGCCCAATCCATCGGCCGGGCCGGCAGCATCGGGCGCGGATATCGTGCTGGAACGGGCGCAGGTTTTCGACAGCGTCGCCGCCGCCGTTGCCGATTGCGCGCAGGTCTATGCGACCACGGTGCGCAAGCGTGGTGTGACCAAGCCGGTGGTGACGCCGGCGCAAGCGGCGGTTGATATTCATGGCGCGCTAACCCGCGCCGCCATCCTGTTCGGGCCTGAGCGCGCCGGGCTGGAGACCGACGATGTCGCGCTTGCGCGCACGATCATCACGGTGCCGATCAACCCCGATTTCGCGTCGCTCAACCTGGCCCAGGCGGTGATTCTGGTCGCCTATGAATGGAGCAAGGGGGTGGCACTCGCCAGCCCGCCCGAGATCGAGATGCCGCCACCGGCGCCGCACGAAGAGCTGGAAGGGATGATCGAGCAGCTCGATGCGATGCTGAGCGCTGCCGGTTATTTCTTCCCGCCCGACCGGACAGTGACAACCAAGCGGACATTGCGCACCCTGCTGACCAAGCCCGGCTGGTCGACCCAGGAAGTGCGGACGATGCGCGGGGTGTTATCGACGCTCGACCGGCCACGACCGAGCCGGGGCGGGTGACAAGGCCCGGCGGGGATCAGCGTTGGTCGAACAAATCCAGTTCATAGGCGATCGAGGTTTCGACCAGATCCTCCCACAACGCGGCGATGGCGTCTGCGGGCAAGCCGGCGGCGGCGGCTTCGGCGCGGGCATTGGCGATGACCTGCGCCTTGCGCGGCTCGTCTCGGACATGATCGCGCTGTGGCTTGATGCGCGCGGCGGCGGCCATATAGGCGAAGCGGCGGGCGAGCAGCGCGATCAACTCGCGGTCGAGCTGGTCGACGCCGGCGCGGACTTCGGCCATGGTGGTGCAGTCCCGGCCGGCTAGGATCGTGTCGCTCATGCGCCCGGCTTTTGGCGAACCCGCGCGCCGCTGTCCAGCTTGACTCATCGGCACCGCCCGGCTACCCGCCCGCCTTCGCAAATGGCCCCGCACCCCGGTGAAGCGGTGGCCCTGTTTCGATCCTATCCGATCAGCACAGAGCGATGACCGGGATATCGCTTGTCCACCACGGATGAGCGGTCGTTGTTGGCAATTGCAAAGGAATAATTATGTCGAAGCGCCAAAGCGCCAAGTATAAGCTCGATCGCCGGATGGGCGAGAATATCTGGGGTCGTCCCAAGAGCCCGGTCAACAAGCGTGAATATGGCCCCGGCCAGCACGGCCAGCGCCGCAAGGGCAAGGTTTCAGACTTCGGCATCCAGTTGCGCGCCAAGCAGAAGCTCAAGGGCTATTATGGCGACGTGACCGAGAAGCAGTTCCGCGCCTGCTATCACGAAGCTGCGCGCATGAAGGGCGATACCGGCCAGAACCTGATCGGCCTGCTCGAGCAGCGGCTCGACATGATCGTCTATCGCGCCAAGTTCGCGCCGACGGTGTTTGCCGCGCGCCAGCTGGTCAGCCATGGCCACATCAAGGTCAACGGCGTGAAGTGCAACATCGCCTCGCGGCGTTGCTTTCCCGGTGACGAGATCATGCTCGGCACCAAGGCGCAGGAAATGGCGCTGGTGATGGAAGCACAGAGCCTGGCCGAGCGCGACATTCCCGATTATGTCGCCCCCGATGGTGCGGCCAAGATCACCTTCACGCGCGTGCCGACGCTCGATGAAGTACCCTATCCGGTGAAGATGGAACCGAACCTGGTCGTCGAGTTCTACTCGCGCTGATCGGACGGGCCGGCATTGACCGGCCGTTCGGTTTCCCAGGAAACGCCAACAAAGGGGCGGCCGGCGACGGCCGCCCCTTTCTTTATGGCGATCCGTTATGGTGCCGGCGGCAGCGCCAGCGTCTGGCGCAAAAAGCCGTCCATCTTGTCGAGCATGTCGGCGCGGACCGTGCTGTCGTCGAGCTGATGGTCGAGATGGCCGAGCTCGACCAGCTCAACACGCTTGCCGGCCGATTTCAGCCGCGACGCCATTAGCCGCGATTCGCCGATCGCGACATTCTGGTCGCGGTCGCCATGGAACATCAGCACCGGCGCGACAAAGCGATCGGCGTGGCGGGCGGGTGAGCCGGCTGCCACGTGTGGACCGCGGCCGATCCGGACATCGACATTCTTGTAGTTGCTGAACGCGGCGAATTCTTCGCGCCAGGCATCGAAATCGGTGACCGGTGCCACCGCGACGATCGCGCCGAACAGGTGCGGATCGACGACCGCCGATTGCAGGGCGGCATAGCCGCCATAGGACCAGCCAACGATGGCGAGCTTGGTGTAGCCTTGCTGCTTCATCCAGCGGCCGCCATCATTGATGTCGCCGACGGACGTTTCCCAGTGCTGAAAGCCGTTGCTGTTCAAAAAGGCGATGCCAAAGCCGGTCGAGCCGCGAAAATTGGGCTGGAGCACGGCATAGCCGCGATTGGCAAAGAATTGCGCAAGCCAGTCAAAACCCCATTCGTCGCGCGATTCGGGGCCGCCATGCGGCATTACGATTGCGGGCAGATTCTTGCCATCGCTGCCCGGCGGCAGTGTCAGATAGGCAGGGATCATCGTGCCATCGGCAGCGGGGTAGCTGATCGACTTGACGGTGGCGAGCGCGGTCTTGGCGAGCTGGGGGCGCGCCGGCAGCAACTCGGCCAGATGGCGGGTCGGCTTGTCGAAGATATAATAATGACCGGGATCGATATCGCTATAGGCGAACAGCAGCAACTTGTTCTCGTCCGCACTCGCATCGATGATGGTCACCAGCGGGTGGCCGGGCAGCGCCTTCGACAGCGAGAGGGTGAGCTTTTTCAGCTCGGCATCGAAAAATTCGACCTCGGGCCGATCGGTGGTGAAGCTGACGCCGACCACGCGATCCTGCCGGCCGATCTGCACCAGGCGGCTGATGTCGACATCGGGCCGGGCAAACACCAGCTCGCGCTTCAGGCTGCCGTCGAGCGCCATTGAGAAGAGACCGGTATGGTCACCTTCGGCGTCATAGCCATAGGCGACATCCTTGTCGCGATCGACCGCGACCGGTTCGAAGCCGACCGTATAGCTGCCCTTGTCGATCATGCTGCTGAGCGGCTTCCAGGCCCGGCTGTCCTTCGTGCGATAGAGAAAGGAGGTGCTGGCGTTCGAATAGCCCTGATTGTCGGTACCGCGCAGCCGCATGATCCGGATCGCGCCATGGCCATCACTGACATAGCCGATCGCCCCGCTGCGCGGCTGTTCGACGACGTCGCGCTTCAACGTGACGGTATTGACCCGGTCCACCCCATCGCCCTCGCGCGATGTGGTCAGCACCGTGCCGGTCGAGAATTCCGGCACATAGGTGTGGCTCATCAGGATGCTGCCATCGGCGGCATCGGCCTGCCAATCCAGCACCTGCCCGCCACCGACTACCGATTGCAGCGCATAGCCCGGGTTGCGGGCGCTGAGCACTTTCATGTTCTTGCCATCGGCGTCGAGCGTGATCAGCCGGGTATAGGTCAACAACGTCCGGCCATCGTTGATGTCGAACCCGATCGAACAGATCAGCCGAAACGACGTCGCCCAGCGGCAGCCGCCGATATGTTCGGTGGTGCCCTGCGATGTCATCACCGGGGTTATGCTGCTGTCGTCGAGCGAGACGACGACCAGCGCGTTGCCGCGGCCGGCAACCGCCTCGACAAGGGCCACGCGCTTGCCATCGGGGGACAGGCTGATCTGCTGAATGTCCTCGCGCGCGCCAAAGCGGGTCGCCGCATCGCTGGCGGCATGCGCGGGCATGCTGGCGATCGCTGCGGCGGTTGCCAGTAAAATCTTGCGATACATTGGAATTTTTCCTCCCCTTTGGTTGCCCCTTTGATCGCGCAGCGGGCCCGAATGCAAGGGATTTTGGCGCGGTTGCGTGCGGCTCCCCGCGCTGCCAATAAGCTTAGGAAATAGGACGAAGGAGAGCTTGATGCGCGTTGCCCTGATGGTTGGCCTGGTCGCTTGCACGACACCGGCGTTGGCGAGCGACCCCAGCCCGGCCATTTCGATCGAGACGCTGAAGACCGTGGACAAGGAATTGTCGTCCGACGCCTATGAGGGGCGCGCGCCCGCGACGCCGGCCGAGGACAAGACGGTCGGCTATATCATCGACCGGTTCAAGGCAGCGGGCCTGCAGCCGGGCAATCATGGCAGCTGGGTGCAGGATGTGCCTTTGGTCGAGATTACCGGCAGCGATGTGTCGCCGATCAGTTTCAAGGGCGGCACGGCCCCAGTCAGCATGGCCTATCGCAGCGATATGGTGATCGCCACCTATCGCGTGACGCCCAGAATCGCGGTGCAGGACAGCCCGGTGGTGTTCGTCGGCTATGGCATCAACGCGCCCGAGCGCGGCTGGAACGATTATGCGGGCCTGGACGTGAAGGACAAGACGGTCGTCGTACTGATCAACGACCCCGATTATCAGATGCCGACCAAGGACGGTTTGTTCGAGGGGCGGGCGATGACCTATTATGGCCGCTGGACCTACAAGTTCGAAGAAGCCGCGCGGCAGGGCGCTGCCGCCGTGCTGATCGTGCATGATACCGAGCCCGCCGCCTATGGCTGGGGCGTGGTGCAATCGAGCTGGACCGGGCCGCAGCTGGAGCTCGACGCCAAGGGCGATCATCTCGATCAGAGCCAGGCTATCGGCTGGATGCAGCTGGCCAAGGCGAAGGAATTGTTTGCTAGCGCCGGCCAGGATTTCGAGGCGCTATCGGCTGCCGCCAAGGTGAAGGGGTTTAGGGCGGTGCCGCTGGGCGTGACCGCGTCGATGTCCTTCACCAACACTATCCGCCGTCAGGCATCGAAAAACGTGATCGGCGTGCTGCCGGGAACGACGGCGCCCGATGATTATGTTCTCTACACCGCGCATTGGGACCATCTCGGCCGCTGCGACGCGGTGAAGGGCGACGATATCTGCAATGGCGCGGTCGACAATGCGAGCGGCATGGCCGGGCTGGTTGCGCTGGCCGAGGCCAATCGCGCGGCAGGCCCGGCCCGGCGATCGATCGCCTTCATGGCGGTGACGGCGGAGGAATCGGGGCTGCTCGGTTCGCAATATTATGCCGAACACCCAGTCTATCCGCTGGCACATACCGTGGGTGGGGTGAATATGGACAGCCTGAACGTGATCGGCCTGACCAGGGATTTCGTGGTGACCGGGGCGGGCAAGTCCGAGCTGGAGGACCTGATCGTTCCGCTGGTTGCGGCACAGCACCGGGTGATCAAGCCCGAGCCGAGCCCCGAGCGCGGCGGCTATTTCCGATCCGACCATTTCAGCTTCGCCAAGCTGGGCGTGCCGATGCTCGACGGCGGATCGGGCGAGGATCTGGTCAAGGGCGGGGTTGCCGCCGGGCATGCGGCGGCCGAGGATTATGTCACCAACCGCTATCACAAGCCACAGGACGAATATGACGCCCATTGGGACTGGTCGGGCGCGGTGGCCGACCTGACGCTCTATTATCAACTGGGCCGGCAGCTGGCCGCGGGCAAGACCTGGCCGGACTGGTACAAGACCGCCGAATTCCGCGCGATCCGCGATCAGTCGCGCGCCGGGCAATAGGAGCAGCTTGTCGTGACCAAGGAGGTCCAGCCCGCCGAATGGGCGCAGCACAAGGCGGTGTGGATCGGCTTTCCCAGCCATCCCGAATTGTGGCTTGAAGACATCCACCCCGCGCGGATCGAAGTGGCTGCCTTCGCGGCGGCGGTGCATGCCGACGGGGCGGGCGAAAAGGTCATCCTGGTCGCCGCCAATGCCGCTGCCGGCGCGGCGGCGCAGAAACTGGCACCCTTTGCCGATGTGGTGGTCGAGCCGTTCGGCGATATCTGGTTGCGTGACACGGGGCCGATCTTCCTGTCGCGGACGATCGCGCGCGATTTCCAGTTCAATGGCTGGGGCGGCAAATATGATCTGCCGGGAGACGACGATATCGGTGCCCGGC
The DNA here is from genome assembly GCA_002281535.1 of Sphingomonas sp. 28-63-12. Taxonomy (GTDB): domain Bacteria; phylum Pseudomonadota; class Alphaproteobacteria; order Sphingomonadales; family Sphingomonadaceae; genus Sphingomonas. Next base: position 69,332 of record NCGD01000017.1, read on the forward strand.
TGGCGCGCCGGCGGCGGATCCAGGTGGAGGCGTGCGACTGGGTGCTTGAGGGTGGCGCGATCGACGGCGATGGCACCGGCCTGGTCGTCACCACCGAGCAATGCCTGCTCAATCCCAATCGGAACCCGGGCTTTTCACGGCCGATGATCGAGGAGTTCCTGCACCGCGACCTGGGCTTTACCGAGGTGCTGTGGCTGGGCCAGGGGCTGTTCAACGACCATACTGACGGCCATGTCGACAATCTCGCGCGGTTCGTGGCGCCGGGCCGGCTGGCGATTCCGCAAGGATCGGACAATGATCCCAATTGGCGAATCTATCAGGTCGCGGCCGAAAAGGCGGAAGCCTTCGGGGTCGAGGTCGTCCGCGTCCCCTCGCCCGGGCGGATCATGCACGGCGATGACATCGTGCCGGCCAGCTATATGAATTTCTATATCGGCAATGCTGCCGTGGTGGTCCCGCAATATGGCGCGGAGAATGATGCAGCGGCAGTCGCTGCCTTTGCCGCGCTGTTCCCGGCGCATCAGGTCGTCGGCCAGCGCGCCGACCATATCCTGACCGGGGGCGGCAGCTTCCACTGCATCAGCCAGCAGATCCCGGGATGAGCTGGCTGGCGTTTGCTGCCCGGGCAGCGCTGGCCGGGGTGATCGTTGCCGCGGTTGCGCTGATCGCCCGGCGCAGCCCGGTGGCGGGCGCGATCGTCGCCTCGCTGCCGCTGGTATCGGTGCTGGGCATGATGTTCCTGTGGCACGACACGCATGATCCCGAGCGGCTGGCGACGCATGCCGGGGCGACATTATGGTATGTCATCCCCTCGCTGCCGATGTTCGCGCTCCTCCCTGTGCTGCTGCGCAACGGCATTTCCTTCTGGGCGAGCCTGGCGATGGGTTGCACGCTGACCGTGCTGCTCTATCTCGCAACGACATTGATCGCCGCCCGGTTTGGCGTGACGCTATAGGACCCTATCGATGACCGAGATCACCGTCGCCGCGCTGCAGCTTGGCTTTGGCCCCGATATCGACGTCAACATCGCGCATGTCGCGCGGCTGGTGGGCGAGGCAGCGGCGCGCGGCGCGCAAGTCGTGCTGCCGCCCGAACTGTTCGAGGGCGAATATTTCTGCCGCGTCGAGGACGAGGGCCTGTTCGCGACTGCCAGGCCGGTTGGCGAACACAAGGCGGTGCTGGCGATGCAGGCGCTCGCCGCCGACTTGAAGATCAGCATCCCGACCAGCTTCTTCGAGGTGGACGGCCCGCACTATTACAACAGCCTCGCGATGATCGGCCCCGACGGCAAGGTCCAGGGCGTCTATCGCAAGAGCCATATCCCCGACGGGCCGGGCTATGAAGAGAAATTCTATTTTCGCCCCGGCAATACCGGCTTCAAAGTCTGGCCCGGGCCGTCCGGCGCTGCCGACACGACATTGGGCGTCGGCATCTGCTGGGACCAATGGTATCCCGAAACCGCGCGCGCGATGATGTTGATGGGTGCGCAGCTGCTGTTCTACCCGACCGCGATTGGCAGCGAGCCGCATGACGCGGGGCTCGACACCGCGCGGCTGTGGCGCCGTGCGATGGTGGGGCATGCGGTGTCCAATGTGGTGCCGGTGGTGGCGGCCAATCGCGTGGGGACGGAGCCCAATGGAGAACCAGGGGGCCAGACCTTCTACGGCACCAGCTTCATCACCGATGAGCGCGGCGACATCCTGGCCGAGCTGGGACGCGAGGAGGAAGGCGTGATCACCGCGACTCTCGACCTCGACCGGGTCAGACGCCACCGCGCCGCCTTCGGCTTCTTCCGCGATCGCCGGCCCGATCTTTATGGGCGGCTGGTGCAGGATATCTAGCGGCCGGGAAAGCCCCCGCGAAAACCGACGCGTGCATTGACGACCATCGGCGTGTTGCAGCCATCAAGCGTCCGCACCACCGCCAGCAGCTGCCGGGCATCGGGTTCCTGGCCGAGCGGGCGGATACCGATCGGCCTGGCGTTGGCCGCGGTGATGACAGCATGGGCTTCGCACGCTGGACCGGCCGGCGGGGCAGCGACCGCGGCTTCGGGGGGCTGTTCTTCGGCGGCAGCAGCTGGCGCGGCCATTGCGATGGCAAGAATGAGAAAGGCGCGCATATCGATCTCCGGCTAAGGAGGTGCAATAGTACTAAAAACGGCCGGATATGCCAATGTCTTCAGCTGATACCGATGGCGCGGCACCGCGCTTCACGCCGTTGCCGATCACCCATTTTACCGGTGGTGACGACGGCCAATGGCGAGTCATATCGGTGTCGGCGGTGTGCGGTGACTCCCTGCCGCCCGTGGCGGCGCTGGCGATCGATCGGGCCGGGGCAGGCGGCTGGAGGTTGCGCGGCACGGCCAGCCATTTGCGCTACACCACCGCAAGCGAACGCACCCAGTTGCGCGCGCGACAAGAGGGGCTGGGGCGACCGGCCTCAACCCGGGCGGCGTTGCTGCCGATTCGCAAATCGGCGGCGTGGTGGGAGATGGCGCAGGACGACCGCCGCGCCGTGTATGTGCGTGGTAGCCATTTGCCGATCGGGATGGACTATCTGCCCGGGGTCGCGCGCAAGCTCTATCATTCGCGCGATCTGGGCGAGGATTTCGATTTTCTGACCTGGTTCGAATTCGCGCCCGATCAGGAAGCGGCATTCGATCAAATGCTGGCGCGGCTTCGGGGCTGTGCCGAATGGGCCTATGTCGACCGCGAAGTCGATATCAGGCTGATCAGGGCCTAGCCCGGCGCGCGCAGCGCCAGCGCGCGTTCGAATACCGCATCGAACATCTCGGGCGTCAGCCGGCCGGTATTCTGGTTGTAGCGCGAGCAGTGATAGCTATCGATCAGCGTGGCGCCGTTGGGAAAGCGATGTTCGGCGAGATGGCCGAAACGCGCCTTGGGCAACCGGCCGCCAAGCACCTTGACCGCCGATTGATGCGCGATCTGGCCGAGGGCGATGAAGATCCGCGCTTTGGGCAAGGCGCGGACCTGGCGGTCGAGAAACGGGCGGCAGGCATGAATTTCGGTCGGGATGGGCTTGTTGCCGGGCGGCAGGCATTTGACCGCGTTGATGATGATCGCGCCGTGCAGGCTGAGCCCGTCATCGGGCGTGCCGGCATAATCGCCTGCGCTCAGACCGAATCTGGCGAGCGTCGCGAACAGCAGATCGCCAGCGGCATCGCCGGTAAAGGGGCGGCCGGTGCGATTGGCGCCGTGCTTGCCCGGGGCAAGGCCGATAATCCCCAACCAGGCATCGGGATCGCCAAAGGCGTTGACGGGGGCGTTCCACCAGCCGGGGAATTCCACCCGCAGCGCCTCCCGAAAGGTGACGAGCCGGGGGCATGCCGGGCAATCATGCGGTGGTTCGGTATCGGGGATCGGGCTTGGCGCGAACATCGATGGGCGATAGGCCCGCGCCATGGAGAAGCCAAGCTATGTGATCGCGCTGGGATCGAACCGGCCCGGGCGGCACGGGCGCCCCGCCGACGAACTCGCCGCCGCGCTGGTTGCGATTGGCGGGGTGCGGATCGTGTCGCCGCTGGTGATGACCGCGCCGATCGGGCCTGCGCTGCGCAGATTCGCCAATCAGGCCGCGATCATCGAGAGCAGCGAACCCCCCGCCGCGCTGCTCGCCCGGCTCAAGACGATCGAAGCGGCATTCGGGCGCCGCCCGGGGCAGCGCTGGGGCAGCCGGGTGATCGACTTGGATATTATCCTGTGGAGTGATGGCGTGTGGGCCGACGGCGCGCTGACGGTGCCGCATATCGGCTTTCGCACGCGACGCTTCGTGCTCGATCCGCTGCTGGCGATTGCCCCCGATTGGCGTGATCCGGTGACGGGACTGACGGTACGCCAGCTCCATTATCGGGCATGCGCGGTTGACCGCTCGGCCGCACCCTCCTAACGGCGTCCAACGCAAAGTCCGTGGTGCGGGCCCGTAGCTCAGTCGGTAGAGCAACGGACTTTTAATCTGTAGGTCTCGGGTTCGAATCCCGACGGGCCCACCAGCCGGATGATCCTGTGCCAGAATCTGCGCCCCTTCCCGAAGACATCCGCCACCCGCCCTGGCTTTATTATGCCGCTGGCGCGCTGGCGCTGGCGGTGCTGACGATCGTGCTGCTGGGCGCGACGATTGCACGGGGCCACCAGTTCGCGTTCGACCGCGCGATCATGCTGGCGATGCGCGAGCCCGAGAATATGCGCGTACCGGAAGGACCGGTCTGGCTGAAGCAGGTGATGCTCGACGTGACGGCGCTGGGCGGGGAAACGGTGCTGACGCTGATCGTGATCGTCACCGCCGGCTTTCTGGCGCTGCGGCGGCACTGGCTGACCTTCTGGCTGGTTCTGGCCGGGACGATCAGCGGCTCCTGGGCGGTCGGCCTGGTCAAGACGATCGTGGGGCGCCCGCGCCCGGCGCTGATCGATCACCTGGTCGAGGTGTGGTCGGCAAGCTTCCCGAGCGGCCATGCCGCCAACAGCGCGATCATCTATCTGACGGTCACGCTGCTGCTGATGCAAATCGTCGAGAGCCGGGCGGCGCGCTGGTACATGATCGCGGTGGCGATGCTGCTGGTGACGGCGATTGGCGTCAGCCGCGTCTATCTGGGCGTCCATTGGCCAAGCGACGTGCTGGCCGGGTGGAGCTTCGGCACCTTATGGGCGCTGGGCTGGTGGTCGTTCGGCAGCTGGTTGCGGCTCCGACGGCTGGCGCTTACGCCCGTGCCAGGAGTGCCTGCGCTGCCTTGAGATGCGGCGCATCGATCATCTTGCCGTCCATGCTGAGCGCACCGGCGCCGGGATTGGCGGCGAACAGATCGATGATAGCCCGCGCGTGCGCTATTTCCGCCGGACTGGGCGAAAAGGCGGCATTGATCACGGGCACCTGGGCGGGGTGGATCGCCATCATCCCCGTAAACCCGTCACGGCGCCCGCGCGCGGCATAGGCGGCCAGCCCGTCGAGATCACGAAAATCGGGATAGACGGTTTCGATCGCCGGCACGCCGGCGGCATGCGCGCCGAACAAGGTGAGCGAGCGGGCCAGCTGATAGGGCGCGGTGTAGCTGCCATCGGCTTCCCGCGATGTCGACGCGCCGATCGCGGCGGGGAGGTCCTCCGCACCCCAGGTCAGGCCGCAGAGCCGGTCGCTGACCTGCGCATAGCTGCCCATGCCAAAGATCGCCGCCGGGGTCTCGGTCGCGATCGGCAGGATCAACGTCGCGCCGGTCAGCCGCGCTGCCAGGGCGGCGAGCGATGCGCCACTTTCGGCCTTGGGGAGCATGATGCCATCCGGGGCGGCGGGCAGCACGGCGGCAAGATCATCGTCGATCATCCCCGAATCGAGCGGATTGACGCGGACGAACAGCAACTGGCGTCGCGGTGCGGCGAGGAAAGCCGCAATCGCCTGGCGCGCGGCGGCCTTGGCCGACAGCGCGACCGAATCCTCGAGATCGAGGATCAGCGCATCGGCATCGAGCACCGCCGCCTTGGCCATCCGGTCGGGCCGGTCGCCGGGCACGAAAAGCAGCGAGCGAAGGCGGGGCAGAGCGGGCATCGTCGTTCCGGTGTTGTTCATCTTGCCGCTAGCATGGCCGAGCCGTGGCGCAAAAGCGATGAATGCGTTTGATACTTTATACCATCACCTCTATTGCGGTGCAGCAAATCATGGGAGTTAAGGCGTAATGAAGCGTTCGGTCATGCTGGCTGGGGTCGCCCTTGCTTGTTTCAACGTTACCGCTGCCGTCGCCGCCCCGCCTGCATCCAATCCGCCCGCCACGCTTGCCACGCCTGCCAGCGATGCCGCTGCCGGCCAGCAGGACACCGCCAAGGACATTATCGTCAGCGCGCCGATCGCCCAGCGCGAAGCCGATGTCCTGTCGGGCACCTCGGTGGTGAGCGGCCAGGAGCTGACCCGCTCGCTCCAGCCGACGATCGGCGAGACGCTGGCGCACCAGCCCGGCGTCTCGGCGACATCGTTCGGCCCCAATGCATCGCGCCCGATCCTGCGCGGCTTTCAGGGCGACCGGATCCGCGTGTTAACCGACGGGATCGGCTCGATCGACGTGTCGAACACCTCAGTCGATCATGCCGTCATTATCGATCCCTTGCTGTCCGACAAGATCGAGGTGCTGCGCGGGCCGGCCGCGTTGCTCTATGGATCATCGGCGGTCGGCGGGGTCGTCAATGTCATCGACAAGCGCATTCCGCGATCGGTGCCGAGCGACGGCTACCGGCTCGACACGATCGCCACTTATGGATCGGCTGCCAATGAGCGGACGATCGGCGGCGCCACCGACGTCAAGGTCAGCGACAAGATCGTCCTTCATGCCGATGGCTCCTATCTCAAGACCGACGATCTCCATATCGGCGGCTATGCGCTGACGCCGCAGCGCCGGGCCGAGGCGCTTGCCACCAGCCTGATCCCGCAGATTCCGGCACCGGGCGAGGACACGATCGATTTCGCCGGCAATGCGGCGATCCGGGGCACCCTGCCCAACAGCGCGAGCACGACCTGGACGGCGGGGGTCGGCGCGGCGCTGATCACCGACAGCGGCAATCTGGGCGTCTCCTACAGCCATTATGACAGCCTATATGGCGTGCCGATCCGCTATGCGACCCTGCCCGGCCAGGGCCAGGAATCGCCGCGGATCGACATTGTCCAGAACCGGGTCGACATCCGCGCCGCGGTGGATACCGGCGGCGAGATATTGAAGGAAATCCGCTTCCGCGCCGGCGCCGCCAATTATCGCCAATTTGAGCTGGCGCCCGACGGCTCGATCGCCACCACCTTCCTCAACCGGGGGTTCGAGGGTCGGCTGGAAATCGTCCAGGCCAAACGGGGCCCGTGGATCGGCGTATCGGGCGTGCAATTTTCCAACCGCGAATTCAACGTGATCGGCGACGAGGCGTTTCTGCCGCGCAACGCCACCGCGCAGACTGGCCTGTTCACCCAGCAGCAGCTCGATTTCGGCGCGTTCAAGGCTGAAGCCGGGGTGCGCTATGAGCTGACCGATGTGGATTCGCGCGCGCTGGCCGGAGATGCGCGCTTCTTTGCCGGCAAGCGCCATTTCGGCGCAGTGTCTGGCGCGATCGGCGCCTCCTACGCGCTGAGCGATACGATCCGGGTTGGCGTCAACCTGTCGCATACCGAACGCACGCCATCCGCCGAGGAGCTGTTCGCCAATGGCGGCCATGCCGGCACCCAGGCCTATGAGCTGGGCAACCCCAATTTCCGGGTGGAACGCAGCAACGGGATCGAGGGCACGCTGCACATCCATGGCGATGGCTACAGCGTCGACGCCTCGGCCTATTATAACGACTTTGCCAATTATATCTCCGACAACCAGGTCGCGCAGAGCGTGTGCGTCGCGGCGGCCGCGCCGAGCGGGCGCACTGTTACCCTGCCGTGCTTCCAGTCGGTGCAGGCCAATGCGCGCTATTACGGGTTTGAGGCGGAAGGATCCGTCAAGCTCGCGCAATGGGGCGATTATGCGATCAATGTCGACGCGCTGGGCGATTATGTCCATGCCACGATCATCGACCAGGGTCCGGTGCCGCGCATCCCTGCCGCCCGCATCCTGGGCGGGATCGAAGGCCAGTCCGACACGCTGAGCGCGCGGATCGAGGCCGAGCATGTCTTTGCGCAGAACCGGATCACCCCGTTCGAGACGCCGACCCGTGATTATACGCTCGTCAATGCGTCGATTTCGATCAGCCCGTTTGACAACAAGAAGACGACGCTGACGTTGAGCGCGAACAATTTGTTCGACGTCGATGCCCGCCGCCATGCAAGCTTCCTGAAGGATTTCGCGCCGCTGACCGGGCGCGATATCCGCATCACCGCGCGGTTCAACCTCTAGAGTCGATTTTCGTCAGGTTGAACCAGCGCTTGTACCCCAGCGAGGGCTGGGGTCCAGGGCCGCCGCGCACAGCAGTTCGGCCCATGGGCTCCCGCTTGCGTGGAAAAACGATTCCATCAACAGGAAAACGGCTCTAGCCGCGCTCGGCGAGCGTCCGTTCCCAGGCCAGGGCGTGGCCGACGATCGTGTCGAGATGGTCGAGCGCGGGCCGCCAGGGCAGCGTGGCAAGGATCGCGCTGTTGTCCGCCACCAGCGCATCGGGATCGCCCGCCCGCCGGCCCTGATAGCGGCGCTCGATCGTCCGGTTGGTGACCCTGTCGACCGCATCGAGCACGTCGTTGACCGAATAGCCCCGGCCATAGCCGGCATTCATGATATGGCTGTCGCCGGGCCGGTCGATCAGCAGCGCGAGTGCATCGACATGCGCCGCAGCGAGATCGCTGACATGAATATAGTCGCGCACCCCGGTGCCGTCGGGCGTATCGAAATCAGTGCCGAAAATGCCGACATGGCCGCGCTTGCCGGTCGCCGCCTCGACCGCGACCTTGATGAGGTGGGTCGCCCCGGCGGTCGACTGGCCGGTCCGGCCGAGCGGATCGGCGCCGGCCACGTTGAAATAGCGCAGCGCGCAGAAATTCATCGGGTGGGCGGCAGCGACATCCTTCAGCATCGCCTCGGTCATCAGCTTGGACATGCCATAGGGGTTGATCGGCCGGGTCGGACTGTCTTCCCGGACGGGCACGATCTCGGGAATGCCGTAGGTGGCGGCGGTCGAGGAAAAGATGAAATGCGGGACGCCGCAGGCGACCGCGCTTTCAATCAGCGCGCGGCTGGCGACGGTGTTGTTGCGATAATATTTCAGCGGGTTGCTGACCGATTCGGGGACCACCACTGATCCAGCGAAGTGCATTACCGCACACACATCGTGCGTACGCATCGCCGCGCGGACGGCGGCGTCATCCTCGATATTCGCCTCGACCAGGGTGGCGCGTGGATCGACCGCCCAGGCAAAGCCCGTGAAGAGATTGTCGACCACCACCACCGCCCAGCCGGCATCGAGCAGCGCCAGCACGGCGTGGCTGCCGATATAGCCGGCGCCGCCGGTGACCAGGACCGAACCCTTTTGCATCAACGCCACTCCCGATTTGTAACCTTTGCCCTAGCAACAGCGATTGTCTGAGGCGAGCCCGTGCCTATCTAGACGGGATGTTATTGAGGAGCGCATAATGACGACCGAAATCGCGACCTTTGCCGGCGGCTGCTTCTGGTGCACCGAAGCCGTGTTCAACGATGTGATCGGCGTGGAAAAGGTCGAAAGCGGCTATATCGGCGGTTCGGTGCCCAACCCGACCTATCGTCAGGTCTGCGGCGGCGATACCGGCCATGCCGAGGCGATCCGGATCACCTTTGATGCCGAGCAGCTGCATTATGGCGACCTGCTCGACATGTTTTTTGCAACCCATGATCCGACGACGCTCAACCGCCAGGGCAATGATGTCGGCACGCAATATCGCTCGGCGATCTTTCCGCATTCGGACGAACAGCGCGACCAGGCGATCGCCGCGATCAAGCGGGCGTCCGCCACTTGGCCCGCGCCGATCGTCACCACGATCGAGCCGCTGACCGAATGGTATGTGGCGGAGGATTATCATCAGGAATATTGGGGCAATGACGGCCAGCGAAACCCCTATTGCCTGGCCGTGATCCCGCCCAAGCTCAACAAGCTGCGCAAGAGCTTTGCCGCCCGGTCGAAATCCGCGCAGGCGGTGGCGTGATCGTCAGCGCGTCGCTGCCCGCGCCAGCCGGTCGTTGATCGCCACGCCCAGCCCGTCATTCGGGACGGGCGCGATCGCGATGCGCGCCTTGGGGGAGGCATCGCCGCGATGCAGCGCTTCGAACAAATGGGTGGCGGCCTCGACCAAGTCACCGGCGGGGGACAGGCTGTCGTCGCCGCCGACCGCGGCAAAGCCGATCAGCCATTCGTCGGGGGCAGCCGACACGGCGTTGAGCCGGAGCGGCTTGCGCGGGGCATAATGGCTGGCGAGCTGGCCCGGGGCGATGATCGCATCGCCGGCACCGGCGAGCGACTGGCCCAACACCGATTCGATCGCCGCTACGCCGATCGGCCCGGGGCGTAACAGCCGGGGCGGTTCACCCGCCACGCGGCTGGGCATGATGATCGTCGATTCGATCCCGGCCGGGGTCGCGCCGTCATTGATGATCAGCGGGATGCGCCCGCCCAGGCTGGCCAGCACATGCGCCGCGCGGGTCGGGCTGATCGCCCCGCTGGCATTGGCCGAGGGCGCGGCGAGCGGCTTGCCGGTTGCCGCGAGCAGCGCGCGCATCGCCCGATGCTGCGGTACGCGGACCGCAATCGTTTCGAGCCCCGCCGTCACCAGCCCGGCGATCGGGCTATCGGGGCGTAGCGGCAGCACCAATGTCAGCGGCCCCGGCCAGAAGGCGGCGGCAAGCGCGCGGGCATCGTCATCGACGATCGCAAACGCCCCGACAGCGGCAAGATCGGGCACATGCACGATCAGCGGGTTGAAGCTCGGCCGGCCCTTGGCGGCATAGATGCGCGCGACCGCGGCCGAATCGGTGGCGTCGGCGGCGAGGCCATAGACCGTCTCGGTCGGCACCGCGACCGGCTGGCCGGCGAGAATCAGCCGCGCGCCTTCGGCGATCGCAGGCTCGCTATAGGGTAAGATCCGGGTCTCAAGGGCGGTATTTGGCGCGTCCACCCAGTGGCGCTATAGCGCCCGGGACTTTAGAACAAGAAGAGGTTGCCCCCCGTGTTCACCCCCGCCGTCACCGACCAGCGATTCGTGCTCGATCATATCGTCAAATTTGACGAGCTTGCCGCGAGCGACCGCTTCGCTTCCGCGTCGAGCGATGTCGTCGATGCGGTGCTCGAGGGTGTCGGCGCACTGGCCGCAGGCGAATGGGCGCCGCTCAGCCGGCTGGGCGATACGAACGGGCCAAAATGGACGCCCGAGGGCGTGAAGATGCCCGCCGGCTTTGCCGCGGCGTACCAGGCCTATGTCGAGGGCGGCTGGGGCACGATCGGCGTTGGCGAGGCGTTTGGCGGGCAGGGCATGCCCTTTGTGATCCAGACGGCAGTGCTCGATACGCTGGGCGGTGCCAATCTGGGCTTCGCGCTGGCGCCGACGCTGACCGTCGGCGCGATCGAGGCGCTGTCGCATCATGGCAACCCCGAACAACAGGCGCTGTATCTGCCGCACCTCGCCACCGGTGCCTGGACCGGCACGATGAACCTGACCGAGCCGCAAGCGGGTTCCGATGTCGGTGCGGTCCGCGCCAAGGCCGAGCCGCGCGCCGATGGCAAATGGTCGATCAGCGGGACGAAAATCTATATCTCGTTCGGCGACCATGACATGGCCGAGAATATCATCCACCTCGTGCTAGCCCGTACCCCCGACGCGCCACCGGGCACCAAGGGGCTGTCGCTGTTCCTCGTCCCCAAATACCGGCTCGATGCCGATGGCAATCCGGGCGATTTCAACGATGTCCGCGTCGTGTCGATCGAGCATAAGCTGGGGCTGCACGCGTCGCCGACCTGCGTGCTGAGCTTTGGCGACAATGGTGATTGCGTCGGCGAGCTGATCGGCGCGGAACTGGGCGGCATGCGCGGCATGTTTACGATGATGAACAATGCGCGGTTGAATGTCGGCCTGCAGGGTGTGCAGGTGGCCGAGCGTGCGACGCAGCTGGCGGTCGCTTATGCGCGCGATCGGGTGCAGTCGGCGCGGGCCGGTGGCGGGCGCGAACCGGTCGCGATCATCGAGCATCCCGATGTCCGCCGCATGCTGATGCGGATGAAGGCGCAAACCCAGGCCGCGCGGGCGTTGGTCTATCTGGCGGCGAGCCAGGTCGATCGCGCGACGCTGGGTGAGGCGGGCGCGCAGGCGCGGCTCGACCTGCTCACCCCGCTGGCCAAGGCGCATGGCACCGATATCGGCTGCGAGGTCAGCTCGATCGCGATCCAGGTGCATGGCGGCATGGGCTATATCGAGGAAACCGGCGTGGCCCAGGGCTTTCGCGATGCCCGGATCACCCCGATCTATGAAGGCACCAACGGTATCCAGGCCGCCGATCTGGTGGGGCGCAAGCTCAGCACCGACAATGGTGGCGTGCTGAATGCGCTGATCGCCGACATGCGTGCCGAGGCCGAGGATGTCGGGCTGCGCGGTCTGATCGATGCCTGCGAGGAGGTTGCCCGGCGTTTGCTGACCGTCGATATCGATGACCGGCTGGCGGCGAGCTATCCTTTCCTGACGATGCTGTCGACGGCGGTGTGTGGCTGGCTAATGGAGCGGCAGGGCCGAATCGCCGCGACGGTGGACGGCGATGGCGCATTCCTCAAAATGAAGCGCGCGGTCGCCGATTTCTACGTCGCGCAGATCGTGCCCGAGGCGATGGGGCTAAAGGCGGCGGCGATGGCGCCGGCGGCGATCCTCTATGCGCTCGAATCGTCCGCCTTCGCGGCCTGAGCGGTCGGCGTAGCGCGCCTGTCGGGGCGCGTTACGCGGCCTGTGGCACAGGGCGATGGCTCTCGTGCGCGATTGGCAGCGCGGCGCCGCAAAAGGCGCATTCGGCCATGATCCGACCGACCAGCCAGTGCGACCGCGCGCAACTGGGGCAATTATTGACGTTATTCACCTGGTAGGTTGGCCGATAGCCGGTCGAGCCCAGGATGATCGGTGAATGCAGCATCGCGATTCCCTCCTTCACGCCACCTTATAGCGCGACGAAGCGTTGTTTGTTCCCGACGAAAGATGGTTAACGACCAAATTTGCTGCAAAATTGCCGCTCTGGCGCGGCCAAGCGAGGCTCAGGCGCCTTCGCGTTCCAGCAGATCGGCGGCATCGAGGCCGAGCAATTTGATGTGATCGCGAATCCGCGGCCAGCTGCTGGTCATGAAGTGATGGCGTTCGGCGATGCGCAGCTTTTCGGCCGCCCCGGCGAGCACGAACATGCCGACGCCGCGCCGCACCTCGACATAGCCATCGTCCTGAAAACTCTGATAGGCCTTGGCGACGGTCAGCGGGTTGGCGCCATGTTCGGCAGCGAGCGCGCGGACCGACGGCAGCTGATCACCGGCGCGAAAATCGCCGCGCAGGATTGCCGCGGAAATCGTGCCGCGCAGCTTGATGTAGACGGGGCTGTCTTCGCTGTTGAGCGCTGTCATGCTGCCTTAATACAGCAATCGCCTGAGTCGTCCACCCCTTAAGGTGCCCAGGTCGAGACAACGCTGCCCGGATCGGGGCGCGGGCGTTCTTCCAGATCGCGCGCCGGCGAGCCGATGAAGATAAAGCCGGCAATGCGTTCGGGCGCCGTGCCGAAGGCGTCGCGCACCGCATCGGCATAGGCCGGCCAGCCGGTCAGCCAGCCGCCGACAAAGCCTTGCGCATGCGCGGCATGGAGCAGGTTCATGCAGGCGGCACCGGCCGACAATTCCTGTTCCCACAGCGGAATCTTGCTTGCGGCGCGCGGGCTGGACAGCACCACCACCAGCGTCGGGGCCTGGGCGGCGAACGCCTCAAGCGCCTCGATCTCGAGCCGCGCGGCCTGGGGCCGCTCGGCGCGATAGGCGCCGGTGATCAGCGCGGCGAGCGCCGGCCGCGCGTCACTTGGCACGATGACGAAGCGCCAGGGGTTGAGCTTGCCATGATCGGGCGTGCGGGTGGCGATGGCGAGCATCGCTGCGAGTTGCGCCGCGTCGGGGCCGGGGGCGATCATGTCGCGCGGCTTGCCCGATCGGCGGGTGGCGAGCAACGCGAGCGGGTTGGTGCGATCATTGAACATGGCGGGGGCTGTAGCGACCCGCGATGCTGCCGCCAACCGCCCCCTGTTTACAGCCGAACATTTGCCGCTACTCTCCCGCCGCAATCGCCGCCGTCCGAGTGGCATGCCAGTATCAGGGAGCGTATTATGGAAACCCCCACCGCCGATTCCCCCGGGGAACCGGATATCAGCCATGTGAACCCCGCCAGCGGCGAAACCTGGTTCGGCCATCCCCGCCAGCTGGCGCGGCTGTTTTCGACCGAGGCGATGGAGCGCTTTGGCTATTATGGCATGCGCGCGCTGCTCACCTTGTACCTGGCGCAACATTTCCTGTTCAGCGATACCACGACGACCGGGATCTATGGCGGCTTTACCGCTTTGGTCTATCTGACGCCGCTGATCGGCGGCCTGATGGCTGACCGTTTCCTGGGATCGAAGCGATCGGTCAAATTCGGCGCGATCATGATGTCGTTGGGCTATCTGACATTGTGCTTCGGCGGCCAGCCGGCCAAGCCGGTCGCGACGATTGACGGCCAGCGTTATGAAGTGACGGTGCAGGGCAGTGGCGATGCGCGCCGCCAGTTCGTCGTCGATGGCGACCGCCAGTTGCTGATCAAGGGCAATGAGGACAAGACCGTCTCGTTGCTCGACGGCGATGGCAAGGAAGCGCGGCGCATTGCCGAGGGCGGCTTCGTCGCATCGGGCGAGCGTTCGTCGGTGGCGGTGTTCCTGCTGCTGATCGGGCTGGCGCTGATCACGATCGGCAACGGCTTTTTCAAGCCCAATATATCGACGATGGTGGGCGCGCTTTATGCGCAGGGCGACCGTCGCCGCGATGCCGGCTTCACGATCTTTTACATGGGCATCAATCTTGGCTCGCTGTTCTCGCAGATCCTGTGTCCGCTGCTCGCGGTCGGCATGGGCAGCTGGGGCGGGCTTGGCTGGTGGGCCGGCTTTGCACTGGCCGCGGTCGGCATGCTGGTATCGTGGTGCCTGATCCAGTTCGATGGCGGCAAGCTCGACGGCATTGGCGATCGCCCGGCTGACGCGCCGGTCAATCGCGACTGGCTGGTCTATATCGGCGCGATCCTGGCGATCCCGGTGGCGTGGTTCCTGTTCACTAACCTGATGAATTACGTGCCGCCGGCGGCGGGATCGGGGATTATCGGCTATTTTCTGGGCCTGCCGGTGATGGGCAAGATCATGTTCGGGACGTTTCTGATCAGCGTGCCCGGCATCCTGATCTGGTCCTATTTCAATGGCTCGCGCCAGGAATTCCAGATGATGCTGGCGGCGATGGTGCTGATCACCTTCAACACCGTATTCTGGACGCTGTTCGAACAGGCCGGTTCGTCGCTGACCCTGTTTGCCGATCGCAATACCGATTTGTCGGTGTTCGGCCTGTTCTCGATCTCGGCGGGGCAGACGCAGTTCTTCAATGCGCTGTTCATCGTGCTGCTGGCGCCGGTGTTCAGCGTGATGTGGAACGGCATGGCCAAACGCGGAATCGAGCCGACCATCCCGATCAAATTCGGCATCGCGTTGATGGGGGTGGGCGTCGGCTTCCTGATCCTGGTCTGGGGATCGCAATTTGCCGGCGCGGATTACAAGGTGGGCCTGTGGTGGCTGGCAGGGCTGTACCTCGTCCATTCGATGGCCGAATTGTGCATCTCGCCGGTCGGGCTGTCGATGGTCACCAAGCTGTCGATTGCACGGATTGTTGGCATGATGATGGGGGTATGGTTCCTGTCGATTGCGGTAGCGCAATATGTCGCCGGCATTGTCGCGCAGTTCGCCAGCGTTGAGACGGTTGGCGGGCAGGTGACCAACTTGAAGGTCAGCCTCGATACCTATGTCGGCGTGTTCACCACGATCGCCGAGATCTCAATCGTGCTCGGCGTGGTGCTGCTCCTGCTTTCCTTCCCGCTCAAGAAGTGGATGCACGGCGTCCAGTGATGGTCTAGGCTCCCCGGCATTGGGCTGGGGAGCAAGACAATGGACGGAACGATGACGGTCGCGATAGCGGCGACGAGCTTTGTTGGCAGCCATTTCCTGCTGTCGCACCCGTTGCGCGCGCCGCTCGTCAAGGCGCTCGGCAATCTGGGCTTCACGCTGGTCTATGCCGTCGTCGCCTTCGCGACATTGGGCTGGATGGCCAATGCCTATAAGGCGGCGCCGATCACCGCGCCCTTATGGCCGGTCGGTGACGTGCTCTGGGCGGTGTCGAGCCTGATCATGCTGCTGGCGAGCGTGCTGCTGATGGGTTCGCTGATCGGCAATCCGGCGTTGCCCGGCCCGGCCGCCGCTGCGCCGGCCAAGGCGCGCGGCGCGTTTGCGATCACCCGGCATCCGATGATGTGGTCCTTCGCGCTGTGGAGCCTCGCCCATGTCCTGGTCTTTCCGGTCGAGGCGAACATCATCCTGGCTGTCGCCATTGCCATCCTGGCGCTGGTCGGCGCCGCGCTGCAGGATGCCAAGAAGCGGACCCTGGTGCCCGAGGTCTGGCATGTCTGGGAACAGCGTACCGGCTATTGGCCCTTTGCCGCGATTGCGGCGGGCAAGGCCAAGTTCGGCGGCTTCCGCCCGCATGACATCGCCGGCGGGGCGGTGATCTGGCTGGCGGCGACCTGGGCGCATCTTCCGATGGCCGGGATTGCTGCCGGCATCTGGCGCTGGGTGAGCTGAATCGGCAGAGCCAGAGTCGATTTCGGTTAGAGCGGACCAGTGCCTGCACCCCAGCGAAAGCGCGGATTCAGGGCAGCCGAGCACGGCGCGGGGAACGCTGGGCTCGCGCTTTAGCCTGAGAGCGATTCCATCACGAGGAAAACGACTCTAGCGAGGCGCTGGTCAGGCGTCGGGCGCCGCGATCAGCAGGTCTTCGGGGGTGACCGGCACCGGCGCGGCCCGGGCCGACAGCGTCGCCGTCACCGCCAGATCCATCGTGACATTGCCCAATGTCCGCATGATATCGGGGAAAGTCTCGATCGCGACGAGCAGGCCGAGCGGCGCAATCGGCACGCCCATGGCGGCCGCGATCGGCGCGATCGAGCTGACAAAGGTGATCGATCCGGGCAGGCTGACCGCACCCAGGGTGGTGATCGAGGCCACAGCCACCCCTGCTGCCAGATTCTGCCATGTCAGCGGTACGCCGAACAGCATCGCGATATAGATGGCGACGGCCAGGTTCATCGCCGGTCCCGTCGCCCGGAACACCGCGACGGCAAGCGGCAGGATGATGCCCGAATGCCGCGTGTGCACGCCGATCTGTCCGGCGCCGCGCAGCATCGCGGGGAGCGAGGCGAGCGAGGATTGCGTACTGATCGCCACCGCCTGCGCCGATGCCGTCGCGCGG
Organism: Sphingomonas sp. 28-63-12; assembly: GCA_002281535.1. Taxonomy (GTDB): domain Bacteria; phylum Pseudomonadota; class Alphaproteobacteria; order Sphingomonadales; family Sphingomonadaceae; genus Sphingomonas. The sequence continues at coordinate 86,347 of NCGD01000017.1, forward strand.
GCAAAGGCGACGATCGACACCCGCCCGCCAATCGCGCCGAGGAAGAACGAGAATATCCACAACACCGTGCCCACGCCGGTGACGATCAGCACATAATGGAGCAGGGCGCCGAATGCCTCGCCCCCGGCTTTGGCCCCGACCAGAAAGGCGAGCGCCCCCACGCCGATCGGCCCCAGCCACAGCACCCAGCCGATCACCACGATCATCGCATCGGCCACCGCGCGAAAGAACGCGACGAGCAGGTCGCGCTGTTCGGCGGCCAGCCGGGTGATCGCAAAGGCAAAGGCCAGCGTGAACACGATCAGTGGCAAGAACGCGTTGTTTGCCGCTGCGCTCACCGGGTTATTCGGCACGATCGCGGCCAGGAAATCGCCGAATGGCGGCACCTTGCCGACCGGCCCGACATTGCTCAGCGACGCTTTTAGCGCAGCCCCGGCGACCGGGTCGATCGGCCAAAGATCGAGCAGCACCGGCGTGACGAAGGCGGCCATGATCGCGCCGGACCAGAGCAGCACCATGAACAGGATCATCGCCCGGCCCGCCAGCTGGCCGGCCCGGGCGGCATCGGCCGTAGCCGCAATGCCGATCACCAGCAGCGAGACGACCAGCGGCACGATCGTCATCTGCAGCCCGTTCAGCCAGGCGGTGCCGATCGGCTGAGCGATCAGAATGCCGATGGGCGCAAAACCCTGGCCGGCGGCCACGATGCCCAGCGCCAGCCCGGCCACCAGCGCGAGTAAAATCCGGGTTGCTTGCGACATGCTCGATTATCTCTCCTGGCGGCGCTACAGCGATGGTCAATAACCGATTGGGCGCGAACGCATGGCAAGAAAATATTTCGGCACCGATGGCATTCGCGGCAAGACCAACCAGCTGCCGATGACGGCGGCGATGGCGATGAAGGTCGGCATGGCGGCGGGCGCGCATTTCCGTCGCGGCGATCACCGCCACCGGGTGGTGATCGGCAAGGACACCCGCCTGTCGGGTTATATGATCGAATCGGCGATGGTGGCGGGCTTCACCAGCGTGGGGATGGACGTGGTGCTGGTCGGCCCGATGCCGACGCCTGCCGTCGCCATGCTCACCCATTCGATGCGCGCCGATATGGGCGTGATGATCTCCGCCAGCCACAACCCCTATGACGATAACGGCATCAAGCTGTTCGGGCCCGATGGCTATAAGCTTTCCGATGCCGATGAACTGGCGATTGAGGCGCTGATCGACGGCGATGTCGCGCTGAGCGCCGCGCCCGATATCGGCCGGGCACGCCGCGTCGAGGATGCGCGCGGCCGCTATATCCATTTCGCCAAATCGACCTTCCCGAGCGAACTCAGGCTCGATGGGATGCGGATCGTGATTGATTGCGCCAATGGCGCTGCCTATCAGGTCGCGCCCTCGGCGCTGTGGGAACTGGGCGCCGATGTCGTGGCGATCGGGGTTGAGCCCAATGGCAAGAATATCAACAAGGGCGTCGGTTCGACCGACCCGGACCTGCTCTGCGAAACCGTTGTCGCGAGCGGCGCGGCCTTGGGAATTGCGCTCGATGGCGATGCCGACCGGCTGATCGTCGTCGATGAAAAGGGCCGGATCGTCGATGGCGATCAACTGATGGCGGTGATCGCCAGCGGCTGGGCGCGGCAGGGCAAATTGGTCGGCGGCGCGCTGGTGACGACGGTGATGTCGAACCTGGGGCTGGAGCGGCATCTGGCCGCGCAGGGCATCGGCATGCTGCGCACCAAGGTTGGTGATCGCTATGTGCTAGAGGCAATGCGCGAGCACGGGCATAATGTCGGCGGCGAGCAATCGGGGCATATCATCCTGTCCGATTATGCGACTACCGGCGACGGGCTGGTCGCAGCGCTGCAGGTGCTGGGCGAGCTGGTGACGGCGGGCGCGCCGGCGAGCGATTTCCTCCACCGCTTCGAGCCGCTGCCGCAATTGTTGAAGAATGTCCGCTTCGCGGGCGGCAGGCCGCTCGAGGCGGACAGCGTCAAGGAGGTGATCGCTGCCGCCGAAGCCGAACTGGACGGAATCGGCCGGCTGGTCATCCGCCCGTCGGGCACCGAACCGGTGATCCGGGTAATGGCGGAAGGCGATGATGCCGCGCAAGTGACGGCCGTGGTTGACCGGATCTGCGCGGCGGTGCAGGCGGCAGCGTGACGGTATCACCCGGCTGACGATCCCGATATCATTCAAGCGGATAACAATGGCAGGAGCAGGCAGATGAAAGCATTATACACCGCAGTGGCCACCGCCCATGGCGGCCGTCAGGGCCATGTCACCAGCGACGATCAGATGCTCGATCTCGATACCGTGACCCCGAAATCGATGGGCGGACCGGGCGGCACTGGCACCAACCCCGAGCAAATGTTCGCCGCGGGCTATGCCGCCTGCTTCCAGAGCGCGATGTCCTATGTCGCCGGCATGCAGAAGATCGATGCAAGCGGATCGACCGTGACCGGCCATGTCTCGATCGGGCCCAACGACAATGGTCCCGGCTTCATGCTGGCGGTGAAGCATGTCGTTACCCTGCCCAAGCTCGATCAGGCAGCAGCCGAAAAGCTGGTGCACGATGCCCATCAGGTCTGCCCCTATTCGAACGCGACGCGCGGCAACATCGCGGTCGATTTCGACGTGCACGGGGGCTGATCGCGATGCTCGAGATGCGCCCGGATTGCGAACGCTGCGGGGCCGACCTGCCCGCCGACGCGCCGGGCGCGTTTATCTGCTCGTTCGAATGCACTTTTTGCGCCGACTGCGCCGATGGGGTTGATGAACGTTGCCCCAATTGCGGCGGCGAATTGATGGACCGCCCGACCCGGACGGGCGCATCGCTGAAGAAATATCCGGCGAGCACGGCGCGCAAGTTCCAGTCGTGACGCCGCGCATCCTGATCATCGCCGGCTCCGATTCGGGCGGCGGCGCGGGCATCCAGGCGGATATCAAGACGGTGACGATGCTGGGCGGCCATGCCATGACCGCGATCACCGCGATCACCGCGCAGAACACCTTGGGGGTGCAGGCGGTCCATCCGGTGCCGGCCGAGATGGTGATTGCGCAGATCGAGTCGGTAGTCAGCGACATCGGCGTCGATGCCGTCAAGATCGGGATGCTCGGCTCGGCCGCGACGGCGCATGCCGTGGCTGATTATCTCGACAAACTTTCCTCCAGCCCGTCCCCTCACTTGAACGGGCGTGGCCTGCCATTGCCGATCGTGTTCGACCCGGTGATGGTCGCGACCAGCGGCGATGCATTGGCCGACGGCGCTACGGTCGCCGCGTTCGAGCGGTTGATGGCGATCGCGACGCTGGTGACGCCGAACCGCCCCGAGCTCGACATCTTGGGCGGTGCCGAGCGGCTGCTGAGCCATGCAAAGGTGGTGCTGGCCAAAGGTGGCCATGATGATGGCGACAGCCTGACCGACGCACTGATCGATCGCGCCGGCGCGCGCGCGCGCTGGTCCGCGCCGCGCATCGACTCCACCAGCACGCACGGCACGGGCTGCACCCTGGCGTCGGCGATCGCCACCTATCTCGCCTATGGCTATCCGATCGACCGCGCGATTGGCGAGGCGCGCGCCTTTGTGCGGATTGCGATCAAGGACGCGCCCGGGCTGGGCGGCGGGCATGGCCCGATGGGGCACGGCCGAGTACGGCTCGATGCCCGGCCGGGCGCGCGGCTCAATCAGGTGACGGTAGCGATGGCGGCAGGGTCGGCCGAATTTTACCGACTCCTTGGCCTCATCCAGATCGTCGATACCGCAGACGGCCATTATGCCCGTTTCGAGGCTACGGGCGGGGCGACTTTGTCGGTCGAGACCGGTGCTGCCGCGACGGTGTTTTTCGAATGCGACGATCTGGATGGCGAGGTCGCGCGGTTGCAGGCGGCGGGGATCGTGGTTGATCAACTGCCGACCGACCAGTCCTGGCTCTGGCGCGAGGCGCGGCTGCGCGATCCGGCAGGCAATGCGATCTGCCTTTACCAGGCCGGCGAAAATCGCCGCTTTCCGCCTTGGCGGCTGGTGGACGGTTCTTGATCGCCGGGGTTGACGAGGCCGGGCGCGGGCCGCTGGCCGGGCCGGTGGTGGCTGCCGCCGTCATCCTGTGTGCGGGCGGGATTGCGGGGCTGGACGACAGCAAGAAATTGAGCGCCGCCCGACGCGAGGGGCTATTTGCCGAGATCAGCGCCCGCTGCACCTTCGGCATCGGCATGGCCAGCGTTGAGGAGATCGATTCGCTCAACATCCTGTGGGCGACGATGCTGGCGATGGAGCGCGCGGTCGCGGCGTTGGGGGTCGATCCGCGCGAGGTGCTGGTCGACGGCAATCGCTGCCCGGCGTGGCGCTGGCGATCGCGCGCGATCATCGGCGGGGATGCGATCGAACCCTGTATCTCGGCGGCCTCGATCATCGCCAAGGTGACGCGGGATCGGATCATGATTGCCGCCGATCGCGACCATCCCGGCTATGGCTGGGCGGCGAACAAGGGCTATGGCGCGCGCGTTCACCTCGACGCGCTCGACCGATTGGGGCCAACTCCGCTGCACCGGCGCAGTTTTGCGCCGGTCGCCCGGGCATATCTCAACCAGTGAGTCTTTTGAGTCACACCACCATTACTTGCGATAGTGCCGGCGAGCAGACTCAATATGTCGTTTTGATCGTGAAATGTTCCCCGGCGTTAACCATTTACTAATTGGAATCGTTAACCATTGTTTTCTTGACGGCGGGCATGACTTGCGTGCGGATAGCCGCCGGACAATCTGGGGGCGGTGACGATGGGCGTATTGGAAAAGGTCAGGACGCCGAGCGCGGCCCCTATCGATGCCGCGCTGCCGCTCGATACGATCATCATGGGCGATTGCATCGCGGCGATGCGATCATTGCCGGCCAAGTCGATCGATATGATCTTCGCCGACCCGCCCTATAACCTTCAGCTCGGCGGCGATCTCAGCCGGCCCGATGGCAGCCATGTCGATGCCGTGACCGATCATTGGGACAAGTTCGACAGCCTGTCGGCCTATGATAAATTCACCCGCGCCTGGCTGGCCGAGGCGCGGCGCATTTTGAAGGACAACGGCACGATCTGGGTGATCGGTAGCTATCACAATATCTTCAAGGTCGGCTCGGCGATCCAGGATCTGGATTTCTGGATCCTGAACGACATCATCTGGCGCAAATCGAACCCGATGCCCAATTTCAAGGGGACGCGCTTCACTAATGCGCATGAGACGTTGATCTGGGCGTCAATGGGCGAAAAGGCGCGCTACACTTTCAATTATCGCAGCATGAAAACGCTGAACGACGAGTTGCAGATGCGCAGCGACTGGGAATTCCCGGTGTGCGGCGGGCAGGAGCGGCTGAAAAAGGGCGGCACTAAGGTGCACCCGACGCAAAAGCCCGAAGCGCTGATTTACCGCATCCTGCTGGCCTGCACCAAGCCTGGCGATGTCGTGCTCGATCCGTTTTTCGGCACCGGCACCACCGGCGCGGTAGCGAAGCGGATGCGGCGGCGCTGGATCGGCATCGAGCGTGAGATCGGCTATTGCGATGCGGCGATCGAGCGGATCGAAGCGGCGCTGCCGCTCGACGAATCGGCGCTGGTGACGATGCAATCGCCCCGCGCCGCGCCTAAGGTGGCGTTCGGTCTGCTGGTGGAGAATGGCTATCTGACCCCGGGCCGCGTGCTGAGCGATGCCAAGCGTCGCCATCGCGCGCTGGTCCGCGCCGATGGCAGCCTGGAAAGCGTGTGCGGCGCTTTTGGCTCGATCCACAAACTGGGCGCGACACTGCAAAAGGCACCGGCGTGCAATGGCTGGACCTTCTGGCATTATGAAACACCCGACGGGCTGAAGCCGATCGACGTGCTGCGGCAGACATACCTGCTGGCGACCCAGCCCTGACACTGCACCTTCGCCCGATCCAATTCGTCGATTCGCCGGTGGGGCGCGATGGGGAGGTCGCGCGGCTGGCCGGCGGGATGCTGTGGTTCACGGCCTATGAGGTGATCGAACCGGGCATTCGGCGCACCGTGCCGATTGCTGACTTTACGCGCCTTTTGGGTGACAGCGGCCGCGCGGCGGCGCTGCATGCCGCGATCACCGCGCCGCGCGCGCCGCTGACCCTGGGCGCGCGGATATTGCGGCTCGATCAGCCGCACGTCGCGGCGATCCTGAACGTGACGCCCGACAGTTTTTCGGACGGCGGCCAGCTTGAAGATGATCCGGTGGCCGCTGCCCATGCCGGCTTCGACATGGTGGCCAGAGGCGCAAGTATCGTCGACCTGGGCGGTGAATCGACCCGTCCGGGCGCGAAGATGGTCTGGGAAGGCGATGAGGTGAAGCGCGTCGTGCCGGTGGTCGAGCGGCTGGTGAAGAGCGGGGCGATCGTCTCGGTCGATACGCGCAAGGCCGCGGTGATGGATGCGGCGATCGCGGCGGGTGCCCATATTATCAACGATGTCTCGGCGCTGCTTTGGGACGACCGCGCGCTTGAGGTGGTGGCGAAGGCCGATTGCCCGGTGATCCTGATGCACTCGCCCGATCCGGCCAAGGGGCCGCATGGCGGCAGCGGCTATGGCAATGTGGTGATCGAGGTGTTCGACTGGCTGGAGGCCCGGATCGCGGCGGTGGTCGCCGCCGGCGTCGATCATGGGCGAATCATGGTCGATCCCGGCATCGGCTTCGGCAAGGGGCTGGCCGACAATCTGGCGCTGCTGAACGGACTCGCCATGTTTCACGGGCTCGGCTGCCCGATCATGCTGGGCGCGAGCCGCAAGCGGATGATCGGCGCGCTGTCGAACGAAGCGCCGGTGGGGGAGCGGCTCGGCGGGTCGCTGGCGCTGGCGCTGAAGGGGGCCGAAGCGGGCGTGCACTTGTTGCGTGTGCATGATGTGGCCGAGACGGTGCAGGCGCTGCGCGTGTGGCGCGGATTCAAGGATCAGGCGCTGGTCGGGCGTTAATGGGGGCGGCGATGCTGGTGGTGATCGGGACGATTCGCCTGGCGGCAGGCAGCATCAATCGCGCACGCCCGGCGATGGCCCAGATGGTGGCGGCCAGCCGGGCCGAGGATGGCTGCATCGGCTATAGCTATGCCGAGGATATCGTCGACGCCGGCCTGATTCGCGTGACAGAACTGTGGCGCGATCAGGCGGCGCTCGATCGGCATTTCACCCTGCCGCATCTCGCCGTTTGGCGGGCAGCGTGGCCGGTGTTGGGCATCTCCGACCGGCAGTTGCGCGTTTATGAGGTTAGCGCTGCGCGCGAGACCTGATCGCTCAGGCCGCCGCGTTATCGATCCCAAGCTCGCCCAGCTTGCGGTAGAGCGTTGATCGCCCGATCCCCAGCCGGCGGGCGACCTCGGTCATGCGGCCGCGATAATGGCCGATGGCGAGGCGGATGACATCGGCTTCGATCTCCTCGAGCGCGCGCATATTGCCGTCGGGGCGAAACAGCGTGACGCCGCCGCTGGCGGGGGTTGCCGAGGTCGTGCTCGATCCGGCAAGCCGCTTGGCGCCGAGCGCAGCGATCTGCGGAAAGTCGTTGCGGTTAAGCGCATTGGCGTCGCACAGCACGGCGGCGCGGAACAGCGCGTTCTGGAGCTGGCGGACATTGCCCGGCCAATCATAATTGACCAGCAATTGCAGCGCATCGTCGGTGATGCCGATCGGCCGGAGTCCCGGCTGCTGCGCGATGCGAGCGAGCAGATGGCGGGCAAGCGCGGGGATATCGCCGGTGCGTTCGCGCAGCGGCGGGATCGTGACCTGGACGACGTTGAGCCGGTAATAGAGATCTTCGCGGAAGCGCCCGCCCTCAACCTCATCGAGCAGCCTTTTGTTGGTGGCCGCGATCACGCGGACATCGACTTCGCGGGTATGGCGCGCGCCGATCGGCTGGATTTCGCCCGATTGCAGGACGCGCAGCAATTTGACCTGCGCGTCGAGCGGCATCTCGCCGACCTCGTCGAGGAAGATCGTGCCGCCATCGGCTTCCATGAAGCGCCCCAGCTTGCGTTCGAAGGCGCCGGTGAATGCGCCCTTTTCATGGCCGAACAGTTCCGATTCGACCAGATTGGCGGGGATTGCGCCGCAGTTAACCGTGATCATCGCCTTTTTGGCGCGCGGGCTGGCGGCATGGATCGCTTCTGCAACCACTTCCTTGCCGACGCCGCTTTCACCTTCGAGCAGCACGGCGACGCGGGCGCGGGCGGCCTTGGCGGCGATGGCGAGCGCGGCGCGGAACATCGGTTCCGACCCGACAATCTCGTCAAAGGCGAGCAGCGCCGGGATCTTCTCGGTCAGCGGGCGGAGTTCGCCGGCGCTGGTGCTGGCGACCGCCGCTTCGAGTGCGCAGAGCAAGCGTTCAGGCGCGAGCGGCTTGACCAGAAAATCGGTTGCCCCCGCGCGCATCGCAGCGACGGCATGCGCCACCGAACCATTGGCGGTGAGCATCAGGATCGGTAGCGACGGGCGCCGCAACCGCAATTCGGTGATCAGCGCGGCGGCATCAGCCTCCGGCGCCCAATGATCGAGCAGGATGGCATCGAGCTGCATCCCGTCCTGCGTGCCGAGCGTCGCGATCGCCATTTCGCCGTCGCAGGCAAAGACCGAGCGCCACCCGCCCCGGGCGGCAAGCGCCGCTACCAGCCGGCGCTGGGCCGGCTCGTCATCGATCAACATCAGCAGGCGCTGGCCATTGCGCGTCATATAGCCGTCCCCAATCGTCCCTGTTTCAGCCGGTAACCTTAACGACAGGGGGTAAAGGCGGGCTTAAAGCCGGGGCTTGAGGTGTGAGCGGCCCCCGGTTAAGGGCAGAGCGAGTATTTTTTGGCTGTGGGGTGAAGGCTAATGACCGGTAACGGTGACATCGAGACGCAGCAGGCGACCTATGGCAAGGTGATGGGCCTGATGAAATGGGGCGCTATCGCGTCGTTCGCGCTTGCGGCTTTCGTCGTCTGGCTGATCGCGGGCTGACCCGGCGGTGAAGATTGCCCTTTTGAAGGAGCAGGCCGCCGGCGAAAACCGTGTCGCCGGAACGCCGGAAACGGTCAAGAAATTCATCGCGCTTGGCGCGACCGTGGCGGTCGAGGCCGGCGCCGGTGCCGGTGCGACGATTGCCGATGCGCAATATGCCGATGCCGGGGCGACGCTGGGATCGCGCGCAGAGACGCTTGCCGGTGCAGCGATCGTGCTGGGCGTGCAAGGGCCCGATCCGGCGAGCCTCGCCGGTGCCGCGCCCGGGGCCTGGATCGTCGCCAGCCTCAACCCGTTTGGCGAACGCGCCCGTGTCGATGGCTATGCGGCGGCAGGCTATGAAGCACTGGCCATGGAATTCATGCCGCGAATCACGCGCGCTCAATCGATGGATATATTGTCGTCCCAGTCGAATCTGGCCGGATACAAGGCGGTGCTCGACGCGGCGGCGGAATATGGCCGCGCCTTCCCGATGATGATGACGGCGGCGGGCACAGTATCTGCCGCGCGTGTCTTCGTCATGGGCGTGGGCGTTGCGGGCCTGCAGGCGATCGCGACCGCGCGACGGCTCGGCGCGCAGGTTTCGGCGACCGATGTCCGCTCGGCGACCAAGGAGCAGATCCAGTCGCTCGGCGCTAAACCGATCTTTGTCGAGAATGTCAAAGGCATCGAGGGTGAAGGCGCGGGCGGCTATGCCGGCGAGATGAGCCCCGAATATCAGGCGGCACAGGCCGAACTGGTCTCCGCTCATATCGCCAAGCAGGATATCGTTATCACCACGGCGCTGATTCCGGGGCGGCCGGCACCGCGCCTGATCAGCGATGCGCAAATTGCCTCAATGCGGCCGGGGTCGGTGATCATCGACCTTGCCGTCGAAAGCGGCGGCAATGTCGAAGGCGCGGTTGCCGGTGAAGTGGTGACGGTGCACGGTGTCAAGATCGTCGGCCACCGCAATGTTGCCGGGCGGCTGGCGGCGGATGCCTCGGCATTGTTCGGGCGCAACCTGTTCAACTTCCTGTCTGCCTTTTGGGACAAGGAAGCCGGCAAGCCGGTGCTCGACGAAGAGATTGGCGACGCCATCCGGCTGACCCAGGGCGGCAAGGTCGTCAACGCACGGCTCTTGGGCTGATATCAGGGGACTATCGATGGACTTTGTCTCAACCCTTTCGATCTTCGTGATGGCGTGTTTCGTGGGCTATTATGTCGTCTGGTCGGTCACGCCGGCGCTGCACACGCCGCTGATGGCGGTGACCAATGCTATTTCGAGCGTGATCATCGTCGGGGCACTGATTGCGAGCGCCGCGATTGGCCTGGGCGGTACTGGGGCGGCATCCAAATGGCTGGGGCTGCTCGCGGTGGTGCTGGCGAGCGTCAACATTTTCGGCGGTTTTGCGGTCACGGCGCGGATGCTGGCGATGTACAAGAAAAAAGAACGGCCGGCTGCGGCCAAGCATTGAACGAGCAATTTACTACGTCGCCCCGGCGCACGCCGGGGTCTCGTGCCGCAAGCGCGGCGCGCGTGGAGGGAGACCCCGGCTTTTGCCGGGGTGACGCAGAAGCAGGACTGGGGACAGAATGGAACATATAGCGGGTAATCCCTGGGCATCTTTGGCCTATCTGGTCGCGGGTGTTTGCTTCATCCTGGCGCTGCGCGGGCTGTCCAGCCCGGCAACCAGCCAGCGCGGCAACCGCATGGGCATTATCGGCATGGCGATTGCTGTGGTGACGACGCTGGTGACGCATGTGCCGCAGCTTGACGCAACTGCGCTCGATACCGTCACGGTCGTTGAAATTCTGGCCGCGATCGGCATCGGCGCCGCGATCGGCATTGTCACTGCGCGCCGCATTGCGATGACCGACATGCCGCAGCTCGTGGCCGCTTTCCACTCGTTGGTGGGCCTCGCTGCGGTGCTGGTGGGCGCTGCGGCGTATCTCAATCCCGACGCCTTCGGCATCGCCGAGGCGGGCGAGATTTTCACCCAGAGCCGAATCGAACTCGGCCTCGGCGTTGCAATCGGCGCGATCACCTTCTCGGGCTCGGTGATTGCCTTTGCCAAGTTGAACGGCAATATGAGCGGCAAGCCGATTATCCTGCCCGCCCGCCACATCATCAACCTCGGCACGCTGGCGGCGATCCTGGGGCTGGTGGGCTATTTCCTGACCGATCAGAGCCCCTGGGTGTTCTTCACCATCACGGTGCTCAGCTTCATCATCGGCTTCCTGCTGATCATCCCGATCGGCGGCGCGGACATGCCGGTCGTGGTGTCGATGCTCAACAGCTATTCGGGCTGGGCCGCCGCGGCGATGGGCTTCACGCTGCACAATACTGCGATGATCATCACCGGCGCGCTGGTCGGCTCGTCGGGCGCGATCCTCTCCTACATCATGTGCAAGGCGATGAACCGCAGCTTCATCAGCGTGATCGCGGGCGGCTTCGGCGCGGTCGCCGATGCCGGCGGCGGCGAGGCGAAGGAACAGCGCCCATGGAAACGCGGATCGGCTGAGGATGCGGCCTTCCTGATGGGCCAGGCCGAACAGGTCATTATCGTTCCCGGCTATGGCATGGCGGTGGCGCAGGCCCAGCATGTCCTGCGCGAGATGACCGACAAATTGCGCGAGCACGGCGTGAAGGTGAAGTTCGCGATCCATCCGGTCGCTGGCCGCATGCCGGGGCATATGAACGTGCTGCTCGCCGAGGCCAATGTGCCCTATGACGATGTGTTCGAGCTGGAGGACATCAACAGCGAATTCGCGCAGACCGATGTCGCCTTTGTCATCGGCGCGAACGACGTGACCAACCCGGCCGCCAAGACCGACAAGACATCGCCGATCTACGGCATGCCGGTGCTCGACGTCGAAAAGGCCAAGACCGTGTTGTTCATCAAGCGATCAATGGGCGGTGTCGGCTATGCCGGTGTCGACAATGATGTGTTCTACATGGATAATACCATGATGCTGCTCGCCGATGCCAAGAAGATGGTCGAGGATATCGTCAAGGCACTCGATTGATTAGGGGACTGGCTGGGGCCCCGGTTGGGCAAGTAGCGACCCCAGCCGGGCGCGATGCCCGGTAATTGTCTCCATTTTGGCGGCATTCCCCGCTGCTATTGAGCGCAAACCCGCCATTTTGGCGCGTTCTGTGCGCAGTTTTCCGCTGCAGCTTCGTAAGACGGGCTGCAGAACGAGCGGAGAACGGGCGTGGAGGAAGCCGGCACAGGCTGGGAGTTTAAGGTGCTGCCCAAGATCCTGCTGATTGCTGATGATGGCCTTGGCGCGCGCGAGGGCGAATCGGCACTGGCGCTAGCCGGCGCGCGCGCGGTTGGCCCGGTGGCGATGGCCGTGGCGCCAGCGGCGCTTGCCCATGCCGATTCTATCGATGGCGTGCTCATCGAAGCGGCCGGCAGCGACGACGGCGCGCTGACACTGGCGCTCGACGCCGCCGCGATCCTGGTCGCCGGCAGCACCTTGCCCGTGGTGATCGTATTGGAAGATAGCCAGATCGATCAGGTCGCCTCCCGGTTGCTTACCGGCCGGGTCCAGCTTTTATGCTCCCCGACCCTCGCCGAACGAGTGACGGCGCTGGTGATCGCGCTGACCGGCAAGATCGGCAATCGGGTGCGGGAGAGCGGCGACAGCCATGATCGCGATGCGGAGCGCTTCAACCAGCTCAATGCCGAAGTTGCGCGCATTGCCGAAACGCTGGCGCGGCTCGCCAAAGCCGATCCCAGTAGCGCCCGGCCGATGCTGCTCGGCGACCGGACGACGGGCTATCGCGGGCCGGGTGCGGGCGACGGCGCGGGCATCTCCCCTGGCGACGTCCGCCAGGTGATCCGGGGGCGGCGGCTGCGCGACCAATATTTTGGTACCGGGCTGTTCGAAGACCCGGCCTGGGACATGCTGCTCGATCTGTTCGCTGCCGACCTGGAGCGGGCACGCGTCTCGGTATCGAGCCTGTGCATCGCCGCCGCTGTTGCCCCGACCACTGCGCTGCGCTGGATCAGCCGGATGACCGAAGCGGGGCTGTTCGAGCGCGAGGCGGACCCGTTCGACCGGCGGCGCGCCTTCATGCAGTTGTCCACTCAGGCGCGCGACGGGATGCGCGATTATTGGCTGTCAGTGAAGCGTGCGGGGGGCGTGATCGGGTGATTCGGCGGTTCAGCAGGCGATCAGTGCGTGACGGGGCTTGCGAAATATCGCGGGCTTTGGCACGGGAACGTCTGGCCGTGATGGGGCGGGCGATTAGCTCAGTTGGTAGAGCGTCTCGTTTACACCGAGAATGTCGGCGGTTCGAGCCCGTCATCGCCCACCATCGCCGCGCGCGGGCGGGCCAGAATCGATTTCAGTTGGCTTGAGCCAGCGCTTCCATCCCAGCGAAAGCTGGGGTCCAGGGCCGCCGGGCACGGCGCTTGGGAGTGTGGGCTCCCGCTTTCGCCGGAGAGCGATCCATCAACGAAAAACGAGTCTAAAGCGCGCGGATCAGCCGGACCGCACGGGCGATCCAGGCGGGATCGGATATAATTTGCTGCCGGTGGCCGGCACCAGGCGGCAATAAATGCACTTTGCCTGGGGTGCCGTCCGCGCCAGGGGCTTCGCGGCCGATCAGGCGACCGAACACAAAGCGGCCGGCGGCGCGCGGCACCAGAATGTCGCGATTCAGCGCCTGGGTGAAATCGTCGGGGGCCAATGTTTCGCACCAGATCTCGTCACCCGCCCGGTAATCGCCAAGGCTTGCACTGACGGTGACGGCGACCAATCCAGGTGTTGGCTGTGGTGGCGCGAGCATGGCGGGTCGGCGCGGTGCGTGCGCGCCATTGGCGTCGAGGATGGCGGCGACGGCAATGTCGCTGCGTTCGGGCAGTTTGACGAGATCTGCTGCCGTCACGCCAAGCGCTGCGGCAATCCGATTGAGCCAGCCGACCGACACCGTGCGCGTGCCGGTTTCGAGGCGGCCGATCGTCTGGGCGGTGGTCGGCGGCAGGCAGGCGCGCGCGACATCGTCAAGCGTCATCCCTTTGGCCCGGCGAATTTCGCGGATTGCGGTGATCATTGCACCCTCATTGATAACCAAACCGGTTTTTTCTTTCCTACAAAATATCCCTTATGGCAAGGCGTGGCGTGACTCGAAGGAGAAGGGCCGATGGCGATGCGGGAATGGGTTGAGCGCGAGATCGACACTGACGGGGTTGTCTCCAACCGGTCCGTCGTGACCCGGCGGCGGCGTAGCGTGACCGTCAACCTCGCTGAATCGCCGCTATCCTGGTTGCGCGCGCGCGGGATGGTCGATGCGCGCCAGTTCGAGGCCGGGGAACGGTTGCGGGCCGATTATGAACGGGCATCGCTTGGACCGCACGTGACGATGCGCTGGGAATCGAGCCCGGTGGCGCGGGGACGGCGCGGCGCCAGCGACGCAATCGACCCGACGCTGGCGCAACTTGCGGCGAAGCGGCGGTTCGACGCCGCAATGGCCGCGGCCGGCACTGGCTTAAGCGATGTGGCATGGCGCGTGATCTGTGCTGGGGATGCGCTGCCGATGGTCGAAAAGGCGTTGGGCTGGCCGGCACGGGCGGGCAAATTGGTGCTGTGCCTGGCGCTGGACCGGATCGCGGCGCATTATCAACTGCCGTGATAACCGAGCTGATTTTCACCCTCCTGGATCGCCAGGAAAGACAGTAGCGATCTGCAACTGAACGCGCTAAAGACGACGCCGATCAAGGCCAATATTGCTGGCCGGCAGAAGAGGAGAGTCGCCGTGATCGTCTATGGTTCGACCATTTCGCCCTTTGTTCGCAAGGTGATGGCATTTGCCGCTGAAAAAGGTCTGACGCTGCGCGTCGAAGCTGCCGGACTTGGCCAGGGTGGGCCTGACTTTGTCGAGGCCAGCCCATTTGGCAAGATCCCGGGCTTTCGCGATCCCGGCGCGGACGGCGGCATGGATTTCTGCATTTCAGATTCGACGGCGATTTGTGCCTATCTCGAAGCGAAATATCCCGAACCCAACATGATTCCGGTGGCGCCGATCGCGCGGGCACGGACGGTGTGGTTCGAGGAATATGCCGACACGATCTTCTTCGCGAGTGCGGCCAAGATTTTCGCCAACCGCGTGCTGCTGCCCAAGATCCTCAAGCGCCCATTTGACGAGGCGATTGCTGCCGCTGCCGAAAGCGTCGAGCTGCCGCCGCTGCTCGATTATCTGGAGCGGGTGATCCCGGCGAGCGGATTTTTGGTCGAGGACCGGATCACGCTGGCCGATATCGCCGTGTGCAGCCCGTTCGTGAACCTGGCGCATACCGAAATGGTGATCGATCCGGTACGCTGGCCGATCACCGCTGCCTATGTCGCGGCGGTCTTGGCGCGGCCGAGCTTTGCGCCGATGGTGGCGGCAGAACGCGCGATCGTCGCGGCGATGGGCTGACCACATTTTCGACCTGAGAGGAAATTTCCATGCTGAATTATGCAACCGTTGGATCGAACGATCTGCCCAAGGCTATGGCATTTTACGATACGCTGCTCGAGACGATCGGGATGAAGACATTTTTCAATCACCCCAGCGGCGGACGGCTCTATGGCCGCCCGGGCAAGAGCCTGTTCGGCGTACTTGGGCCCTATGATGGCAATGAGGCGACAATCGGCAACGGCACATTGGCAGGATTTGGCCTCGACAGCCGAGAAGCGGTCGCCGCGTTCCACGCCAAGGCGCTTGACCTGGGTGCGACCAATGAGGGCGATCCCGGCCCGCGCGGTGGTGACGACTCGCCGGCCTATTTTGCGTATTTCCGCGATCCAGATGGCAATAAGCTGTGCGCCTATCATTTCCTCATGCCAGCGGTCGGCTGATTGGCGCTGGCGGCGATAAGCAGCGGACCGATGCGCTTCGAGATCGTGAAATGCCATGGGTCGGGCAACGACTTCCCGCTGATCGACGCGCGCGCCCTGACATTGACCGACGACCAATGGTCGATCGTCGCGCGCGCGCTGGCCGACCGGTCGGGACCGGTTGGCGGTGACGGTTTACTGCTGATCGAAAATAGGACCGATACGGACCTATTTTCGATGCGGATGATGAATGTTGACGGGTCGGAGGCGGAGACGTGCCTGAACGGGCTGCGGTGCGTAGCGCGGGCGGGGTTTGAGGCGCTGGGGGTGAACGAAGCGACGGTGGGGCTGAAGACCAGCCGCGCCGACGTCCGGCTCGACCCACCGCTCGCGCCGGGCGTGGTGACGGTGCGCGAAACGGTGGGCCCCGCCGATCTCGACGTCTCCCGCTGGCCGCTGGCGGGCGCCAGCCGGATCGTCGAGGCGGCGATACCGGCGCTGGTGAGCGCCCGACTGTTCACCGCCATCGCCATGCCCAATCCGCATCTGGTGAGCTTTGTCGACGCCGTCGACGATGCCGAGCTGAGCGCGGTCGGCGCCTTGTGCGAGGACGCCCCGGCCTGGCTGCCGAATCGCGCCAATGTCTCCTTCATCGAGCAGCGCGGCGCCGACCTGTTCGTGCGGACCTTCGAGCGCGGCGTCGGGCTGACCAATAGCTGTGGCAGCGCGATGGCCGCATCGACCTTTGCCGCCTGTCTGACCGGGCGGCTGGCCTTCGATACGGCGCTGCGTGTGTTCAACCGCGGCGGAATGGTGCGGGCGATGGCGACGTCGGCGGGGATGGTGACGCTGTCGGGCAACGCGACATTCGAATGGCGCGGATCGGTGGCGGTGGACCTGGTAACGGGCCAGGCCAGCGACCTGATCATCACCGAGCGGCGGGACGACGAGATTGCCGCCTGGGCAGCGGTGATCGCCGGGCTGGCCGCCGGCTGAGCGCGGTTTACCGCAGCGATCGTGATGGCTTGCTGTCCCCGCAGGGACGCCTGATCCCGCCGGTTGGTTATCCTGGCGTTGGCGAGTGGACTGCCCCGTATGAGTGCCGGTGTTGCGCTTCTGACACGCTGTGAGCCCGATAACTGCCGGGCTATAAGATATCCCAAATAGGTTAAAATGGCTTGACATCGTCACGCTGTTTCGGTACATATCAGGAACGCTGAGGAATTGCGAGTCGGGGCGGTCGGGCGAAAGCCGGGCTGCCCCTTTGCATTGGCGGCGAGCGGCGCAAGCGCGGAGGATGGGTGTGCCGAGTAAAACCCACAAGCGGCCGGCAACCCCGACGGTGACTCGCCCGACCGCGTTTACCGGGCGCAAATGGGTGCGCTGGACCGCCAAGAAAAAGGCGGCGTTCCTCGATCATCTGGCCGCGACCTGCAATGTGAAGGAATCGGCGGCAGTGATCGGTGTCGATCCCGGCAGCGTCTATGCGCTGCGTCGGCATGATCTGGCGTTTTCCGCAGCCTGGCTGGATGCGCTCGAGGCCGGTTAGCCGAACGGTCGATACCGCTGTCTCCTCCTACGTCATCGCTGGCGACGAGGCGGCGAACGGGACGGTGATCGCGGTTCGGCAGCGTGGCGCGGTCGGCGAATCACCCGCAGCGCACATTAGCTTGGTAGGAACCGAAGGAGGACCGGATGAGGGATGATTTAACGCCCAGATTGGCGCTGCCGCTGCTGCAACCTGGCCAGGCACAAAAGGAATTGTACCATAATGAAGCGCTGGTGCTGATCGATCTGGCGATACAGGCAAGCGTGAATCGCGTCGGCGAGAACACCCCGCCGGAAGCGCCGACGGCGGGCGCGAGCTGGATCGTCGGGAGCGCGCCAACCGGTGCCTGGGTCGGTGCCGCAAGCCATCTCGCGAGCTGGACGGCAGGGGGCTGGCGCTTCGTCGCGCCGTTCGATGGCATGACCGCCTGGAGCCTCGAACATACGGCACAAGCACGATTTGCGGCGGGAATATGGACGATTGGCGAGGCGCGCTGCGCGTCCGTCATGATCGATGGCGTCCAAGTGGTCGGGCCACGGCGGCCTGCGATTGCGCCACCGGCCGGCGGGGCGGTCATCGACAGCGAAGCTCGGCTGAGTATCGAGGCGATGCTGGCGGCGCTGATTGCTCATGGCCTGATCGCTGGCTAGGCCGATCCGACAGCAATTGTGGCCTTTTCATCACACTTGCGGGTATTTGCATGCTTGCGTGGAAACTAAGCTTTGAGTAGGGAGTTGGGGCTGTCCGTAGTGACACTCAAGAAAGGGGATTATGATGCGGAAGCTAGCCGTTTCACTGGCACTTGCCTCC
The DNA here is from genome assembly GCA_002281535.1 of Sphingomonas sp. 28-63-12. Taxonomy (GTDB): domain Bacteria; phylum Pseudomonadota; class Alphaproteobacteria; order Sphingomonadales; family Sphingomonadaceae; genus Sphingomonas. The sequence goes on from NCGD01000017.1 coordinate 104,485, forward strand.
ACCGCGCTTGCCACGCCTGCATTTGCTCGCGATAACTCGTGGTATGTTGGCGTCGATGCCGGCGGTATGATCGTCGAAAATATCAAGTTCGATATTGGCGGCGTTCCGAATGCTGCAAATGTTCACAGCTATATCGGCTACGACGTCGATGGTAATATCGGCTATGATTTCGGTAGCTTCCGGGTTGAAGCCGAAGTCGCCTATCGTCGGGCTGCAGCTGATCGTTACGACTCGACGCAGCCTACACCTTATTACAACGACCGCGGCGCGCTGGTTCGCACGCCGGCCGGCAGCTACAGCAACTTCGGTGGCTCGACCTCCGCGCTGAGCTTCATGGTCAACGGCTTGCTCGATTTCGGCTCGGATGATGGTCTTCAGGGCTTCGTCGGTGGCGGTGTCGGCGTCGCACGCGTCAAGGCGTCCAAGTATCGCTTCAACAACAATGGCTCGACCCTCGACGATTCGGACACGGGCTTCGCCTATCAGGGCCTCGCCGGCGTTCGTATGCCGATCACCAGCCATATTGATGCTTCGCTGAAGTATCGCTATTTCGTGGCGATCAAGAAGGCGTTTGTCGACGTTTCCGGCCGCACCTATAGCGGCCAGATCAAGACGCACAGCCTGCTCGCTGGTCTGACCTACAACTTCGGTGAACCGGCTGCACCGCCGCCACCACCGCCACCGCCACCGCCGCCTCCTCCACCCCCGCCGCCGCCTCCGCCGCCGCCGGTGGAAGTGGTTTGCTCGCCTGGTCCATTCATCGTGTTCTTCGAATGGGATAAGTCGACGATCACGCCGGAAGCAGCTGGCATTCTCGATAACGCCATCACGGCTTATCAGAATTGCGGCAATGCACAGGTTATGCTCGCAGGTCACGCTGACCGTTCGGGTACGGCCACGTACAATATCGGCCTGTCGCAGCGTCGCGCTGATGCGGTGAAGGCATATATGTCGTCGCATGCAATTCCAGAGGGTGTCATCACGACCCAGGCGTTCGGCGAAGGCCGTCCGCTGGTCGAAACCGCCGACGGTGTTCGCGAACTGCAGAACCGCCGCGTGGAAGTGACTTATGGTCCGGGTTCGGGCCAGTAAGTCTCGATCCTAACGGATTAAAATTGGGGAGGTCGGCCATGTGCCGGCCTCCCTTTTTTTGTGCCTTTTGCTTCCGGGGTGTTTGAGGCGGCAGACTGGATGGCTGCGATCGGAATCGCCGATACAGATCCAGCGACCTTGCGGCAGACCGGTCCCGCCCTACCGCCGGCGCCGACCTTGCGGTGAGACCTGCGGACGCTTTCTCGTGGCTTTTCTGTTCAAAACCGCCGGCACCCGCGACGGCGAGCGCTGTGCCCTTGATGGTCAGCCGGTCGGCATCTCACCGGACAACGCCGCCGCCAGCCAGGCCGGCATCAGCGCGTCGCCCAGCGCCTCAACCCGACGTAGCTCGACCATTAGGCCCAGTTCTTCATAGCAGATCCGCGTCCGATCTCCGGCCGCCGCCAGCGGCGCCACGACCAGCCGGCGATTGACCTTGGCGCGGTGGTGCATCCGGGCAGTATTTTCCTGCCCGACATAGCAGCCTTTGGTGAAGCTGACGCCGCCGAGTTCGCGGGCATTGCATTCGAGCCACAAAGTTTCGCCGCTGCCGAGTTCGGCGATGCCCTCGACCACCCCATAGGACAAGCGATGGGCCAGCCAGCCATCAACCGGCGGCGCCGACGGGCCGATCCACCGATAACCGAGCGCCGCCAATCGTGGATCGGCGACGCCCCGCCCCGGATCCGTCGACCAATGAACGGCCAGATCAACCGGCTCAATCGTGATAGCCCGGCGCAATCGATATAGCGCAAGCCGCCGGGCGAGCGCCGCAGCCTGGGATGCCTCGCAATCGATCAGCACCGCATCCCCATCGGGCCAGAGCAGAAAATCAAACAATGTCTTGCCCTGCGGTGTCAGCAGGCCGCTCCACAGCGGCGTTGAGCCGAGCGCTGACAGATCCTGGGTCACCAGCCCCTGCAGAAATCCACGAACATCGTCGCCCGTCAGGCGAAGGAGGGCGCGATCGGCGAGCATGGTGGCGTGCTGGGTCATTCCCCTGAATTAGGGCTGTCGTAGCGGATTGAAAGAGCGCACGGCGATTCGCGCACCCCTATTCTGCTCACGAACAACTGATGCGCTGTGGCGTGTCGTCGGCCCTTGCGGCCGCTCAGTCCCTCAAAACGGCAGCCAGCGCTGCTTTTTGCGGAACTTCATATAGCCGATATTGACGCCTGCACGGACGCCAATGCCGAGCCGGATGGGGATGAGAACGATGTCCCCGCGCCGCAAATAGGTCGCCGAAAAGCCACCGACGAAATACAAATGGCCCTCGCCCTCGGGGAAGCGCCGGTAGAGATCCTCGGTGTCATACAGATTATAGACCAGCACGAAGACCTTGGAGGCGTTGCCGCCCAGATCGAAGCCGATTGACGGACCGGTCCAGAAGACCGGGCGTTCGCCCTCGATTCGGTGCGATAGCGTGCCCGAGCCATAGCGAAGGCCAACCACGACAGCACCCGACGCTTCGCGGCCGGCGATATAGGCATTGGGCTCGCCCTGATCCTTCAGGATCCGTTCGAGAATCCCGCCAAGGCCTTCGGCGCCCTTGCCGAAGACGCGTTCGCCGGCACTGAACAGGTCGTTGCGCTGATAGGTCGTGCCGGCAGCAGCCGTTGGCGTTGCCCCCTGGCCGGCGGGCGGGGGTGATGCGACTGCTGCATTTACACCAGTGTCTGGCTCAGCAGGCACCAGCTCGCCTCGGGGATCATCGTCAGCGCGTGACACGGATGGTGAGGGCGGTGTGGTCTGCGCCGGCGGCCTGCTCGACAAATCGCTGTCGATCGCCTGATTGGGATCGATGGTGCGGACCTGGGCGGAAACCGGGGTGATGCCCGTCAAGCCCAGCGCCAGCGCCAGCCCGATTAGCTTCCATCTGTTGTGCACTAATCGACCTTCCACCTGCTGCGCCTGAGGGTGGATAGCGACGCCGGCGATGACCATGCAATGAACAGGCGGTGATCCGAGTCGGATTTGCGCCCGGTCGCATGAATTGGGGTGTACGACGACGGTTGAACACTGGCGCTTGCCCGTCTATAGCCGCCGCTTGCCGCCAGCTGGAGACGTGGGTGAGTGGCTGAAACCAGCGGTTTGCTAAACCGCCGTACCGGGTTTACTGGTACCGAGGGTTCCCATACCCATCCACGTCCACCACCCCTCTGGAGGTTCGTAATCGCGATACCTCCGGCCGGAAATCGTGGTATTTTGGGAGACCAAAAATGCTCAGCGATGCGAAGGTTCGCGCCGCTAAGGCGCGGGATCGATCCGACAAGATTTCCAATACCAACCGGCTCTTTCTGCTCGTCACGCCCAGCGGCGGCAAGCTGTAGCGCCGGAACTATTATTACGACGGCAAGCAGAAGAGCATGGCGTTTGGTGCCTATCCGCTCGTCTCGTTGGCCACCGCCCGCGAGAAGGGGAACGAAGCCTATACTGTCCTCTGCGAAGGGCGGGACCCCGCGGTATTGAAGCGGCTCAAGGTCGAGGTGAACATCAAATCTGGCCGACAGACATTCAAGGGCACCGCGCGTGCCTGGCACGAGAATTCGCGGCCGCAATGCGCAAAAGTCCATGCCGCGGATATCATCCGAAGCCTTGAGCGCGACGTTTCCCCGTCGATCGGGACCCGGCAGATCGGCCAACTTACCCCGCCGCTGGGGCTCGGCGTCTTGCGCGCGATCGAGGCCGCGGGTCCGATCGCGACCGCCAAGCTGGTCCGGCAGCGAATTTCCGCCGTATTCGTCTATGTTATTGCCGAAGGCATCGCGCAGACTGATCGGGCCGAGAAGCGCGGCGCAATACGTAAGCGGCTCCACAACGGGCGCCAGTCCGCGATCGTCGATCTCGTGCCGCTGCGAACGATGATCATCACGGCGGGAGTGTATTATGCCCGCACGATCACGCGGCTGGCAATGCGTTTCCTGGTGCTGACCGCGGTGTGCCCAAGCGGACTACGCGGTGCAGTATGGGCTGGCCGGAAGTGCTGATATGCGCGCCGGGCGTTGGCGCTTATTTGCCCTTGGGCATCCCGCCAGCGGGGGACCCGGCGGCGCTGGGGCATCGTTGCACTTGTTGTCGGCACGGCGCTGACTCTCGGGATCACCATAATGGTTGGTAGAGGCGGCTGCGCACCCGCCTGATTCTGTTCGCTCGTAGCGCGGCAGAAACTACCGGCCAACCAGCGCGGCAACCCCGAAAAATGGATCGGGATTGTAGAGTGCTTGCCAGATCGACAGATAGAGCCCTGCAAAGGCCCCCCAGCAGGTCAGCGGCACCATCAGCCATGCCGATTGGCGGTCGTGACGCCACAGTAACAACACCTCGGCTAGCGCCAGGGCGAAGATCAGCAGGGTCAACAGACCGCCGAGGATCGGGCTCGACGCGCCGAAAAAGGCGGCGGGAAAAACAAGGAAATCCAGCCAGAACGCAGTCTGCAGGCCGATATGCAGAGATCGCCGTGGCAATGCTGCGGCGTTGAGGATCCGCAACCCTGCCCAGATGGTGCAGATGTTGAGGAACATCCATACGATCGGAAAGACAAAACCCGGCGGGCGCAGCGGTGGCACCAGAAAGCCGGGGAATAATTCTTCGCGCCAGCCGATCATCAGACCAGGCAGGTTGACGACCAGCAGAAACAGCGCACCGATCCACCAGGCAAAGCGGGCGCGGTGTGGGGTAGCGCGCGCGCCTGTTGTCGATATCATGATAGCCTCTTAGATGACATTAACTGGTACATACGTACCACGATATATGGTCAAGTCAACCTGTCCCGATCGGATAGATCGGACTGAAACGATGGAAACGATACGACAATGGGGCGCGCCATCGGGGCAGTCGGCAAAAACCACGCAGCGAAGCGGCTTGAGCTATTGGCGCGCCTGACGACCAGGCTAACCGAGGCCGAGGCGATGCACGCCTCCTATCGCGAGCTTGCAGCGTCGGCGGGCGTGTCGCTGTCGACTCTGCAGCATTATTTCGGCAAACGCGACGATATCGTGGCCGCAGTGCTGCAACAGGCGCATCAAGATGCCGCCCCCTATATCGCCGCATTGGCAACGCCGCAGGCGACGCTTGACGCCACGGTCCACCTCGCGCTGGCCCAATTGAATCTTGGCTTTACCGCATTTGGCGTCGGCGCGATTCATGCACTTGCGCTGGTCGAGGGCCTGCGCAACGCGGTAATCGGGCCGGTCACGGTCGACGCCGTGCTCGAGCCGTCGATCGCCGCGCTAGCCACCAGCCTGGCGGGCCACCAGCAGCGCGGCGAGATGCGGCCGGACATTGCGCCGCGCCACGCCGCGATCATGCTGATCGCGCCGCCATTGCTGTTGCTCCTGCACCAGCACGAACTGGGTGGCGCACGCGACCATCCGGTCGAGATCGACGCGTTCCTTACCGCCCATGCCAGCACATTTCTGCGCGCGCATGCTGCAACGCCTGCCACATCGGGAGATTGATCTGGCCGCCCAGTCAGGGGCGCTGCGCGATCGCCAGGTCGCCGGCTATTGCCATGATCGCACGCGCGCGCTGGTGCGCCACTGCGCCGGCGGCGTTGATCGAGACGACGAAGCCGGCCTTTGCGGCCGGGCACCAAAAGGCTGCCGTCCCCCAATGGCCTTTATGCCCCCAGCACCGCGTCTTGCCGACCGCGATTGGTTCTATGCCAAGGCCATAGCCGATGCCTTCCTCGGGGGGCACCGGCCGGGTAGCCGGCGCCAGCATTAGCGCCAGCGTCTTGGGGCTATCGAAGACGCGTCCATCGAGCAGAGCCTGGAAGAAGGTCATGACGTCGCCAGCAGTGGCGACGAGACCGCCACCACCATGGATGTCGAAACTGGGGTTGATTGCGGCGGTGTCGACCCCATCCTGATAGGCATGCGCCCGGTTGGATGGGATTGCCGTGACGATGCCGTCGGGCACCGGCTCCCAATAGCTGTGATTGATCCCCAGTCGCGCAAAGCCGATCAGGGCCGGTACGGCGTCGCCCAATGACTGGCCGGTGCTGCGCTCTATAATCTCGCCGATCAGCACATAGCCGGCATCACTATAGGCATAACTGGTATCGGGTGCGGCCAGCGGCGGGCCGTCTTCCATCGTCATCGCGATCTGTTCGGCCGGCGTCCAGCGATGGCCAGGGTCACTACCAACCGCCGTGTAATATGCGGCGGTCGTCGCATAATCGCGCAGCCCGGCGCGGTGAGTCAGCAAATTGGCAATCGTGATCCCGTCCGGATCATAGCCACCGCGCCGCAGCAGCGCAATCATTGGCGGGGACAGCCGATCAGCGATGCGATCGCCGAGATTGAGCCGGTGCTGCTCGACCAGCCGCAGCAGCGCGGCCGCGACATAGGTTTTGGTCACGCTGGCAATCCGGAATTCGTCGGCCGTGGCCAGCGCCGAGCCGCCCTTCGCGCGAACCCCAATAACATGAGTCCAGTCGGGCTTGCCGGCATGGCGGACCAGCACGATCGCGCCCGGCACTTCGGGGCTGTTCGTCGCAACCGAATCGATTCGATCGGTCGCGGTGGTTGCTGGATGCGCATAAGCGCCAATCGAGGCGGACGCCGCCGCAACCGACAGCAGCAGCCACCGAACGCCGGGGGCCAGCATTCCTTGGCCAGCCTGTCGCTGATAGGCATTTTGCCGCTTGGTCATCTGGCTCGCTCCACTCCGAAATTTATGAACTCCACGTCATAATTAAATATCGGCCGCGGGGATGCAAGCGCGTTCAAGATCGGGAAATCAGCCCGCAGGCAGGAAATCCAGCGCCAACGGGGCTTCGGAGGGATCGGGGGAGGCGCCGTAGAGCAGCCGATACCACAGGACCGACAGCGTCTGGGCCAGGCGTTCACGACTGCGGGCCATGTCGCGCAAGTCGGCATTGTCATAGGAGACAATGCTCAGCAGCATCGAATCGATCATTGCCTGTGCGGCATGAGCGGTGATGATCCGGGCGGCGTCACTGCGCATGTCATCAGGCGCGCGGTGTGCCATGCCGACGGCGATGCGCCGGGCGACGAGACTGTTCATGTCGAGCCAGATGGCGCGCGCATCGGGCAGTTGATCGAGGATCTGAACGACCGCCCGGATCATGCCACCACTGTCGAGCATGATGTCGATATAGCGCCTAAGCGTATGTAAAACAGCGGCGAAATCACCAGCGGGTGCGCGCTCGGCGTAGATGGTGCCGATCGCCTCCTTGCACGCGGTGCGGAAGAGTTCGATGGCCAGCTCGTCCTTGTCGCGGAAATAAATGTAGAAAACCCCGCTCGACAGCCCGGCCTGAGCGGCCACATCGCTGACCCGTATGGCGTGATAGCCGTCTCGTTCAAGCAGGATCCGACCGCTATCGAGCAGCCGCTGGCGCGTCCGCTCGCCCTTTGACAGCCCAGCATCGGGATTGTCGGTGGCCAGCCTACCGGGGGCAATGGCCTTGCGTCGTCCTTTGGTCAACGTCGCCAAGGAGGTCCTTTCTGAAGCTCGTTGCGGCAGCTTACCGGAAGTTGGCGGCGAAGTTCAACGCCTACTCTTGCGGCAGCATAAAAAATATGAATATGGCGTCATAAAGATAGTATAAAGCGGAGCACTTGATGGACGCCGGAATTCCTTTTGCAATCGGCGCGCCGATTGGGCCATCGGCCTGGGTGCAGCTGACCCAGGCGATGATCGATCGCTTTGGCGAAGTGACGCTCGATCCCGATCCGATGCACATCGATCCCGATTGGGCGCGGGCGCACAGCCCGTTCGGCGGGACGATCGCCTATGGCTTTCAAACGATGTCAATGCTCACCCATCTGCTTTACAGCGCCGCCGGCGAGGCCAAGAAGGACGATCCCGCCCGCTTCGGATCGTTCATCAACTATGGCATGAATCGGGTCAGGCTGATCAACCCGGTGCCTGCTGACAGCCGGATTCGCGCGACCTTCACCCCGGCCTCAACCCGCAGCGATGACCGTGGCCGCCAGATCGTGGTGTTCGACTGCGTCGTCGAGCGCGAGAATAGCGATCGTCCGGCGCTGGTAGGGGAATGGGTGTCGCTGTGGCTTCCGCCCGAAAGCAAGGTCGGCCAGTGAGTCGTTCGCGCGACCTGCAATATGCCCTTGGGGGCGCGGCCAGCGGACTGGCCTCGACCGTGCCGAGCGCGCTGCTGCTCTATTTCAGCACATCGGTGCTCGGGCTGGCGCCGGCGATCGTCGCGCTCATCCTGTTGCTGCCCAAGTTGCTCGCGATCATCGGTGATCCGCTTTGTGGCCAGTTGTTTGATCGCCTCGGTCAACGCCCGACGGCGCGGGCGATGCTGCTGGCGGCGGGCGGTACCGTAATGATCGCCGGGCTGGCCTTGGTGTTTGCGCCGCCCGTGCTGGCAACGCTAGAAGCGACCGCATGGTGGCTCGCGATCGCCTATCTGGTGTTTTGCGGCGGCTATTCGGCTTTCTCGGTGGCGCATATCGCGGGGCCGGCGGTTCTTTCCCGCAGCGCGGTGCACCGCGCCCGGTTGGTGGGCTGGCGCATGACGTCGGTGTTAATCGGCATCCTGATTGGTGCCGCGGGGGCGCCTTTGATCGTATCGGCAAGCGGCGGCGGGCGCTTTGGCTATGCCGTGATGGCCTTTGTGTCGGGTTGCGTGATCGCCCTGCTGATGATCGGCCCGGCGCGCGTTTATGAGCGCCGCCGTTTTGCATCATCACCGCGATCCGATGTCACAGCGCCGCTATGGGCGGCATTCGGCGTTCCCGACTTTCGCAGGCTGGCGATGGGCTATGCCTTGATGATGGCGGCCGTGTCGGCCTTGACCGCAGCCACTCCTTATTGGGTGATCCAGCGCGGCGGCGAAGGCGATGTCGGCGTGTTGCTCGGACTGTTGTTGCTGACGAGTATCGCCACGGCACCGTTGTGGAGCCTGATCTGTCGATGGCGCGGCGAACGCTTCGGCTATCGGTTGATGTTGTCGGGGTATCTGGGGCTGCCGGTGCTGCTCGGCTATGTGCTGGCAACGGGCGGCGCATGGCTGGGGCTGACAATCAGCTATGTCGGGCTGGGCGCTGCCTTTGGCGGGCTGCAGGTCGTGTCGTTTACGATGCTCGCCGGCCTGTCGAGCGCCGCCACGGTCGCTGCCGGCCAGCCGATGGACGGTGTCATCACCGGCGGCTGGACCGCGATGGAAAAGCTCGGGCTGGCGGTTGGCCCCGCGCTTGCGGCTGGATTGCTGGCGTTGACGGGCGGGCAAGCCGATCTGACCTTCAGCTTTGGCATTGCCGGCCTGCTCGCGCTCGCGGCTGGCATCGGCTGGGTGATTGAGTTGGGCCCGGTTTCACGCCACTCGCGCAGGATCATGGCATGACCGCGCAGCTCGATCCCGATCGTGCCTATCGACTGCACGATCTGGTGGCGCATTACGCTGTTGTCACGCCGCTGGCGGAAGCGTTGGTGCTCGGCGACCGCCGGTTCGACTATGCCGGGCAGGCGGCTGCGATCGATGCCCTTGCTGCGGCAATGATCGCCGCCGGGGTCGCCCGGGGGGACCGCGTTGCTGCACTTGAGCCGCCAGGGATCGATGCCTGGTTGAGCTTCTTGGCCTGCGCCTCGATCGGGGCGATCTGGGTCGGTCTCAACCCGCGCTATCGCTGGACCGAATTGCGCCATGTGCTTGGCGATGCTGATCCGACATTGGTGTTCGTTCGGCACGGCTACGCCGATGCGATTGATCCATATGGGCCTGAACTGGCGGGCAAGCCGCTGGTATGGACTGGCAGTGGCCGGACAGTGTCGCGCGGCTTATTGCTCGATGACTTTCTGGCGATTGGCCGAGCTATAGCGCCGGGCATGCTGGCCGCGCGCCGCGCCGCGGTTGCGCCGCGCGACGCTTGTCTGCTGGTCTATACATCGGGCTCGACCGGCACGCCCAAGGGCGCGCTGCTACACCATGAGGGGATTGTTGCCTTCGCGCTGCACCAGAATGCAATGTGGCCGGTCGATCCGTTTCGCGTGCTCAACTATCTGCCTGTCAATCATATCGGCTGTATTGTCGATATCGGCGCGGCGGCACTGGCGGCCGGCGGAGCCATGGTATTTCTTGAACAATTCGATCCGGCGACTTCGCTGGGGCTCATGGCCGCCGAACGGATATCAGTCTGGGGATCGGTCCCAAGCGTCTTCCGCATGCAACTTGACGACCCGAGCTTCGTGACGACCAATCTGTCGGCGGTGCAGCTGATCGTCTGGGGAGGGGCGGCGATGGGGATCGACCTGATCGACACGCTGGCGCGGTTCTGCCCCCGGCTCGCCACCAATTACGGCATGACCGAAACGTCGAGCGCGATTACGGCACTGGCGCCGACCGATGACCGCGAGCTGCTCGCCGGATCGGTGGGCGAACCATTGTCTGGTGTCGAGGTCAGGCTGGCCGGCGAAGCAGGACCAGTCGAACAGCCTGAAGTGCCGGGGGAGGTGCTGACCCGGTCGCGGCTCAATTTCCTTGGCTATTGGCGCAATCCGGCAGCGACGGCGGCTGCTTTTGATGCAGACGGCTATTTCCGCACCGGCGATGTCGGCATGTGGCGCGAGGATGGCCGGCTGGCATTGGTCGGGCGGACCAAGGAGATGTTTAAATCGGGCGGCTATAATGTCTATCCGCTTGAAATCGAGCAGGTGATCGAGGCGCATCCAGCGGTGGCGATGGTGGCCGTGGTCGGCAAGCCCGATCCGCTCTGGCAGGAGGTCGGCTGCGCCTTTGTCATGCCGCGAGACACCGTTACCGTTGATGGGCTGCTTGACTGGTGCCGCACACGGCTGGCGAATTACAAGATCCCCAAGCAGGTGGTGATCGTCGAGATGATGCCGCTGTTGCCGATCGGCAAGATCGACAAGGCAGCGCTCAAACGCCGCGCCGCCTTGTGCTAGGATAGCAGCCATCATGTCTGTCCAGTCTGAGCCGGTTGCCCGGGCCGCTATTCGCGTGCGTCTGACTGTGCCTGGCGACGCGGCGGCGGTGCTTGCGCTCGCGCGCAAGGCTGGCAGCGGCTTTACCAGCCTGCCCGCGGACCCCGACGCCGTCGCCGCCCGCATTGCAGCCTCGCAGTACGCCGCGACATCATCGCTGCCAACCAGCGACGGCCAATATTGGTTTGTCGCCGAGCAGATTTCGAGCGGCGCCATTCTCGGTTGCGCGGCGATTTTTGCGCAGACCGGCCAACCCTGGCCCTTTTACAGCTTTCGCCGCAGCGTGCTGCATCACGCTTGTCCCGAGCTCAATATCGCGACCCAGGTGGGCCTCCTGACGATGGTCAATGATCTCGGCGGGTCGACCGAAGTTGGTGGCTTGCTGGTCGATCCGGCGGCGCGCGGGATGCAGGTGGGGGCGCTGCTGGCGCGAGCGCGCTATATGTTCATGGCGGCATCGCCTGATCGCTTTGCGCACCGCGTCTTCGCCGAAATGCGGGGCTGGCAGGATGAATCGGGCACATCGCCCTTCTGGGAATCGCTCAGCGGTCGCTTCATCCCGATGCGTTTTGCCGAGGCTGATGCTTATGGCGGCATCCACGGCAACCGCTTCATCGCTGATCTGCTGCCCAAGCTGCCCATCTATGAAACGATGCTGACCGAACAAGCCCGCGCCGCGATTGGCAGGCCGCACCGCGACAGCGCGCGCGCGGTGGCGCTGCTCGAACAAGAGGGGTTCCGCCATGACGGGCTGGTCGATGTGTTCGACGCCGGGCCGTGCATGACCTGCGCCTTTGCCGATATCGCCACGATTCGCGATCGCCGGGTTGGCCTTGCTAAAGCGGGTGGCGACGATGTGCCAGCGATGCTGATCGCGTGCGGGGCGCTGGTCGATTTCATGGCGACGATCGCGCCGGGCAGGATCGACGGGCGCGATATCGATATTGCCGCGTGCCATCTCGCCACGATCGGCGCCGTAGCAGGTGACGAGATCGCTGCATCGCCGTGGCAGCGTTGAGGATCAGTGGCGTCCATCGGTGTTCAGCACCAGCGTGGATTCGATATGGTGCCGGAGATCCTCGAAACTGAGCCAGTTCGGGCGCAGCTTGCGATCGGAAAGCAGTTGGAACTGATCCATGCCGTGGCGCGAGGCCGGGTCTTCGCTGATGCCATAAGCGAGCGCCGAATAGCTGCTGCCGCTACCATAATCGACGACATAGAGCCGGGTTTGCGCGAACAGTGTGTATTTGCGGCCATCGGCATCGGGCTGCGGCGAAAAGCCGTTGAGCATCAGCGTCTGTTCCGACGAACTGAACCCCAGGCCGCCGATATCCGCCCAGAACCGGTCGGGCAGGTCGAAGCCGGCCAGGAACGCTGCGCCATTGGCCGGGAGCGAGTGGCCCGGCGTGCCCAGCCGATAGAGCGCGCCATAGCCATGATCAATTCCCCCCAGCACCTTGACCAGATTGTCGCGTACGCTGGCCAAACATTCTACCAGCAGGGCGGTATCCGGCGCGGATAGCGCTTCACCGTGATCGATCGCAATGACGATCCGGTCGACATCGGCGGGATGAGTGAGCGCGAGCATCTGTCGAAACTCAGCGAAGTAAAGCGCGGCCCGGGAGTCGCGATTGAAGTCGCCATTGAACTCGCCAAGTGCGGCGAGCATTTTGACCAGATCGGCCGGTGCGTCGGTCGGCAGGTCGTTGGCCAGTCGTGCGAATACCGGCTGCCAGCGATCGGTGCCGACAAGATGGGTATCGAGCGCGACCTTGACGGCGTCATCGATCGTGAAACCAGTCGATCCCGCAAGCAATTCAAGCGCGCGGCGCTGGCGCGTGTTATTGCGCTGATAGACGTTGAACCCGAAATAACGCGGATAGCGTGCCCAACGGCGATCGTCATCGTCGGGCCAGAAGCTGGGCGGCGGGATATTCGAGAGCGAGAAATATTGCTGCGGGGGCCGCTCGACAAAGGGCAGGTCGCGGAGCGGGTGGATGCCGCGCCATAATGTGGCGCTGCTGTTGCCCGGCGACGGGGCGGCCGGATCGGCGGTACCGTCTCGGAGCGGCTGGCGCGCGGGCCTGAGCCAGAACGATCCCTCGTCAGGCGTGGAGACCAGATAATTGTCCCAGGCATACCAGTTGTTACCGGCGAACCCGGCCTTCAGCCCCGCGAGCGTGCGCTGAACCGCCAGATTGCGTTCGGGATCGAGCGACAGACCCTGACGGCCGGCCATCGCCCAGCTCCAAGCATAGGCGGTGTTGCCTTGGCGCGCCATGACGGGGGTACGGACGCCATTATGGTGGGTCAGCTCGACATCGTAAGCGATGGGCGTTTCGCCGCGGACGGGAATCTCATAATGCTCCACCGTCATGCGGCGGCGCGTGCCGTCGAAGCGATAGGCGCGGGGATCATCAGGCTCGGTGGTCACGGCGTAGCAGGTCGCATTGACGTCGTCCGACGTCGTCGCCCCCCACGCGGCATGCGGGGTGAATCCCTCGCCGTAAATCTGCGAGGGCAGGGTGAAGTTGAGATAGTCGAGCGCGCCCGCTTTGAGGTGAACGGCATAATAGCTCGGCCCGAGCGTGAACGGGTCCCAATGCGGATCGCTCAGGTGGATCGTTTTGCCACTGGCGGTATGGCGGCCCCAGACCGACCAGAGATTGGACTGGCTCGGCGTGGCTGCGGCCGGCGTCTCTGCGCCATGACATCCGCGCGCCGATTGCGCTTCGCCGGCGCGCCACGCCATCAGCAGGGCTGGTTCGATTTGATCCGGGCGCAGCCCCCAGGCTGGGCGCTCGGCGGGATGCTCGATCAGATAGTGACGAAACCCGGCGACGAATGCGGACAGATTGGCCCGATTTTGCGGGCTGAGCCTGGCAAAATTGGCGCGGGCAGCCGGCAGCCAGGCCATCGCGCGGGCAAGCTTGTCTGAAGCGATCGGATCGGTGATGAAATGCGAGGCCCAGGAGCGTTCGACCTGGCCGATAAAGCTGTCATCAAAGCCATTGGCGCGGGTGACCACCTTGCGACCGAAGGTGGCTGCAAGGTCGCCCCGGATCATTACCCAGTGGAGCATCGTCTGACGCATCCGATCATGCGCCAGCGCATAACCGAAACCGAAAAAGCCATCGGCTTCGCGGGCGGCATAGACATGCGGCATGCCATAGTCGTCGCGGATGATGGTCACCTTGCCATTGGTGAGGCGCGGTGGTGCCCCGTCGGCGTTCGAGCGGGGCGCCGCGACGGCAAGGCTGCTGCTGCAGACGATGATGGCGGTCCAGCCGGCAACCCCGCGCATACTGGCATTTGGCATCGTCGCTTGCTCTCCCCATGTCAGCCGGGGGCGCCGCGCCCCGCCACCATGATCTCGTCGTCATCGTAACGAATGTTACTTGTGATCACAAGTATTGAGACCTATGCAATCCCGATCGCATGCCGGTGGTGTCGGGGAGCCGTCGTCGCCATGATGCGACGACTGGGTCGACGAAACGGAGTTTGCCATGCCCCTTCTCCAGATCCGGCTGACGCCGGGCTGCTTTGACAACGCCCAGCGGGATCGTTTTGTCGCGGCAGTTTCTGCCGCTGCGGCAGCGGCGGAATCGCTAGCCGATACGCCGGTCGCGCGGCTGCGGACGGTGGCGCTGGTCGAGCAACTCGCGCCTGGTCATTTCTATCTGGGCGGACAATCGGGCGATCAGCTGGCGCGTGGGGCCTTCGTCCTGTGGCAAGTCAGCGCGGGGGTGCTCGACGGTGCCCGCAAGGCACGCTTTGCCGCCGCTTTGCAGGCCGCCGCCGACGCCGAAGGCGGCGATGATCCGCGCACGTTGATTACCTCCTGCGTGATCGACGAGGTGCCCGAGGGACAATGGGCACAGAACGGCACGATCCGGCGGCTGCCCGAAGCGGCAGCGCTGGCCGGCTTCACCCATCTTGCCGATATCGCCCTGCCATGAGCCCGACCGAAGCGCAGGCCCGCGCGCTGATCGGCGAGCCGCGATCGCGATGGCGGCTGCCAACGCCCGCGCTGATCCTCGATCTCGATCGGCTCGAGGCCAATATTCGCCAGTTGGGCAAGTTGACCGCCGGCCATCCGGTCCAGCTGCGCCCCCACGCCAAGTCGCACAAATCGAGCCTGATCGCGGCGGCCCAGATTGCTGCCGGTGCGGTCGGGATCTGCTGCGCCAAGCTTGGCGAGGCCGAGGCATTAGCGGCGGCAGGGATCGGCGATATCCTGGTGACATCGCCGATTGCGAGCGATGATGTCGCCTGGCGGGCGGCAGCGCTGGCGCATGATTGCCGGGCGCTCGCGGTGGTCGTCGATCATGAGATCGGTCTCACCGCATTGATTGCCGCCGCAGAGGCCCAAGGGGTGGCGATCGACGTGCTGATCGACGTCGATGTCGGGCTTGGCCGAACCGGCGTATCGAGCGCCGCCGCCGCGCTGGCGCTCGCAAGGGTGATCGCGCAATCGCCGATGTTGCGGCTGCGCGGGGTGCAGGGCTATGGCGGCCATTGGCAGCATCTTCGGGGCGCGGACGCGCGGCTTGATGCCGTGCGGGCGGGCATGGATCGATTGACTGACATCGTCTTTGCCTTGCGGCTGGCCGGTCATCCGTGCCCGGTGATCAGCGGCGGCGGGACCGGGACGCTCGCCGCCGATCTCGCGATTGGCGTGCTGACCGAGCTTCAGCCCGGCTCCTATATCTTCATGGACGCCCAATATACCGATGCTCTCGCCGCCGATTCGGTGTTTTCGACCAGCCTGTTCGTCCAGGCCCAGGTGGTCAGCGTCAACGCGCCGGCCTGGGTCACGGTCGATGCCGGGCTAAAGGCTTTCGCCGCCGACGGGCCGATGCCGCGTGCTGTTGGGCCGCTTTTCGGCGATACCAGCTATCTCTTTTTTGGCGATGAGCATGGGATGGTATCGCGTCCGCAAGGGGACTTTAGCACTCGCCCGGGCGAGCGGATCGAATTCGTCACCCCGCACTGCGATCCGACCGTCGATCGCTATGATTTTTTTCATATTGTCCGGGGCGACACGCTGGTAGCCATCGAACCGATCGATGCCGCGCGCCGATCGCAGTGAGGCGTGGCCAACACATGACGCGATCAGCCGCGCGGCGCAAACCGCCGGGCAGCACCGCGCTTGTCGCGGAGGTCGCGCAGAATTTCATGCGCGGCATTGTGCCCCGGCATGCCGGTCACGCCGCCGCCGGGGTGGGTGCCGGACCCACACATATAGAGTCCAGCGACCGGGCTGCGATAATCAGCATAACCCAGTGCCGGGCGCGCGCTATAGAGCTGATCCAGCGACAGCGCGCCGTGGAAGATATCGCCGCCGACCAGCGCCAGCTTGCGCTCAAGATCGAGCGGCGACAGGATCATCCGGCCTTCGATCGCACCTTTGAAATTGGGGGCGTAGTTGGCGACGGTATCGATCACCAGATCGGCGACTTTTTCACGGTGATCGTCCCAGCTCGATCCGTCGGGCAGGGTCGGGGCGAATTGCTGGCAGAACAGGCTGGCGACATGCTTGCCGGGCGGGGCAAGGCTGTCATCGAGCACGCTTGGCACGTGCATCTCGATCGCCGGCCGCGCCGACCAGCCATCGCGCCGGGCGTCGCTATAGGCCGTGTCGAGATAGTCGAGCGAGGGCGCAATAACGATGCTGGCGCCGTGGTGCTCGGCGGCGCCGTTGCTCGGCAGGCACGAGAAATTGGGCAATTCGCTGAGCGCGACATTCATCCGAAAGGTGCCGGATCCGCAGCGCCAGCCTTCCATCCGCTCGATCAGCCGGGGCGGCAGATGCGCGTCATCGACGAGCTTGCCGAACAGCAGCTTGGGATTGACGTTCGAAATGACGGTTTTGGCATCGATCTGCTGGCCATTATCGAGGATGATGCCCTGTGCCCGGCCGCGGATGATTTTCACCTCGCGCACCGCCGCTTCGGTATGGATCGTCACCCCGGCGGCGATGCAGGCGCGGCCCATCGCGCGGGTAATCGCGCCCATCCCGCCAATCGCATGACCCCAGGCGCCGCGAATGCCGTTGACCTCGCCAAAAACATGGTGGAGCAGCACATAGGCAGAGCCCGGGTGATAGGGGCTGGCATAATTGCCGATCACCGAATCGAAGCCGAGCAGGCCTTTCAGCGCGTCGGTCTCGAACCATTGGTCGAGAATGTCGCCGGCCGAGCGGCCGAACATTTCGAGCAGGTCGCTTTGCGCCTGGATGCCGAGCTTGCGGGCGCGGTTGCCGAGCGTGATTGCGCCGATCAGGTCACTGATGCCGCCATTCACTTCGGGCGGGGTTTCCAGCAGAATCGAGCGGACGAAATCGACCATCGCGTCGAGCCGGTGGTGGAATTCGGGCAGCCGTTCGGCATCGCGCGCCGACCAGCGTGCCACTTCGCGGGCCGAGCGATCGGCGTCGCGATCGAGGATCAGATAACGCTGGTCGTCGACCGGCGAGAAATAGGACAGCGGCCGCAGCACGATGCGCAGCCCGTGTTCGGCGAGCCGCAGATCGGCCATCACCTTGGGGTTGAGCAGGCTGACCGAATAGCTCGCCACCGAATTGCGAAAGCCGGGATGAAATTCCTCGGTGATCGCCGCGCCGCCGACGATTTCGCGGCGTTCGAATATGCCGACGCGGAAGCCGGCACGCGCGAGATAATAAGCGCAGACCAGCCCATTATGGCCGCCACCGATGATCACTGCATCATAATCGACCGCCATGTGCTTTCCCCCTCCAGTGCCTGTTCGCGGGATAGCGAGCGCCGGGCGGGGCGAAAATACCCCCAGGGGAGGAGGCGTTGAGTGCTATCCATGCCTCCATCGCCACATTGGCGATCCCGATCATCCAGCAGGTTGCAACGCCGCATTTCTATCGCGCGCTGGCGAGCGGTTTGCGGGCTGCGTTCGATGGCGATGGGGTCACAATTCTTCATCATCAGCGGCACCGCCTGCCACGGATTATTTTCGATGACTTTGCGCCAGAGGCGCGCGCTGGGCTCGCCCGCTATGTCCACTCGACGCATCGCCATGACCCGTTTGTGGCGGCGCTGGACTGGCGCAAGCCAGCCTGGGTGTACCGGTTGGGTGCATTGCCGCGCTTTTCAGTCGCCGGCGGGGCTGGGTTGTTGATCGACCCGCGCGAGGAGATTGGCTATCGCACGGTCGGCTGGCCATGTCGGCAATCGGAAATCGGCGCGGCCATCCCCGTCGGCAGCAACGACCTGCTGCAGATCGCGCTTTACCGGCAGGGCGCCTTCGAGGGCGAAGTCGTGCAGGCGCTTGCCGCCTGTTTGCCGATGCTCAGCGCAGCAATCGGCCGGCACCGCGGCTGGTGTGCGCCGGGATTGCCTTCTGCCCGGGCGGCCGGGCTGACGCGCCGCGAACGCCAGGTCATCGCGCAGGTACTTCGCGGCAATTCGTCAACGGCAATCGCCGAATTGCTGGGAATCTCGTGCCTGACGGTGAAAGCGCATCGCAAGAATGCCTACCGCAAGCTGGGGGTAGACACACTTGCCGGACTGTTCGCGCTGTTCAGTGGCCCCGGCGATACCGAACGATCGTTGCTCCACCCCCGCGACCCAGGAAGAGACGATGCAGTACAGCCCCTTTGATTCGGTAATCGATGCAATCGGATCAACCCCGCTTGTCCGGTTGGATCGGCTTGTCGCCGCGCATGGCCTGAAGGGCACGATCCTGGCCAAACTCGATTATCTCAATCCGGGATCGTCGAAAAAGGACCGGGCGGCGCGCGCGATCATTGAGGCGGCCGAACGAGAGGGTGAGTTGCAGCCGGGCCAGACCGTGGTTGAGCTGACATCGGGCAATATGGGGACCGGGCTGGCGATCGTCTGCGCAGTGAAGGGCTATCGCTTCGTCGCGGTGATGTCGAAGGGCAATTCGCCCGAGCGCGCGCGAATGATGCGGGCGCTTGGCGCCGAAGTCGTGCTGGTCGATCAGCAGCCGGGATCGGTGCCGGGGCAGGTGTCGGGCGATGATCTGGCGCTGGTCGAGGCCGAAGCGGTCCGGCTGACCCGCGAACGCAGCGCCTTCCGCGCCGACCAGTTTCACCGTGAAGCGAGCTGGCGCGGGCATTTTGAAACGACCGGGCCCGAACTCTGGACGCAGAGCGGCGGTGCAATTGATGCCTTTGCCGATTTCCTCGGCTCGGGTGGCACCTATGCGGGGGTGACGCTTGCGCTAAAGGCTCGCGACCCGGCAATTGCCTGTTATGTCGTCGAGCCGGTCGGGGCGGCGGTGGTGGCGGGCGAGGGGGTGACCGCGCCGGACCATCCGATTCAGGGCGGGGGCTATGCGATGCCCGATCTGGCGCTGCTGCGCGGCGTGCCGATCAATGGCTTTGTCCAGGTCACGGGCGCGGACGCGATGGGCACCGCGCGCCGGCTCGCCGCGATCGAGGGGATTTTCGGCGGCTTTTCGGGCGGCGCCAATGTCGCCGCTGCTTTGCAGCTGCTTGCCGGACCGCTGAGCGGCACGACGATCGCGGTGCTGATCTGCGATTCGGGAATGAAATATCTCTCGACGGATTTGTGGGGCTGAGCCCATGGCGGCGCTGCACCGACTACTGACGGTCGCTCCACACTGGCTCCACGCAATGTCTTCAGCTTCGGCCCATCAACAGCCGGAGTATCAACTATGTATAAGCTGCCAAAATATTTCCTGATCCTTGCCACGCTCGCGTCGAGCGCGACCGCTGCTTCTGCGGCTGCGACGCCCGTTGTGCCCGGCCAAGTCTGGGCGCTTGACGATGCGCGCGGGCCGATCGTCAAATTCACCGACTGCGATGGCAAATTATGCGCCTCGCTGGTGGCGCTTGGCCCCGATGAGGTGTCGCCTCGCGACATCCGCAACCCCAATCCGGCGTTGCGCAACCGGGTGGTGTGTGGGCTCAACATCATCACCGGGCTGACCCGATCGAGCAAGGGCCTGATCGGCGGCACCATCTATGATCCGCAGACCGGGCAAAGCCACCCGATGCGGATCGACGATCGCACCGCGCGGCCCAAAATCCTGATCCCCTTTGGTCCGTTCTCGGCATCGATGGCAATGCTGGCGCCCGCTGGTGCGATGGGAAAATGCCCGGCCTGAACTGCGCCGGACCGGTCGCTTTGGGGAGCGCGTGATGATCGGCGTCGCTCCCCAAAGCTCTGTCGGAAATTATTATAGCCATAATGATAATGATGCGGCATCATTGCTGCGCGTGAATGGGGGAAGGCGATATGAAAAGGCTGGCGGCAGCGATCGGGGCAGTCTGGTTGGTGATAGGCGCGGGAATCGCCGCGCCACCGCCACCCGCCGACCGCGCGCCGCCTGAATCCATGCCAGCACTGATCGATGGCATGATTGCGTCGCAACTGGCGGAACATCATATCGCCGGCGCGACCGTCTCGGTCGTGCAGGACGGCAAGCTGATCTTCGCCAAGGGCTATGGATTTGCCGATATCGACAAGCGCGTGCCGGTGGTCGCCGATCGCACGCTGTTCCGGATTGGATCGATCAGCAAGGTATTCACGACGATCGGCACGATGCAGCTCGCCGAAGCCGGCAAGGTCAAACTCGACGCCGATGTCAGCCGCTATCTCGATTTCAGCTTTCCGCGCGTTTCCAAGGCACCGCTCACGCTCGCTCATTTGATGACGCATACTGCTGGCTTTGCCGAGAGCCTCAATGGCCTGCTCGTCCAGTCACCCAAGAACGTGCTGCCGATCGGCGACATGATCAAGCGGACGCTGCCGCCGCTGGTGCGCGCGCCCGGCACCGCGCCGAGCTACTCCAATCACGGCATTGCGCTCGAAGGCTATATCATCGAGCGCGCCGCGGGCGAGCCGTTCGACGATTATATGGACCGCCACGTTTTCACCCCGCTTGGCATGCTGCATTCGAGCTTTCGGGAGCCGTTGCCGCCCGCGCTTGCTGCCAACCTTTCGCACGGACACCGCGAAGAAAATGGCCGGCTGGTGCCGCAGCCTTTCGAACTTACCAATATCGCGCCCGCCGGATCGATCAGCGCCACCGCCACCGACATGGCGCGCTTCATGATCGCCAACCTCCAGCTCGGCACGATCGACGCCGCGCAAATCCTGCGCCCCGAGACGGCAAAGACGATGCAGGCCTGCCATTATCGCACCGATCCGCGCGCAGCCTGCATGGCATATGGCTTTTACCACCAGAAAATGGCCGGGCATGACGTGATCGCGCATGACGGCGGCACCAATTTGTTCCTGAGCAACATGGTGCTGGTGCCTGACGAGCAGTTCGGCGTGTTCGTTTCCTATAACTCACCCGGCGGCGGCAAGGTGCTTGATGAACTCCCGCGTGCGTTGATCGCGCAGCGCTTCGGAACGATTGCGCCGCCTACGGTGAAGGCGACCAATTTTGGCGACGATATCGCTGATTATGCCGGTGCCTATCGAACCACACGCCGAATGGCGCAGGGTTGGCTGAAGATTTTGGGCTTGCCGACCAGCGATATCTCCGTGGCCGGCCCGTACATGCTGAAATTCGGCGATCGGCGCTGGCGGCAAGCAGGGCCAGGGTTCTTTCGCGATGCCTCGGCGATGCCGAGCGACGATTCGCTGATCTTCCACCGCGATGCCGCCGGCAAGGTCGATGCCTTTTATCTCGGCAATTTGCCGCCGGTGAAGCTCGAGCGCATAGCCGATTACAGCAGCCTGGGCGTCGCGCAGGCGATTTTGGTCGGCTTTACGCTGGCCGCGCTGCTGTTCGTGATCTGGGCAATGGTCGCGCGCCGCCGCTGGTGGGCGTCGCCGCTGCGCGGGGCGGTCATGGCGGTTTTGGCGAGCATCGCCTTCACGCTGGCCGGCGCCATCACCTTGGTTGTCGTCGCCAGCGATCTTGAATCGGCCGGCTATGGCCCGCCCCCGGCGGCGCAGGCGATGATCGCACTGTTCGATCTGGGCGCTTTGGCCTGGAGCGGGGCAGTCATCTTGATGGTGCGCGGTTGGCGGGTGTCCGTCCTGGGTTGGCGCAGTCGTGCGGTGATGATCACCGCGCTCGCCACGGCACTGCCGCTGTTCGCCTTGCTCGGCGGCTGGGACCTGCTCGGCGTCGCCCGCTGAGCGCTTCATTCTCGAATTTGGGGACAAGATCATGAAGAACTGGCTGGTGCGATGGGGGATCATCGCTGGAGCGTCGGCGGGGCTTGCCGTCGCGGCGAGCGCGGCACCCGCGGCGATCGACGGCAGGGACCTCACCGCGTTTGTCGATGGCGTGATGGACGCGCGGATGCGCCAGGATCACCTCGCCGGCGCGGCCGTCGTCGTGGTGGCGGATGGCAAGGTGATCGTCTCGCGCGGCTATGGCTATGCCGATGTCGCCCGGCGGGTGCCGGTCGATCCGGCAACAACGATGTTCCGCATCGCCTCAGTCACCAAGCTCTTCACGGCCACCGCTGCGATGCAACAGGCCGAGCAGGGTAAGCTCCCACTCACCGTCGATATCGGCCGGTATCTCGATTTCCCAGTCCGCCGCGTTTCGAACCAGCCGGTCACCATGGCCAATCTGCTGACCCACACCGCCGGCTTCGAGGAGGGCGTGTTCGGCATGTTCGTCCACCCGAATGAGGCGCGCCCGCTCGGCGCGGTGCTCAAGGCGACGCTGCCGGCGCTGGTTCGCGCGCCGGGGCAACAATCCGCCTATTCGAACCACGGCATGGGGCTGGCCGGCTATCTGGTCGAGCGTGCCTCGGGCGAACGCTATCAGGATTATCTGGCGCGCCATATCTTCGCCCCGCTCGGCATGACGCACAGCACCGCCGAGGAGCCCGTGCCGGCGCGCTTCGCCGCCAATGTCGCCAAGGGGTATAGCTTTGCCGAAGGAACGTTGCGCGAAGCGCCGCAGGAAATCGTCAATGTCGCGCCTGCCGGCGCGATCAGCGCCTCGGCCGGTGACATGGGACGCTTCATGCTGGCGCAGCTCGATGGCGGCCGGCTTGGTGCGGCGACGATTCTTAGCCCATCATCGACGGCCGATATGCAACGCTGTCATTTCCGCGCCGATCCGCGCACTGGCTGCATGGGCTATGGCTTTTACGAACAGCGGATCGCCGGGCAGCGCGCGATCGCGCATGGCGGCGATATCAATTACGCGCATAGCGAACTGGTGCTGGTGCCCGACCGGCGAATCGGCATTTTCGTCGCCTATAATAGCGCCGAGGCGGAGGGCGCGCGCGACGATTTCGCGCGGCAGCTGCTCGGCCATCTGTTTCCTGCTCCACCGCGCCTTGCCGACTATGCGGGGCCTGAGACAGCCGATGATTATGCCGGCGCCTATCTGATGAACCGCCGTCCGTATTCGACGATGTTCGCCGCGCTCGGCCTCGGCCTGCAGCTATCCGCCGAGGCGACCGACAAGCGCCATCTAATGCTGTTCGACAAGAGCTGGCGACAGGTGGGGCCGGGCGTCTTTGCCGCCGATGCGCCGGGAGGCGATGACACGCGGCTGATCTTTCGTCGCAACGCCCAGGGCAAGGTCACGGGGGCGATGATCAGCGCCTATCCCTATGCCCAATCGGAACGGATCGGCTGGATCGATACGATGCCGGCGGCGGCGTTTGCCGTGGCCGGTTGGGCGATCTTTGGCAGCCTGCTTGCAGCGCTGGGCTGGCGGCATCGCCGCACGCCGGGTGGCGCACGCCGGGCGATCGGGTTGCTGGTGGCCAGCGCCGGGCTGGTGCTTGCCGGGATCGGCTGCATCGCATCGCGGCTGATCTTCGCGCCCGAGGGGCCATATGGTGCCGGCTATACGATGCCGCCGGCCTTTGTGGCCGGGGTTGTGCTGCTCAACTTGGCGGTGGTCGCGCTGGTAATTGGCGCGGTGCTGGTGGCGCTGGGCTGGCGCAGTTTTGCGCGACGCCGCCACAGCCTGGTCGTGATCGGATATATTGTGACTGGCGGGACGTTGCTGGCGCTGCTGGCGCGCTGGCAGCTGGTCGGGTTCGCCTTTTAGCCGATGCCGGTTGGCCCCTCCCTTAAAAGGGGAGGGGCTTGTCGGAACGGGCGCGACCGCCGCTAACGCCGGCCCGCCAGCCGCGAATGGCGGCGGCCATAACCGGCATAGATCACGCCGCCGATCGCCATCCACACCACCAGCCTGATCCAGGTCGCCCCGGGCAGGCTGACCATCATGTACAGGCAAATCCCGATGCCGACTGCCGCTACCGGATACAGCCAGGGGGCACGGAAGCTGCGCGGCAACGCCGGTGACAGACGGCGCAGCACCACCACCCCGCCGCAGACGATGACAAAGGCGAGCAGGGTCCCGATCGACACCAGTTCACCGAGCATCTCGATTGGCAACACGCCCGCTACCAGCGCCGCGCCGATACCGACGAACCAGGTCGAAAAGACGGGTGTGCCGGTGTGCTCATCGACGCGGGCGAAGCGCGCCGGCAACAGCCCGTCATGCGCCATGATGTAGAAGATGCGCACCTGACCATAGAGCGTCATCAGGATCGCCGAGGCGAGCCCGAGCACCGCGCCGATCCCGATCACTGGCCGCAGCCAGGCGAGCGACGGCCCGACCTGCGCGATCGCTGCATAGACCGGCGAGGCGACGCCAAGCGTTTGATAGGGAGCGATGCCGGTCAGCACCAGGCACATCGCCACATACAGGATCGTGCAGATTGCCAGCGCCGCGAGGATCCCGCGCGGAATGTCGCGCCCTGGGTTGCGGGCCTCCTGCGCGCTGGTCGAGACCATGTCGAAACCGATATAGGCAAAAAACACCACCCCGGCCGCGCGGACCACGCCGCTCCAGCCAAAGCTGCCGAAATCGCCGGTATTGGCGGGCACGAACGGGTGCCAGTTGGCGGTGTTGATGTGCATCGCGCCAAAGCCGATCACCAGCAGGATCACGACCAGTTTGATCGTCACGACCAGCGCATTGACGATCGCCGAAGATTTGACGCCGCGGTGCAACACGCCGGTCAGCGCAAGGATCGACAGCATTGCCGGCAGGTTGACGATGGCCCCGCTCCAGCGCCAGCCGCCCTGACCATCGCCGTTAAGCGGTGGCTGGACGAGGAGCGCGGGCAGATGCACGCCGAAGTCACCGAGCAGCGAAACCAGATAAGCCGACCAGCCGACCGCGACGGTCGAGGCGGAAAACAGATATTCGAGCACGAGCGTCCAGCCGATCGTCCAGGCAGCGATCTCCCCCAGCGTGACATAGGTATAGGTATAGGCGCTGCCGGCGACCGGGATCATCGACGCCAACTCCGCATAGCAGAGCGCGGTGCACAGACAGGCGATGGCGGCGATCAGGAAGGAGAGGGTGACGGCGGGGCCGGCATAATTGGCCGCGGCGGTGCCGGTCAGCACGAAAATCCCTGCGCCGATCGTCCCGCCGACGCCCATCAGCGTCAGATCCCAAAAGCCGAGATGGCGGTGCAGCCGGCTTTCCGCCAGCGTGCCGCCAATGTCGGCCAGCGTCTTCTTCGACCATAACCCCATGCCGCTATTCCTCCCTGCCGGCAGGCCTGATGATCGCCGGTCAATAACATTACGATGATAATAATTAATCACAAGCCGGCGATGGGCAATTGCCGCTCGCCGCCGCCCCGCCGCCGCGTTAGGCTTAGCGAGGGACCGATACTGGCCGGGACGAAGACGGTAGATGGCAAGAAAGCAAAGCGACCATGATCAGTGGCGCATCGATATTGCCGAGGCTGCGTGCAAGGTGATCCTTGAAAACGGGCTCGAAGGCACGCGGCTCAAGGAAATCGCCGCCGCGATGGGCTATAGCGTCGGCGTCCTCCAATATTATTTCACCAGTAAGGACGAGCTGCTCCTGTTCGCCAAGAACCGGCTGTTCGACGCCAAGTTCGATCGGATGCGCGCGGCAGCGGCGCGGCGGCGCGGGATTGATCGGCTGCACGCGATGGCGATGGAGTTGATGCCGTTTTCGGACGAGGACCGCGCGATGTTCCTGCTGCTGTCGGTGTTTCGCGGCCAGGCGGTCGGCAACCCGGTGCTGACCGCGCGCCAGACCGAGCGCGACGCCACCGGCAGCGCGCTATTCGCCGAGGAGATCGTGGCGCTGCAGTCCAGCGGCCATGTCCGTGCCGATATCGACCCAGGGCAGCAGGCCGTGGCGCTGGTCGGCTTGCTGGAGGGGATGGCGCTGCAGGCCACCGCGCTGGCGGCAATGGGCCGCACCGCGACCAGCAAATTGGTGCGGCATTATCTGAGCGTGATCCTCGCTGCGCCAAAGGCAGGGACCCCGGATTAGCCCGCGCTATTCCTGCAGCTCGACATTGCCGATCGGGTATGCGCGCCAGTCGCGATAGTCGAAATGCCACCATTCATAGGGGTAGACGTCGAAATCGCCCGCCTGCATCGCGCTACGCAGCATGTCGCGCAGCCAGCGCTGGTGATCAGTGCCGCCGCGATAGGTGGCGTAGGAGCGGCTGCTGCTTTCATCATAGCCGCCCGGCATCTGCACCACCGCACCGGTCGCCAGGTGCACGATCGACAGATCGACCGCCGCGCCGCGATTATGCCGCGATCCCTGGGCTGGATCGGCGACGAAGATCCGGCCTTCGGGCGGGGTCGCGTCCCAGAACATCTTGGTGACATACCAGGGTCGATAGCCATCATGGATGATCAGCCCATAGCCACGGCTGCGGAGCAGCTGGTTGACCTTAGCGAGCGAGGTCGCGGCCGGCCGTTGGAGCATCGCGACGGGGGCAGAATACACCGGCGCACCGATGAAATTATGGGTACCTGCATAGCGGATATCGAGCGCGATGCTCGGGTCGATCGCGCGCAAGGCGATCAGGTCGGACGGTCGGAATTTGCCTGTTTCAACCGGCGGGCTGGCGGCCAGTGCGATCTGGCGGGCGCCTGCCACTTGCGCGATGCGCGCGGCTCGTTCCGCATCGGTCAGCGACGGCGTTTCCTCGCTGTCCGCGCGGCGTGGAAAGACGATGCCATTGAGCGAGATCGATGCGCCCTTGCCGCCGGAATCGCGCGAAAAGGCAAGCGTTTCGAGCGGATAGAGCAGGCTGTCCTTGCCAAAGGCCCAGTGATCGGCATCGACTGGGGTCATCGCCGCGCTGTCATACCATTCGATCGTGATATAGGGTTTGCCGTCGCGCTGATGGACGCGGATCCAGTTATGATCCCAGCCATAATCGCCGACCAGCTTGGCAAGATCGGCGCCGGCTGCAGCCGGCTCGTGCCATTCGGTTCGGGTGAAGGTGCGATTGCCGTCCCGGATGAAGCGGCCTTGCGGATCGATCACGAGATCGTCGCCGCCCTCCAGAAAGTCGACGATCTCCAGCCGATCGCCGCGCTGTTGAATCTCGCCGCCATAGCCGGGCATGTCGACAAACAGATGTCCGTCGATGTAGCGCAGCGCCGCGCTGCCGGTTTCATCGGCATAAAAGCCTTCGAGCAGCCGCCCGGCAGCCGCAGCGACCGGTGCGCCACGCGGCGGCAAGGATGGCGGCGCCGCCCCATCCAGCACGGCCTTGGTCAGCTTGAGCGCATAGCCGCTGACGCGAAACGGCGCAGCGCCACTGTCGACCGTGCCGAATACGGCGACGCCAAATCCTGCGCTCGGCACCAATTGAAAATCGGTGGTGAAGCCATAGACCGCCCCGCCATGGCCGACGACCTTGAGACCGCCGCGCTCGCCGAGGCCAAAGCCAAGGCCGAAGGTTCGCGCGCCATCCTTGGCATATTGCGGGCGCTGCATTTCAGCGAGGCTGGCCGCACGCAGGACTTTGGCGCTGCCCGATTGGTCCTGCAACAGCGTGATGCCGAAGCGGGCGAGATCGTCGACCGGCGCGACGAGGCTGCCCGCCGCCTTCAGCCCCAGGTCGAATTGCGGGGCCGCCGTACGCGGGCCGCCGACTTCGGCGATTTCCGCATAAGCGAGCGGGCCTTTGCGCGCGGCGAGGCTGAAACTGCTGTGCGCCATACCGGCCGGTCGGAAGATCATCGCCGCGACGAGATCGTCATAGTTGCGACCCGTCACGCGTTCGAGCACGCGGCCGAGCACGGCAATGCCGGCATTGGAATATTTGGTAACCGTGCCGGGCGCGGCGACCAAGGTCGTCTCGTTGAGGCTGGCAACGACCTTGGCCGACCCCGGATCGCCTTTGGCGAAATAGGAACCGACCGGCGGCTCGCGCACCAGCCCGCTGCGGTGCGTCATCAGTTGTCGGATCGTGATCGGCGCGCCGAACGGATTATGCGGGTGGAATTCGGGCAGATAGGCCTGCACCGGGGCGTCGAGATCGATGCGGTGCTTTTCGACCAGCTGCATGATCATGATATCGGTGAACAACTTGCTTACTGATCCGGCGCGATAGACCGTGTCGGGCGTTGCCGGTCGCTTGCCGGCTGCATCGGCGCTGCCAACCGTTCCCGACCAGATGATGCCATCGGCATCAAACACCGCCGCCGCCATTGACGGCTGACCGCTATCGGCGCGTTCCGCTTCAAGGGCGGTGGTCATCGCTTTGGCGATGCTGGCGCGCTGGGCCTCGGTCACCCTGGCAAAGGCTGGGGTGACCGATAGGGCAATGGCAGCAGTGATCGCAGTTGCGATTGCAGGGCGCCAGCACGTCAGTTTCATCGTCGTGGTTCCTCGCTCAGAATTTGCCCTTGAAGGCCAGGCCGACAGTGCGCGGCGGATTATACAGCAACCGATCGATCCCGCGCGTTTCGCGACCGAGTTCGGCGCGCTCGTCGGTCAAGTTGTTAACGAACACCGCGATCTCCGCCCGGTTGATCCGCACCCCGGCGCGCAGGCCGCCGAGGTCATAGGCACCCAGCTCAATGCCCTGATTGGCATTGGTCACGCGCCGTCCGACATGGCTGTAGGTCGCCTGGGCAAAGCCGGTCCATCCCCCCGACAATTGCCATTCATAATTGGCCTGCACATTGGCGGTAAAGCGGGGGATGTTGGGCAAGGGATCGCCCTTGTCGACATCGAGCAGCGGCTCGGCCCTGTCGAATACCGCGCGCTGGATGCCGATCGACGAGGTCAGGTCGAACCCCTTGAAAGGCCGCGCCTGCATTTCGAGCTCGAGCCCCTCGGTATGCGCTTGGCCGACATTGGCGGTGTAGCTGAAATTGCCATCGGGCGTGCCAATGGGCACCTGCACATTGGGCCATTTGATATAATAAGCGGCCCCGTTCAGGATAAGATGATTGTCGAACCAGGCGGTCTTCCAGCCGAGTTCGAACTGCTGGACCCGATCAGGCGCATAGGCCGGCGGCGTGGGCTGTCCCGGGATAGCAGCATTGGGGCCACCAGGCCGATAGCCAGTCGAGACGGTGCCATAGAGCAGGACATCGTCGGTCGCCTTCCACGAAATCAGCCCGCGATAGGTAATGCCGGTCTTGGTGCTGATACCGGCATCGGTCGTACCGATAAAGACATCGTCGAAGCTGTTCTGCAGGTTGAACAGGCCCTTGGTCAGGCTGCCAAATTCACGACGGATGTCATATCGGCGCAACCCGCCGGTCAGCTGGAGCCGATCAGTAACCTTCCAACTCAGTTCGCCGAAAAAGGAATATTCTTCCTGCTTGTTGAAGGCATCATAGCTGAACAAATTGTCGGCGGGCGCCAGTGGGCCGAGATATTGCGCGATGTTCGGCGCGCCGAGCAACTGCAGGGCCGAAATCTTGCCCTTGTTGTAGAAGCCGCCGATGATCCAGCCGATTGGCCCATCGCCCGACGAGGCGAGCCGGACTTCCTGGGTGAACGAATATTCGTTGGAATCCTGCCGCAGCGGTACCGATGTGACGTTGGTTAGCACGCGGCCGTCGCCAAGCCCGGCGCCGCCATCGGCTTCGCTGGCGTTGAAGAATTGCAGCGTGCCGAACAACTGCCGGGTGAAATCGACCGAGTCGATTCCGTCTGCCCAGGCATAGGAGGTCGATGAAATCAGCGACGACCAGCCAAAATCATAATTGATCGTCAGGTTGCCCTGCTGCGCGCGGTACGCTGGCCCTTCGTTGAAGGTGCGAGCCTGGCGTAGTCCGCGGGCGACCAGCCCGATATCGGGATCGACATCTTCCGAGGTCACCCCGTCGAAGCTGCTATCCTGCAAATAATAGGTACCCGTCACCGTTAACCGATCACTGGGTGCCCAGCGCAAAGCCGCGCGGCCGCCATAAATATCGCGATCGCCGACATTTTTCGCGATCCGATCGCCGAGCGAGAAATTGCCGGCTGCGTCCTTGAGCAGCTGATAATTATCAACGAAGCCGGTGACATGTTCCTTATAGGCCACAACGCGGAGCGCCAGCCGATCGTCGACCAGCGGGATGTTGACCGCCAGGTTGACGTCGTAATTGACGCCACCATGGCTGGTGCCCGAGACTTTGCTTTCGAACACCGCGCCCAATTTGTTGAACTCGGGCCGGGCCGTGATCGTGCGGATCGTGCCGCCCATCGAGCTTGTGCCATACAGCGTTCCTTGTGGCCCGCGTAGCACCTCGACCCGGTCGACATCGAACAGCCGCAGGTCGTAATTATACGAACCCAGCTGCTGGACGGGCGTTTCGTCGATATAGAAAGCCGTCACCGGCAGGCCGCTATTGGCGGAAATGCCGCGGACGACGAAATTCTGTCGGCCGCCGCCAATGTCGGTATAGCTCAGCCCCGGCGTTGCATAGACGATGTCTTCTTTCGATCGGGCGCCGCGTTCGTACAGCGTATCGGCTGATATGGCGGTTACGCTCTGGGCGAGATCCTGGAGTTTCACTTCACGTCGCGAGGCGGTGACGACGATGTCGCTGTCGCTGTCGGTCTGCGGTGCTGGCGGGTCGGTTGGTGCGGACTGCGCCATCGCGGTGCCGGCATTGAGCGCAATCGCTGCGACGGCCCCCAATAAATGTAACTTGCTCCCCATCATTTCCCTCCCTTGTCAAAAAAGGCGCCTGCTCATCCCCAAAGCGCCGGTTCCGGAAATTCCATGGCCCCGTGCTTATATTTCAGGCCGTGGAGACGATCGTTGGTGTGGAGCAGTGGGCCGTCGAGATCGACGAACCCTGCCTGCTGGGCAATGATCGCCGCAGGGGCCATTGCCAAAGAAGTGCCGGCCATGCAGCCGATCATGATGCCAAGCTGGTGCTGCCGCGCTGCGGCGGCCACGGCGAGCGCCTCGGTCAGACCGCCGGTCTTGTCGAGCTTGATATTGACGAAATGATAGAGTCCCGCGAGCGCCGCGACTGAGGCGCGATCGGTGCAGGATTCGTCCGCCGCCAGCGGGACTGCGTGGCGATAGGCGCGCAATGCGCCATCATTGCCCTTGGCGAGTGGCTGTTCGATCAGCGCAACGCCCAGCGTCGCCAGTTCGGGTGCAAGCGCGTCGAGCTGGGCAAAGCTCCAGGCCTGGTTGGCATCGACGATCAGCCGAGCCGCGGGGCAGATGTCATGAACGATCCGGATCAGCTCGATATGGCTGTCACCGTCGACCTTTATCTTGATCAGCGGCCAGTCCGTCATCGTCAGGGCCTTCGCCCAGACCTCGTCGGGCGTCCCGATGCCGATCGTCGATGCGGTAGTCACGGGCAGCGCGTTGGTGAGCCCGGCGGTTTGCCAGGCGGGGACTCCGCTGGCTTTGGCCTCAAGGTCCCACAGCGCGCAATCGAGCGCGTTGCGCGCGCCGCCAGCAGGGAGCACATCGAGCAGGGCGGTGCGATCCAGCCCTGTCGGCAGGGTGCCGCCAAAGGCCTCGATCTGCGCGACCATGTCACCGATCAGATCGCCGTCATAATCGACCCCCGCTGCTTCGCCGCGCCCGATATGGCCAGTTGCATCGCGCAGTTCGACGACGATGACGTCGAGCGCATCGGCGACCCCGCGCGCAATGCGAAACGGGGTTTGATAGTCCCAGCTTTCGGTGGTGACGCTGCAGCTGATCATGACATCGCCTCCGTCGCGGTGGCGAGCATTGTGTCGGCGAGGATATCGGCGCCGGTGCGGATTGGATCGAATACCGGCAGGCCATATCGATCGGCATAATCGCCCATGATTGCAAAGGCGGTATCAGCGGGGAATTTTGCGGTGTTGAGGCTGATCCCGACAAAACGCGCAGCCGGATTGGTCAGCCAAGCCGCCTCCCGGTAGCGCGCCATCGCGACTGCCAGATCGACGATTGGAAAATCGGGATAGCCCTCGATATGCCGCCGCGCCGGATCGTGGCACAGCACCAGCGCATCGGGTTGCGAGCCGTGGAGCAACCCTAATGTCACTGCCGCATAGGCCGGGTGGAACAAGGCGCCCTGGCCCTCGATCACGTCCCAGTGATCGGCGGCGGCATCGGGCGACAACGCCTCAGCCGCACCGGCGACAAAATCGGAAACAACCGCGTCAATCGGTATCCCGCTGCCTGCGATCATGATCCCGGTTTGGCCGGTGCCGCGAAAATCGGCGGCGATCCCGCGCGCCTTCAGCGATTTGGTGATCGCCAGCGCGGTGTATTTCTTGCCCAGCGCGCAATCGGTACCAACTGTCAGCAGCCGCTGGCCGCTGCGCTTTCGCCCGGTGCCGACGGCAAATCGCGTGCCCGGATGGCGAATGTCGTGCAGCGTCACGCCGTGATGTGCGGCGTGGA
Source organism: Sphingomonas sp. 28-63-12 (assembly GCA_002281535.1). Classification (GTDB taxonomy): domain Bacteria; phylum Pseudomonadota; class Alphaproteobacteria; order Sphingomonadales; family Sphingomonadaceae; genus Sphingomonas. The sequence continues at coordinate 137,156 of NCGD01000017.1, forward strand.
CCGCCAGTCCGGGAACATCGCTCAGCCGCTGATGCATGCCGCTGACGATATCGAGCCCGGCCTCGACCGCGGCGAATAGGCTGGGGTACCATGTCTCGGGCAGCGCGCCGCCGAACGAGGCAACCCCGATCACCAAAGAGCCGATGCCGGCTGCGCGCGCCTCGGCCGCGTTCATCTCGGGCACGCCGAGATCGATCGCCGCCCCCGCCAGTCGCATTTGCCCCACAACATCATTGGGGCACCAATCGCGCAAGCCGAAGGCGGTTTTCGCCAAGGTCGATGAATCGGCATCGGCCAGAAAGACGAGATAGGGCTTGCGGAGCATGATTGTCCTTTTGGGTTCGTTGGAGACGGTCGACGGGGTGACAGCCTCATCGCCGCGACCATGATCGGGGGTGGCGGGCTGGGCCATGAAGGGCAGGCGCGCGCGCATCAAAAGCCGACCGCGTCGCCGCCCTTCAGATCAAGCATCGCGCGCGCCTCGGCAGGGGTGGCGATGCTCATGCCCAGCCGCTCGATAATTTCGCGGATTCGCGTGACCTGTTCGGCATTGCTGACCGCGAGCCGGCCGCGATCGATATAAAGGCTATCCTCGAGCCCGACGCGGACATTACCGCCCATCACTGCAGACATCGTCAGCATCGGCATCTGGTGCTTCCCGACCGCGATGCACGACATCAGATAATCGTCACCGAACAATTTGTCGGCGGTCTGGCGTAGATGCGTCAGATGATCCGGATCGGCGCCGATCCCCCCCATGACCCCCAGAATGAACTGGATGAAATAGGGCGGCTTTAGCCGGCCCTCGCGGACGAAATGCGCGAGCGTGTAGAGATGGCCGACATCATAGCATTCGAATTCAAAGCGGGTGCCGTATGCGTCGCCGACCTCGCTAATGATGCGGTCGATCATTCGGAAAGTATTGGGATAAATCAGGTCATCGGTCTGGGCGAGATAGGGCTGTTCCCAGTCATGCTGCCATTCGGTGTAGCGATTGGCGAGGTGGAAGATGCCGAAATTCATCGTCCCCATATTGAGCGACACCAGCTCTGGCTGGGTCCGGTGTGCGGGTGCCAGTCGATCCTCCAGAGGCATCCCCAGCCCGCCGCCGGTAGTGACGTTGATCACTGCATCGGTCGATTGCTTGATACGCGGGAGGAACGCCATGAAGGTGTCGGGGTTCTGGCTCGGCTTGCCGGTTGCCGGGTCGCGGGCGTGGAGGTGAAGAATGGCCGCGCCGGCTTCGGCGGCGGCAATTGACTGATCGGCGATTTGGTCGGGCGTGATCGGCAAATGCGGCGACATGGTCGGCGTGTGGACGCCCCCCGTGACCGCGCAGGTAATGATAACCTTGTCCGACTGCCGCATGATCCACCCAAAAACTGGCGACTCCTCAATCGGCCGCTCTTTGTTGTGTGATCACACATGACTGTTTGATGAAAGTCAATGCATTTCGGCGACGAGCTCCTTTGGTGCGGTTTCACCGGTCCGCTCACCAACCCTGGCGCGGAACAGCCGCGCCGCGTTGGCGATGAGCAGCCGGATCGACTCGCGCGCCGCGATCGCGTTGTTCGCGGCCATCGCCTCGATGACATCGTCGTGCATCGCAAATTCGCTGTTGAGTGCCGACCGGTCCATGCTGTCGATGAACAGATTGAGATAGGGGCCCGATTGCAGCCACAATGTATCGATCATCATCAGCAGGATTTCACTGTCGCAGGCCGCATAGACCGCGGCGTGGAATTGCTGGTTCATCGCCAGCACCTCCGCAAAATTGCCGGCCTTGAGCGCCTTGTGGATCCCGTCATTGGCTTCTCGAATTGAGACGAGCCCGGCCTTGTCGCAACGTTCGGCGGCGCGGGCCGCCGCTTCGGGCTCAAGCATCTGGCGGATCCGGTAGAGTTCGTCGAAGGTCCTAAGCTGCATCAATGGCACGCGGACGCTGCGGCTGTTGGGCATTTCCAGCGCGCGCTCGGACACGAGCCGCCGCACCGCTTCGCGCGCCGGCATTAAGCTGGTGCCCAGTGCCTCGGCAACACCGCGCAGCGTTACCGCTTCGCCTGGCTTGTATGCGCCGGTCATCAGCGCCTTGCGCAGTTCCTGATAGGCGCGCTCGTGGAGCGTCGTCACATCGATGCGTTGCAATTTGGCCATGGTCATGATTGTTGCCCGTTCCTGTCCTGTTTCATTTTCGCTCAATTCAATTGCCGAGCTTGCGCGCTCGATCAGCATAGGGCTTGGCAAACAGCCAAGTCACTAGCGCGCCGATTACCAAGCCGGGCATACAGACCAGTGCCACCGCATCGATCACCGCTTCGGGGCGCCCGAATAGCTGATCGGTGACCAGCGCGATGCTGCTCGGCCCCGCACCGATCCCGATCAGATTGGCGACCAGCAAGAACAGCGACGCCGTCCGCGCCCGGCTGTCGGGTTCAGTGATCGCCTGCAGGGCGACCGGCGCCAGCACGCCGACCGAGCCGGTTGCAAAGGTCATTGCACCGAGCAGCAGGATCACAGCGGCAGCGCTGTCGACCACCACCAGCGACCCCACCGCGATTGCGCCGATCACGCAGCTGGCCGCCAGCATCGGCAGCAATTGGTCGACCCCACCGCGCCGGCGCGCGCGATCGCCCAACCAGCCGAACAGCACGGTGCCGGCAATCCCGAGCACCACTTGGGTGCCGCCAAGCCATGTCCCGGCCGAAACAGCATCCCAGTGATAGACCCGGGTCAGCACCGCTGGCCCCCAGGCGCCGGCGCCGTAGAGCGTCAGGTTCATCAGAGGCACGGCGATGAACAGCGGCGCAAAGGCGCCCCGTTCCCGCCAAAGCGCGACGATCAGCGACTTCAGTGTGTCATTACCTGCTGTTCGGGGTCCTGGCGACACGGGTGGCTCGATGATTCGGCTGATCGGCAGGGCGGTCAGCAAGGTCAGGCCGCCGAGCAGCAACAGCGCTACGCGCCATGGGGCGAGGGCACCGCCCGTGCCGGCCAGATCGATCACGGCGGCACCAGCCAGCAGCGCGATTCCGGCGCCGGCGGCACCGCCAACCACAAACACGCTCATCGCCCGCGATCGCTGCTGCGGAGGGTATAGATCAGTCACCAGCGCATATGCAGTCGGCGTCAACGCGGCCTCACCGAGCCCCACACCCATTCGCCCGATGAAGAACTGGATAAAGCCGGTCGCCAGCCCGCAGCCTGCAGTCATCGAGCCCCAGATCACGATTCCCGCGATCAAAACCCCCTTGCGCGACCAGCGATCCGCCAGCCAGGCGATGGGAACACCGGCGGTTGTATAAACAATCGCAAAGGCGAACCCGATCAACAGGCTGACCTGCGTATCAGTGATCCCGAGATCGGCTCGGATCGGATCGATCAGCAACGCGGGGATCATCCGGTCGATGAAGGACAACAGATAGGCGCCGGCAAGGATGACCAGGGTCAGATGCGCGCCTGGCAGGGCCGCGCCCGTCTCTTGGGATGGCCGCGTGCCGATGATGGGTCCCGTCATTCAAGCTCCTGTTACGCCGGGTTGCAGCGAAAGAAGTGACGGTTTAATCACACATCACACATTGGTGCCAGAGGCGTTGCAGGTGGTGCACCGTCGATCGGGTGCGAAAGCAGTTCGGGGAGGACAGCATGCGGAACAAGTTCGATATCGCGGCGATCATGCTGTTTATCCCGGCCTTAGCGGCGGCAACACCAGCGGCTGCGGGCCCTGTGGCCCGCGCGCCGGCAGGGTCGGTCAATCTCTATCGCGACATCAATGGCGCGCCGCATCTCTATGCCGATCGTGAGGCGGATGCCTATTGGGGGCTTGGCTATGCGATGGCGGAGGACCGGCTGAGCGGCATCTTGCTCTTCTATCTGGCCCTGCGCGGCGATCTCGCGGCGACCTTCGGCGCCGGGCCGTTAGGTGATAAATCCGGGGTCGTCGGGGCCGATAGCGGCGTTGTCGATGACACCGTCGCCTTTGACAAGCAAATGCGCCAAATGCGGCATCTCGCCGATGCGCGGACCAATTTCGCAACGCTGCCCCGCGCTGTGCGCGCCGATATGACCGCCTACATTGCAGGGATAAAACGCTACATGGCGGATCATCCAGAAAAGGTGCCAGTCTGGGCGCCGCCGCTTGAGGCAGCTCTGCCGCTCGCCGCCGGGAGCTTCCTTAATCTCGGCGCGGTCGGCAGCGATATTGGCGTTTGCAATGCCGTCCTTGCCAAGGCGGGCGTCACCGCCCTGGCGAGTTCGATCGGGCGGGCCACCGGCATGAGTGGATCCAATATTTGGGCGCTAGCACCCAACCGGACCGCCGATAAGGCCACGGTCTTCGAATCGGACTCGCACAGCCCGATCGCCCTGTTCGGGAGCTTTTTCTACGGCGCGCGGATCAACAGCCCGACAATGAATGCCTGGTTGCTTGACATGACCGGTATGCCGATGGGTCTCAAGGGCCATAACGCGCATTTCGCCTGGGGCTGGTCAGAAGGCCCGCGCCGCCCGTCCGATTGCGTCGCGGTACACACCGAAGCCGGTGCGCCGCTGCGCTACCGGGTCGATGGCAAGAGGCGCCGCATGGTGTCGATCCCCTATCGTATCATGGTCAAGGGCGCGCCCGCGATCACGGGGAGGTTTGATTATGTATGGCACAACGGCGTGCTTTCACCGATCGCGGGGCGCGTCGGCCAAACCGCCTATGCGGTCAGCTCGACCTATATGGGTCGAGCTGGCCGCGCCCATGTCGCCTATCGCGGGCTGCTGACTGCGCGGCGCTGGGCTGACATCGATGTTGCGGTGGCCCGGCAGGAGCTTTATCCCGCCAATCTCATCATTGCCGGGGCTGATGGATCGATCCGTTATATCCGGCCGGGGCGCAATCCGGCGCGCGCGACCGTTCCGCCGATCGGCCAACCCGTCGACGGTAATCGCGGCACAAGCGCCTGGCAGGGAATCAGGCCGATCGGCGCTGCCGTGCAGCTGCGCGATCCGAGCGAAGGCTATCTGACAAACGAAAATGTCAGCCCCGACATGATGTTTGCTGCGCAGCATCTGCGGCCCGGCGACTATCCTGCTGATTTCGGTTTTGATCCGGGCCAGACCGACACCCGCCAACGGCGAGCGATCGAATTGCTCGGCGGCGACCGGGTGATCGACTGGCGTGACACGCTCGATATTGTGTTCGATGACAAGGTGTTCGGCAGCGAGCGGTGGAACCACGAACTTGACCAGGCCGTGCGCGAAGCGGCCGAGCCGAGTCAACCGGATGCGGCGCGGTTCATTGCGGCGCTGATCGCGTTTGACGGGCATTTTTCGCCCGAATCGTCGGCGGCGCTGTATGTCGCGCAGTGGCGTGATGAAGTGCGTGAGGCCGATCCAAAAGTGGCGTTGGCGATCGAACGCGCGCTGGCAACAGATACCCCGCTTGATGCAGCACAGCGCGCCGTATTGCTTACCGCAGCGCGCCGGGCAGCAGCGCGACAAGCGGCAGGTCTGAGCGGCTTCAATCGACGCTTCGGCGATGTCTATCGTGTCGGCCGTTCCGCGCCCGGTGCGCCGACGCGGGGAATGACGCTGCTTGCCTTGCCCGGCGACCGCGAAGAAGTCACCGAATTCGGGTCGTTGTGGTCGTCCATTTATGGCCCGGCCGATGCGGCGGGGCGGCATTATTCCTATTCGGGCAGTCGAATGCCGTTCCTCGTGCAGTTCACCAGGCCGATCCGCTCGTATAGTCTGCCAGTCTGGGGAATCAGTGATAACCCGGACTCGCCCCATTACAGCGATGGATCACCCCTCGTCGCAAAGGGCGAGATGCGGTCCAATTATTTTGAACCCGCGCAGCTGGCGGGCGCGATCCGATCGGTGCGGACATTGCGCACGGGCGTGCGCTAATGACCGCCACGATCGATCCGCCGACCCAAGGACAATTCCTGCCGCGCGAGCAGGGTTTCGACGTGACCAATCGCGATTTCTACGAGGTGCCGATCGACGACTCCTCGCTGGCGCAGGGATGGTGCTATACGGACCAGCTTTCCTATCGCCCTGGCGACGTAATCGCGGTCCATGCGGCCGGCAATACGGGGTGGATCGACCTTGCAGTCATCCGCGACGGCATCCGCCCGTTGGTGGTCCACGAACTGAAAGGCGTGGCCGTCATTTGGGCATCGCTGCCGGCGGATTTTCACGCCACCGGCTGTGGTTGGCCTGTCGCCGTCCGTTGGACCTTGCCCGACGATATCGCCAGCGGCTTTTATATCGTTCGGCTGAGCGGTGTCGATGCGAATGGAGTTGAGTGCCATCATGAACATGGCTTCGTGGTGCGGTCCGGGGAGGGGGCGCGGGCACCGATATTGCTATTGGCCGCCACTGCGACCTGGATTGCCTATAATGACTGGGGCGGGACCAATGCCTATTACGCACCGACCAGACCAGATGGGCTGGCCTTCGGCGCACGGCTGACGATCCACCGGCCCTTCGCGCGCGGCTTTGTCAGCCTGCCGGTCGGGGCGCCGCGCAAGCCGCACGCAGCGGTGCCGCCGCTAGGCGGAATCCCGCGTTACCCGCCGATCGAATTCGCTTATGCCCGTGGGTACAGCAAATGGTACGCCAATGCTGGTTGGGCGAGCTATGAGCGGCACTTCGGCTGCTGGGCCGAGCGCGAGGGCTATGCGGTTGATTATGCGACCCAGCATGATCTTGATGCCGACCCGGCGTTGCTCGATGGCTATGCCTGTGTGGTGGTTGTCGGCCATGATGAATATTGGTCGGCACCGATGCGCGATGCGCTGGATATATATGTCGAGCGCGGCGGTCGGTTCGCGCGCTTCGGCGGGAATATCGCCTGGCAGATTCGGTTGGAAGACGATGGTACCACCCAGATTTGCTACAAAACATCCGCTGCTACGCATGATCCCGTCGCGGGTACTGCGGCAGCGGCAACGCTGACGACCGTCTGGGACGCGCCCGAGCTTGGTCGACCGGCGGCGGCGAGTTTCGGGGTAACGTCCAGCTATGGCATTTACGCGGGTGTCGGCGGGCAGGTTGCGCGCGGGCCGGCAGGCTTTACCGTGTATCGGCCCGATCATTGGGCCTTTGCCGGGACTGAGCTTGGTTATGGCGATGTGCTCGGCGGGGCGGCACGGATATTCGGCTATGAGGTCGATGGCCTCGATTACATGGTCCGTGATGGCATCCCGCACCCGACCGGACGAGACGGGGCACCCGACGGCGTCCAGATCATCGCCATGTCGCTCGCGGCCAACCGCGAGGTCGTGCCGGTTCGGCCGGGCGCGATTAGCTATTACGGCGATACCGCGCCGTTCTTGGCCCAGCTTCGCGACGCTTCCGCAGACCCTGACCGTATCGCGTCCGCAGCGCGCGGATCGGGCATGATCGTTCATTTCGAGCGCGGCGCAGGCGAGGTGTTCTGCGCGGGATCGAGCGAGTGGGTGGCGGGGCTGGAGGCTGGGGATCGGCAAACCGAAGCCGTCACCCGCAATGTGCTCGATCGATTCATCGCCAAATAAATTATAGCGGTAATAATTATGGCCTGATAGGCCGGGAGTCCGCAAAGCTTCAGAGGCGCTAATGATTATCGACGACAGTGCAGCGAACGATCGAGCAATCCGGTTGGGATTGATTGGTCTCGGCGGCGTGGGCGCGCTTCACTTCGCAGCCTATCAGCAGTCGTTGCGGGTCAACGTGGTCGCCGCTGCCGATGTCGATCGGTCACGAGCCGCTCTGCTCGCTGGAACGCCAACCGCGTTTCACGATGACTACCGCTCGTTATTGGCGCGCGATGATCTCGATGCGGTCTGTATCCTGACGCCCGCCGCAACGCATGAAACCATCGCCATCGACTGCGCGGCTTCGGGTCGTCCGATGCTCTGCGAAAAGCCACTTGCCGTGGACCTCGATGCGGTCGACCGGATGATCGCCGCGTGCAGCGCCGCCAAAGTGATGTTGTTCTACGGTGCCTCCTATCGCTACTTGCCTGCGATCATGACGGCGCGGGCGATGATCGCTGCGGGGGCTATTGGCGACGTGCTGGTAATGCGCGAGCAGGTGATCGGCGGGGCGGGCCTGGCGCAGTATCGCGAACTCGGGCCGTTGCATTATCCACCTGGCGGACCAGGCGGATCGGGCCTCGGGCTGATGGACCACGGTATCCATCTGATCGACGTGTTCGGCTGGATGTGCGGCGCGCCGGTCATCGCGTCGAGCGGCGCCGGCAATATCGCCGGCGCGCTGCCGCGCCCAGAATGGCTGAGCATGACGTTCGCCAATGGTGCTTTAGGGCTGCTGACCTATCATGAGGGCAGCTTTGGCACCGAATTGCCGGCCGAGGGGCTGTTCACCAACGGCGCTGGATGGGACGCTAATGGTTTTGTCGCGGCCGGTGATTGGTCGGCCACTCCGGGGGTCATCCATGTCCATGGTACCACCGGCGCGCTGCGGATCGCCCATTATGCCAACCAGTTGATTCATTTCGACGCCGAGGGCCCGCACCAGATCGCGCTGACCGGGCGGCCGAGCCCGCTCCACTTCGCAACGCAGATCGACGCCTTTGCCGATGCGCTGATGGGGAAGGGGGGTGAAATCTCCGCCAGCGTGGGCCGGCGAGCACTTCGCATTGCCCTGACTGCCTATCCGGATAATGCGTGAAGTCGCAGGCTACGCCTGTAGACCGAAAACGGGGCCGCCTCTTCAAAGACGCGCCCCGTCCGTTCGATCAGAAGCGCAAAGACCCACCGATCGAAAATGCATTCGCCTTGTAGCCCTTGTCATAGGGCGTGCGGTTATATTCGGCCCGCAGCGACAGCGAGCGGCTGACGAGCACCTCCGCCCCGGCGCCATAGCTGAAGGCGCGCTCGGTCTGACGGGTCGTCGCCGTCGCGCCATTGGCGGCGGCGGGCGCGGTCCGGCGATCACTTTGCAGCCAGCGATAGCCACCCCGGCCATATAGCAGCAAGCCGTCGACCGCGACCAAGCCGGCGCGAGCCGATACGTCATACGTCAGGCCGGGGTCGAGGACGTACTGTCCGCGCGTCCCCGTCTGGCGAACAGATTTGCCGCCGCCGCCGATGCCGGCCTCGGCGCCAATCACGACATTGCCGAGTTGGACATCATAGCCGGCATGGGCGCGATAGCCGACACCATTGCGCGCGTTGCGGTCGGTAGTCCCGATCACGCCCGGATCATTGCGCAGGCTGTTGCGGGTCCGGCTGATATCCACACCAATATGGGCACCGGTGAACGTGTTCGCATCGTCCTGGGCATGAGCGAGGGTAGGAACGACCATCAGCAATGCAGTCCCAGCGAACAACAACGTCTTCATCATAAAACCTCCTGGGAAAATAATCTCGTCGGCGGAAATGCCGTTCGATGATGCCGCTCTGGAGGTCGTGCGTGGAGGCGGTGTCAGTTGATTGTGGAGACTGTGTCGAGCTGCTGGGCAATGCTCGGGAGCAGCATCTCGAATGCCGCACCACCGCCGGGCCGACGGGTCAGGGTCACGCTGCCATGATGCGCTTCCGCGATCGCGCGGACGACCGCCAGGCCCAATCCCGAGCCGCCATTGGCTCGCCCGCGCGATTGTTCGCCTCGCCAGAATCGCTCGAAGGCGCGTTCGGTGGCTTCAGCCGACAGACTTTTGCCGTGGTCAAGAACGAGCAGGTAACTGCCGTGCGGACCGATTCCGGTTTCAATCGCCAATGTGCCAGTGTTGGCGGCATAGCGCTCGACGTTGGTCAGCACTGCGCCAAGTGCCTGGCGAAGCCGGGCCGCGTCGCCCATCGCCGGGGCGGACTTTAGATTGGCATCGACGGTAACGCCGGCGGCCAGAAGATCGGGGGCCATCGCCGCAATCGTCGGCAAAAAGACTTCGGCCAGATCGATCGGCGCCAGGTCCAGCATCAGCTGGCCCGAGCTGACCAGGCTCATTGTGCGCAAATCGTCCACGATCCGCGACAGCGAATCGATTTGTTTGATAAGGCTGCCGATCTGATCCGGCCCTGCGTCGAATACCCCGTCTTGAATGCCGTGGAGCCGCCCCGCCAGCACGGTCAGCGGCGTCCGCAATTCGTGTGCGATTGCGGCAGTGCTATCCTTGAGCTCACGATCGGCGCTTTGGAGGGCTGACGCCATGGCATTAAAATCTTCAATAAGCTGAATTTCTTCGATCGATGCCAACCGCGCAAGCGGCGCGCGCGCGGAAAGATCGCCCTTTGTCACCGCGCGGGCGGCTTCTGCTAGGGCATTGAGACCGCTGCCAAATTGCCGAAGCATGATCGACCCGGCAACAAACGCGCCGATCACGGCGGTGAGGACGAACATGAGCAGCGCGATGTAAGACCGGGTAGCATAGACGTCATTTGCCGATCGCTGGGACTCTATCAGCGCAAGCAAATCATCGGTGTTAGGCTTCCTGCCGAAGACCAACGCATCGGCCGCCCGGCGCGCCGGGGGCGGCAATGCATTTAAGAGCCGCTGCTCTTGATAATAGTCGAATAACAGGGATTCGGTGATGATGATTGCCGAACAGGCCAAAATGGACGCGGCCGCGACCGCGGCGATCTGGGTCGATAATCGCCAACGCCGATCCTTGCGATTGAAGATCATTGCGGCGCCAACCGATAACCGACGCCGCGGACGCCGCAGCAAAGTCCCGCAGCACCGGCAGTCTCCAGCTTGCGGCGTAACTTGCTGACATGGCTGTCGACCGTCCGCTCCAGCGCTTCGCCCTCCGGCAGGCAGGCGTCGAGCAGTTCGGCACGCGAAAACACGCGTGACGGTTGGCGGGTCAAGTGCGCGAGCAGCCTAAACTCGGTGAGCGTGAGGTCCAGCGCAACCGTCTTGTCATTGGACTGAACATGGACCGCATAGCCTTCCGGATCGATCGCCAGCGGCCCCCAGCGGATCTGCCGATCGGTTATATCGTCATTGCGGACCCGCCGGAGCACGGCCTTTATCCGAGCCACCACTTCAAGCGGATTGAACGGCTTCACAACATAATCATCAGCGCCGATCCTAAGCGCGGAGAGCTTGTCGAGGTCGTCCATCCGCGCCGTCGCCATGATGACGGGTGTCATGCCGCGGCGGCGGATCTCGGCGAGCACCTCGAACCCATCCAGCTTGGGCATCTGTACATCGAGCAGCACCAGATCGGGGCGTAGCGATCGATGATGCATCAGTGCGATCTCGCCGTCGTTGGCGCAGATCGTGCGAAAGCCGTCGCGATCGAGATAAGCGGTCAGAATTTGCGCGATATCGGCATCATCTTCGGCAATCAGGATCAGCGCGTTGTCCATCGATCAACTCCTTGGCGGGCGGAATGACTTTTTGAACTCACATCGTCACCTGTCTGCATCGATGCTGCGTTGCGGAAGTGTGGAGATTGTGTCGAGCATTGCCAACAGCAGCGCAGGTCGATCGCACCGCTTCTGCTACCAGCTGAGCACGACCTTGCCCGACTGGCCGCTGCGCATCGCATCGAATCCGTCCTGGAACCGGTCATGCGGCAGGCGGTGGGTGATGATCGGATCGAGATCCAACCCGCCTTCGAGCAGCCCTAGCATCCGCCGCCACGTCCCGAACATTTCACGCCCATAAACGCCGCGCACGGTAATCGCCTTCAGGATGATGCTGCCCCAGTCGAACTGCATCGCGCCATCGGGGATGCCAAGCAGGGCGAGATTGCCGCCCATCGCCAGCGTATCCACCGCCTGAAGCAGAGCAGGGGCAGCGCCCGACATTTCGAGCGCGACATCGAAGCCGTTCTCGATACCTTCGTGATGCATCACGTCGCGCAGGTCTTCGGTCGCGACGTTGACGGCGCGGACATCGGCAAGCTTGCCCGCGAGTGTGAGGCGATAATCATTGACGTCAGTGAGGATCACGCGGCGCGCGCCTGCCCGGCGCGCGACGGCGGCCGCCATGATGCCGATCGGACCCGCGCCGGTGACCAGCACGTCCTGACCCATCAGATTGAACTGTTCCGCCGTATGGACAGCATTGCCGAACGGATCGAGCAGCGCCGCGACGTCGAGGCTGACATTGTCGGGCAACGCCACGACGTTGAACGCGGGGATGCAGAGATATTCGGCAAAGGCGCCCTGCCGGTTGACGCCGACGCCTTTGGTGCCGGGATCGAGATGGAAGCGGCCTGCGCGAGCGGCGGCGGAATTAAAGTCGATGAGATGCCCCTCGCCCGACACGCGCTGGCCAACTTTCAGCGGGCGCGTCACGCGGCTACCAATTTCGACGATCTCGCCGCCGAATTCATGGCCGACGATCATCGGCACGGGGATGGTGCGCGCGGCCCAGCTGTCCCAGTTGTAGATGTGGATGTCGGTGCCGCAGATTGCGGTCCGCTTGACGCGGATCAGCACGTCGTCGGGGCCGGTTTCGGGGATCGGCGCGCGATCGGCCCAGATTCCGGTTTCGGGCTTCAGCTTGGCGAGCGCTGCCATGGTGTTTGCGGTCATTGCACGACTCCCAGCTCGCGGCCGACCTTGATGAAGGCAGCAACCGCTTTATCGATGTGATGGTCTTCGAGCCCGGCGCTCATCTGGACGCGAATGCGCGCCAAGCCGCGGGGGACGACCGGGAAGGAGAAGGCGGTGACATAAATGCCCTCTTCCAGCAGACGCGCCGCCATGCGCTGGGCAAGGGCCGCATCGTCGAGCATCACCGGGATGATCGGGTGGTTGCCCTCCAGCAGGCGGAACCCCGCCGCCGTCATCGCAGTGCGGAAGCGCGCAGCATTGGCGGCGAGCTTAGCGCGCAGCCGATCGCCCTCATTGCTGTTCGAGATCGCGATCGCGGCCAGTGCCGCGCCGCAGATGGATGGCGCAAGCGCGTTGGAGAACAGATAGGGCCGTGCCCGTTGGCGGAGCAGGTCGATCACCGGCTGGCGCGCGGCGACGAAACCGCCCATCGCCCCGCCCAACGCCTTGCCATAGGTGCCGGTCAGGATATCGATCCGCCCTTCCACCCCGCAATGCGCCGCTGACCCGCGCCCGCGCTCGCCCAGCACGCCAGTCGCATGGCAATCGTCGACCATCACCAGCGCGCCGTGGATGTCCGCCAGATCGGTGACGGCAGACAGATTGGCGACATAGCCGTCCATGGAAAACGCGCCGTCGGTGGCGATCAGGATGTGCTTTGCGCCGTCGGCCCGCGCTTTCGTCAATTGCCGGTCGAGATCGGCCATGTCGCTATTGGCGAACCGATAGCGCTTGGCCTTGCACAGCCGCACCCCATCGATGATCGACGCGTGGTTAAGGCTGTCGGAGACGATCGCGTCGTTTTCCCCGAGCAATGGTTCGAACACGCCGCCATTCGCGTCGAAGGCTGCCGCGAACAGGATCGAATCCTCGAATCCCAGATAGTCGGCGGTCGCCCGTTCCAGTTGCTTGTGGATGCCCTGCGTGCCGCAGATGAAGCGTACCGACGCAAGACCTGCGCCCCATTGTTCGACCGCCTCAATCGCAGCCGCCTTGACGCGGCGATCATTGGCGAGACCGAGATAATTGTTCGCGCACAGATTGATCGCCGGGCCCGCGGGCGTCGCGATGTCAGCGGCCTGGGGCGTCGACAACACGCGTTCGGGCTTGAGCAATCCCTCGTCACGGAGCGCGCAAAGCGCCGCTGTCACGTCATCAAAGAATTGCGAATCAGCCATGAGCACCTCCAGAGCGAGGTGGCTACGACATAGTGGAATTTATGTCTAGTATCCAGGAATTAGCGTAGTGCGACGACAAGTAGCGCCCGCGCGGCACCGGGGCCGCGATTACGGATGACGTGGGAAACATCAGCCGCGTATCGCGCCGTTTCGCCATTCTCGACCGGGACCACGCGGCCGAACGTCTCGACCGAAAGCGCGCCTTCCAGGACGGTCAGATGCTCACGCGTGCCGGCAGCATGAGCGTCTGAAAGGAGCTCGCCATCGGGTTCGATCACCAGCTCATACCATTCGGTCGTCCCCGCCATTTGAACGGGACTCAATATGCGCAAAACGCACCGCCCATCGCTGGTCCGAATTTCCGGCGTGTAGTGGCTCGCGACGATATCGATGGGTTCCTCATGCGTCGATTTCGCGTCGATCAGCTCGGACAGGTCGATGTGGAGCGCCCGCGTGATGTTCCACAACGTCGAAAAGGTCGGGTTGGCCTGACCCCGCTCGATTTGCGATAGCATCGATCGCGAGACGCCCGACGTCGCCGCCAGCTGGTCCAGCGTCAGATGTCGCAGCTTGCGGTGATGCTGGATGATCGGGCCGAGCGTCGGCGGGGCGGGTGATCGCATGGTCGATCTCTAGCCTATTTGGTCAAAACCACAAATCAAACCAAGACGTCGTCCGTAATGCCTGACGGCTTATCCTTAGGGGCCCCGACATGGTGTGGTCCGCAAAAAAATGGAAAATTGCAAAGTCTGAAGAATGATATGGCGAAGGCGCCTGGCCATAAAAAAATTATATATCAATATTATATACCATCAATGTGGTTTCCTCCGTCTCGACCGGGGCTACGCTTTTAGCGGTGCGCGCCCGTCCGCTGGACTTTGCCAAAGCTATGAAAGTCTGAAAGCGCAGATTGCCCAAGGGGGAGGCTGGAATTAGCGCCTGCCCGTGCCAGCGCCAATCGCCATGGTGAGGATTATCTAACCCACCATCACAGGGAAGCGCCAATTGGACCATATCTTGTCACTCTCTCCCCCGCCGACCTGATCTGCACCGCCGCCCCGTCACTCCGCCAAGGTGCGCAGACAGAGCGGCGGTGGCACTTTTGCTGCTCAGCGGCAGCGCGCTCTGCGTCACGATCGTGCGACGATACGAACCAGCCAAAGGCGGCCATGCGGATCCGCCTCCAGTGCACCTCACCGAATGCACTGAGCGCTGCAGCCGATCGTGGCGCTTCGTACACCGCCGATAATCGATGAGAAAGCGTGGCGGCCCTGTCTGATTGGCGGGGGCGGCGTTGAAGGCCGGGTCAATCGATCGGCCGTATGCAGGCTGTTCGCTTGCCGAACCAAGCCATCCTGACCGTACGGGCAGCCACCACGTATCAATAAATCCGCGTCGGATACAAAACATGTTGCTACGAGAAAGTATATTACTATTATATCGACAAGAGAATCGTCATTAAATAGTCATTAAAGATATCAGAGAGGCAATATAATTTTTTGCAAATGTGATTGGTATATGAAGTGACTTTAGATTGTCGATATTATGTGCATCAATTAAGTAAAGAATAGGAGAATTGATGGTTGATTCAGCGCAGTCCAGTGATCTGACCAATTCTGTCAATTATCTGTTGCACAATATTCTCGGATTAGGTGACACAAGTAAAATTGTTGAAGTTAGTACATCGCCTGCTCTGAATAAGGCCGGGATGATTACGATTGATGTCAAATTTGTGCTGGGATCTTGGCCAAAAGATCTCGCCGATTTTATCAAAGATTTTCCCGGGCTGAAGCTGTTTTCGATCGACGTCGATCCGGCGAAACTAACCAAGGATCGCAACTACGTCATCGATGTCGAGAAGGACATCCAGGACAAGCTGAAGGGCTTTGTTACCGCATATGTCGGCAAAGCGGCCGAGGGCATAACGGGCCCGGAGCGCGCGATCGCGACCACCGCGACGACGGCGCTCGAAGACCTGCTGTCGAGCAAGATCGTCGAGCCGCTGTCGGGCTTGCTGTCGAACAGTCTCCTTGCGCTGGACCTGCCGAATCGAGGCGATGTTACCAAGATTCTCGGGGACGCGTTCGACACGCTCAATGCGGAATATTTCAAATCCTTTCTTCCCGGTCTCTCCAAGACCTATGCCAAGCTCGGCTTGAGCGAGATCCTCACCACGTTGACGTCTGGCGCCACGCCGGACTGGGCCAAGGTGATCCATGATCTGGGCAATGGCGTGCTGGGCCCCGTGCTCGACAATATCGTCGACAATTATTTTCTTGCCCCGGGCGGGACCGCTATCAACCTGCTCAACGGCGTCAAATTCACGGAATCGCTCGGGAATGCGATTGCGGACTTGCTGGTGGATTTCAACAAGCTCGATAAGAAAATCGTCGACGACATTCTGGGCATCGATGGGCATGGCTATCTGGAGATGCAGGTCAGCCAGCTTCTCAATTCCGGAATCAATAATTTCGTGAAAGAGGGCTTTGTCGATGCGGTGAAGTTTCTGTCGGGCGATTTTGATGCGCTCAATCTGGGGCATCTGTTTGACCAGTTCACCGGCCAGTTTAGCATTGCGTCGATCCAGAACATTCTGAGCGGTTTCCTGGCCAATTATTCGGGCACCAAGCTGGCCGAGCTGTTCGTCACGATTGACAGCCTTCCCGAGGCGCTGGTCAGCCAATTGGGCTCGACCATTGCGTCGAGTGCGTTCGGTGATGCCCTCGGGTCGATCGGGTTCGATGCCTTTGCGGGCATTTTTGGCGAGGTCGCGGCAAATGCCATCGGCGCGAGCATTTTCAACGGGCTCGGCGCGCTGCTCGGCGCCGGGGTTGGTGCTATTGTTGGGTCGGTGGTCTTCGACTTTATCGACGGGCTGTTCGACGGGGCGATCTCCGGCTTCATCGGCGATGTCATCGACTGGTTCAAAAATGAGAGTCCGCAGGCCTTTTACGGGGTCTCCTTTCATCCCGAGACCAACAGCTTCGAATATGTTCCCAATTCGTCTTACCATAAGGACGACGATGGGTCGAAAATTCTCAATGCTGTCACGCAGATGGCCAAAGCATTCCAGGCCAAGGTCAATGATGTCATCGGCTTTGTCGGCCAGCCTGCAACGGTTGACCCGGCGTTCGATTATATCACTGCCGCTTGGGGCAAGAAACATCTGGGTGAGCGATTCAATTTCTTTAAGGAAGGCCAGGAAAGCGACAAAATCGCCTATACCAAGGATGCCGAGGCTGCCGTCACCTCGGCAATTGGCGCCGTGCTCCGGCACATTGATTTCCATACGGGCAACCAGATCATCGCCAAGGCCTATGAGGAATGGAAGGCCGATATCGGCATCACCAGCGCTGATGCCGCCTTCGTTTCCACCGATTCTTTCGTGCTGCTGCAAAATCTGATCGGTCTCGCGCGTTTTGCCAACGACTATCGCCAGGATCCGGACAAGTTCGATGCGCTGATTGCTGGCGACGCTGCGATCGGCGTCACGATCCTGCAGCAATATCTTGTCGCCGATTCCCATGGCTTCAATGGCCCGACAACGTTGCACGGTACCGAACTGAAGCTTGAGGAAATCGGCTCTGCTGCGGCGGGCGACACCATCTATCTTGACGGGCCGGCATGGCGCGCAAAGGCGCGGGGCGGGGACGACACAATCTATATCGGTGCCGCGCACAAGCAGGAGGTTGATGGCGGTACCGGGAACGACACGATTGTCCTGACCAAGGCCATTGGCGCGTATAGCTTCGTCGTCACCGATCGCGCCGCCAAGCAGGTGCTGCTCACCGACGCGGCCGCTGGCATCGCCATAGCGGTCAGCGCGGTGGAGCTGTTCAATTTCAACGGCATGACTCTGACTTTTGAGCAAGCCTTTCCCAACCACCTGCCGGTCATCACCTCCAACGGCGGCGGCGCCTTAGCGGCGGTGAGCATCGCCGAGAATGGCGTCATCGTCACGACCGTTGCAGCCACCGACGCTGATGGCGACCCGCGCACCTTTGCAATTGCTGGCGGGGCGGACTCCGCCCTGTTTCGCATCGACGGGGCAACGGGCGCACTTCGCTTTGCGGCGGCGCCGAATTTCGAAGCCCCGGGCGACGCCGACAGGAACAATGTCTATGACGTGTCGGTATCGGTCAGCGACGGGTGGGGCAGTGTTACCCAGGCTATTGCTGTTCGCGTCACCAACGTCATCGAAAGTGCGCGCGAAGGCAATGTCATCATCGGCACCGCCGGGGACGACGTCATTGGGGCCGGGAGCGCGCCGACCGGCGAACCTTTTGCGACCGTCCGCGACGATGTGATCTTTGGGAATGCGGGCGACGACACGGCTTATGGCGGCGATGGTGCCGATCGCCTGTTCGGCGGCCCCGGTAACGACCTGCTTGGCGGTGATGGCGGTGACGACATTCTGGAGGGCGAGGACGGGAACGACAAGCTATATGGCGGCGCCGGCGACGACATCCTGCGTGGCGGACCCGGCCGGGACCTGCTGCTTGGAGACGCTGGTGACGACACGCTCGATGGCGGTGCCGACGACGATTCCCTCTTTGGCTTTGATGGCAATGATCAGCTTGCCGGTGGCGACGGGAAAGACAACCTCTACGGCGAATCAGGCGACGACGTGTTAACCGGCGGAGCGGGTGTCGACATCCTGACAGGCGGCCCCGGTGCCGACCGGTTCAGGGACACCGCAGCCGGACTGAGCGGCGACACGATCGCCGATTTTGGCCCGGGTGACCGAATCATCATTACTGATGCCGTTGTCGCCGGCTTCCGCTATGGACTGAGCGGCAATATGCTGACGTTCACCGGTGGGTCGTTGACCCTCAGCACGCTGCCCACAGGCTATAATCTTGGCGCGAAGCCCGCCGCTGGTGGCGGTGTTGAGCTTGCCTGGTCCTCTCCCTTCGTCGTCGCTGCGCGCGGGGCAGATTTCAACGGCGACGGTCGAGACGACATCTTGTGGCGCCATAGCTCGGGTGCCTTTAGCGACTGGCTTGGCCAAGCCAATGGCGGCTTTTCGCCTAATGATGGCGCTGCGTACACGCCTGCGCCGAGCAACTGGAAGATCGTCGCCACTGGCGATTTCAATGGTGATCACCGTGCCGACATCCTGTGGCGAAGCGACTCCGGCGCGCTGAGCGACTGGCTGGGCAAGGCCAATGGTGGGTTCACGCCCAATGATGCCGCCGCATATTCCCAAGTGCCGACCAGCTGGACGGTGACGGCGACGGGCGACTTCAACGGCGACGGGCGTGACGATATCCTGTGGCGCAACGATGATGGCACGATCAGCAACTGGCTCGGGCGCGCCGATGGCGGATTTTCCCCGAACGATGGCAAGGCCCTGTCGCACGTGCCAACCACTTGGCAGATCGCTGCCGTCGGCGACTTCGATGGCGATGGGCGCAGCGACATCCTATGGCGCAATGTTGGCGGGACGATCAGCAATTGGCTCGGCAGGGCCGATGGCGGTTTCACCGTCAACGATGCAGCAGCGAGTGCGGCGGTACCGACCAACTGGCACGTCATCGGTACCGGCGATTTCAATGGGGATGGGCGCAGCGACATCCTGTGGCGCAATGACGATGGTACTTTCAGCGATTGGCTGGGCCGGCCAGATGGCGGATTTTCTCCCAATGATGCAGCCGCGCTCAACCATGTCGGGATCGGCTGGCAAGTTGTGGGAACCGGCGATTTTAACGGCGATGGGCGCGACGACCTTTTGTGGCGCAACAGCGACGGAGCCATGAGTGACTGGCTGGCCCGTGCCGACGGCGGCTTCTCCCCCAACGACGCCAATGCGTTTACCGCCGTCCCGCCGGCCTGGCAGGTGCAGCCGACGATCGAACTGGTGATCTGACGATTGAGGGACGGAGTCGCGGCAATTGGCAGGCGTTACGTCTGGCTTGCCCGGGCCAGGATGTTGTTGATGTCTACCGGTTGGGTCCACGACATCAGCGAGCTGATGGCCCCGGTGTCAAACAGGTATCCAGCTATATGGCACCGATTGATCACATCGCTGACACTGAACCGCAATTCTATCTATTGTTAAATATCGAACAATAGATTTTACCTAATTAAATATAATGCGATAAACATTTAAATATAAGTAATTAATTTTACAATAAATAATATGCACCTCGGTACATAATCTGGCAATTCTAAT
>NCGD01000052.1 GCA_002281535.1 Sphingomonas sp. 28-63-12
GGTTTTCTTCCATCTCGCGCCTGCGGCAGCGATCCTATCGGACGTCAACGAACGGTTGATTGCTACCTACCGCTCGATCCGCGACGAATGGCAGCTGGTCGCAGCTAGTCTGGCCGCCTTTCAAGAAAAGCATTCCAAGCAATTCTATTATGAAGAGCGAAGCCGGGAGCATACCAGTTCTTACCTTCGCGCGGCCCAATTTCTTTACCTCAACCGGACCTGTTTCAACGGGCTGTACAGGGAGAATCTCAAGGGGCAGTTCAACGTCCCACTGGGTACGAAAACGCAGGTCATGCTGCTCGACGACGACTTCGAAACGGCGAGCAATTTATTGTCGCGTGCCGACTTGCGGGGCGGCGACTTCGAAGCAGTCATGGCAGAAGCCCGCGACGGCGATCTGGTCTTCCTGGATCCGCCTTACACAACGGCGCATAACTGCAACGGATTCGTCAAATACAATCAGAAAATCTTCACCTGGGACGATCAGAAGCGGCTCATGGAAGCCGTCCGCCGCGCCAAGCAGCGCGGTGCATATGTCGTTCTAACCAACGCGGATCATGCCAGTATTCATGAACTTTATGTCGGATTGGGAGCGCCGACCGTGGTTTCGCGTCCGTCGGTGATTTCGGGGTCAGTGGGCTCTCGGCGCGCGACCACTGAAGCGCTATTCGTTTTCTAATATCACACGTCGAGCGTAGCTAATCTGGGGGGTGCATTGCCATTCATTGATCCAGCCGAGGCCGTCACGCTTCGGAGCAAAATCAGCAGCGACAAGCCGCAGCTCGGCAAATTGTTCGCCGCCAAATCAGCCAAATTCCATTTTCGCAATGCCGAGCATAGCCTTGTCGAGGGATTGACCGAACAGGGCTGGGAGGAGTTTGGCGAGCCGCTGAAAACAAAGACGCGGCTGCGCAAGCCCAAAAGCCATAACGTTCAGTTCGAGGACGATGTCTGGTGTCAGCTCTATCGCCTTGGCTATCGCATGCTCAACGTCGATGAGAATTTTTGCCTCCCGTTCGGGCCCAATCCTTCCGACAAGAAGCAAATCGATATTGTCGCAGTAGATCACGACAGTGTGTTGCTCGTCGAATGCAAATCGAGCGAGCTCTCCGCCAAGCCGCCGTCATACAAAACCGAATTCGAGGCTTTGCGCGTCCGCCTCGATGGTTATCGCAAAGCGATCGATCAAACCTTTGGTCCCGGCCGGCGCATCAAATATATCTTCGCAACCCGGAATCTGCGGTTGAGCCGAGAGTCGATCGACGTTCAAAGGCTCGTCGACTCCGGGGGCTTCTATTATAACGACAACACCTTCGATTACGTTGATAGCCTGCTCAAGTCCTACCGCGACGCCGCGCATTATCAGTTCATGGGACTGATCATGAAAGGGCAAAGTATCAACAAGGAGAAAATTGTCGTCCCTGCTATCGAAGGGATGATGGGCGGCAAGACCTATTACATGTTCTCGCTCGAGCCCCACTTACTACTCAAGATCGGCTTCGTCTTACACCGCACCCGGGCCAATGAATCGGAGATGCCCACGTATCAGCGCTTGCTCGTACCATCGCGGTTGAAGGGCATTACCAAGTTCATCGACGGCGGCGGCTTCTTTCCGAATTCGGCGATCCTCAATTTCAACGAGCGCGACACCAAACTCGAGTTCCAAGGCCAGCCGCGGACCAAGGACACTGAATCGCGCACCGGCGTGCTCAAGATTCCGAATGCGTTTGCGATCGCCTACATCATCGACGGCCAGCACCGGATCTATGGCTACGCAAATTCGAAATACAAAGAGAGCAACACTATCCCTGTTGTCGCTTTTAAGAACCTAGATCCGAGCGATCAGCTCGAGCTGTTCATGCAGATCAACGAGAATCAGAAAGCGGTCAGTCCCACCTTGCGAATCACGCTCGAGGAGGATTTGTACTGGAACTCCACGCGCCTGGATTCCCGGATGAAAGCGCTTCGCTCGTCTGTGATCCGAGCGCTCGGCGGCGACGCAGCGGGGCCACTCTATAACAAGATTTCGCTCGGCGAGGACCGTGCCCTGTTGCAAGCTAAGCCGTTTGCGGACGCGCTACTTCGGTGCAAGTTGTTGCCCGAAGCGAGGGGCAACAAGTTTGTCGACGGCACAACCGCCGTGTCGCTTTATGACGCTGCCAATCACGATCATAATGAGGAGATGATAAGGGCGCGGGCTAAGACAGTCGGCCTTATCAACGCCAGCTACGATCTTGCCGAGCAGACGCTTGGCCCGGATCAAGATGCCTTAAATACGTACATCCTGTCGAACAGAGGAAGCTACGCTTTTATCTCCCTGATTGGCGACCTTCACGCGTTCGAAGCCGGGCAAAACACGATCTCGCTCGCCTCCAGCGCTGAGGAGCGGATCGATGCGATCAGCAAATATTTGCTTGTGCTCTTCAAAGCGCTGACGTCGCTCGGGCCCGAAGACGCCGAGGTCTTGACCGGGAAGCTGGGCAGCGGTGCCGAAGCAACGTGGCTGCGATACTTCCAGAGCTTCATCAACGATAAATTCTCATCTTATGATCCGCCTGAGCTGCAGGACTGGCGCGAACGGCAGGACAAGGAACTTCAGACCCAAGGTCGGGAGTTGGGAACGCAGATCGAGCGCCACATGAAAACATTCATCATTGCGCAGCTCAAGGCGCTGTTCGGTGACAATTGGGACATCGAAATCGGCACAATCCAGCGCGACTGCGAGATGCGTGCCAAGGAGCAAATCGAAAAAGACTATAAAGACGGGCTGGGGCGGCGCGAAATCCCTTGGACTGACCAGTTTTTCATAAAGGACTATAAGACGATCATCGAAAAATACTGGACTAAGGTGCCTGACGGCACGCCCGGGTCGACCTCGTTCGAGCAGCACTTCTCCATCGATGTCGGGCACGGGTTCAACAGCAAGTCCGACAAGGTAAAATGGATCTCGCTGTTCAACACGTTGCGCAACAACTGGGCGCATGAAGGCACCAAGGAAAAGGGCTTGAACAGCAAGGATGTCGAGCTTCTTGCGAAGATCCATCACAAGTTGGGGCTCGGTTAGGCCGCTGCACGAGTGTCCACTTCTCGTAACTAGCCTCCCAGAAACGGCCTGTCTGCAACCGGCCCATTACCGGTCGAACGAAAAGGCCACCTCCAACCGCAACTTTCCTACATCGGCGCCCGATGATATAATCTTTCCCTCGCTCTTTGAAACCGTCGATCCGCTCCAAAACCCCGTAGGCATTTTGCCCACCCGCAACAAAGCAATCGCAACCCGCAACTTCCGCAACTTCACCCCTGCAACTTCACCCCGCAGCCAACCCCACCACGCTCTCCACCGCCCGCTTCCATCCCGCCAGCCTTGCCCCTCGCACCCCCGCGTCCATGCCCGGCTCGAACCGCTCCACCGCGCCGCGCATCGCGCTCGCTTCCTCCAGCCCGCTGAACAGCCCGCACCCCACGCCCGCCAGCATCGCCGCGCCCAGCGCGGTCGTCTCGGCGAAGGCGGGGCGTTCGACGGTGATGCCCAGCATGTCCGCCATGTCCTGCGCCATCCAGTTGTTGGCGACCATCCCGCCATCGATGCGAAGGCTCGCCCAGTCGACCCCGTCCGCCGCGAACGCGGTCTTCAGGTCATGCGCCTGGTGTGCCATCGCCTCCAGCGCGGCTCTCACGATGTGCGCGCGGGTGTTGGTGAAGCTCAGGCCCGAAATCGCGGCGCGCGCCTCGGGCTGCCACCACGGCGCGCCCAGGCCCGATAGCGCCGGGACCAGATACACCCCGCCATTGTCGGGCACGCTGTGCGCCAGCGCCTCGGTCTCTGCCGCGGTGCCGATCAGGCCGATCGAATCGCGCAGCCACTGGATCAGGCTCCCGGCCACGAACACCGACCCTTCCAGCGCATAGGCGCGCTTGCCGCCCAGCTGCCAGGCGATCGTCGAGAGCATGCGGTTGTGCGACACCGGCGGGATCGCGCCCGCCTGGGTCAGGATGAAGGCCCCGGTGCCAAAGGTCGCCTTGGTCTCGCCGGGCTGCAGGCACGACTGGCCGATCGTCGCCGCCTGCTGGTCGCCCGCCATGCCGCAGATCGGGATGGGGGCACCGAACAGCGTCGTCTCACCGAACTTGCCCGCGCAATCGACGATCTCGGGCAGGGCGCTGCGGGGGGCGCCGAACAGGTCGATCAGGCCATCGTCCCACCCGCCGCTCCCGATCGCCATCAGCGCGGTGCGGCTGGCGTTGGTGGCGTCGGTGACGTGCACGCCACCCCGGTCGGAATTGGCGGTCAGCTTCCAGATCAGCCAGCTCTCGACCGTGCCGACCGCCAGCCGGTCTCCCGCTTCCCTCAGCTCCGGCCAGTTGGCCATCGCCCAGCCGATCTTGGAGCCGGAGAAATAGGGATCGAGCAGCAGACCTGTCTTGGCCTGGACCATCGCCTCATGCCCTGCTGCTTTCAAGTCACGGCAGATGGTGGCGGTGCGGCGGTCCTGCCAAACGATCGCGGGGGCGAGGGGGGCGCCGGTGGTCTTGTCCCAGAACACCACCGTCTCGCGCTGGTTGGTGATGCCGATCGCGGCGATCCGCTCAGCACCGCCGCCAGCCGCGATCACCCGTTGCGTCACTTCCAGCGTGCGCGCCCAGATTTCGGCGGCATCATGCTCCACCCAGCCGGGCTGTGGATAATGTTGGGTCAGCGCGCTCGCCTGGGTGGCGACGCAGTGGCCGTCAGGGCGGAATAGCATCGCCCGCGTAGAGGTGGTGCCCTCGTCGATAACAAGAAGATGATCGCGCATGGCGGTAATGCTAGCCGGGATTACAAGCGAGTGGAATGGCGCTAGACTAACGCCATGAAACAGACCCCCGGCCTGAGTGGACCACCCGTTGATGATCTGCCGCACCGGCCCGTGCCGGTCGAGGGCGCGGCCGCGACGCCCGGCGGCGCCTTCGGCCTGCCATTGCCCGGCGGCGGTGCGGCGATGGATGCGGTAACGCTGCGGCGCGATCGGCTGCTGGCGGCGCTGACGCTGATCGCCGGGCTGGGGCTGGCGCTGGCCTTGCCCTTCGCCCTCAAGGCGGGGGCGGAGTTTTTCCTGCCGGTGACGGCGGCGCTGGTGATCGCAGTGGCGCTGGTGCCAGTACTCGAATGGCTTGAGCGGCACCGTGTGCCCGCTGGGTTGGCCGCGCTGATCTGCGTGCTGTTGTTCCTGGCCGCGGCGAATATCGCGCTGGCGGCGATCATCGTGCCCGCCGCGCAGTTCTTCCGAATGCTGCCCGAGCGAATCGGCCAGATCCAGATGAACATCGCGCCGCTTCTCGATCTCTATTCAAGCCTCAACAAATATGTCGACGATACCGCGATGCGGCTCGCCGCCGGCGGTGCGCGCAAGATGGCCAGCGTGGCGCAAGCGACAACAGTGCCGCCGCGCTCGCTGATCGAACTGATCGCCAGCACCGCGCCGACTGTGTTCATCCAGATTTTCTTCGGGACCTTGGTGGTGTTTTTCTTCCTGTCGGGCTGGACGCGGCTGCGGCGGCGCACGATCACCAGCCGCTCGAGCTTCGACGGCGCCATGGCGACCGCGCGGGTGATCCAGGACGTTGTCGACGATACCTCGTCCTATCTGGGCACGATCACCGTGATAAACCTGTCGCTCGGCCTGTTTATCGCCTTTGCCGTCTGGCTCATGGGAATGCCGTATCCTCTCATGTGGGGCGGTGTCGTCGCGCTACTGAATTATGTGCCGTATTTCGGGCCGATCGTGGCGGCGTTGCTGCTCGCGCTTGGCGGGTTGATGGTGTTCAGCGATATCTGGGTGGCGCTGGTGCCGGCCTTTATCCTGATCGGAGCCCATCTCGTGGAGGCGAACGCCATCACGCCGTTCATCGTTGGCCATCGCCTGACAATAAACCCGATTATGATTTTGATTTCGCTGAGTTTTTGGGGATGGGTTTGGGGTACGCCCGGGGCGCTGCTCGCGGTGCCGCTGTTGATCATCCTGCAGACCGTGATCGGCGCGGCGGGGCAGCCGGACATCGCCGGATTCCTGTTCGAACACGGCACGCTCGATCAACAACGGCGGCGCGACGAGCGGGCATCGCGGCCGTCGGCGGGCTGAGCGCGGGCGTGGATCGCGTCGGGATGCCGTGACGATGGTTGACACTGCCCGGCACCTCAACTAGGTGCCGCGCCTCACGCTTTATAAGCGGGTGTAGCTCAGTTGGTTAGAGCGCCGGCCTGTCACGCCGGAGGTCGCGGGTTCGATCACTCGCGCCATAGCGCGAATTTCCCGACAGCGGTGCGGAGGCGCCCAGAATGCGCGACGACTGGGAAAAGTCGGCCGCCGCCTGGATCGCGGCGCAAGGCGCAGCGGGAGACTATACCCGGCGCCATGTTCTCGACACAGCGATGCTCGCCCGAATCGAGCGACGCGAATGGCAGTGCGCGCTGGACATCGGTTGCGGAGAAGGCCGCTTTTGCCGACTGATCCGTCCGCATGTCGCCAGCGCGATCGGCATTGATCCGGCGCCGGCGCTGATTGCTGAGGCACGGCATCGCGATCCGGCGGGCGACTACCGTCTGGGCCGCGCCGAACAGCTCGATTTTGCCGACCACAGCTTCGATCTCGTCATCGCCTATCTGTCGTTGATCGATATCGACGCTATCGAGCCGGCAATCGCGGAACTGGCACGGGTGCTGGCGCCGGGGGGCGTTGTGCTGATCGCCAACCTGAACAGCTTCAACACCGCCAATGACGGTCGCGGCTGGCGCCGGGACTGGCGCGGTCGCAAGCGTGACTTTCCAATTGACGATTATCTGACCACCCGGCCCGTTCGCGCTGCTTGGCAGGGCATCGACGTGGTCAACTGGCATCGGCCGCTGTCGACCTATTTGTCGCTGCTGATTGGCGCCGGGCTGCGCTTGACGCATTTTGACGAACCCGCGCCGACCGGCGGCGATCCTGCCCGCGCTGACGCTTATCGCCGGGTGCCTTATGCGCATGTGATGGAATGGCGGCGCGACTAGGCGCGCCAGCGTCCCGTTTCCATCCAGCGCAGCAGCGGCTTCATCGGCATGATCCAGATCAGCCCGGTCAGTGCGTAAAAGGCCATTTGCGCCAGCACCGGCCACCCGGCGATAATCCGTGACAGGCTGACGACCAGGATCGCCCAGATCGTGATCGACGCGAGCATCAGCAGGGCACCTGCGGGTTTGCGCCAGCTTGGGGTCATCGGCTCGGCTCCGGGTTGTTCCAGCCATATTCGTCGATGACGCCGTGGAGAGGCACATCCCACGGATCGACCGGTACCGCCTCGGTGCGTTGGATGGACCAGGCGACACCGATTCTCAATACGGTCGGCAGGGCCGCAAAGGCGCGATCGTAAAAGCCGGCGCCCTGGCCCAGCCGGTTCAATCGGCTGTCAAACGCCAGCAGAGGGGTCAGGATGATGTCGGGCAACAGGTCTGGGGCGTCAGCGGCAGGCTGGCGCAGGCCGAACGGCCCATCGACCAGCGGATCGCCCGGCTGCCAGGCCAGAAAGCGCATTGCGGCGGCGCGGGTGGTGACGTGGGGCAGCGCGACCCGATAGCCGGCCCGGAGCGCGGCTTGGGCAAGCAGGGCGGGGTCAGCCTCGCCAGTCATCGCAGTGTAGCTCGCCAAAATGCCGAGCGGGCGCAGTCGATCGAGAAAAGCGGCGGGCGGGATGATCGGGGGCGCGACGGCGGCATAGGCCAATCGGTCGGTCCGCATCCGGGCGCGCAGGGTTGCCTTGTCTGTCAGCAACATCATGATCCCCCGGCCGGGGGCGGTGGCGGGACCACCATGGCCGTTTGCCTGAATATCCTCTGACGCCGGTAACGTCAGGTGGGGACCATTTTCTCAGACCAAGATCTGCGAAGGGACAGCCCCCTAGGAAGAATAATCGCCTCAGGGATGTTCGTGAAGCTCGTACCGGGCAGTACCCGCCGCTTTTATACTTAGGCGCTTGGCACCGGTTTCTCAAGGGCCGCCGCAATGGCTTCCAGTCGATTAGCAAGGCGATCGAGATCGGCGGGCGCGGCAGCGGGGGCGGGCGGTGCAGCCGGGCATGCACTGGCCACTATCGGGGCCGAGGCCAGGCGTTGCTCGGCCTCGTCAAGCGCATCGGCAAGCATGAGCGCGACGAACAGCATCGAGCGTTCGTCGCTGAGACCGCCCGAGGCCCGGGCAGCCGCAGGCCAGCGCGAATCGAGCATGCCCGAAATCCGGCGAATCTGGTCTTCGGTGCCATCCTTGCACGCGATGCGATGTTGGCGATCGCCAATCTTGATGAGAATCTCGGCCATCAGTCTGCACCTGTCGCCAGAATGGCGTCGAGCGCGGTGATTGCCTCGGCCATGCGTTGCTTGAGCACGGCGTGCCGATCGGCCAGGCCGGAGTCTGCCGGGGGGCGATCAGCGAGCGCCGCCTCAATCCGAACAAGGGCAAGATCGATGCGATCAATCGCCGACAGGGGATGCTCGTCCGCCATGGATGAAGGGTAGCAGGACCGTGCAGGACGGCAAGACGCGAATCGATCTGACGGTTGACGGCGCGGCCTTGCCACCGCAAAGACGCGCCACCTAATCCACTCCCCGGACCCATGATGCGTGCTCCACGCGGGTACGGCAACTCGGGAAGCATCCGATGGGCGTCGCGCCAACAGATCTCGCCAATGCCATTCGCGCGCTATCGATGGATGGCGTGGAAGCTGCCAATTCGGGGCATCCGGGCATGCCGATGGGGATGGCCGACGTCGCCACCGTCCTTTTTACCAAATATTTGAAATTCGATCCTGCCGATCCGAAATGGCCCGATCGTGACCGCTTCGTGCTGTCCGCGGGTCATGGATCAATGCTGATCTATGCGCTACTCTACCTCACCGGTTATGAACAGCCGACGATCGATGACATCCGCCAGTTCCGCCAGCTCGGCAGCCATTGTGCCGGCCATCCAGAAAATTTTGAGCTTCCGGGCGTCGAATGCACCACCGGCCCATTGGGGCAGGGGCTTGCCATGGCGGTTGGCATGGCGATCGCCGAGCGACACCTGAACGCGGTGTTCGACGCTGCGCTGGTCGATCATCGTACCTGGGTGGTCGCCGGTGATGGCTGCCTCATGGAGGGCATCAACCACGAAGCCGTCGGGCTCGCCGGCCACCTTGGGCTCGGACGTCTCAATGTGCTGTGGGACGATAACCGGATAACCATCGACGGTGCGGTCAGCCTGTCGTCGAGCGAGGATATCCCTGCTCGCTACCGCGCCAGTGGCTGGCACGTTGCAGAGTGCGACGGGCATGATTTCGTCGATATCGATCGCGCGCTGGCAGAAGCCGCAGCCGATCCGCGCCCCTCGCTGGTGCGCTGCCGCACGATCATCGGCAAGGGCGCACCCAACAAGCAGGGCACCAGCAAGACCCATGGGTCAGCTCTCGGCAAAGACGAAGTCGCAGCCGCGCGCGCCAATCTGGGTTGGCATGCCGCGCCCTTCGAGATTCCGGAGGATATTCGCAAAGCCTGGCTCGATTTCGGCAAGCGCGGCGCGCGTGATCATGCTGCGTGGCAGGATCGCCTGGCAACGCATTCGGATCGTGCCGAATTCGAGCGTCGGATCGCGGGCGATGTCGATCTTGAAGATGCTGCCGGCTGGGCATTTTCGAACTGGGATCGGGTGCCGGTGTCGGTCGCCACGCGCAAATCATCCGAATTCGCGCTTGAAGGGCTGACGGCGGCGATGCCCGAATTGGTCGGCGGCTCGGCTGATCTGACCGGCTCCAACTTCACCAAGACCCCGGTATTGTCCAATATGTCGGCCGAAGATTATGCGGGCCGGTATATCAATTACGGCATTCGCGAATTTGGCATGGCAGCGGCCATGAACGGCATGGCGCTCCACGGCGGGGTGATCCCATTTGGTGGCACTTTCCTGGTGTTCGCCGATTATGCCCGGCCGGCGATCCGGCTGTCGGCGATCCAGCAGGCGCGCGTGATCTATGTAATGACCCATGATTCGATCGGGGTTGGCGAGGATGGCCCGACCCACCAACCGATCGAGCATGTCATGAGCTTGCGGATGATCCCGAACCTTGATGTCTATCGTCCGTGCGACGCGGTCGAAACCGCCGAATGCTGGGCGCTGGCCGTCGCGAAGAAGGATGGGCCGAGCTTGCTCGCCTTGTCGCGGCAGAATCTGCAGCAGGTGCGCACTGGTGGCGACATGCTGAGCGCCAAGGGCGGCTATCGCCTGCGCGCCGCGATCGCGCCACGCCAGGTGGTATTGCTAGCAACTGGGTCCGAAGTGGAAATCGCGATTGCCGTGGCTTCAGCGCTGGAGGCGCAGGGCATCGGCGCCGACGTCGTCTCGATGCCGTGCTGGTCGCGTTTTGAGGCGCAGGATTCCGCCTATCGCGCCGATGTCATCCCGCTGGATATGCTGCGCGTGTCGATCGAAGCCGGTGTCACTTTGGGCTGGGAACGCTATACCGGCGAGAACGGGTTGCGGATTGGGATCGACAGTTTCGGTGCGTCAGGGCCGATCAAGGCGCTCTATGAGCATTTCGGCCTGACGACTGACGCGATCACGCCGCAAATAGTTGAGAAATTGAAAAAGTAATACCCCATCCCGTTCGCCCTTAGGCTGCCGAAGGGCTGCCTTTCTGCTCCAGGGTCGAGCGGAAATGGCAGGGCTTCGGCAGGCTGGGCCCGAACAGATTATTCAGGAGATTAGGATCATGACGATCAAGGTGGCGATCAACGGGTTCGGGCGCATTGGTCGCCTGGTGGCGCGCGCGATGCTGGAACAAGGCGATACGGGGCTTGAACTCGTTGCGATCAATGATCTGGCGGATGCCAAGGCCAATGCCTGGCTGTTTTCGCGCGATAGCGTGCACGGCAAATATCCGGGTTCGGTCTCGGCCGAGGGCAACGATCTGGTGGTCGATGGCAAGCACATCCGCGTCACGGCAGAGCGCGATCCCGCCAATCTGCCGCATAAGGAACTAGGCGTCGATCTGGTGCTCGAATGCACTGGTTTCTTCACGGATCGCGCCAGCTGCCAGAAACATCTCGATGCCGGTGCGAAAAAGGTGCTGATCTCGGCACCCGGCAAGGGAGTCGACCTGACGGTCGTGTTCGGCGTCAATCACGACAAGCTGACTGGCGACCACGTCATCGTCTCCAACGCGTCGTGCACGACCAACTGCCTGGCGCCGGTCGCCAAGGTGCTCAACGATGCGATCGGCATTGAACGCGGGCTGATGACGACGGTCCATGCCTATACCAATGACCAGAAGATCCTCGATCAGGTCCACAGCGATCCGCGCCGCGCGCGCGCAGCGGGCATGTCGATCATCCCGACCACGACTGGCGCCGCCCGTGCGGTTGGCGAAGTGCTGCCCGAGCTTAAGGGCAAGCTCGATGGGTCGGCGATCCGCGTGCCGGTGCCCGATGTGTCGCTGATTGACCTGACCTTCACGCCGAAGCGCGATACGACCGTCGACGAGGTCAACGCGATTCTGAAGGCGGCGTCCGAAAGCGGCCCGCTCAAAGGTATCCTCGCTTATACCGACGAGCCGCTCGTCTCGATCGATCTGATGCACGATCAGGCCTCATCGACGGTCGACAGCCTGGAGACTGCCGTTATCGATGGCAAACTGGTGCGCGTTGTCAGCTGGTATGACAATGAATGGGGCTTCTCCAATCGCATGGTCGACACTGCTAAGGCGATGGCGGCGCTGTTCTGAGATGACCTTGGCGTCATGTCGGCCAAAGCTGTCACCTGTGTGTTCGGGCCGCAGCGCCCACCTGATAGAGGCCCCGGCTATGGGTGGCGCGACGGCATGATGGGCCACGGCGTGATCGGGCAAGGCGTGATCGCGGGTATCGCCCGCCACGCGCGGTCCCGTGCCGCGATGGAGGAGATCGGCAGCGCCGTCATCACGCCCGAGCGCGGCGTCGAGGGCGATTGCAAGGGGCGATTCAAACCCGGTGGCCGCAATCGGCGGCAAGTGA
The DNA here is from genome assembly GCA_002281535.1 of Sphingomonas sp. 28-63-12. Taxonomy (GTDB): domain Bacteria; phylum Pseudomonadota; class Alphaproteobacteria; order Sphingomonadales; family Sphingomonadaceae; genus Sphingomonas. The sequence goes on from NCGD01000052.1 coordinate 12,029, forward strand.
CACTAATCGAACGAGTCGACTGGGCGGCGGCGATGGCTGAACTGGGCGCGAACCATCGCTGGTCGGCGCGGCGGGCCAACATTCTGGTTGATGGGCTCGATCTGCCCAAGGTCGCGGGTTCAGTGCTGCGGATCGGCGCGGTGCGCCTCATCGTGACAGTCGAATGCAATCCCTGTTCCAGGATGGATGCGATCGAATCCGGCCTGCAGGCGGCGCTGGCGAACGATTGGCGGGGCGGGGTCTGCACCCGGGTGCTCGCGGGGGGCGAGATCGCGATCGGGGATATTATCCTCGTCGAACAGACAATGGAGACGATATCGTGAAGGCATTTCGCACGCTTGATGACATGGGCGACATCGCCGGCAAGCGGGTGCTGGTCCGAGAGGATCTGAATGTGCCGATGGAGGGTGATCGGGTAACCGATGATACCCGATTGCGCGCCACGCTGGCGACGGTAACCGAACTTGCCGATCGCGGTGCCATCGTGCTGGTGCTCGCGCATTTCGGGCGGCCCAAGGGGCCGAGTGCCGATCTGTCGCTGTCACGTGTGACTGATGCCTATGAGCATGTGCTCGGTCGCCCGGTCGACTTTATCGACTGGCAAGGTGATGCTGCCGCCGTCACCATATTGCGGCCCGGTTCCATCGCGGTGCTCGAGAACACCCGCTTTTTCGGTGGCGAAGAAACAAATGATTCCGCCGTCGTCGCGCGCTTCGCGGCGCTGGGCGACCTCTATGTCAATGATGCCTTTTCCGCCGCGCATCGGGCCCATGCCTCGACCGAGGGGCTGGCGCACGCGCTCCCCAGCTTTGCCGGCCGTGCGATGGAGGCCGAGCTTGATGCCCTCGAAAAGGCGCTGGGCAATCCCGAGCATCCGGTCGCTGCCGTCGTCGGCGGCGCCAAGGTGTCGAGCAAGCTGGAAGTGCTGACGCATCTCGTTGACAAGGTTGATCACCTGATCATCGGCGGTGGCATGGCCAATACCTTTCTCGCCGCCCGCGGCGTCGATGTCGGAAAGTCGCTGTGTGAGCATGATCTGCTGGCGACGGTCGAAGGGATTTTCACCGCTGCCGAGCGGGCCAATTGCACGATCCACCTTCCCTATGACGTGGTTGTTTCGCAGCAATTCGCCGCCAACCCGCCGTCGCTGCGTATCTGCAATGTCCATGAGGTCGCCGCCAACGAAATGATTCTTGATATCGGGCCCGCCGCGACTGAGGCGCTGGCCGATGTGCTGAAAAATTGCCGTACGCTGGTATGGAACGGCCCGCTGGGCGCGTTTGAAACGCCGCCCTTCGAAGCCGCCACCGTGGCGCTCGCCCGCACGGCAGCGGCGCTGACTCAGGACGGCTCATTGGTCTCGGTCGCCGGCGGCGGCGATACGGTTGCGGCGCTCAATCAGGCGGGCGTGGTGGACGACTTCACCTTCGTTTCGACCGCCGGTGGTGCGTTTTTGGAGTGGATGGAAGGCAAGCAACTGCCGGGAGTGGCAGCACTCAGGCGCTAATTGGTGGGCGCTGCTTCTTGCAGCAGCGGCACCAGGACCGCGTTGAGTGTGTCTAGGTCAAAAGCGCCTGCCTCGGCGTAGCGAATGCGCCCCTGCCGATCGATCACATAATTGGTCGGTAGCGCGGTGATGTCGTTATACGGCCCTTTGACGTGGCGAACCGATGGAATCTCCATCGCGGCAAACAGCTTTTTCAGCATGCCGAGCGGCAGCGAGTCTTCGGTTGTAATCGCGAAGACGCGCAGCCCCGCCTTCTTCTGAATGCCGTAATATTTATCGAGAAGCGGCAATTCCTTTTTGCAGGGGCCGCACCACGTTGCCCAGAAATTCAGCACGACAACCTGGCCGCGCAGCGCCTCCAGCGTCACCTTGCTGCCATCGACCAAGGTGAGTTCGAAATTGGGTGCAAGCTCACCGATCACTGGCTTTCTCGCGCCCATCAGCATCAGCGGAGCAAGTGCGATCAGCGCCGCTCGCATGATCAATCCAGCCCGACCCGTCATTCCTGTCCCCTTATGCTTCGAAACTCATTCAACCACCCGATAATGTCAATAAACAACAACTTGCCCCCCAGGGTGATCGTCTGGCGGCTGGTGATGACCGCAGGCCGATTTGAGCAGGCGCGCAATAACTGGTTTATTCATGCGACAAATTGCGCTGACTATGCTATTGCCCTGGCATCACTCGAGTACCCGACCTACTTCTCCCGTGACTGAGAGACCTGCGCGCTCCCGAAACAAGCCCAGTTGGAGCGGCATCTTTGGATCTCAACTATCTATTCCGACGCGAGCAGATTTCGCTCGTCAACGCGCAACGCGCAACCGAAAGCAGCGCCCGTGCGGCGCATGCCGGTCTGGCGCGGGGCTATGCAGGCCTGATTGCCAACGGCCATTCGCGTTATCGTTTCCGCAAGGCGCCGGCGATCCCGCCCGCCTTGTAACCCGCTTCGGCGCGTCGGCCGGGGCCGGGCGACACGCCGTCTTCTCAATATCGGCCCCAACCGGTCTGCGCCATTGAAACGCGTCGCCGGAACTACTCAAGGAACTACGACTATGCCGATTGGCACCGTGAAATTTTTCAACGCCGACAAGGGCTATGGCTTCATCGCACCGGAAGACGGCGGCAACGACG
>NCGD01000018.1 GCA_002281535.1 Sphingomonas sp. 28-63-12
GACGGGGGTTCCCAGGGATGAACAAGCAAGAATTAATCGGGGCGGTCGCAGATGCGTCTGGCCTTACCAAGGGTGATGCAAGCAAGGCTGTCGAAGCCGTATTTGATTCGATCTCCGGCGCGCTGACCAAGGGTGACGAAGTTCGCCTGGTCGGGTTCGGCACGTTTTCGGTGAGCAAGCGCAAGGCATCGACCGGCCGTAATCCACGTACCGGCGAGCCAATGACGATCAAGGCATCGTCACAGCCGAAGTTCAAGGCCGGCAAGGGCCTAAAGGACTCGGTTAACTGAGGTATCTGGCCGGGGCTGGACAAGCTTTGGCCGCATGCTAAAGGCTATGACGATTGGGGCGGCGGGGAACTGCCGCCCTTGTCTTTGCTCCAACCTGGCGTTGGACGCGACGATACGGGCGCGTAGCTCAGTGGTAGAGCACTGTGTTCACACCGCAGGGGTCGCTGGTTCAATCCCAGCCGCGCCCACCATTTCAAAGGCCCGCCGGGACTCATGTTCCAGCGGGCCTTTTGCTGTTGAGCAGGTGGCCAGCCCGCCGCTCGCTCCCTTCACCAGACGAGGCCGAGCATGATCTTCCGGACTGTAGCGATGATCGGTGCGCTGCTCGCTGCGACGCTGGGTGAGCACGCGGGCTGGGCGCAATCACCGCCGCAGACACTGGCCGCGCGATCGATCCTGCTGGTGCCCGATGCCGTCTTCGATGGTCGCGACGGTGTGGTCCATGAGGGCTGGCGCGTACTCGTCCGGGGCGACCGGATCATGGCGGCAGGACCGGCCATTACCGCCCCCGCCGATGCCGAAATAATTACGCTGCCCGGAACGACGCTCTTGCCCGGACTGATCGACGCGCATGTGCATCTTTTCCTCCATCCCTATAACGAAACCAGCTGGAACGATCAGGTCCTGAAGGAGCCGCTGGCGCTGCGAACACTGCGTGCCGGCGCCAATGCCCGGGTGACGCTGATGGCTGGATTCACGACGGTCCGCGATCTCGGCACTGAAGGTGCTGGCTATGCCGATGTCGGGTTGAAGGCAGCAATCGCGCAGGGGATCGTCCTCGGACCACGCGTGCTCGTCGCGACGCGTGCCCTGGTCGCGACCGGTAGTTATGGTCCCAAGGGCTTCGATCCCGACGTCGATGTCCCGCAGGGCGCCGAAGAGGCGGATGGCGAAGCGTTGGTCACCGCAGCCCGGCGGCAGATCGGGCGCGGCGCCGATGTCGTCAAACTCTATGCGGATTATCGATGGGGGCCTGGGGAAGACAGTCGCCCGACCTTCTCCATCGCAGAAATGCGCGCGGTGGTGGAGGCGGCGCACGCCGCCGGCCGCACTGTTGCCGCTCATGCCAGCACGCCTGTAGGGATGCGACGGGCGGTTTTGGCTGGCGTCGATTCGATCGAACATGGCAATGACGGGACAGCCGAGACCTTTGCATTGATGAAGGCGCGTGACACGGCATTTTGTCCTACCCTGGCCGCCACCGATGCCATCGAACATTATCGCGGCTGGAATGGCGCCACGCCTGAGCCAGCGGCGATCATTGCCAAGCGCATCAGCTTCCAACTTGCTCTCAAAGCCGGGGTGCGGTTTTGCGTTGGGGGCGATACTGGCGTGTTTGCGCATGGCAACAACGTTCGCGAGCTCGAATTAATGGCGGCATGGGGCATGCCAAGGGCCGCCGTGCTGTTGGCGGCCACGTCGGGCAATGCGGCCGTGCTTGGCCGGAGCGACCAAATTGGCAAGATCGCCGCCGGGATGCTGGCGGACATGATCGCGGTTGCGGGGAATCCTGAACAGGACATTGCTGCACTGCGCAGTATTATCCTGGTAATGAAGGGCGGCACGATCGTCAAAGATCGATAAACCATTGAAGGTAAAGGGCAACCTAAATGCAACGACATCTATCTGTCATGTAAAAGTCACTAAATAGTCTCCGAATAGGCATCGGCCAGTCATTTGATCGGCCTACCGCCCGGGTTGAGATCGACAGGGGGAAATTTCCGAGTCGGTCGGGGCGCCAGCCCATTTCAGCAACCCGGACTCAACCGGATCGGAGATTTTATGGCCAGCTTCAAACGCGTTAGCCTCATCCTTTTGACCAGCTGCTCTGCGGCAGCCCTTGCGGGTTGTGACGGCGCAACGAGCGTCGCATCGCCCGGCGCTGGATCGCTGGTGATTAGCGCACCGACCCCGACGCCGACGCCAACACCGACCCCGACAACGGCCGCCATCACCGCCGCTCAGTTCGCGGTTGCCGCCAGCGGCGCGCTCGCGGTAACCCCTGATGAGCAGCTTGCCATCGTTACCGCCGGTTCGAACAACGTCGTCAGCGGCGTCAGCGCACTGAATGGCATTGTGCCGATCGGCGCAGCCGCCACCGCCACGGCATTCAATGCAACGACGCTCAACCCGAGCGGTCAGCCGGCGTTCTTCGTCAATGCCAATTTCGTCGGCGCCGTGAACGGCTCGGGCGACACGTCGTTCCAGAATTGGACCTGCAACTCGGGTGCTGCCAATTTCGGTTCGGGCAGCGCGCTGTGCGTTGCGCCGCCGGCCGTTGGCACGGGCGGCTCGGCAGCGACCTGCCCCGCCGGCACCACGGACGACGGGCTGGTATCGACCTTCCGTATCTGTCGCCTGCCGACGCTGATCACCACCAACCTGACGCTGCCGCGCATCCAGGGCGTGGTTTACCGCTTCCGCGGTCAGACCGAAGTGGGTGTCGACGTCGGGTCGACGGCATCCCCGGCCGTCGGCGCCGCAACCGCGACGCTGACGATCGAGCCCGGTGTCATTCTGGCCGCCGACTCGAGCGAGCCATCGAACGATCTGTTGCTGGTGAACCGCGGTTCACGCATCCAGGCTGTTGGTACCGCTGCCAACCCGATCATCTTCACCTCGCAGCAGAACCTTGCCAACAACGGCGTGTCCGATGCCACGCAGGGCCAGTGGGGCGGCGTGATCCTGCTCGGCCGTGCGCCGACCGGCGTGTGCCGCACCGGTACCGGCCCGAACGATGCCAACGGATCGAGCACGAGCTGCGAAAATCCGATCGAAGGCGTGACCGGTCGCAACTATGGCGGTGAATTCCCCAACGATAGCAGCGGCAACTTCCAGTATGTGCAGATCCGCTACACCGGCATTGCCATCAGCGATGGTAATGAGCTGCAGGGCCTGACGCTCGGCGCAACCGGTCGCGGGACCGTGATCGATCACGTGCAGAGCCACAACTCGGCCGATGATGGCATCGAAATCTTCGGCGGGACCACTAACGTTGCCTATCTGGCGATGACCGGCTGGGACGATGACGGTTTCGATATCGACAATGGCTATCGTGGCCTGGCGCAGTTCCTGATCGCGGCCGAAAAGAGCGGCGGCGCGACCGCCGATTCCTTCTCGACCGAGATCGATTCGAACGGCGCCGAGGATCTGCTGCCGCGCACCTGGGCACGCTATGCCAATTTCACCTTCATCCAGAATACCGCCAGCCAGAACCCGGTCGCCGCGATGCGCATCCGCGGCGGTGCCGATGTGACGATGGTGAACGGCATTGTCCGCGCGCCAGCGGGCGTTGCCTGCATGACGATCGTCGCCACAGAGACATCGGCGACCGACCGCAGCACGGTGCGGGCAGCGAACACCACGTTGCAGGATCAAGGCCCGCCGGTATTCAACTCGGTCTATTTCGATTGCCAGGGCCGGTAAGCGTTTTTGACCGGCGAACTTGTTCGCATGACATGCTGGGGTGGCCGCCGCGCCATCCCAGCATTTGCCCTACCGAAACTTGATTGGGATATTCGGCCATGAGAGAGCGCTTCGCCCTTGGTACGCTACTGCTTCTAACAACTCAGCTGGTTGCGCCTGCTGCGCTGGCACAATCCAGCGCGCCGCAAACGCCGCCGCCGGCCACTCCGTTGCCCGCCGATCCGGCGCCGACCGAGGAGGAGCAGGTTGAGGTTTCGTCGCCCGGTTTCAATGCATCCAGTGCCGACGACATCGTCGTCGTCGGCCGCAATATCCCGAACACCGTGCGGGCCACGCCCCAGGTGCTTTCGGTCTTGTCGGAAGCCGATATCGCTCGGACGGGCGAAGGCGACATTGCCGGCGCACTCTCGCATGTCGCTGGCCTCAGCGTTGTCGGCAACGGCTTTGTCTATGTCCGTGGCCTTGGCGATCGCTATTCATCGGCGCTGCTGAACGGTTCGCCTTTGCCGTCGCCCGAGCCGTTGCGCCGATCAGTGCCGCTTGACATTTTTCCTACCTCAATCGTTGGCTCCGCGCTGATCCAGAAGAGCTATTCGGCCAATTATTCGGGCGAATTCGGCGGCGGTGTCGTCAATTTAACGACCAAGGCCGTGCCGAAGGAGAGCTTCCTCGAGGTTGGCGGCAGCGTTGGCTATGATTCGGTGTCGACCGCGCAATTTGGCTATGTGTATGACGGCGGCAGCCGTGACGTGTTCGGCTATGACGACGGCACGCGTGCCATCCCCGATTTCATCCGCGCGGCGGCGGCCGGCGGCACGGGTCTGATCCCGTCGGCCCAGGTGGCGCAGCTTGCCGGGGCGCAGACATCGTTGCTGCAGAGCAATACCAACATTCCGGTCAACTATTCGGGCGACGTCAATTTCGGCCATTCGTTCGATGTTGGATCGACCAGAATTGGCTTTGTTGGATCAGCGAGCTGGGGCAATAATTTCCGCACGCGTGACATCACGCAGCAGGATGCCGTGGAATTGACGGGCAATGTCCGCAACGATTTCCGCACGGTCATTACTGACAATCGCGTGGTCGTGAACGCCTTGCTTGGCCTCGGCTTGGAATTTGGCGCCCACAAGCTGCGGTTCACCAACATCTATATCCATGATACCGACAAGCAGGCCCGGGGATCGGCCGCGACGGTTTACACCAACAGCAGCGGCCAGCCGCGCTTTACGCAGAATACGTCTTGGTTTGAGCGGCAGCTGTTCGAGACGCAGGGCGTCGGCGAATTCAAGTTCGGCGACCTTTCGATCGATCTGCGCGGGGCCTATGCCAATTCAAAGCGCGTTTCGCCCTACGAACGGCAGTTCGATTATCTGTTCAACCCGAATGCCGGTTTCGATGCGACTGGCAACCGGATTGGTGCCTTCCAGTCGGTCAACGCCTTTGGCCCGTTTGCGACGGTGACGTTCAGCGAGCTGAACGAAAATCTCTATAGCGGCCAGGCCGATGCCTCTTACAAATTGCCCTTCGATCGCCCGACGACGATTTCCGCGGGCTATTATTACAGCGATGCGCAGCGCTATTCGTCACGCCTGCCTTTCGTTTACCAGACAAGTGCTGGTGCCGGCACCTCTATCCCGGCGCCGTACAACTTCTTCCGGCCCGATTATCTGCTGTCGGAAGACGTTATCAACAATGCCTGCCCGACTGTGGCCGACGGCGTTGGCCCCGGTTGCGTCCGACTCCGCTTTCAAACGGCCGGTGCCGGTTCCACCGCCTATGATGCCAGCTTGCGGGTCAATGCCGGCTATATCCAGGGTGAAGCCGAATTTCTTGATGGCCTGCGCGCCATTGCCGGTGTTCGCTATGAAACCGCCGACGAGCGGGTGACGCCGAGCGATGGCGTCCTGTCGACGCGCCTGAACAATGATTACTGGCTGCCGGCAGTAACCGTGACGTGGAATTTCCGCCAGGATATGCAACTGCGCGGCAACTTCTCCGAAACCATTGCCCGGCCGCAGTTCCGCGAACTGGCAGCGCAGCAATATCAGGATTTCGAGAGCGATCGCCTCTATTTCGGCAATCCGGCGCTGCAGGATTCGAAGCTCTACAATTACGAGCTGCGCTATGAATGGTTTTATGCCCGTGAACAGCGCATCACCGTTTCAGGCTTCTTCAAGACAATCGACAAGCCGATCGAGCAGGTCGGTTTCCGGCCCACTCCCGATGCGCGGCTGCAGACCGGTTTTTCCTATGTGCCAAGCGCCAAACTCTACGGCGTCGAATCTGAAGTGGTCAAATATGTCGGGCTCGATTTCCTCGATTCAGCTTTCTTTGCGACCCGGCGGCTGGTGCTGATTGCGAATTATACCTGGACGAAATCGTCGATCAACGCGGATAACAGCCTGGTGCCCGATGTTGGCGCCGGTGTCGGCGTCGTCCGGCTGCGGCCGGCGTCGGAACTGTTTCGCGACGGCGCGGCCCTGACGGGCCAGTCGGACCATCTGGTCAACGTCCAGGTCGGGATTGAGGACAAGGCATCGCTTTCACAGCTTACCTTCCTGGTCAATTATGCCAGCAAGCGCATCACCAATCGCGGCCCTGGTGATCTAAGCGGCGTTGGCTTTCTGCCCGATATCGTCGAATATCCCGGCGTTCGGTTCGACGTCATCGCGCGGCAAGGCGTGAAAATCGGACCTGCCCAGTTCGAGATCAAGCTTGAGGGGCGCAACCTGACGGGGACCGGTTACCGGGAATCCCAGACCTTCGCCAATGGTACCGAGGTGTTCATCAACCGCAATCGGGTTGGCCGCACCGTATCGCTGGGGATCACAGCCAAGCTGTGACGACTGAACGGATTTATCTGAACAACCCCGGCGGTTCATCCCGCCGGGGCTTTTTTATTCCTCGTGCCGACCGTGCTGGACGATCAGCCCCAGGGACGCTCTCGAAACCATTTGGTCAGTACATATTTGGTCCCGGCGCGAACCTTCATGCCCTGATGGATCGTCGCTGCATTGGGGGTGCCGTCCAGCCGCCGGTTATCCCACATCAGCAGCTTGCCGGTTTCTGGTTTGATGATCTTGTCGATTGTTTTGAAGCGCGTCGCGCCGCCAGCCAGTGGCTCGTTCAGATAGATCATCGCGGTCCAGGTGCGCTGGCCGGCGACACGGCAAAAGCGATCATAGTCGACGCCGAGCGGCTCGAAATAATCGGTATGCGCCTTGAACTCCTGCCCGATGGCATAACGCTGACCCTGCAGCGGCTCGCCATAGGCAGGATCAATCGACATCAAGGCACACAGCCGGCTATCCACTTCAATGGCGAGCGGTTCGTCGAAACCGAAATCGCAGGTTTCGCTGGTGCGGAAGCCGGCATCGCCATTGGGATCGGAGATTGTCGACGGCCGGCGCTGGGCATCTATCCGATCGATCAGTTGCGCACACAACGCAGCGCTCAGAAAATCACGCTTGAGGAACAGGGTCAGTTTAGGGCTGGGGACTTTTTGGATGCCGGGTTGTTGGCCAAGGCGGGCAATGACGGGGCCAGCGGGATGGCCGGACCCCGCGGGTGTCGAGTCGGTCATGGTCGCAAGGAAGTTGGGCATGTCCATACTTTGCCAAAGGCAAGCGTCGCTTTCCAGCCCCTGTCGGCCCGCAAACTGACGAGGGACCATACAAGGCAAGACTGTCCTTTATAGTACATGATATTGACGCCTAAGTGTAACAAAGCCCGCCTAGCACGGTGGGCGCGGGGAGAATCGAGCGGATGCGGCTGGAAATTGATGCACGAGCGCGCCGGCTGCTGGCGCTGCTCCCGCACAAGAGCGTTTACACCATTCTCGAGCTGCTCCTGCTGGCGGTGCTGGCGGTGCAACTTGCCCGGCTGGTCTGGACGATCGTGACGCCGGTCAGCCCGGTGGGCAATTGGCGCACGGCTTCTGCCGGCTTTGCCGGATCGCCGGCGGAGATATTGCGGGGGTTCGATCCGTTTTTTCGGCTCGAAACAGCGACGGCATCGTCGGGGAGGGCTGTCGTGACGCCGTTGTCGCTGGTGTTGTTCGGGACGCGGCTGGACGAAGCATCGGGACGCGGCTCGGCGATCATCGCCACACCGGATGATGTTCAGGCCAGTTTCTCGGTAGGGGCCGAAGTGATGCCGGGGGTAATTCTGAAATCCGTGTCTTTCGATCACGTGACGCTGACGAGAAACGGCGTCGATGAGGATTTGTTTATCGATCAATCGGGCAGCGCAGCACCGGCCACGGTTCCTGGCCAGGACTCAAGCAGTGTGCTGAGTGCATCGCCATCAATGGCGACCAGCGCGCAACCTATTACAATCAGTCGGTTACGGTCCGAGATTGGTTTTATTCCGCGGATCGATGCCGGTAAGGTTTCCGGGCTGTTCGTCCGGTCGCAGGGGTCTGGCACTATATTCAGGCAAGTCGGGTTGAAAGAGGGGGATATCGTGACGCAATTGGGTGGCCGGCCGGTAAATGGTTCGGGCGATGTAGAGGCGCTGCTCGGCCAGTTCGCCAAGGGCGGAACCCTTTCGGTGACGGTCGAACGTGGTGCCGAAGTCCTGCCGCTGACGATTACGCTGGTCGGCCAGTGAAGCGGTTCTTCCTCACTGCCGCGCTGGCACTGGCGACCACCGGTCCGCTCGTCGCCCAGACCACGCTCAATGTGCGCGATGCCGATATCCGCGCCTTTATTGCCGATGCCGCCAAGGTCACCGGGCGCATCTTCATCATCGACAGCCGCGTGCAGGGCAAGGTGACGGTCGTCACCGATCGGCCGCTCAGCCGGTCCGAATATTTCGAGGTCTTCTTGTCGACGCTTCGGGCCAATGGCCTTGTCGCGGTGCCGACCTCGGGCGGGGCATTCCGCGTCCAGCCGGTCGACAATGCCTCGTCTCAGCCAAGCCGGGTCGGCGGATCGGCGACCGCGTCGCGCAACAGCTTCGTCACCGAGATCATCCGGCTGCGCGCGATCGATGCCAGTTCGGCGGTCGATACGGTGCGGCCATTGGTCAGTGCACAAGGGTCGGTCACTGCCAATCGCGGCGGTAATTCGATCGTGGTGGTCGATTTTGGCGACAATGTCCGCCGGATTCGCGAAATCGTCCGCCGGATCGACACCGATGGGTCCTCGACCCGGGTCATCGCGCTAAAAAATGCCGGCGCGCGCGAAATCGCGTCCGCGCTCCAGGCGCTGGTGCCCGCTGCGGCGCAGGGGGGCCAGAGCGTTTCGGTCGTCGCGGTAACCAGTTCGAACGCCGTTGCCATCCGCGGGGACGCGCCGACGGTGGCCCGGCTGGCGGAGGTGGCACAGGATCTCGACAAGCGGGCGTCGCTCAGTACCGAGATCAAGGTGATCTTCCTGCAAAATGCCGATGCCGCGCAATTGCTCCCCGTACTCCAGCAACTGGTCGGCCAGCAGCCGACTGAAGCGCCACAGCAAACCCAGCTCTCGCAATCCAGCCTGAGCACCAGCGGGAACAACAGCAACGCCCGCAACATCGTGGCGCCGCAACAGAATGCCCAGCCGATTTCGACAAGCAGCGGCGGGGCCACCCAGCCTGCGGTAGTGGGCGAGGGCGGGCGAACAGCGGCCGTCGTGACGCGCTTTGCCGGCGCCAATGCGATCGTGATCGCAGCCCCCGCCGAGGTGCAGCGCCAGCTGGCCGAGGTCGTCCGTCAACTCGACACCAGACGCGAGCAGGTGCTGATCGAAGCGATCGTCGCCGAAGTTTCTGACGCCACCGCCAATCGGCTCGGGGTGCAATTGCTGCTGGGCAGTCTCGATGGCAGCCTACCGATTGTCTCAAGCAGCTTTTCGAACACTGCCCCCAATTTGCTGACCGTTGCGGGCGCCATTGCCGCGCGCAAACTCAACACGACAACCACGACCATCAATGGCACGACAACGACGACTGCCACCAACAGCACGATCAGTGATTCGCTGGCACAATCGGCGATCAGCTCTATCATCGGCGCGTCGGGCGGCCTTGGCGGGTTTGGCACCACCCTTGGCAAAAACGGCGTCTTTGCCGGGATCATCAATGCGGTAAAGAGTGATTCAACCTCGAACCTGCTCCAGGCCCCGAGCGTAACGACGCTGGACAATCTGCCCGCGCGCATCCTGGTTGGCCAGGAAATCCCGATCACAACCGGGCAGGCGCTGAGCCAGAATTTCGACAATGCCTTTCGCACCGTGCAGCGTGAGAATGTCGGCATCGAACTCGAGGTCCGGCCACAGATCAATTCGAGCGGGACGATCAAATTATTTCTGCGCCAGCAGGTCAGCTCGATTTCGGGACCGGTATCGAACGACAATAGCGACCTGATTCTCAACAAGCGCGAGGTCGAAACGACGTTGACGGTCGATGACGGCCAGATTGCGGTAATTGGCGGGCTGTTGTCCGACGATGAGCGCCGGACGATCGAGAAAATCCCGCTGCTTGGGGATATCCCGGGCCTTGGCCAGCTGTTCCGGTCCAAGGCAAAGCAGCGCACTAAAACCAATTTGACGATCTTCATTCGGCCGACGATTCTGCGCAATGCAGAGGATTCGCGGAAGATTGCCGAACAGCGTTATGGCTATCTGCGGCTGCAGCAGGGGCTCCAGGACCCGACGCGCGAACCGACGATCGATCAGCTGGTGCGGGATTATATGGGTGCCGAACCGCCGCTGCCACCATCGCCTGCTGCCGGAAGTATCGAGGATTCGCGGATCGCATTGCCAGTGATGCGCAGTTCGAACAGCAGGGACCGCCTTCAAGGAAAGCCGAAATGAAGAACCGCGCCGGTGCGAGCGACGAGATTGTCGACGATCCGATTATCGCCTTGCCGGACGCGATCGACCTGCCCGGCGCGATGATCGGCATTCCTTACGGGTTCGCACGCCGTTTTGGCGTAGTGCTGGATTCAGTCGAGCCGGGCCATTTTACCGTGGCGATGCGCGAAGGCAGCGACCCCAAGGTGCTGCTGGAACTCCGCCGACATCTCGCCCGCCCGTTCGATGTAAGCTTCACCAGCGCGGCGGATTTCGACCGCTTGCTGTCGGATCGGTACGCCATGGACGGCCAGGCCGCCGCGGCCGCTGCCGGCTCGCTTGGGCTGGGCGATGAGCTGGACATGCTTGCCGGCAATCTGCCGACCGCAGAGGATCTGCTTGATACCGCCGACGATGCCCCAGCGATCCGGCTGATCAACGGCATCATCGCCGATGCCGCCCGCAACGGCGTGTCCGACATTCATATCGAGCCCTATGAAACCGGGCTGGTGGTGCGAATGCGGATCGATGGCGTGCTGCGCGAGACCTTGCGGATGCCGCCGCATGTCGCGCCTGTCATCGTCAGCCGGATCAAGGTCATGGCCCGGCTCGATATTGCCGAGCGGCGCGTGCCGCAGGATGGGCGCATGGGGCTGTCGCTCGGCGGCAAATTGCTCGACGTACGCGTGTCGACACTGCCGAGCCGGGCCGGCGAACGCGTCGTGCTGCGTATTCTCGACAAGGACAATGCCGGGATCGACCTGGATGTGCTCGGCATGGCGCCGGCGATCAACGCGGTGCTGCGCGCCGCGATCAGCGAACCGAACGGGATCGTGCTGGTCACCGGGCCGACCGGATCGGGCAAGACAACGACGCTGTATGCGGCGCTGCGGCTGCTCAATGATGGCAGCAGTAATATCCTGACAGTCGAGGACCCGATCGAATATGCGATGGACGGGGTTGGGCAGACCCAGGTCAATCCCAAGGTGGGGCTGACCTTTGCGGCGGGGTTGCGCGCGATCCTGCGCCAGGACCCCGATGTCGTGATGGTCGGTGAAATCCGTGATCGCGAGACTGCAGAGATTGCAGTCCAGGCATCACTGACCGGTCACCTCGTACTCTCGACGGTGCATACCAATGATGCGGTCGGCGCGATCACGCGAATGCGTGACATGAAGATAGAGCCGTTCCTGCTAGCCTCGACGCTGCGCGCAGTGATTGCGCAGCGCCTCGTGCGACGCTTGTGCCCAAACTGCCGTAAGCCCGTGCAAGCACAAGGATCGGTGTCATCCCTGCTCGGCTTTGATCCCGGTGCAATCGTCTATGAGGCGGTTGGCTGCGACGACTGTGGGGGCAGCGGTTTCAAGGGCCGGATCGGTGTGTTCGAAGCGATCCGGATCGATGATACCATTCGCCGGCTGATCAACGACGGCGGTGACGAATCGATCATTGCCCGTCATGCCTTCTTACATGCCCCAAATCTGGGGGCGTCGGCACGCCAGTTGGTCCGCGACGGCATGACCACGCCCGAAGAGGCCGTCCGGATATCGCGCAGCGAAATGGCCGATGCCTGATTTCGACTATCTGGTCATCGATACGGCCGGCCGCGAAAAGCGCGGTGCGATATCGGCTGAATCGATCGATCACGCCCGCGAAACGCTCGATGCGCGCAAGCTCTATGTCGTGCGGATCGATCCGGGATCGGCGGCGACCAAGGCGCCCAAGGCCAAGCCGTTGCTGGAGCAATTGCGCGGGCGCCGGATGTCGACCAAGCATCTGACTTTATTTACGCGCCAGCTGGCGACGCTCAATCGGGTCAGCCCGCTCGAGGAATCGCTGCGGACGATCGTGCGCCAGACTGAGCAGGATCAGGTCCGCGAGATTATCAGCGCAGTGCATACCGGCGTGATCGAGGGCAGACGCCTTGCCGAATCGATGGCGCGCGAGCCGAAAAGCTTTCCCGCGCTTTATTGCGCGATGGTCTCCGCCGGCGAGAATTCCGGGTCGCTGCCGACAATCCTAGACCGGCTGGCGATCTTGCTTGAACGCCAGGCCGAAATTCGCGGCAAGATGATTACCACCCTGGCGTATCCCGCGGTGCTTGCAGTGGTGGCGATGGCGGTGGTGACGGCGTTGATGGTGTTCGTGGTACCGCAGGTGGTCGAGCAATTCGATACCGTTGGCCAGCAATTGCCGTTGCTGACGCGGATCGTGATCTGGATTTCGAGTTTTCTGGTCAATTGGTGGTGGGCGCTGATTCTGGGCGCCGTGATCCTGGTCGGCGGATTTATCCAGGCGTTGCGTGAGCCCCCGATCCGGCTGGCCTTCGATAGCTGGCTGCTGCGGGTGCCCCTGATCGGTCGGCTGTTGCGCGACCTGCATGCCGCCCGGATGGCGCGGACGTTGTCGACGATGGTCGCGAGCCGCTTGCCGCTGCTCGACGGGCTCGCGCTGACCGCAGGTACGATCCACAATCGGCGGTTGCGCCAGGCATCGGACGAGATCGTGGAGTCGATTCGTGGCGGTGGCAGCCTATCGGCGGCGATGCGGCGCACAGGGGTGTTTCCGCCGCTGCTGACCTATCTGGCAGCAAGCGGAGAAGCAGCCGGCCGGCTCGACGAGATGCTTGAACGCGCGGCCGATTACCTAGAGCGCGAATTCGACAGGTTTACAGCGACCGCCTTATCATTGCTCGAACCGCTGATTATCGTGGTGATGGGCGGAATCGTCGCCACCATTGTGCTATCGATCCTGCTGCCGATTTTGCAGCTCAATACTCTGGCTGGCCAGTGAGGTTATCATGCGTACCGAACCACGAAAATTGAACAAGCGACGCCGCGATAGCGGTTTCACCTTGGTGGAGTTGATGGTCGTCATCGTCATCCTGGGCTTGCTCGCGACCATCGTTGCACTGAACGTGCTGCCCAGTGGAGACCGCGCACGCGAGGAGAAGGCCAAGGCCGACATCGCGACGATCGAGGACGGACTTGAGCTCTACAAGTTGCAGAACATCAATTACCCGACCACGTCTGATGGGCTGGCGGCGCTGATCAGCCCGCCGCCGTCCCTCACCGACCCCTCACGCTACCAAAAGGGCGGCTATATTAAAAAATTGCCCAAGGACCCCTGGGGGCGGGACTATCTTTATGCATCACCCGGGACACATGGCGCGATCGATATCTGGACGCTGGGTGCTGATGGCAAGGAAGGCGGCGAGGGGATCGATGCCGATATCGGCAGCTGGCAATAGCGCGCACGTCGCGGGACCGTGGGTAAGATCGATGCGGCTTTGCGCCAGGCACGGCTTCGCGCCCGGACGGCGTTCCGCCGAATACGGCTTTACGCTGATCGAGCTGATGGTTGTCGTGACGATCATCGCGCTGGCATCGGCGTCGGTGGTGCTTGTCATGCCTGATCCGCGTGGCCGTTTGCGCGACGATGCCGAACGCTTCGCCGCCCGCGCCCGGGCTGCGCATGACAGCGCCATTGTCGAGGGGCGTTCTGTCAGCGTCTGGGTCTCGCGCGAAGGCTATGGCTTTGATCGCCGCTCGGCAGGTGCGTGGCAGCCGATCAGCGAGAAACCGCTGCGGGTGTCGCGCTGGGCGGCAGATGTCCGCCCGGTGATCGTCAGCCCCGCCGGGCGTGACCGGGTGATCTTCGATTCAACCGGCCTGGCCAATACCCCATTTGACGTCCAGCTCCGGCGCGGCGGCGATGCGAGCGCGACAATTCGGATCGGCGCCGATGGCGCAGTTTCAATCGGTGGCTGAGATGGGACCCGCCGCCTTCGGTCGTCGGTCGCGCTCCGCCGACGACGGCTTTACGTTAATCGAGATGATGGTTGCACTGGCGGTGTTCAGCCTGGCGGCGCTGGCACTGATCAGGCTGGAGGGGGCGACCATTCGCAGCGCGGGGATCCTCGATTCGACCCTGCTGGCCTCGATGGTCGCGCATAATGTCGCGGTTGAGACGGTCACCGAAGCGCAGCCGCCAGTGACGGGCGAGAGCCGGGGGCTTGAGGATAATGGCGGCCGAAGTTGGTCTTGGCGTCGGGTAGCCACACCCATTGGCGATCAGGGCGTGATGCGGATTGATGTCAGCGTCAGCGATGCAACCGGTACGGTGCTTGGCCATTTGACAATGGTCCGGCCGCCCAATCGGCCGGTCGTGCCGTTGGCCACGGACCTGCCCGGCGTACGACCGCAATGACGCGTCCGGCCACCCAAAACGGCTTCACGCTGATCGAGATGATGATCGCGCTGCTGATCTTCGGGTTGCTTGCCGCCGCCGGCGTTGCCTTGCTATCGTTCAGCGTTCGCGCACAAGGCGCCACAGCAGCGAAGCTCGATGACATCGCCGCCATTGGCCGGTTGTCGTCGGCTCTTTCCGCCGATCTTGCCCAGGCATCGATCCGTCGGACCCGAAATGAGGATGGCACCACTATCCCGGCTTTTCAGGGCGGCAGCGGCTCAGACGGCACACCGATGCTGCAATTGGTGCGCGCCGGCTGGACCAATCTTGACGACGCGCCGCGATCGGGCCTGCAAAAGGTCGACTATCGCGTGGAGGACAACGCGCTGCTGCGGATCGCCTATCCGATGCTTGATGGCGCCAAGCCGCTTACGCCGGCGGTGCTGCTCCGCTCAGTGACCTCGGTCGGTCTGCGGTACCGGATCGGCGGGGCCTGGAGTGATCGCTGGGAAGCCAGACCGGGGGTGGAATTACCCGATGCCATGGAAATGATTGTTACCCGAACTGATGGAACGAGGCTTCGCGCAGTCTATCTGGTCGGCACCGGGTATAGCCGGCCGTCGCTGGCCGGGGGAGCTAATGGTGCCGGCTAACCGCCCTATCTCGCAGCGCGAGCGCGGTGCAGCGCTGCTGACCGTGCTGTTGCTCGTCGCCGTCATCGCGGTGCTGGCGGCGACGGCGCTGGAAAAGTTGCGCTTGTCGACCCGGCTCGCCGCCAACATGATCGCGATCGATCAGGCGCGCGGCTATGCGATGGCAGCGGAAACGCTGGCAATGACTCGCATCGATAGTTTGCTGGGGCGCGATGCCGCGCGCGTTACCCTGGCGGGCGGCTGGAGCGGCAAGCCGTTTCAGCTGCCGGTGCCCGGCGGGCTGGCGACCGCTACGGTCACCGATGGCGGCAATTGCTTCAACCTCAACAGCCTGGTGATCGAGAGCGGCCCGAATAGCTATATCCCGCGCCCGGCCGCCATCGCGCAGTTTGCCAAATTGATGGTCCTGATCGGCCTCCCGACCCAGACCAGCGCCGGCATAGCGGCGGCCAGCGCTGATTGGATCGATACTGATTCCACCCCGCTGCCCGATGGTGCCGAGGATGGCCAATATGATGGTGGCCAGACCGCCTATCGCACCGCGAACACGCTGGTCAGCGACATCAGCGAATTACGGGCGATCGCCGGCGTCACCCCGCAGATTTATGCCAAGCTCCGACCCTGGGTCTGCGCGCAGCCGGTGGCCGAACCGTCACGGATCAATGTGAACACGCTGCTCCCCGAACAGGCGCCGCTGTTCGCGATGTTGGCCCCCGACCGGCTCACGGTTGATGCCGCACGCGCAATGCTGCTTGAACGCCCCGCGCAGGGCTATACGAGCACCGAGGCGTTCTGGAAGCTGCCGGCGCTCAAAGGGGTGATCGTCTTTCCCCAGGAGCAGGCGCAAACGGCGGTGACCACCAAATGGTTTGCGCTGCATATCGAGGTTGAACTTGGGGGAACGGAATTGACCCAAAGCGCGCTGATTGACGCAACGGCACGGCCGGCCCGGCTAGTGTCGCGCGCCTGGGGAGATCCGGCATGACGACCAATGTCGTTTTCCTCCCGACCTCGACCGAGGATAATTATCGCTGGTTGCGCATCGGCGACGGCGTGATCGCTGCGCGGGGGGAGGGGATTCCAACCGGCGATGGCAGCCCGTCGATCGTGGTCGTTCCCGCCGAAGACGTCACACTGCACTGGGCGAGCCTGCCGGACCGGTCGGCTGCTCAATCGGTGGCCGCAGCGCGGTTGCTGGTCGCCGAAGCCAGTGCTGCCCCGATTGGCGCGTTGCACGTGGCGGTGGGTCGCGAAGAGCAAGGCGAGGAACGCCCGATCGGCGTGGTCACCAGGCTGCGGATGCAACGCTGGCTGGTCGATCTGGCCGCGGCCGGGGTCGATCCCGAGGCGATGATCCCGTCGCCAATGCTGCTCCCGCGCCCGGCTGAGGGGTATCTGCGTGCCGATCTTGGCGGCGATCATGTCGTGCGTGGGGTAAACGCTGGCTTTGCCGACGATCAACAACTGACCGTGCTGGTCACCGGCGGCGTAGAGCCCACGGTGATGGCGCGTGAGGCGATCGAGGCGGCGATTGTTGCTGCCGTGACGACGCCACCGCTTGACCTGCGCCAGGGCCTGTTCGCCAAGAGCCGGCGCTTCGATATCAACTGGTCACTGATCCGCCGACTGAGCTGGCTGATGGTCGCGATCCTGACGGTTAGCCTGTTCATCAGCATCGTCCAGATCATGCAATATGGCTTTACCGCCGATGCGATCGAGCGCCGTGCCGATCTGTTGGCTCGGCAGGGGCTGGCGCGCGGCGAGACGGTGAATGATGCCAGTCGCCAGCTTGATGCGCGGCTCGTGCGGATGCGCGGTGCCGGGATGGGCTTCAGCACCACGGCAGCCGCTGTTTTTGCGGCGATCCGTGCGGTGCCCGGCAGTGAGGTTCGCGGCATCGCTTTCGATCAGAAGGGCCAGATGGACGTGAATTTGGTGGCACAGACGCAAGGGCAAGTGCTTGATGTAGTTCGTCAGATCGAGGCGCAGGGCTTTGGCGCCGAACCGAGTACGTTCGAGCAAGGGACCAACCGCCTGAGCGGGCGCATCACGGTAAAGCCGAAATGACCGCCGCCTTCCGCCTGTGGTTCGGCGCGCTTTCGCTCCGCGAAAAGCGGCTGGTGCTGGTTGCGATCGGCCTGGCGATCCTCACCCTTTTCTGGTTCGGGCTGGTGCGGCCAGTTGGCGACGGACTGTCCGATTCCCGGGCACGACATAACAGCGCGGTGCTCCGGCTCGCCGCGACCGAAGCGCAGCTGCGTGAGGTGCGCGACCTGCAACGCCGCCGCCCGGCCCCGATCGGCGCGCCGCTGGAAAGCGTGGTCCGCGATCGTGCGGCCCAGGCCGGCTTTGCGTTGTCTTCGGTCTCACCGGCGGCCGATAATGGCGTGCAAATCGCCATTCCGGCGGCCCGGCCCGCCGCATTTTTTGCCTGGATCGCCGATCTGGAAGATAGCGGCATCCTGGTCGAAACAATGACGACAAGCGACAATGGCGACCAGACGATCTCGGCCACCCTGATCCTGAAAATGCAGGGGTTGTAATGAAAATTCGGTTGAACACCCGGCCTGCCGTGCTGTTCGGCGCGATGCTGGTCGTCGCGTTGATCGCGCTGGTGCCGATGCGGCTCGTCTTGTTGATGGTCGGGCTGGGCGATTACGGCCTTTCGGCGCGATCGGTGACCGGCCCGGTCTGGTTTTCCCGCCTTAACGAGGCGCATGTCGGCGATCTCGATCTGGGCGACATTCGAGCGCGGCTATCGCCTTTGCCCTTATTATTTGGCCGGGTGCGCATCGACCTTGCCGGAATTGGTCCGGCAGGCAGCGAATCGCTGGGCGCGGCACCGCTGCACGGCGCAATAACCACGAGCCGTCACAGCTTCGGCATTGATGGCATGACGGCATCGGTAGCGAGCGGTGGCGTGTTTGCCCCGCTGCCGGTCACGCGCATTGATCTGGACGCCGTTAGCGTCAAATTCGACGACGGTGCCTGCGCCGCTGCCGACGGCCGTATCAAGGCGCAATTGAGCGGTGCTGTAGCCGGCATTCCGCTGTCACAAGGGATGAGCGGGGTGGTGCGCTGTGACGCCGGCGCCGTGCTGGTGCCGCTCGTGAGCCAGGCCGGGACTGAGGCGGTTACCCTGCGGATCAAGGGCGATGGCCGTTACCGCGCAACGCTCGCGATTCAATCGCCGGACCCCGCTATTGCCCAAAAACTGATGCTCGTCGGGTTCCTGCAAAACGGCGCCGGATATGCGCTTTCGATCGAAGGGCGGTTTTGATAGTCTTGACGCTGCCTGCTTTCGCCCGCTAGGGCCCCGGGCTTCGTGGCGATCGTAGTTCAATTGGTTAGAGCGTCGGCTTGTGATGCCGGATGTTGCGGGTTCAAGTCCCGTCGGTCGCCCCACTCCCTTTCGTCCTTGCAGGATAATCACCCGTGACCACCGGCTGGGGCTTTCCCGATTTCGACGATCATGAGGGCGTTCACCTCTTCACAGACCCGGCTTCCGGGCTGCGCGCCGTGATCGCCATTCACTCCACTCATCTGGGTCCGGCGGGCGGCGGCTGCCGATTCTGGCATTATGCCGATTCGAACGAGGCCATCACCGATGCGCTGCGGCTTTCGCGGGGGATGAGTTTCAAAAACGCAATGGCAGGGTTGCCGATGGGGGGTGGGAAGGGCGTAGTTCTCGCCGACGCCAATCGCATCAAGACACCCGAACTGCTCAAGGCCTTTGGCCGGGCGATTGAGTCGCTCGGCGGGCGTTATGTCACGGCCGAAGATGTCGGCATGGCCGATACTGACATGGTCGCTATTGCGACCGAGACCAAATACGTCACTGGCCTGCCCGTCGCATCTGGCCGTGCTGGCGGCAATCCGGGCCCCTCAACCGCGCTGGGCGTCTATCTGGGCGTCAAGGCAGCGGCAAAGCGCGGGCTGGGCGTAGAAACCATGTCAGGCGTCCACGTGGCCGTTCAGGGCGTCGGATCGGTCGGCGGCGGCCTTGCCGAATTGCTCGCCAAGGACGGCGCAAAACTGACGCTGGCGGATGTCGATGCCGACAAGGCCGCGGCAATGGCGCGCGCGTTGGGCGCCGACATCGTCCCGACCGAGGAAATCCTATCGATCGCGGCCGACATCGTCAGTCCCAATGCGCTCGGTGCGATCCTGACGGAACAATCGATCGCGACGATCGAGGCGAAGGTTATAGCGGGCGGCGCGAACAACCAGCTCGCCACCCGCGAAGACGGCGCACGGGTGCATGCGCGCGGCATCCTCTACGCACCCGATTATGTCATCAACGCGGGCGGTATCATCAATGTCTGCCTGGAATATCTGGGGCAGGGTGACCGTTCCGAGGTCGAGGCGCGGATCCACAAAATCCCCGATCGCCTGATCGAGGTGTGGGACGAAAGCGACCGGAGCGGCGCACCGGCATCCGATGTCGCCGACATGATCGCCAAGCGGCTGATCGGGCGCGGCTGATACGGTCTTCGAGGTCGTTGACCCGGCCATAACGCTTCGCCACCCTGTCGTCCGTGCCAATTCGCGGAGGACCGGACCATCGCCACGCTTGCCATTGATACCGGCCCGGCCGACCGGGCCGGTATGTTCGATCATCCGCGCGGCCTTTGGGTGCTGGCGGGAACCGAGCTTTGGGAGCGGATTTCGTTCCACGGCATGCAGGCGCTGCTGGTTCTTTATATGGTCGGGGCGCTGCTGCTGCCGGGCCATGTCGAGCGCATCGCCGGTTTTGCGACCTTCAGGGGTAGTATCGAGGGGATTACCGGCCCGCTGTCGGTCCAGGCGCTCGCGGCGCAGATCTTTGGCCTGTATGTGGGGCTGATCTATTTCACGCCGGTGATCGGCGGCGCGATTGGCGATCGGCTCATCGGGCGGCGGGTTGCGGTCGTTGCCGGGGGCAGCCTGATGGCAGCCGGGCATTTTTGCCTGGCCTTTGACCGAACCTTTTTGCTGGCTCTGCTGTTGCTGATCCTTGGTGCCGGGCTGTTGCGCGGCAATCTGGGGCCTCAGGTGAAATCGCTCTATGCCGATGGTGACCGCCGGGAGGCCGATGCCTTTCAGCTTTATTACGTCGCGATCAATATTGGTGCGTTTATCGCCCCGTTGATCACCGGCACGCTGGCGGTGGTCTATGGCTGGCATTTCGGCTTTGGTTTTGCCGGCGTCGGCATGCTGATCGGACTGACGGTCTATCTGGCCGGGCAGCACCTCCTGCCCCCCGAGCGCCAATTCGTTGCAGCGGCAGCAAAGGCCAAGCCGCTTGATCGGCTAGAGCAGCGCCGTCTGGCGGCCTTGTTCCTGGTCTTCCCGCTGATCATCTGCTTCTGGATTGCCCAATCGCAGGTCTGGAACGTCTATAATTTATGGGCGCGCGACCATGTTGAAATGCATGTACTCGGTTTCGTCATGCCGGTGCCGTGGTTGCAGGCGTTTGACGGGCTGGCGCCGGTAATCGTGATGCCGTTGTTCCTTGCCTTGTGGCGCTGGCAGGCGGCGCGCGGGCATGAACCGGATGATCTGGCGAAGATGGCGACTGGCTGCCTGATCTTTGCCGGGGCCACAGGCTGGCTAGCGCTTGCCCCATTGATCGCGATTGCCGGCAAGGTGCCATTGCTCTGGGCTATTGCCTTTCACCTGCTCTCGAACATCGGCTGGCTCTATTTCACGCCGATCGCTTTGGCGTTGTTTGCGTCAAAATCACCGGCGCGCCTGCGCGGCACCATGATTGGCGTAAATTACATGGCCGTGTTCTTCGCGAGCACGATCAGCGGGCGGCTCGGCGGCCTTTACGAAACGCTGAATCCAAGCGCGTTCTGGCTGCTTCACGGGACCATTGTCGGCGGGGCAGGAATCGGGCTGATACTGGTCGGCAAGCCACTGCGCGGCTGGTTCGCCGATCAACCCGATCCCCTACCAGCTAGTTCATCGGCAGATTAAGCGCATCGGCGACGGCCTGGTGCCGGATCTTGCCCGCCGACACATTGAGACCATGCGCCAGATGCGGATCGGCGGCCATCGCCGCTTCTGCACCGTGCTTGGCGAGTTTGAGCACAAAGGGCAGGGTCGCGTTGTTGAGCGCAAAGGCGCTGGTACGCGCGACTGCACCCGGCATGTTCGCCACGCAATAATGGATCACGCCATCGACCTCGAACACTGGATCGTCATGGGTGGTGGGATGCGACGTTTCGAAGCAGCCCCCCTGATCGATTGCGATATCGACCAGCACCGATCCGCGCTTCATCGTCTTCAGCATCTCACGCGTGACGAGCTTAGGGGCGGCTGCACCCGGCACCAGTACCGCGCCGATCACCAGATGCGCGTTCCTTACCGCCGCGGCGATCGCGGCTGTCGAGGCATAGGCCGTTTTGATCTGGCTGGAGAAGAACATGTCGAGCTCTGCAAGCCGGGCGTTGCTAATGTCATAGATGGTGACGTCGGCACGCATGCCGACCGCCATCTGCGCTGCATTCACGCCCGAGACGCCACCGCCGAGGATCGCGACCCGCGCCGGCGCTACGCCGGGCACGCCGCCCAGCAGCACCCCGCGGCCGCCCTGTTCCTTTTCCAGATAATGCGCGCCGACCTGCACCGACATCCGACCCGCCACTTCTGACATCGGCTTCAGAAGCGGCAGCGAGCGATCGGCAGCGGTTACGGTTTCATAGGCGATGCAGGTCGCGCCTGATTGCATCAGCCCAAGCGCCTGCGGCTTGTCGGCAGCGAGGTGAAGATAGGTGAACAACAAGTGCCGTGATTCCAGCATCGCGATCTCGCTCGCTTGCGGTTCCTTTACCTTTACGATCATGTCGGAATCGGCAAACACCGTCGGCGCATCGGCAACGATCCGGGCGCCGGCCGCGACATAGTCGCTATCTTCGAAATCAATCCCCAAGCCGGCGCCCGTTTGGACGACGACACTGTGCCCGGCGCGGACCAGTTCGGCGACTGACGCGGGCGTCAACCCCACGCGATATTCGTGGTTCTTGATTTCCTTAGGCACACCGACTCGCATTGACCCACTCCGGTTATGATTAGGCGCTGGGCTATAGCGCCGGGCTTTCGCCTTGTCCCGTAGCTGTTTGGCGTGGTGACACGCCGCAGATTGCGCCGTTGCCGCCCCTTATGGTGCATGCTAGGGCCCGCCGCTGTAATAACCGCGCAAGCAGTCGCCCATTCATGACCATTTTCATTCCCCTTGTGGCAGGGCGACCCCGCCGGTGATCGAGCCATCGCTCGAGAATGCTGCCCCGGGATCGAGCGCGCCGGCATCAGCTGAAGACGGGGGCGCGGCTGAAGCTCACGCCCATGCGCATCATCTTGACGGTCCGATCAAGCTGGCGATCAGCGCGATCGGGGTGGTGTTCGGCGATATCGGCACCAGCCCGCTTTACGCCTTTCGCGAAACCTTTGCCGGCCATCACAAGCTGACCCTGGATGCGATGCACATCATGGGGGTTGTCAGCCTGATCTTCTGGTCGATGATGGTGGTGGTGACGCTGAAATATGTCTCGATCATCATGCGCGCCGACAACAAGGGAGAGGGGGGCAGCCTGGCGCTGCTCGCGCTGATTTCGGGGCGGACCAGGAACAAGCGCTGGAGCCAGGGAATCATCTTGCTCGGCGTGTTTGCTACGGCGCTCTTTTATGGCGACAGCATGATTACGCCGGCTGTGTCCGTGCTGGGCGCGGTGGAGGGGCTGACGATCGCGGCACCGGGCTTTGGCGCGCTGGTACTGCCGCTCGCCGTGGTGATCATCGTCGGCCTGTTTTCGATCCAGCGAAGCGGGACCTCAAAGGTTGGGCTGTTCTTCGGGCCGATCATGCTCGCCTATTTTCTCGTGATCGCCACGCTAGGTGTGATCAGCATCGCCAAGAGCCCGGAAATTCTCTGGGCGCTGTCGCCTGCCTATGCGTTCGAATTCTTTGCCGACGATCCGTTGCGGGCGTTTCTGGCGCTGGGATCAGTGGTGCTCGCGGTGACGGGGGCGGAGGCGCTCTATGCCGATATGGGACATTTCGGCCGCAATCCGATCCGCCGGTCATGGCTCTATTTCGTCCTGCCAGCGCTGATCCTCAATTATATGGGTCAGGGCGCGCTGCTCTCACGCGACGGCATGACCGCGCTGCAAAGCCCCTTCTACCTGCTCGCCCCGGAAATACTCCGCCTCCCGCTGGTTATCCTGGCGACGATGGCAGCGATCATTGCGAGCCAGGCGGTGATTTCCGGCGCTTTCTCGGTAACCCAGCAGGCAATCCAGCTCGGTTTTGTGCCGCGGCTGCGGATCGAGCACACCAGCGCCTCGACTGCGGGGCAGATCTATATCCCCATCGTCAACTGGGCGCTGCTGGTGATGGTGTTGCTGCTGGTGCTGTCGTTCCGCACGTCATCCAACCTCACCTCTGCCTATGGCATCGCCGTGACGGGCGCGATGACGATCGACACCTGCCTGCTGGCGGTGGTGCTGTTTCGGTTGTGGAATTGGCCAACCTATTTTGCGGCGCCTTTGCTCGCTCTGCTGTTCGTGGTCGACGGCGCTTATCTGGCAGCGAACATGACCAAGATTCCCGATGGCGGCTGGTTCCCGCTGCTGATCGGGCTGATCGTGTTCGTACTGCTCACGACATGGTCGAAGGGACGCCAGCTAATGATCGCGCGGATGCGCGATTCGGCGATGCCGATGAAAGTGTTCATCCAATCGGCCGCAAACACAGCAACGCGCGTGCCCGGGACGGCCGTGTTCATGACATCGACCGCCGAGGGCGTGCCGCACGCGCTGCTGCATAATCTGAAGCACAACAAGGTGCTCCACGAACGCATCATCCTGCTGACTGTCAAGATCATGGACGAGCCCTACTGCCCTGACCACGGTCGCTGCCACCTTGAGCATCTCGACAATGGCTTCCACCGGATGATCCTGAAATATGGCTTCATGCAGGAGCCAGACGTCCCCGCTGCGCTCGCCCGGATCGAAGACTGCGGCGCTAGTTTCCGGATGATGGACACGAGTTTCTTCCTGTCGCGCCAGACGTTGCTGCCATCTGATCACCCCGGCATGATGATCTGGCGTGAGAAATTGTTCGCCTGGATGCTGCGTAATGCCGAAAGCGCGATGGAGTTTTTCCGCCTGCCGACCAACCGCGTGGTCGAACTGGGCAGCCAGGTCGAGATTTGATCGCGCCGCCGGACCACCGTGAAGAAGCCGCGCCGATCATCATCACCGCGCTGCTCGGCAAGGAGGATTTCGCGCATTTCGATGGCTTACGCCGCGCCCATTTTCCGCCGGAACGTAATCAGTTGGCTGCGCATCTGACGATGTTTCATCACCTGATGCCCTCGCTGGAGGCGGAGATTCGCCAGCGGCTTGCCGACGAAACGCGCCGCGTGCCAGCACCGGCGGCAAGGGTTGTCGGGTTGATATCGTTGGGGCGCGGCACCGCGTTTCGTATTGAATCGCTTGACCTTGAGATGATCCGCGCTCGCCTGGCTGCCGCGTTTGCGACATTGCTCCTTCCGCAGGACGCAGCCCCTTGGCGGCCGCACATCACCGTGCAGAACAAGGTTCCGCCCGCTGACGCCAAAGCGTTGACGATGGCGCTTCAAGCTGATTTTCGTCCCCGGCCGCTGGCGATCGCCGGGCTGGCGGCATGGTGGTATCGCGGTGGCCCCTGGGCGTTGATCAGCCGACATATGTTTCGATAGGCATGCAGCTGCGTTGCGGTGGTTGACCGGGGGCGAAGCCGCACTTATAGCCCCGCCCTCGCCAGTCGGCGTGTCCCAGTGGGGCGAAGTAGCTCAGTTGGTTAGAGCACGGGAATCATAATCCTGGGGTCGGGGGTTCAAGTCCCTCCTTCGCTACCATTTTTGCCGCCGCGGATCGGCCGGCCCAAGCACCGCGATTGGTGCGCCAAGCAAAACTCTTCTAACGTAACGATTGTGCAGGTGGCTGCGAACACCATGTTGCAACCCAGGCCCGATCTTCCCTACAGACCGGGCGAGCCACAGCCGAAAGACCCGCGCAATGCCCGCTACCCATCATACCCGCATGCTGATCATCGGTTCCGGCCCTGCCGGTCTGTCTGCTGCCATCTATGGTGCGCGGGCAGGCATGAAGCCGATCCTGGTGCAGGGCATCCAGCCCGGCGGGCAGCTGACGACGACAACCGATGTCGAAAATTACCCTGGCTTTCGCGAGGTGATCCAGGGCCCGTGGCTGATGGAAGAGATGCAGGGCCAGGCAGAGCATGTCGGCACAAGGCTGATGTACGACACGATCGTCTCGGTCGATCTGTCGAAGCGCCCGTTCCGATTGATCGGCGATGGCGGCGACATCTATGAAGGCGATGTACTGATCATTGCGACGGGCGCGCAGGCCAAATGGCTCGGGCTCGACAGCGAAGAGCTGATGAAGGGCAAGGGCGTCAGCGCCTGTGCGACCTGCGACGGCTTCTTTTATCGCGGCAAGAAGGTAGCGGTGATCGGCGGCGGCAATACGGCAGTCGAGGAAGCCTTGTACCTCACCAATCATAGCGACGACGTAACACTGATCCACCGCCGCGACACTCTCAAAGCCGAACGCATTTTGCAGGATCGCCTGTTCGCCAACCCCAAGATCACCGTGCTGTGGAACAAGGAAGTCCGCGCCTTTGTCGGCGGCGGCACGCCTGAGGGACTGGTTGGAATCGAGCTGCTCGATCGGGTGACCGGCGACGCGTCGATTGTCGATGTCGAGGGTGGGTTCGTGGCGATCGGCCATCATCCGGCGACCGAGCTGTTTCGGGGACATCTGGCCCTCGATTCGGATGGCTATATCGAGGTTGAGAAGGGCACCACCAACACCAGCGTGCACGGCGTGTTTGCCTGTGGCGACGTAATGGACAAAATCTATCGCCAGGCAGTCACGGCAGCGGGCACGGGCTGCATGGCCGCGCTGGACGCCGAACGCTTCTTGGCCGAGGCAGATTTTGAAAAGGTTGCCGAAGCCGCTGAATGACCGTCAGGCCAGGGCGGCAGTGATCGCCGCCAGCAACGCGGCCTTGTCACTCGCCCGGGCAAAGCTGTGCGAGGCAGTGTCGATCAGGATAGGTGCAGCACCATAGCCGAGGCGTCGAGCGGCATCGGCAAAGGCAATGCCTGTGGCGTCGCCAGTGGCGAGGATTACCCGGGCATCGCGGTGGGCGGCCAGCGTTGTGAAAACCGACTGCTCGAGCGGCGTGGCCTCCAAGCGGCTATGAGCAATTTTAGTCAAGCCAATCATAAGCTTGGCAATATTAATTCGCCCCGTGAACATTCGCGCCCAGCTGGCCGGATCGCGCAACCGATCGGCATAGCGCGCGCGGATGGCGGCGGCGGGCGGCAAATCGTCGGCAGGCTCTACGACCCACGGGTTGGCCAGCACCAGCCGGTCGAAGCCGTCGCCGGCGTCGGTCAGCAATGCAGTAGCCGCATCGCAATTGCCGAAGCCGACCACTCGGTCGATATGCGGTGCAGCAGCCCGGAAGGCGGCGATTGCCGCCATGACGTCAGGTCCGGACGACGTAAATCCGCCATTTTCGCCCGTGGAATCGCCGATGCCACGCCGATCGAAGCGGAATACAGGCGTGCCGATCGCGGCGAGCTCGGCGGCGAGCAGCGCCATCCCACGATGTGCACCGGCGCGGATTTCGTTACCGCCAGAGACGATGAGCAACCCGGTCGTGCCCGCCGCCTCGTCGATCGAACCAACCAGCGTGTCGCCTTCACAGGGGAACTCGATCAGCCGGCGCATTGGCGCACCCAATCGGCAATATCGGCCGCGAGCAAGGCGGCGAGGGCAGGGTCATTGCCTGGCTCCGAGCGCCGCCAGAGGGGCGCGCCGGGGAATTTGGCGTCGGCAGCGGCAGGGTCGCTCTCAAGGCGGACGATGCGAAGAACGCCGCCGTCGATGGGGCTGACGGCTTCCAGATCGGCCAACAGCAGGGGGTTGATCAGGTTGCCGGCGATCTCGACGGCGGGATCGGGCGCACCGTCGGGCAGGTCGCCGTCCAGATACCAGCAGGCCGGAAGGGTTACCGACAGGCCGAGTTGAGCCTGCTTGGCGCGGGTAAGGTCCTTCAGCAGCGCCGGTCCGTCATGTGGCGACAGATACCAACGCCCAGCCACGATCGCAAAACTGTCGAGCATCGCCCCGCTGCGAATAGCGGCGATATAGGCCTTGCGCTCGTGACCGATATGGTCAGCCAATGATTCCACATACTCGCGCAGCGAGAAAATCGTCACGGCCTCTGTCGGTAGCAGGCTCTCGCCCTGGCCCGGCAGATCAGGGAGCACACTCGCCACGCCAAGGTCCGCAAGTGCCCGGCATATGGTCACCGCAAAGGTCCGCGTGCGGTTATGCTCCTCGAATAGCGGGAGCAGCATCATCACGACCGGGCCGGTATCGGGGCCGAAGCGCAGCATCGCCTCGCGGCCGCCTGCCCAGTCGTAATGATCGATCACATGAGGACCCGTTCGGAAGCAAAGCGGGTCAGTGCGCCGAAGGTCGCCAGCATTTCGCCATCGACCTCGTCATCCTCGATCAGAATGCCCAGCCGGTCCTCCAGTTCGGTCAGTACGCCGGCAACCGCGAGCGAATCGAATTCGGGCAATGCACCGAACAGCGGCGTGTCATCGGTAAAGCCCGCTATCCGCTCATCACTGATCGCCAGCACGTCGCGTAGGACCGCGCGGACCGTCGCTTCAACCTCGGCTTCACCCATTCGACCCAACTGGACCACCCTCAAGCTGTTTCTGCTGAGCGAGGCCGTTAGAGAATTGCCGCGCGCCTGCCAAGCTCTGCACCCGTCGAACGTCGCCCCCTTGGCAGCGCAGCCCGAGCCGGTATCAAGGGGTATGATCCCGCTCGACCCAGTGCCCCGACCGATCGATCACCTGCCTGGTCGCGGCGACCCGACGGCGCTGGCGATCGCCGATCGCGGTGGCACGCTCGATTTCGCCGGCCTTGAGCGCGCTGTCGGAGAGATGGCGGCATTCCTCGCCGGGCAGGGACTGGCTCCGGGCGACAGGGTGGCGAGCTGGCTCTCCAAGACGCGCGCCGCCTGCCTCCTGCCGCTGGCCGCACCGCGCGCTGGGCTGGTCCATGTGCCAATCAATCCGCTGCTCAAGCACGCTCAGGTTGCGCATATCCTTGCCGATAGCGGGGCCGCGCTCCTAATCACGCAGCCCGCGCGGGCGGCGACGCTCGCGCCGGGCGATGTGCCACCGTCCTGTCGTCAGATACTGGATGAGGCGCTCATCTCAACCGACGTCAGGCGGCCAAGTTCGGCCGACCCGCAGGCACTGGCGGCGATCCTCTACACCTCGGGATCGACCGGACGCCCGAAGGGGGTGATGCTCAGCCATGCCAATTTGTGGCTCGGCGCGGTCAGCGTAGCGCATTATTTGCGGATAATGCCCGATGATCGGACCTTGTGCGTGCTGCCGTTTAGCTTCGATTACGGGCAGAATCAGTTGCTCTCGAGCTGGGCCGCCGGCGCAAGCGTGATCCCGCTGGATTATCTCACGCCACGTGACGTCATGAAGGCGATCGATCGCTTCGGCGCGACGACGTTGGCGGGGGTGCCGCCGCTTTGGGCGCAATTGCTCGAAGTCGTTTGGCCGGCAGCGACCGCACATGCGGTGAAGCGCCTGACCAATTCGGGTGGGGCTTTGACGGTGCGGATGGTCCGGGCCTTGCGCGAGCGGTTTCCGGCGGCCGATCTCTATCCGATGTATGGCATTACCGAGGCGTTCCGATCGACTTATCTCGATCCGGCGTTGGTCGATGACCATCCCGAATCGATGGGCCGGGCAATCCCGTTTGCCGAGGTGATGGCGGTGCGCGCCGATGGCCATCGTGCGGCACCGGGCGAGCCCGGGGAACTCGTTCATGCCGGCCCGCTGGTCTCGATGGGCTATTGGCGCGATGAGGCACGCATGGCCGAGCGGTTCCGCCCCGCGCCCGATTATTTCACGATGCAGGGAACGGCGGTGTTCTCGGGCGATCAGGTGATCGAGGGCAAGGACGGGTTATTCCGCTTTGTCGGACGTGAGGACGAGATGATCAAATCGGCAGGCAACCGGATCAGCCCCACCGAGATTGAGGAAGTGGTGCTGGCGGGGGCGGAGGTGGCAGAAGCCGTGGCGATCGGCGTCGCTGATGACAGGCTCGGCCAGGTCATTCACGTGGTGGCACGCGCCAATGGGCCGGCAGCGATAGCCGAGCAGGCCTTGCGCGCCAGGCTGCGGCGTGATCTGCCTAATTTCATGCAGCCGGCTCATTATCATTGGCGCGATGCTTTGCCGCGCAATGCCAACGGCAAGCTGGACCGGGCGTTGCTCAAGCGCGAGACAATGGCATGAAACCGATGGGGCCAATTCCGCAGGCCTTCGCAGCCCAGACCGGCATGCTCGTCATTGCTGGCAAAACCGTCGAACAATGGGCTGATATTGCTGGCGATACGCCGTTTTTCATCTATGATTTCGCGATGGTCGCGGCGCGCATTACCCGATTGCGGGCGGCGTTGCCCGTTGGCGTCGGCATTCACTATGCCGTCAAGGCGAACCCGTTTGCCCCTCTGATACGGGCGATCGCGCCGATGATCGATGGGCTCGATATCGCTTCTGCGGGGGAATTGAGCCTGGTCTCCACGGAAGCGCCGGGCAAGCCGGTCAGTTTCGCCGGCCCCGGCAAGCGCGATGACGAATTGGCGGCGGCGATCAGCGCTGGGGTAACGATCAATCTGGAATCCGAAGGAGAAACCCGGCGCGCGCTGGCGATTGGCGAGAAGTTGGGTGTTGCACCCAGGCTCGCGGTGCGGGTCAATCCGTCGTTCGAACTGCGCGGATCTGGCATGCGAATGGGCGGACGTGCCTCTCCCTTCGGGGTCGATGCCGAGGCGGTGCCGGGGCTGGTGGCGATGATTATCGCTAACGGGGCCGAATGGCGCGGCTTGCATATCTTTGCCGGATCGCAGACGTTGAACACTGGCGCGATCATCGAGATGCAGGCGGCAACCTTGGCTTTGGCCGGCGAACTGGCCGACTCGATTGGCGCGGCGCCACCGCTCGTCAATCTCGGCGGTGGTTTTGGCATTCCCTATTTTCCCGGTGACGAGCCAGTCGATGTGGAGGCGATCGGCATCGCACTGAATGACGGCCTGGCGTCAAAATCCAACGCGCTCGCGCAGACGAGCTTTGTTGTCGAGCTCGGTCGCTGGCTGGTTGGTGATTGCGGCGTCTATCTGACCCGCGTGGTTGACCGCAAGGTCAGCCGCGGCGAGACGTTTCTGATCACCGATGGCGGGCTGCACCATCAATTGGCGGCGAGCGGCAATTTCGGTACCGTCGTCAAGCGCAACTACCCGGTCGCCGTCGCTGGCCTGATGGGCGCGACCGCGGTCGAAACGGCAACGATCGTTGGCTGCCTGTGCACGCCGCTGGACCGGCTCGCCGATCAGGTCGAGCTGCCGGTTGCGACCGCGGGTGATCTTATCGCGATCTTCATGGCTGGCGCTTACGGCCTGTCGGCAAGCCCAACCGCCTTTCTCGGCCATGCCCTGCCAACCGAGCTTCTGGCGGGCCTAAGAGACAATCCTAACGCTATCTTCACCTCTTGAACCGATATCACTGGCCATAGCTTTGTGTGAAGCCGGATGACGTCACCGGCCCTCGCGCGCCAGCCGGAGGGTCAAGTGATGCGTTTGCAGCAGTTTTCCAGGGTATTTGGCGGTCCAATTGCGGCTGCGGCATTGGTGTCGGGGTGCATCCCTGGCGGCGGTCGCCCGGAATTGCCCGCAGCTGCCTTTGTCACCTCGCAGGAGCAGCCCGGCGAGGAATATGTGATCGGGCCCCTCGATCAGCTCAACATCTTCGTGTGGCGCAACCCCGAGCTGTCGGCGAAAGTCCAGGTGCGCCCCGATGGCCGTATCACCACGCCGCTGATCAGCGACATGCCCGCCGTCGGCAAGACGCCGGCGATGCTCGCCGATGATATGAAGATCGCGCTGGGCGAATATATCAAGGACCCGATCGTCTCGGTGATCGTCGAAAATTTCTCTGGCACCTTCAGCCAGCAGGTCCGCATCGTCGGTGCGACCGAAAAGCCCGCCTCGCTGCCGTATCGCGCCAATATGACGCTGCTCGACGCGATGATCGCGGTCGGCGGGCTAAGTGAATATGCTGCCGGCAACAAGGCCCGGCTGATCCGTTACGATCGCAATACCGGCCGCCAGACCGAGTTTTCGCTGCGGCTCTCCAGCCTGCTCAAGAACGGCGATTCCTCCGCCAATGTGAAGCTGCAACCCGGCGACGTGATCATCATCCCGGAAAGCATGTTTTGAGGGCGATGGCATGAATGGCCTTTACGACGAAGTGCGGGTTGCACTGCACGGCATCTGGGCCCGGCGCTGGCTTGCACTGGCGGTGGCATGGGCCGTTTGCGTGCTCGGCTGGCTGTTCGTGGCGCAAATTCCAAACAGCTATTTGTCGCGGGCGCGCATTTCAGTGCAGATGCAGTCGATCCTGCCCAGCAAGATCGGCATCACTGCCGATGAACAGGCCAAGGATGTCGATCGCGTCCGGCAGACGCTGACCTCTGCGGTCAATCTGTCAAAGGTCGTTCGCGGCACCGATCTCGCCGCAAGCGTCGCCAACGATCGCGATGTCGCCGACCGAGTGGCCGCGCTACAGGCCGCAATCAAGATCACCGCCCAACAGGACAATTTGTTCGAAATCACCGCAAACTCGACGAGCCCCAAGCTTGCGCGCCAGATTGTCCAAAAATTGATCGACATTTTCGTCGAGGAAAATCTCGCCGGCAATCGCGACGAAACCAGCCAGACGCTGCAGTTTCTCGACGGCCAACTCGCCCAGCGCCAGAAGCAGCTGCAGGACAGCGAGGCCAAACGCGCCGATTTCCAGAATCGCTATCTTGGTGCGCTACCCGGCAGCGGCACACTTAACGACCGGATTGGCACGGCCCGTAGCCAGATGGCACAGGTCGATGGGGACCTTGCCGCGGCGCAGAGCGGGCTGGCGGCGATCACGGGTCAGATGGCGGGCGTTGCCCCCAATCTTGCTGGAGTCGGCGGCGGTGCGGCCGGACCGGCCCGCGCGCGTGTTGCCGCTATTCAGGGACAGCTCGCCGAAGCACGCGGGCGCGGCTTCACAGAATCGCATCCCGATGTTGTCGCGCTCAAGAGCCAGCTCGCCCAGGCACAGGGCGCGGCGCGCGCGGAACCACTGAGCACGGTCGGGGCGGGGGCGACCAACCCCACCTATCTGTCGCTGCAATCGCTGAAGGCCGACAAACAGGCGCAGGTCGCCGCGCTGACCGCGCGCAAGGCACAACTGCAAAATGACCTCGATCAACTCCAGTCAAAGCTGAACGGTGATCCAGGGGTTGCCGCCGAACAGGCGCAGCTGGAGCGCGACTATCAGGTGCTCAAGGATCAATATGACAAATTGCTGGGCGATCGCGAGGACATCAAGCTGCGTGGTCAGGTCCAGAACCAGACCGATGCGATCAAGTTCAGCGTGATCGATCCCCCAACCGCCCCACGCGCGCCGACCGCCCCCAACCGGCCCTTGCTGCTGACCGGCGTGCTCATTGCTGGGCTTGGCGCAGGGATTGGCGCTGCCTTCGTCTTTGGCCATTTACGCACGACTTTTCCGACCGCGAGCCGGCTGGAGCGCGCAACCGGAATGCCAGTGATCGGGTCGATCGGCGAAATGGTGACCGATGCGCAGCGCGCGATCCGTGCCAAGCGCTTAACCTATTTTGCTGGCGGAGCAGGTGGCCTTGCCGTCGCCTACGTTGCGCTCATCGGCGTTGAATTCCTGCAGCGGGGGCTAGCGGCATGAGCGAAATGCGTCCCATTCGAGCCGGTGGCTCGCTGCTGGAGCGTGCAGCCGCGGTTTATGACTTTCAGGCGGAATTTCGCAGCATCACGACGACGGCACCGGCACCGGCATCACCTGCTGCCGTGGTCGATGCGGCGCCTCTGCCATTAAACCTGCCGATTGCCGCTCCGGATGAAGCCCCCGGCATCGCCGAGATGGCGCCCCAACGCGACGCGCCGCCGGCACCGCTGCCGCGGCGGCATGACGGGGTGATCGACCGAGCCTTGCTGGCGGCCCAGGGTCTGCTCATTCCCGGCGCTGCGATTGGTGTTCTGGCCGAAGAATTCCGTCTCGTGAAGCGTCAACTGCTGTTGACGGCCCGTGCCGTCAATGCGGCCGAGGGCGATCGCTCGCGCACCATCCTAGTGTGCTCGGCCAATCCCAATGAGGGCAAGACCTATTGTTCGCTCAATCTTGCGCTGTCGATGGCGGCCGAGCGCGAGACCGAAGTGTTGCTCGTCGATGCAGACTTTGCCAAGCCCGATGTGATGGCCCGTCTCGGGCTGGCGGAAGGCCCCGGTCTGCTCGACGCGCTCGCCAACCCGGCGATCGATGTCGAAGCCTGTATCGTCAGGACCAATGTGCCGCAGCTCAGCCTGCTGCCGGCCGGCAGCAAGAGCAACCTTGATACAGAACTGCTCGCCAGTGACCGCACGCCCGCCTTGCTGCAGCAGTTGCTCGATGCCGATCCCCGGCGAATCGTGATTTTCGATTCACCCCCTGCTCTGGCGGCGTCCCCAGCGGCAACGCTTGCGCTCCATGTCGGCCAGATCATGATGGTCGTCCGGGCCGACAAGACCAGCGAAGGCGATCTGCGTGAGGCGGTCGGGCTGCTCGATGGCTGCGCGCATATCCAGCTCGTGCTCAATGCAGTTTCCTACGCGCCCGGGGGGCGCCGTTTCGGCAGCTATTATGGCTTGGAGGAGCCCCAATGACGCGGTTCGCGCTCATCATCGTCGCGCTTGGCGCCGGCGGCATGGCGGCAACGCCGGCCGACGCCCGCAAGCGGGAGATCACGCCCTATATCGAGATCAGCCAGATTGTTACTGCTGATCTCAACACCAACGACGTGCTTACCTACTCGACCGTCGCAGCCGGGGTCGATGCGTCGATCTCAACGCGGCGGGTCGAGGCGCAGGTAAGCTACCGCTATGAACGCCGTTTTGGCTATCAGTCGCGCCTCAACGATAACGATGTGCACAGTGGTTTGGCCCGCGCCGCTGTGCGTGTTGCGCCGGGTTTCAGCGTCGAAGGCGGGGCGATCGCGACGCGCGCGCGCGCCGATATCCGCGGTGCTAATCCGGGATCGTTGGTCGGCAATGTCGATAATATCAGCCAGATCTATTCGGTCTATGGCGGCCCGACGCTGGGTACCGATGTTGGCGACCTTGGTGTGAGTGCGAGCTACCGGATTGGCTATACCAAGGCCGAGGCCGCTGGTTCGACTGGTGTCGCCCCCGGCCAGCCCCGTCTCGATGCGTTCGACAGTTCGCGCAGCCAGGTTGCCCAGGCCAGCCTCAACCTCAAAGCGGGAACCGTCCTGCCGGTTGGCGTAACGGTCAGCGGTGGGTGGGAGCGCGACGACGCCACGCAGCTCGATCAGAAATATGAGGGCAAATTTGCCCGTGCCGACATCCTGGTCCCGGTTGCCGGGTCACTCGCGATCATCGGCGGGGCAGGCTATGAAAATATTCAGGTGACGCAGCGCGATGCCGTGCTCGATTCAAGCGGTCAGCCCGTTGCTGATCGCAATGGGCGTTTCCAGACCGATCCGGCCAGCCCGGCGCGCATCGCCTATCGTTTCGACGGCATCTATTACGATGCCGGCGTGATCTGGCGGCCCAGCAAGCGGACCCAGCTCGAAGCGCGGGTCGGGAAGCGTTATGGTTCGACGAGCATCACCGGGTCGTTCAGCTATGCACCGACGCAAAGCATGGCGATCCGCATCGGCGTCTATGACGGTGTCCAGACCTTTGGCCGCCAGCTGCAAAATGGCCTTGCCAATATTGGCACCAGTTTCAACGCGAATCGCACTGGTTTGGGTGGGGATTTTAATGGCTGCGTGTTCGGTGCGCAGGGGGGCGCGGCGGGGAATTGCCTCAACAGCGCGTTACAATCGGTCAGCACCGCCGCCTATCGTTCGCGCGGGGTCGATGCGATCGTTTCGGTGAGCCGTGGCCCGCTGACCTTCGGGGTCGGCGCCGGCTATGCCAATCGCGAATTCCTCTCGCCGGCGGGCACCCAGGGCTTCACGGTCAACGGCATAAGCGACGAAAGTTATTATGCGCAGGCCTTTATCGCCCGCGCGCTTGACAGCAATACCTCGATCGACGCCACTGCTTTTGCCAATTATTACAAGAGCGGCATTGCCGGTGCAGCAGGGGTTTACGGCGTCGGCGCAACGGGATCGCTCAGCCGCCGCTTCGGCAAGCTGATGACGCAGGGGTCGGTCGGCGTCTACAGCTTCAACCGTCAGGGGCTGGATACGGCGGTTTCGGTGCAGGCGCTGCTTGGTGCCCGCTATTCGTTCTGAGGATGTTGGGGCATGCTGCCCAACTGGGATAATGCTGGATGTATGACGATCATTACGGATTGAGCGGCCGGCCGTTCCAGCTGACGCCAGATCCGCGATTCTGGTTCGAATCGGCCACGCACAAGAAGGCGATGGCCTATCTCGGCTATGGCCTAAGCCAGGGCGAAGGCTTTATCGTAGTTACAGGTGATATCGGCGCGGGCAAGACGACGCTGGTCGGCCATTTGATGGCGACGATCGACCGCGAACGGTTGCACGCAATCAAGATCGTTTCCACCCAGATCGAGGCGGAAGACCTGTTGCGGATGGTCGCCAGCGGGCTCGATATCGACCCGACCGGCATGGTCAAAGCGCAATTACTGACCCAGATCGAGCGTGGCCTTCACGCCGTGGCGCGCAGCGGCCGGCGGACATTGCTGATCGTCGACGAAGCCCAGGCGCTGCCGGTATCGGCGCTGGAGGAATTGCGGATGTTGTCGAATTTTCAGGCTGGCGGCCATGCGCTGTTGCAGATCTTCCTGCTCGGCCAGCCCGAATTCCGCCGCCAGCTGCACGGCGCAGCCGGGCTAGAACAGCTTCGCCAGCGCGTCATCGCGATGCATCACCTCGATCCGATGGGGCCGCAGGAGATCGAACCCTATATGCGCCACCGGCTGGCTGTGGTTGGCTGGCAGGGGCGGCCCCACTTCACGCCCGACGCGATTGCCGCGCTGTATCGCGGATCGGCTGGCGTCCCGCGCCGCCTGAATCAACTTGCCGGGCGTGTTATGCTGTTCGGCGCAATCGAACAGATCGACACGATCGACGGGCGCGCCGTCGAAGCCGTGATCACCGATATTGCCGGGGACATGCCAGCGGCGCCGGCCGCAGCGGTGAGCGCCGATGCAGCACCAATCATGGCGCCAACGCCGCCAGCGGCCAAGCCTGCACCGCCTGTGGTGGCTGCCGAGCCTGAGCCGCTGCCGATGCGTCATGCCGATAGCTGGCAAGAGCCGCGCCCGCCCGAGCCCCCGGAATCGCTGGCGCCTGAGAGTGCCGATCGCACCCGGCTGATTGGCCGGATCGAGGCGCTCGAAGGGCGGCTCGAGGATCAGGAACTGGCGCTGCGCCGGATATTGACGCTGCTGATCGACTGGGTGGAGAGCGACAATCATCGCCCCGATCTGTCGGCCTTGCGGGGGCCGGCGGCATGAACGCGATCGGCCCGATCATCGCCACCCGGGTGCGCAACGCGCTGTCGGTCGATGTCGAGGACTGGTTCCAGGTCGGTGCCTTTGAAAAGGTGATCGACAAGGCCGACTGGGAGCATCTCGCCCCGCGCGTCGAGCGCAACACCGACGCGGTGCTGGCGCTGTTTGCCGAATCCGGGGTGAAGGCGACGTTTTTCACACTTGGCTGGGTCGCCAAGCGCAACCCGGCGCTGGTGCGACGGATCGTTGCAGCCGGGCACGAGATCGCCAGCCATGGTTGGGACCATCGACGCGTCTTCACGCTGACCCCCGGGCAATTTCGCGCCGATCTCAAGCAAGCGCGCATCGCGATCGAGGATGCGGCAGGCACCGCCGTCACCGGCTATCGTGCACCGAGCTTCTCGATCGACCAGCGCACGCCATGGGCGCATGCCGAACTGGCGGCAGCAGGCTATCGCTATTCCTCAAGCGTCGCGCCGATCGCCCATGATCATTACGGATGGCCGGAAGCGCCGCGCTTCGCCTACAGACCGCTGGAAGGCGCCGATCTGATTGAGTTGCCGATCACGATTGCGCGCTTTGCTGGCCGAGACATGGCGACCGGCGGCGGCTTTTTCCGGCTTTTCCCCGGTGCGATCACCGGCTGGGCGATCGACCGCGTCAACGTTGAAACCGCGCGGCCGGCCGTGTTTTATTTCCATCCTTGGGAAATCGACCCCGAACAGCCGCGCGTGGCCAAGGCCCCCTTGAAATCGAAGCTGCGCCATTACAGCCGGCTGGGCGCGATGGCCGGCAAGCTGCGCCATCTGATCGCGGCGCATCTCTGGGACCGGGTCGACGCCGTTGTGGCCTGTGAGGCCGCGCGCTTGCCATGACGGTGCCATTGCTCTCCATCCCACTGGGCTTGCGCGCTGCCGATTTGGCCGATGGCGAAGATCGCGCGCGGATTGGTGCCTTTGTTCGGGCGCATCCAGCGGCAACGCCGTTTCACTTACCCGAATGGAATGCCGCCATTGCCCGCGGTTGCGGCCAGCGCGCGCATTGCCTGGTTGCCGAGCGCGCCAATGGCGAGATTGCCGGCATTTTGCCGCTCACCGAAATCGGATCACCATTGTTTGGGCGCGCCTTGGTTTCGACTGGATTTGGCGTCGGCGGGGGCATTTTGGCCGCTTATGACGATGCCGTCGCCCCGCTCGCCGATGCCGGCTGGGCGCTGGCGGAACGGTTGCGATGCCCGACGATGGAATTACGCGGCGGGCCGTTGCCCGGCGCGCCCTGGCTGACCGATTCGACAACCTATCTCGGCTTTGCCCGCGATCTCGCCGGCGATGACGAGGCCGAACTAGCAGCGGTGCCACGCAAGCAGCGGGCGGAAATCCGCAAAGGAATCGCCGCCGGGCTGGACGTCGAGACGGGACGTCATGATAGCGTCTTGAAAGACCATTATTCAGTCTATGCCCAGTCAGTGCGCAATCTGGGGACGCCAGTTTTCCCTGCGCGATTGTTTCGGGAAATTTTACGCGAATTTGGGGATTCCGCGGATATCCTTGTCGTACGGCAAGGGGGAACGGCGGTGGCGGGTGTGTTGAGCCTATATATGAACGACGTAGTTTATCCCTATTGGGGCGGCGGCACGCAGGCCGCGCGCCATCTTCGTGCGAATGAGCTTATGTATTTCGCGCTGATGCGCCATGCGCGCAATCGCGGCTGCACGCGTTTTGATTTCGGGCGTTCCAAGACCGGTACGGGCCCTGCGGCGTTCAAGAAGAATTGGGGATTCGACGGGGTGCCGCTGCATTATGCCAAGCGGGCGCCGACGGGGCAGGCGCCGCGCGAGATCAATCCGCTCAGCCCCCGCTATCGGATGCAGGTCGCGGCGTGGCGCAAGCTGCCGCTTTGGGCTGCCAATCGCCTGGGGCCGCTACTGTCAAAGGGCCTTGGCTGATGGGCGACATCCTATTCCTGACCCACCGGATTCCGTATCCGCCCGATCGCGGCGACAAGATCCGTGGTTTCAACATCATCAAATATTTATCGGCGCGCAAACGGGTGCACGTGATCGCCTTTGCCGACGAATCGCGCGATCTGAAGCGCAAGAACGAATTGGCCCCGTATACAGGCAACCGGTCAATCATCTGGCGATCAAAGCCGCGCTGGCTCGCGGCGGTTCAGGCGCTGGCGTTTCGGCGGCCCGTCTCGATTACCGCCTTTGAAAACGGCCCGCTGCAGGAAGCCGTCGACAATATCCTGGCGCGGCATTCGATCGATACGATCTATGTGTATTCGAGCCAGATGGCCCAATATCTGCCAAGTAAGCCGCGGCAGAAGGTGATCATGGACTTTGTCGACATGGATTCGGCCAAGTTCGATGCCTATGCCAAGACATCGTCGGGGCTGACCAGCTGGATGATGCAGCGCGAAGGCCAGTTGCTGTTGGCGCATGAAAAGGCCGTGGCCGCACGCGTCGATGCCAGCATCTTCGTCAGCGAAGCCGAGGCAGACCTGTTCCGCGAACGTACCGGCGCCAAGCGTGTCTATGCCGTGGAAAACGGCATCGATACCGAATTCTTCAACCCAGCCGCGTCGTTCAAGCGGATCGAGACGACCGGCGCGCTGATCGTCTTCACCGGCCAGATGGATTACCGCCCGAATATCGAGGCAGTGACCTGGTTCGTCGATACGATCCTGCCGCATATTCGGGTGCTTCACCCCCAGGCACGTTTCGCCATCGTTGGCCGTAGCCCGACCGATGCGGTGAAGGCGCTCGCGCGGCAGCCCGGAGTGATCGTGAGCGGCGAGGTTGCCGATGTGCGCGGCTGGCTGGCGGCGGCGGCTGTCGTCGTCGCACCGCTCAAGCTGGCGCGCGGCGTGCAGAATAAGGTGCTTGAAGCCATGGCCATGGCTCGCCCCGTGGTTGCCTCCGCTGCTGCGGCCGAAGGGATCGACCATAAGGACACGATCCATACCGGCGCCACCGTCGGCGAAATCGCCGAAGCGGTTACCCGACTGCTCGACGATCCGGTCAAGGCCATGGCGCTGGGCCAGGCGGCGCGCGAGCAAGTGATCGCGCGTTATGGCTGGGATGCCCGGCTTGCCGCACTTGATTCGATCCTGGGGCTGACCAAAAAGGCGCCGCCGATGCGCCGGTCTGCGGCGTGACGATCGCCTTTCCGGCCGCCGCTTTCAAGGCGGACGCCGGGGAGGGGGCGGTAGCTGCCTGGCGCCGGCAAGGCGGATTGCTGGGCGGCGTTGCGCTCATCCTGCTGATATTATTTGGCCATGACAGCGCCGACCTTGGCCGTATCTGGTGGACCAGTACGACCTTTGGCCACTGCCTGTTCATTGGCCCGGTGATCGGATGGCTGGTGTGGCAGCGCCGCCATGATCTGGCCCGACTGCGCCCGGTCGGCTGGGCGCCTGGGCTGGCGATCATCCTGCTGGGCGGCGGCGGCTGGCTGATGGGTGCCGCAGCCAGCGTCGCGCTGGCACGTCATCTTGGATTGATCGTGATGCTGCAGGGCGCAGTCGTGACCTTGCTTGGCCCGCAAGTTGCGCGCGGGCTGCTTTTTCCGCTCGCCTACGCTTTTTTCCTGGTGCCTTTCGGCGAGTCGCTTGAAACCCCGTTGCAAGGCGTGACGGTGGCAATGGTGATGCCGATGCTGCATGCGGTCGGCGTTCCGGCCAGTGTCGATGGCGTGTTGATCACCATTCCGAACGGCTATTTTGAAGTAGCAGAGGCCTGTTCCGGCGCGAAATTCGTGATCGCGATGATTGCCTATGGCACGCTGGTTGCCAATGTCGCCTATGTCAGCTGGCCACGCCGCATCGCGTTCATGGCGATGGCGCTGTTGGTACCGATCATTGCCAATGGCGTGCGCGCGTTCGGAACCATTTATGCCGCTCATCTGACCTCGGTCGAGGCCGCCACCGGGATGGACCATATCATCTATGGCTGGGTGTTTTTCGGGCTGGTGATGGCAGCGGTAATCGCGATCGGCTGGCGCTGGTTCGATCGTGACCCCGATGCCCCCTGGTTCGATGCCGCGGCGCTGCGCAGCGTCCCGCGCTTTCGCATCGATGGCATGATCGCAGCAACGCTGGTGCTGACATCGGCCTCGGCCTTTGCCGCCTGGGCAGGCGCGCTGTCGGCGCAGGTCGCCCGGCTGCCGGATCGCATCATGCTGCCCGGCGTGCCGGGGTGGCAGCGCACCAATGCCAATCTGGTCGCGCCCTGGGCCCCATATTATCCGGGTGCCGATCA
Organism: Sphingomonas sp. 28-63-12; assembly: GCA_002281535.1. Lineage (GTDB taxonomy): Bacteria > Pseudomonadota > Alphaproteobacteria > Sphingomonadales > Sphingomonadaceae > Sphingomonas. The sequence continues at coordinate 41,259 of NCGD01000018.1, forward strand.
CTTCCTCGCCGGCCGTTATGCCGACGGGAAGGGGGCTGCGATTGATCTGGCGCTGGCCGTTTTTGGCAGCCAGCGGGATGGCAAGGAGCTGGTGTCATTCGGGACAGGGGCGCTGCGCGAGGATGATCGTTGGGTGCGGATCGAGGATCTGCCCGATATCGCGGGCGGCGCTGCCATGCGGATCACCGCGCCGGGCCATATCGAGCGCATCGTCGTCACCTGGTATCGGATCGGCGGAAACCTGACAGCGAGCCCACGCGCGGTTAAACTTGAAACGCTTAAGGCCAAATTGCTTGGCATGCCGCCGATTGCGGTTGCCGTGCACATATCGGCCCAAATTCTGCCCGGTCGCGACGCTCGTGCGGCGATCGAGCAGTTCGTGCAGGCGGCAGGGCCCATCGATCGTCTGGTGGACCAGGTGGCGAGCGGCCACTAGAGCGGCATTCAGTCAGCGGCTTTCGGAACGGATAGACAGTTCAGCATGTGTGGCATTGCCGGTATTTTCTATCCTGCCACGCCAAAGCCGGTCGATCCCGCGCGAATCAGCGCGATGGCCAATGCGCAGGTGCATCGCGGCCCCGATGGATCGGGCGTTTGGACCGCGCCCGGCGTGGGATTGGGGCATCGGCGCCTGTCGATCATCGACCTAGGCGGTGGCGCCCAGCCGATGGCAAGCGCCGACGCGGCAATTACCGTCACCTATAATGGCGAGATCTATAATTTTCAGGCTGTCCGCGCCGAATTGGAGGCCAAGGGCGCCCATTTCCGGACCAACAGCGATACCGAGGTACTGCTGCATGGCTGGGCCGCCTGGGGGCCGGCGATGCTCGACCGGCTGAACGGCATGTTCGCCTTTGCACTGCACGACGCCCGCGCCCAGAGCCTGTTCCTGGCGCGCGACCGGCTGGGGGTAAAGCCGCTTCACTATGTCACCTTGTCGGACGGCGGGGTTGCCTTCGCCTCGGAACTTAAGGGGCTGCTCGTTCACCCGCTGTTGCGGCGCGTGCCAGATATCCGCGCCGTCGAGGATTATCTGGCCTATGGCTATGTCCCCGATGATAGCTGCCTGGTCACCGGCGTACAAAAGCTCGCCGCGGGGCATAGCCTGTTGATCGAGCGCGGGAAGCCGGTGCCCGCACCACAGCAATGGTGGGACCTCGATTTCAGCCGCCGCGCGACCGGATCGGCACGGGCGCTCGGCGACGAGCTCACCGAGCTGATGCGCGCCGGTGTAGCTTCACGCATGCTGGCCGATGTGCCGCTTGGCGCGTTCCTGTCGGGCGGGGTCGATAGCTCGGCGGTGGTGGCGCTGATGGCGGCGGAATCGAAACGGGCAGTGAAGACCTGCACAATCGGATTTGATGCCGCCGACCATGACGAGCGGGCCTATGCCAACCAGATCGCGACTTTGTTCGCGACCGAGCACCGCGACCGCATCGTTGCCGCCGATGATTTTGCGCTGATCGACACTCTTGTCGCGGCGTTTGACGAGCCGTTCGCCGATGCCTCGGCGCTGGCCACCTATCGGGTCTGCGAACTCGCGCGCGAAAGTGTGACGGTGGCGCTGTCGGGCGATGGGGCCGATGAGGCGCTGGCCGGCTATCGCCGCTACAAGTTCCAGGCCGCCGAAGAGCGCGTTCGCGGCCTGATCCCAGCGCAATACCGCGCCGCGCTGTTCGGGACCTTGGGCGCCTATTATCCCAAGGCGGACTGGGCGCCGCGTCTGTTCCGAGCCAAGACGACCCTGCTCGGGCTGGCTGAGGATGGCGCCACGGCCTATGCGCGGTCAGTGGGTGTGACCACGCCGGCGCTGCGTGCCCGGCTGTTCAGCGACGCCGCCCGACTGGCGCTGGGCGGCCACGTTGCCGAGACGCGCTATGTCGAGACGATGCGAGCGGCCCCGGCGCGCGAAGCGCTGGACCGCGCCCAATATGCCGATTTCAAGCATTGGCTGCCCGGCGATATCCTAACCAAGGTCGACCGGACGAGCATGGCGGTGAGCCTGGAAGCGCGCGAGCCGCTGCTTGACTATAAATTGGTGGAATTTGCCGCGACCCTGCCGGTATCGATGCGGATCAGGGCGGGCGAGGGCAAATGGATCATGAAAAAGGCGTTGGAGCGCTATTTGCCCAAGAACATTCTCTACCGGCAGAAAATGGGCTTTGTGACGCCGATCAGCGCGTGGTTTCGCGGGCCGTTGGCCAGCGAGGCCGCCGCGCTGGCCAGCTCACGCGTGCTGGGCGGGACGGGCTGGTTTGAGATGGCGGAAATTGAAAAGCTGGCCGCCGACCACCGTGCCGGCCGCGCAGAACACGGCCGGACCTTGTGGCAGCTGATGATGCTGGAACGATCGATGGCGCGGTTGTTTGGATAGCGCGCTGGCGACCGGGGGCAGTGTCAATTGAAATGCCACCTTACCCCGGCGACAGCAGGGGCCCAGAACCAATAGCGCCATGCCGGAGGCCTTGGGCTCCCACATTCGCGGGCGTACAGGCCCTTCCCAGTTGAATCGGTTTTACAGGTGGTGGACACCGAGCATCGCCATTGCCGCGTGCAGCGTCAACGCGATCAGGCAGAGCGATGACAGCGAGAACAGGGTGAAGCGGACGATCACGCGGTTGACCAGCACCTGCACGAGGCTGTGGGCGATGCGCAGCGCGACATAGGCCCAGGCGATGGTGAGGTTCAGGCCGTCGCCGGTGCCGATCAGCGCGTGCGTGATGGCGATCGCATAGAAGATCGTCGGCTGTTCGTGCAGGTGATTGTAATTGTCCGCGGGCCATTGCTGCCTGGTGGGGATGACCTTTTTCAGGTCGGCACCATCGCCACCGATAAGATTGAAGGTATCTATCTTCGCTTTCTGCATCGCAGGCAGCCGGGTGGCGTACATCCAGAGCCACATCACCAGCGACCAGGCGATGAGCGCGACGATTGGCGCAAGAATTGGACTGTTCATGACGAAAAGCTCCCCCCGGAATGATTTTCCGGGGGGAGGGGTGGCTTAGTACGATCAGAATTACAACCGATCAGTCAAAGATCGCGCCCCAGCGGCGGTCTTAGTCAAAGATCGCGCCCCAGCGGCGCTTGGCGCGATCCTTCCACAGGCCGCGATGATAAGCATCTGACGCCAGCAGCGGCATGACCGAGCCGGCTTCGGCAAACACCATCTGCTCGATGCCGGTGTTGACCTTGCCCCAGCTGGCGGCTTCCTGCAGCGTCGAGGACGAGCAGGCGCCGTCGCGCACATCGGCGACAGTGATCTGCACGGCATATTTATGCACCTCGACATCGTCATGGCCGAGGATC
>NCGD01000019.1 GCA_002281535.1 Sphingomonas sp. 28-63-12
CGCCCGCAAGAGCCAGAAGACGCAGGAGATCAAGGAGATCAAGATGCGTCCGAACATCGACGATCATGATTATGATACGAAGATGAAGAAGGTGCTCGAATTCATCGACGAGGGTGACAAGGTGAAGATCACTTTGCGCTTCCGCGGGCGTGAATTGAGCCACGGCCAGCTCGGCATGGCGCTGCTTCAGCGCGTGCAGGCCGATGTGGTGGAAACGGCGAAGGTCGAAGCCTATCCGCGCATGGAAGGCCGCCAGATGCTGATGGTGCTGGCACCGAAGTAACAGAGCGAGGCTATTTAGGGCGCGTGGGTGCCACGGCCGGCGGCGTTAGCCATTGGCCGAGGGCACGTCTTTGCCGGGACGAGATCGTTTCGTTGCTATGGCTGCTTTCGCCCCAGGCCTTGCCGTTCTGGCTCCGCCATGGCGCTCCCGAAGGTCGACCGGTCGCTTTTCGAGCCTGGGCCGAGCGCGTCGGCGAAGCCAAATGCCGTGGCTTGGCAGGAAGCGTACATTGGCGGCAAACTGAAAAGACGGCTCGTCGCGTTCAGCGATACATGAATTGCCGCCCCAAGATGCCCTTTGCACGCCGCCACCAATAGGTTGGACCGACTGCACGTGAAGGCCTGCCGCTAAAGCGTGCTCAGCCTGATCGGCAAAGACGATGTTGAGTATGGCCTTGGTCAAGCCGTCGGCGATCGGGATTATCGGCGAACCGGGCCCTTGAAGCACATCATCGCACCGGAACTTTCAGCCGGGCCTCCCGTTAATCAAAGCTGCCTCTGTCGCGGACAGCCTCAGGGGTAATGAAACCGACCATGTCCAACATTCGAATTAATTCTGCTAAAGCAATGAAATGGCGCGTCGTCGGCCTTGCCGCCACCTTGAGCATCCTGTCCGGGTGTGGAGGCAATGGCGGGTCGCAGCCGCCGGTCACCGTTACGCCGTCGATGCCCACACCGACCCCCACCCCTACCCCCACCCCGCCACCCCCTTCGAAGAAAATTCTCGGTGTCATGCAAATGACGATCGCGCCGTTCAAATCGCCATGGGCGATGGCGTTCATGTCCGATGATCGTTTGCTGGTAACCGACAACGAGACAAAGACCCTATCCATCATCGCACCCGGCGCCGTGAAGACGGTATCGGGATTGCCGACGATCAGCGGACTTTACGACGTGGCGATCAGCCCCCTCTATGCCAGCGACAAAACGATCTACCTGACGTTCGCCGAGGCCAGCCCGCCAGGGACACCGCGCGATGGTCCCTATGCCTATCCTGATTACCTAGCGAATCCGAAAACTTTCCAGGGAGTGCTTGCACTCGCTACGGCACAGTTCGACGAAACGACCGGCACCCCCAACTTGAAGAATTTCAAGGTCATCTGGCGGCAAACACCCCAGATCGTTTCCGGCGGCGAATTTGGGGGAAGGATCGCCTTCTCGCCTGATAGGCGTTACGTGTTCGTTTCGGCAGGGGACCGCGCGGTCTTTGCGCCCGCGAGGTCGCTCGACAATACACTCGGCAAGATCATCAGACTGAACCTCGACGGCAGCATACCGCTGGACAATCCCTTCGTGGGCACGCCGGGTGCGCTGGGGGAGATATGGTCGCTTGGCCATCGTAACCAATACGGCCTTGCCTTCGCTCCCGATGGCCGGCTGTGGTCGTCTGAGCACGGACCCAAGGGCGGAGACGAGTTCAACCTGATCACGCCGGGGGCGAACTATGGCTGGCCGAGTGTGTCTTACGGCGACAATTATGACGGCAGACCCCTGCCAAAGCCAACCGATGGAGACGGATTTACAGCGTCAGCCTATTTCTGGACGCCTGCAATCGCCCCTGCTGGCTTGATCTTCTACAACGGCGCCGAATTCGCCGACTGGAATGGCGACGCGCTGTTAACCGGCCTGGTGTCCAGGGCTTTGATCCGCGTCCACATCGACGGAGACAAAGCTGTCGAAGTTCAACGCCTGGACCTCGGTGGCCGCATTCGTGAAGTGGAGCAAGGTCCGAATGGCTCGCTCTATGTCCTGGTGGACTCTCCGGATGGCAAGCTGGTGCGGATTACTCCAGTGTTTGAATAATATCGGGCAAACCGCAATAGCCGCGATCCAATCCTCTACGTTCCATATTTTTATCGGGAATACCGAGGTTTTTTAGACGCTACAGTCAGAAGACGGCATACCCGGCATTGGTGCTTGGCTTGGCCATGGCTATTAGCTCCGGATACATGCAGTCGCATGACCGACGACGGAAAGGAGATGATAAGATCCGGTAACATTAGGCGAGCTCTGTCCGAAAGCTGCCTGTTGACTTTACACCACTTGCAGCCAGCCCCTAACGGCCGCTCACCCCGCGGGCACTTCCCATAATTCGATCGCATTGCCCTCTGGATCGTGCAGCCGCGCGAACTTGCCGGTTTCGGGCGAATTCCATTCGTCGCGCGTCTCGACGGCAATGCCCGCCGCCGTCAACGCTTCAACCATGCCATCCAACGCACTCACGCGCAGGTTGAGCATATACTGCTTGTCGGCGGCGAAATAATCGGTGTCGGCCTTGAACGGCGCGAACACCACCGGCCCGCCTTGGGTGTTCCAGCTCCATTCATCGACCGGCCCCGTGCCCTCAGCCGCGCAGCCGGCGCCGACGCCCAGATGGTCGCGGTACCAGGCGTTGAGCGCGTCCGGGTCCTGAGCGCGAAAGAACAGCCCGCCGATTCCCAATACTGGCATTTACCCCTCCTGTAGATAGGCGGCATCAGGCCGCATTTGCCCATTCCCCGTCATTGGCCGCAGCGCCGAGCAACCGGCGTTCGATCGATTTCAGCCGCTGCGCGCTGCTGATCTTATCGCCAAGCAGATCGGTGAGATAGAAGGTATCGACCGCGCGTTCCCCATAAGTCGCGACATGCGCCGAATGGATCGTGACCTTTGACTGGAACAGCGCGAGCGCCAGCCGGTTGAGCAGGGCCGGCCCGTCGCGGGCATTGACCTCGATCACGGTGAAGCGGTTCGATGCCTGGTTATCGATCAGGACGACAGGGGCGATGTCAAAGGCCTCTGCCCGCACCCGCGACAAGGGCTTGGCCTTCAACCGTTCGGCAAGTTTGCCGCGATTGGCGAGCGAATCCTCGATCGCGGTCTTCAAGCGGGCGAGCTGTTCGGGCTGGTCGAACGGTCGCCCAAACGGGTCCTGGACCAGGAAATTGTCGAGCGCCATGCCATCGCGGGTGGTGTGGATTCGCGCATCGATGATGTTGCCACCAGCGACATGGATCGCCCCTGCCGCACGGTAGAACAGCCCCGGATGATCGGCGGCATAGAGCGTCACCAGCGTCGCGCCGCGCCCGGGATAGACCTGTGCCTCGATCGAGAGCTGGGCGTTGCCCGCGCCGGCGATCAGCCGGGCGTTGCTGGCCAGCACGTCGTCCGGCTCTGCCACCCAATAGGGTTCGGGCAGCCGCGCAACCAGCGCCTTGAAGTGTGCCTCGTTCCAGCCCAAGCTCGCGGCGAGCGTTGCCTGCTTCGCCACGATCCGCTCGCTGCGGCCCTTTTGCTTGTGGCCGAGCCGCAGCACTTCTTCAGCCGATTCATACAGATCGGTCAGCAATTGGCGCTTCCAGCTGTTCCAGACACCGGGGCCGACCGCGCGGATATCGACGACGGTGAGCGCGAGCAGCAGCCGCAGCCTTTCCGGGCTCTGGACGATTTCGGCAAAGTCGAGGATCGTCTTGAAGTCGGACAGGTCGCGCTTGAAGGCAGTGGCCGACATGAGCAAATGGCAGCGCACCAGCCAGGCGACTGTCTCGGTCTCTGCGGCGCTCAGGCCCAGCCGCGGGCAGAGCCGCCCGGCGACCTCTGCGCCCAGCACCGAATGGTCACCGCCGCGCCCCTTGGCGATGTCGTGCAGCAGCACCGCCACATAGAGCACCCGGCGCGAGACGATCCGCTTGAGGATACCGGCGGCGAGCGGATGATCTTCTGACAGTTCACCGCGCTCGATCCGCGCGAGCAGGCCGATCGCGCGGATCGAATGCTCGTCGACGGTATAATGGTGATACATGTCGAACTGCATCTGCGCGACGACGCGCCCGAAATCGGGCACGAAGCGGCCGAACACGCCTGCCTCGTTCATCCAGCGCAGCACGGTTTCGGGGTCGCGCGGGCTGGTCAGCACATCGAGGAACAGGGCATTGGCGCGCGGATCGGTGCGGATGTCGTCGGCCAGCTTGGCATCGCGGGCCGCAACCCGCATCGCCAGGGGGTGGACTTCAAGGCCATGTTTGTCGGCCAGCGCGAAAATCTCGATCAGCCGCACCGGATCGCCGGCGAAATAATCGTCCGAGGGCAGCGCCAGCCGCCCGCGATCGAGGATGAAGCCGTTGAGCTTGCGTGGCGATCGCCGCAGCAGGGGCAGGCCGAAGCGACGGCCGCTGCCGGCAAATTTCTCGTCGAGATGGGCCAGGAACACGCCGGTCAAATCGCCAACCGTCTTCGCCTGCAGGAAATAATGCCGCATGAAGCGTTCGACCCGCGACTGGCCCGCGCGATCGGCATAGCGCATGCGTTCGGCGATCTCTCGCTGCACGTCAAAGGTCAGCCGGTCCTCGGCGCGGCCGGCGATCAGGTGAAGATGGCAGCGGACGGCCCAGAGGAAATTCTCGGCGCGGTGGAACTGGCGATATTCGATCCGGGTCAGCAGCCCGGCCTCGACCAGCTCGGCGACGCTCCTGACGTTATAGGCATATTTGCCCATCCAGAACAGCGTGTGGAGATCGCGCAGGCCGCCCTTGCCCTCCTTGATATTGGGTTCGACGACATAGCGGCTGTCGCCCATTTTCTGGTGACGCGTGTTTCGCTCGGCCAGCTTGTCGGCGATGAACTGGCGGGCGGTGCCGGCCTGCACTTCGGTGCGAAACCGGTGCGCCGCCTCGTCATAGAGCGCGGTATCGCCCCAGACGTACCGCGCTTCGAGCAGGGCGGTGCGGATCGTCATATCGGCCTTGGCCTGGCGGACCATCTCGTCGAGCGAGCGCGACGAATGGCCGATCTTCAGCCCCAGGTCCCACAGCGCATAGAGCATCGATTCGATCACCTGCTCTGACCAGCCGGTCTGCTTCCAGGGCGTGAGAAAGCCGATATCCACGTCCGAAAACGGCGCCATCTCGCCGCGGCCATAGCCGCCAACCGCGATCAGGGCGATCCGCTCGCTCGTCGTTGCATTGGGCTTGGGGTAAAGCCGTTCGGTGATGAAATCATAGAGCAGGCGGATGATCTGATCGATCAGGAACGCCTGCGCCGCTGCCGCCTCCAGCCCGCGCGACGGATGCTCGGTCAGCCGCCGGGCAATTTCGGCCCGCCCCTCGGCAAGCGCCGAGGCGAGCAATTTGGTCGCGGTCTGGCGCATGCTCGCCGCATCCGCGGTGTCGAGCGCGGCAAGGGCATCGGCAATCATCCGGCGATCGATGATCGCGCGGCGCTGCGGGAGGGAGTCAAAACGGCTGGCCATGGCGCAGGAGATAGGCGCGCTGAACGGCTACGTCACGGGGAGAAGATGACGGCCGACGATCGGCCGTGCGTGGCGCTTGCTAGAGCGCCGGCCCGGCAGCGGGAATGCCGAGCTTGTCGAGCCAGGCCTGTGCCTGTTTGGGTTCGCCCACCTTGCTCGAGGCGACCGGCCCGCGCGAGGCAAGAAACTGCCGGTGCAGGTCGAACGGCGCCATGCTGAGCTGGGCGCGCAGCCCGTCAATCGAGGCACCCATATCGGTCAGCTCATCGACGACCGGCGCAATTTTCGCCTGGGTCGCGCGATCCGGCTTATGATCGAACAACCCCCAGCTGCCCGCCGCGGTGACCTGCAACGCGGCAACCAGCGCCGCGCAATATTCGGCCTCCAGCGCTTCGCGGCGGCTGTCGAGGCGTTCGAGACGATCTGCTTTGGCCATGGCAGGGCTCTATACCTCGCAGGGGTGCCGTCAATGGCTTGGCGGCTTGGGCGGCTTGGGCGGCTTGGGCGGTTGGGCGGCGGTTCGGCTTGCAGCCGGGGCTGCGGCGTTATAGCGGGCAGGGATGGTCCTTCGTCCCGCAATCCTTGCCGTCCTGGCGCTGGCACTGACCTTGACGGGCGCTGCCGAGGCGCGGCGGGCGTCGCCCGGGGGGAATGGGCTTGTTCGCGTCCGGCTGGTGACCAGCGAAGGGCCGATCGTGCTGGCGCTGGAGGCGCGGCGGGCGCCGGCGACGACCGCCAATTTCCTGGCCTATGTCGATGATGGACAGTTCGACGGCACGAGCTTTTATCGCGCCGCACGACGCAAGGCCGATCCGCGCATGGGGTTCATCCAGGGCGGAATCCAGACCGATGCACGGCGCATCCTGCCGCCCTTCGCGTTCGAACCGACCAGCAAAACCGGGGTGCTGCATCTCGATGGCGCGATTTCGATGGCGCGACGCGCCGATCCCAAATCAGCGGGCGGCAATTTCATCATCACGCTGGGGCCGATCCCCAGCCTGGATGCGCATGGCGACCAGCTTGGCTATGCCGCCTTCGGCCATGTCGTGTCGGGCCGCGCGACGATGCAGCGGATCCTGGCGGCCCAGACCGGTGGCGGATCGGAGGCGATGCGCGGCCAGATGATCCTCCACCCCATTCGCCTGATTCGTGCCGAACGGATTGACGGGACGCCCCGGCCAACCGGGCAAGTGAAGCCCTGGCTGATCAAGGTGCCGCGATAGCATGGCGGCGGTCGCCGGATTGAACGCAAGCGCCGGGATGATCGGCGGTGCTCATCCGGTCAGTTCCAGCCGATGACCGATTTGCTCGACCGGCCGATCTGGAGCGCCCTAACCACGTCGCAGACGAACTTTGCCGTTGGCGGCCCGCTGGCGTTGCGGTTTGATCCGGCGGTGAACGTGCTGGCGGCGGTGATCGACGACAGCCCGGCGGCGCTGGCGGCGCTCGGTGCGTTGCTGCCGGCAGGGGGGCAACTCGGGATGGTTGGCGCAAACCCGCTGCCGCTTGTTGCGGGGACAGTCGTCGCGCGGCAGGCGGTCCTGTGCCAGATGGTCGCCGACGCGCCATTGACGGGCATAATGATGCCCGACGCTGTCGAGCTTGGTGACGCTGATGCCCCCGAGATGCTCGCGCTCGCCGCACTGACCCGTCCCGGTCCGTTCCTGATCGGCACCCATCGGCTCGGCCATTTCCTCGGCATCCGCGCCAACGGGCAGCTGGTCGCGATGGCCGGCGAGCGGATGCGGATGCCGGGCTTCACCGAGGTGAGCGCGGTCTGCACCCATCCCGATTGGCGCGGGCACGGGCTGGCGGCGGCGCTGACCTGTGCAATCGTCGGTCGGATCCAGGCCCGCGGCGACGCAGCATTCCTCCATGCCTATCCAGACAACCCCGCGGCGGGCCTATACCAGCGGCTGGGCTTTCGCGTTCGCCGAACCCTGATCCACACGCTGCTTCAGCGCTGATCGCGGGCACTCACGCGATCGAGCGGGAATGGCTTTTATCGTTTCATTAGCCATTTTGCGGTTAGGAATTAGCCGATGTTCGCGATTGATCGACCCCTTTCTGACGCCCTGCTCAGCGATCTGCGTCGCGCGGTAGTGCGATATTTCAGGATCGATCAGCTGAGCCGGGCAGATCGGGTTGCGGCGACGAGCCGGACGATCGTTCGGTTCGTGCCGCTGAACATAGTAACGGCAGCGGGCATGAGCGCGACTTATGCGATCCGGTTCAACAAGCCGCTGATCCTCTTGTCGGGGTTGCCGGTGGTGCTCGTCGTCCTCCTTTCACTCGCGCTGTTTCGGGGGCGCTTGTTGCCCCGCTGGCGCCTGAGCGATGAGCAAGCGGATCGATGGATGGTCAGCTATGCGGTCGCCATTGCAGTCGCTTGGTTCGTGATGCTCGGGGCACTCGATGCCGGGCCACTCAGCGAAGACCGCGTCGGCATTTCCTGCGTCAACGTCGCCGTCATCTGCATTGGCGGCACGATCTTCACGTTGGTGCCGGCGGCAGGCCTGGCCTTCATGGCAATCCTTGGCGCGCGGCTGGCGATCGATCTGGGGATGATCGTTTCGGTCCCCGCTTTCTATATCGGGGCGATTATTGCTTTCGTGCTGACCTTGTTTGGCATGGCGACTGGCCAGGCACAGCTTTTTGCCGATCGAATGCGCGCAGGCGTGGATCTGGCCGCGCTGGAACAACGACGGATTGAGGATGAACGGCGCGCGACAGAGAGCAGGCATGCGCTCGAGCGCGAACATGAGCGCCGCCAGTCAATTGAACAACAACGCCTTGCCGATCAGCAGCGCCGGATGATGGCCGATCATGCTCAGCGCTTTGAAACATCCGTCGTCGCCGCTGTTGATATTCTCAGCACGGCTGCGCGCGAACTGGGCGGGCTGACCGGTCGGCTCGCTCATCTCGGCGAAACCAGCGACAATTCGGTGGCGACCGTCGGTCAGCGGGCCGTCACGGTGGCGGCGTCCATGGCATCGGTCCAGCAGGCTGCCGCCGATATGCGTATCGCGATCGCGGATATCTCGCAGGAAGTAACCGTGCAGGTCGATGTCACCACAAGCGCTGAACGTGCCTTTGCGACCGCCCGGGCACAATCGGACGCGCTGCTCGAAAGCAGCCTCCTGGTGCGCGGCATTACGAGCGAGATTGAACGCATTGCGCAGCGCACCAACACGCTTGCCCTGAATGCCTTGATCGAAGCGGCGCAAACGGGCGAAGCGGGCGCAGGCTTCGCTGTCGTTGCGGGCGAGGTGAAGGCACTTGCAGCACAAACCCGGTCTGCAGCGATTGCGATTGGCAGGCATATTGCCGCTATGGATGGCAATGCCGGGGATGTCGCCAGGTCGGTCGACGTGATCGCCAGCGATTTGACGAGGATCACGACCGGCGCGAACGATATCGCGCGCGCCATTGACCAGCAGCGCCGGGCTACGGATGACATCTTTGCAGGGGTCGGCACTGCGACCGATGGTGCGCAGACCGTCCAGGCCGATTTGCGCATTCTGGCGGAGCAGGCCGCCCGCGCGAAAGCATTTGCCGAGACAATCGAAAAACTGGCCGTAAACATTGGCGGGCAATCCGCCGATCTCGGGGCCGCCAGTGACGCCTTCGGTGCCCGGTTAAGGGGTGGTTGAAGGGCCTTCCCCGGCGATCGATTTCAGCTGATACAGCAAGTCGAGTGCCTCGCGCGGGCTGAGCGTATCGACATCAATCTCTTCCATCCGCATGCGCAACGGATCGCGCTGGTCTTCCTTGACCTCTGCCGCCGCTGCAAAAAGGGGCAGGTCGTCCAGCCCCGCCGCCAGTCCGCCGGTCTTGGCGCGGCCCGCCTCCAGCTTGGCCAACACCGATTTGGCGCGCGCGATCGTTGCCGGGGGCAATCCCGCCAGCCGCGCCACCGCCAGCCCATAGCTGCGATCCGCCGGCCCTTCGGATACCTCGTGGAGCAGCACGAGCTCCCCCTTCCATTCACGGGCGCGGACATGGTGGAGGGTGAGCGCGTCGCAGCGCTCGGCAAGCCGGGTCAGCTCGTGATAATGGGTGGCGAACAGGCAGCGGCAGCGATTATCTTCATGGATCGCCTCGACCACCGCCCAGGCGATGGCGAGCCCGTCATAGGTGCTCGTTCCGCGCCCCACCTCGTCGAGGATGACGAAGCTGTGCGGCGTCGCCTGCGCAAGAATGGCGGCGGTTTCGACCATTTCGACCATGAAGGTCGATCGCCCGCGCGCAAGATTGTCCGACGCGCCGACGCGGCTGAACAACCGGTCGACCAGCCCCAGCGTCGCGCTGGTCGCGGGCACATAGCTGCCGGCCTGCGCCAGCACCGCGATCAGTGCGTTCTGGCGTAGAAAGGTGGATTTGCCGCCCATGTTCGGCCCGGTCACCAGCCAGAGCCGGCTATCCGCCGACAGCCGGCAATCATTGGCGACAAAGCGCCCGCCAGCCCTGGCCACCGCCGCCTCGACCACGGGGTGCCGGCCGCCCGTAATCTCGAAACAGGCGTCATCGACCAGCGCCGGTCGCGCCCAGCCGCCCTCGCTCGCGCGCTCGGCCAGCCCGGCTGCGACATCGAGCCGGGCAAGCGCATCGGCGGTGGCGGCGATGCCCTCCCGCCCGGCGAGCGCGGTGTCGGTCAGCTCCTCCAGATGCGCGGCTTCGGCGGCCAGCGCATGCGCGCCCGCCTGCGTCACCTTCAGCGCGACATCGTGCAGATCGGGCGCGTTGAAGCGGACCGCGCCGGCCATGGTCTGGCGATGGGTGAAGCCGCTGTCGGGCCGCATCAGCGGATCGGCCGCGCGTGCCGGCACTTCGATATGATAGCCCAGCACGCCGTTATGCCGGATCTTGAGCGCGGCGATGCCGGTGCGCTGCCGATACTCGGCCTCGAGCGCGGCGATTGCCCGCCGGCCGCCCGCCCCGGAATCGCGCAGATCGTCAAGCGCGGCGTCAAAGCCCGGCGCGATATAGCCGCCTGCGCCGGCCTCGATCGGCGGCGACGCGACCAGCGCGCGCTGCAGCAGATCGATCAGTGCGCCATGCCCGCGCAACTGCGGGGCGAGCCGGGCAAGCAGCGCCGGGGGGCGCTCGATCCGGTCAAGCCGGTCGCCCAGCCGCCACGCCGCATCGAGCCCGTCGCGCAGCTGCCCCAGATCGCGCGGTGCGCCGCGCCCCGCCGCCAGCCGCCCGAGCGCCCGGCCGATATCGGGGAGCGCCCGCAGGGTGCTGCGCAGGCTGTCGCGCAGGCCAGCATCGTCGTGGAATAGCTGCACCAGATCGAGCCGCGCCTCGATCCGTAAGCGATCCATCAGCGGCGCGCCGATATCGGCGGCGAGCAGCCGCGCGCCGGCGCCGGTCACCGTCCGGTCGACGGCATCGAGCAAGCTGCCTTTGCGCGCGCCATTGGTGGTCACGGTCAGTTCCAGGCTCTCGCGCGTCGCTGCATCGATCGCCATGGCCTCACTGGTGCGTGCAAGCCGCGGCGGCCGCAAAAAGGGTAGCGACCCTTTCGCGGTATGATCGAGATAATTGACGAGCCCGCCCGCCGCCGCCAGCGCCGCGCGCGAAAACTGCCCGAAGCCGTCAAGCGTCGCGACGCCGAACAGCGCCTTTAGCCGCGCTTCGCCGCCGCTGCTGTCAAATTCGGCGCGCGGTCGCTGGCCGGTGGCGACATCGTCGAACGCGGTTGCCTCCGACGCGATCGTCTCCGCGGGGGCGAGGCGCGCAATATCGGCGGTGAGCGATGCCGCATCGGTGTCGATGATCTCGAATCGTCCGGTCGAGACATCGGCAGCGGCAATCGCCACGCCGCCCGCCGCTTCGCCGATCGCCACGCACCAATTGGCGGTGCGCGCATCGAGCAGCGCTTCCTCGGTCAACGTCCCGGCCGTGACGACGCGGACAATCGCCCGGCTGACCAAGGTCTTGCCGCTGCGCTTCTTGGCGTCGGCGGGGCTTTCGGTCTGTTCGGCAATTGCGACGCGGTGCCCGGCCTTGATGAGCCGCGCCAGATAGCCTTCTGCCGCATGCACCGGCACCCCGCACATCGGGATCGGCACGCCGTCATGCTCGCCGCGCGCGGTGAGCGCGATGTCAAGGCATGCGGCGGCGATCCGGGCATCGTCGAAGAACATCTCGAAGAAGTCGCCCATCCGGTAGAAGAGCAGGCAATCCTCGGCATCAGCCTTCAATGCCAGATATTGCGCCATCATGGGGGTGGGGGCAGTGGCGATCATCGCTGCGGTGATACAGCGAAGCCTCCCATGTTCAAGGCAGTGCGCGCCAGGGGTGGAAGAAACGGCCCCGCGCCCGTAAGGACTGACTATCTGCTGAAGGGCCAGCCATGACTGATGAATCGACCGTCCAGTTTTCCGAGCGCGAAGCGCTGCTGTTCCATTCGGAGGGGCGGCCGGGCAAGATCGAGATCATCGCCTCCAAGCCGATGGCGACGCAGCGCGATCTGGCGCTGGCCTATTCGCCCGGCGTTGCGATCCCGGTGCGGGCCATCCACGAAAACCCGGCGGCGGCCTATGAATATACCGCCAAGGGCAATCTGGTCGCGGTGATCTCCAACGGCACCGCCATTCTCGGCATGGGCAATTTGGGCGCGCTCGCCTCCAAGCCGGTGATGGAAGGCAAGGCCGTGCTGTTCAAGCGCTTTGCCGATGTCGACGCGATCGATATCGAACTGGCGACCGAAGATCCCGAAGCGATCATCAATGCCGTCGCGCTGATGGAGCCCAGCTTTGGCGGCATCAACCTTGAAGACATCAAGGCGCCCGAATGCTTCATCATCGAACAGGCGCTGAAAGAGCGCATGAATATCCCGGTGATGCATGACGATCAGCATGGCACCGCGATCATCGCCGCTGCCGGCCTGATCAACGCACTGTTCCTGACCGGGCGCGATATCAAGGATACCCGCATCGTGATGAACGGCGCCGGCGCTGCCGCGATCGCCTGTGCCGAGCTGATCAAGGCGATGGGCCTGCCGCACGACCATTTGATCATGTGCGACCGGACCGGGGTGATCTACCAGGGTCGTGAAGACGGCGACATGAACCAATGGAAATCGGCGCACGCCGCCAAGACCGACTGCCGCACGCTCGAAGAGGCGCTTGATGGCGCCGATGTCTTCATGGGCCTGTCCGCCAAGGGCGCGCTGCCCGCCGAATATCTGATGAAGATGGCGGCGAAACCAATCATCTTCGCCATGGCCAATCCCGATCCGGAGATCACGCCGCCCGATGCCAAGCGGGTCCGCCCCGACGTGATCATCGCCACCGGCCGGTCCGATTATCCGAACCAGGTCAATAACGTGCTTGGCTTCCCGTTCATCTTCCGCGGCGCGCTCGACGTGCGCGCAACGGCGATCAACAATGAAATGAAGGTCGCCGCCGCCAACGCGCTGGCCGCGCTCGCGCGCCAGCAGGTGCCAGAGGAAGTCGCCGTCGCCTATGGTGTCCGCCACAGTTTCGGCGTCGATTACATCATCCCCGCGCCCTTCGATCCGCGGCTGATGGAGATCGTCCCCGTCGCCGTCGCGCAGGCAGCGATGGATTCGGGCGTTGCCACCAAGCCGATCCTCGACATGGAGGCGTATCGCCAGTCGCTCCGCGCCCGGCTCAACCCCACCACCTCGGTGCTGACGCTGGCCTATGAAAGCGCGCGGGCCAATCCCAAGCGGGTGCTGTTCGCCGAAGGTGAAGAAGAAGTGGTGCTGCGCGCGGCGATCGAATTCAAGGCGGGCGGTTACGGCGTGCCGGTGCTGGTCGGCCGCGATGATGTGTATGATCGCCTCCGCGCCCTCGGCGTCACCGATCCCGAAAGCTATGAGCTGCACAACAGCCGCAACTCGCCGCTCGTCCCCAAGATGGTCGACTTCCTCTACGAACGCCTCAAGCGCCGCGGCTATCTCCACCGCGATTGCGAACGGATGATCAATCAGGATCGCAACATCTTTGGCGCGGTGATGCTGCAGCTGGGCGAGGCCGATGTCATGATCAGCGGCATCACCCGGCCCTATGCGCAGACGATGCGCGAGGTGCGCCGCGTGATCGATCCGATCAAGGGCCGCACCGCCTTTGGCATCCACCTGATGGTCGGCAAGACGCACACCGTGTTCATGGCGGATACGACGATCAACGAGCGCCCGACCGCCGAGGAACTCGCCGACATCGCCGAACAGACCGCGCTCGTCGCCAAGCGGATGGGCCATGTGCCGCGCGTCGCGTTCCTCAGCTATTCGAACTTCGGCAACCCCGAAGGGCGCTGGCTGGAAAATATCCGCAATGCGGTGTGCGTGTTGAACGATCGCCAGGTCAGCTTCGAATATGAAGGCGAAATGGCGCCCGACGTCGCGCTCAACCCCAAACAGCTCGCCAACTACCCCTTCGCCCGCCTCTCCGGCCCCGCCAATGTGCTGATCATGCCCGGCCTGCAAAGCGCCAACATCTCCGCCAAGCTGCTGCGGGAGTTGGGCGGCGATGCTGTGATCGGGCCCATGCTGGTCGGCATGGAAAAGAGCGTCCAGATCGCGCCGATGACGAGCACCGCGAGTGAGCTGGTGACGCTGGCGGTGTTGGCGGCGGGCGGGATTGCTGGGTAGGGGGGGTGGCGTTTGGGTTGGGTAGGGCCGGTTGCGGCATCGGTTGAGCAAGGCGTGTGTAGACCTTACCTAAAGGGACGGCTTCGCGCCCCAATCTCGGCCGTTCGTCGTTAGCCTTTGTGCTCGCAAAAACGGCCAGTCAGAACGCTCATATCCGAAGGCAGTGTACACAGGTTCGACTCCTGTCTTTGCGCCAATTCTTTAGCATCTCAACTTCGGTTTCTAAAGGCGGGGTGCCCTCCGGAACAACGGCTAAGGTATATCGGCTGACCCTAAGGGTCGCCCAGAAGGTTCACAGCCGGGGAAGGTCGGGCGGCACCCGCCGAGGCTGGCGCCGACTTTCTCGCGCCGATCAGCTCAAGCGCGTCAGCCGCGACCACCCGGAGCTCGTCAGGATCGACGCCGCGCTTTAATACTACGACGGCGTTGTCTCCTTGGTGCTTGTCGCACGTCGCGTCATTACAGTTATCGAGTCGCCCGAGGTCCCGATGGCAGGGATGCGACGCGCCCTCGTCTGTGATGTCGCGGACGATCTGCCCGAGGTTCCGGTCGTGGGCGAAGTAGGCCGTGTACGACCGCCGGTAGTGCGTCTCCAGCACCTGCCGCACCTTAAGCACGACGTCATCTGCGTTGCCCGTGCGCTCGTCGACGAAGGCGACGAGCTCTTCCGTCAACTTCGCGTGGCCCGCGCGGCAAAGCTTATCGAGGTCGACGGCTGTGGCGCACGACCATTCGTCTCCACCGTCGAACTCGATCTGGAATGCGGCGCACGAGACGCCCACGCAGCGCCGCTCGACCTCGCGTAGCAGAAACTCGTCGTGCGAGAGGACAATCACCTGTAGGCACCGGCCGCACAAGTCCTTGATCGCGTTCACTGTCTCGCGGCGCCGGTGGCTGTCGTGGCTGCTGAGGGGGTCGTCAACAACCAAAGTCTTGCAATCGAGGGTGGCGTCATTGTCGAGCTTCGCGAGGAAGAAGGCGAGCGCGAGCGTCGTCTTGTCACCCGCCGAGAGGGTGTTCCTGAATGTCGGTATGGTGTCGGCCTGTCGCCCCCGGCCGCGAGAGACGGTTTCGCCCTTGATGAGCAGGCCGTAGTCCGCCTGACCGGCGTTGCCCTGCATGCTGTTGGTAATCTTCGAGATGGTGAAGTTGGCGCTAAACCGGCCGAGGTAGTAGTTCACCCGCTGATGGTAGTGCTCGGCGGCGCCCTCGTTCGCCTTCTTGAGCGCCTTTTGAATCTTGGTGCGGGTGTTCTTCGCTCGCTCGTCGCGACGCTTTGCGCGGTAGTATGCGTCGACGCGGCTCTGGACGCCCAGGTCATGTCGCGCGATGCGCTTTTTGACGTTATCGCGCGCGAGGGTGGCGGCCGCCTCGGTCGTGGGCGCAGCGGCTACGGCCCTCTTCGTGACCTCGTTGATGGCCTCAACGGCGGCGTTGTACTTGTCGAGGAGCTCACGGGCGGAGTTTAGCGACGCGCCCACGGCGGCGAGCTCGTCGATCGCCTCGATCACGTCGAGCGGCGACGACCTCTTGCGGTCGAGCAACGCCTTGGCGTCGCGGTGGGCGTCGGCGATGTGGGCGCCGAGTTCCGAGACGTCCGGCAGCTCCTCGCCCAGCGCCACGTAATCGGCCCACTTCGTGGCCCAATCGGCATTCGTGGCGATCTTGCCCGCAAGGGCCGTCCGGGCGTCCTCGCCCAAGCCGTCCTCAAGCTCGGTCGCTGCGGCGGTGATTGTTCCAAGGTGGGCCTTGTAGGTCTCGCCAAAGATTTGCCCGTATAGTGAGACCATGCCTTCTGCGTTGACGTCGTCGCGCCCGCAGAGGGGACAGGCGTCATCGTGGATGTGCTCAACGCCGTAGCTAATCCACGCCTCGCCCTTCTTGTCGAAGCCGAAGCGCTTGAAGTGTTCGAGGAGGCGCCCGCGCGCGGATGCGTCGATGTGGGCGATAGTGCCGGCGAGTACCGCCGCGAGGCCGCCGGGCAGCTCAGGCATAATCAGTGCTTCCAGCGCTTTGAGAGCAGCGATCTTTTCTGCCTGCTGGACCGCCTTGAGACCCCGCTCTGCCGCGTCGAGCCGCCTCGCGTAGTCAGGGTTCGGCCCGAGCGCGAAAAACTCCTCCTTGCTTATGTCGAAGGGGACGTCATCAGCTAGCGCGGCCTCGGCGTCCTTCAGGGCGGTAGCGCAAGACTTCGTGATGGTGTTGAAGCGCTCAAGGTGCTTCGCGAGCCGAACGCCGTCCTCGCCGATGATGACCGAGAATAGACCGCGGTCGTGGGCGAGGTCGATCAGCTCCCCTGCGTAGACGTTGTCGGTGATGAACGTCGTGTCGAAGACCTCCACCGGGGCGCCCTTCGTGTTCCACGCGCCGTTCTTAAACACGATGTTTCCTGCGGCAGCGATTAGCGCGACCTCGGGGGCCGCCCCGCCGTTCCCCAGTGATTGTCGGCCCAACACCGTCGCCGCCTCTCCGTCCCGGGCAGCGCGTAGCACTGAGGTGAGCGTAGACTTTCCCCGGCCATTCCGCCCGTAGAACAGCGTAAGCTTTTCCAGTTTCGGCGCGTTAGGCGTGTCGAATGCGCGAAGTACGCCGACATTCCGGATGACGATCTTGCTCAACATGAGCCGACGCTGACTCGGAAACGCAACGAAGTCAAAGGGAGGCGTGTTTACAGCGCCACGAATAGTTCAGATGCTGGGCAATTATCTGCTGCCACATGAAGCCTGCCCGTACGCAGTGCAACTTCTGACCGGGAGGGTCGGCCAGAGACGTCTGCTTGTGCGCATAGTTATTCGAAAGCAGCCAGTCCGCTACCGGCCTATTTTTTGCCAGAGGCCAGTCGTTCACCGGCTGCGACTTTCAGGGTGCGGAGAATCAATTCCCACCCCCACCAAAAAACAATTTTCCTACAGCCCCACCCGCATGATAGCGTCCGCGCTGCTCTTTGACCGCGTCGATCCCCGCCAAAACCCGTCAGCGAAGCCGCGAGCCGTCGAATATGTGCGACTTCCCGCAACTTCGACAACTTCGACAACTTCGCTGCCGTTTCGGCACCGGGTTCAGGCGTCGATTGAGGTCCCCAGCGCGCCGTAAACCAGCCCGCCATCGACCGCGATCGTCTCGCCCACCACATAGTCGCCCGCGCGGCTCGCCAGGTAGATCGCGGTGCCGGCCATGTCCTCGTCCACGCCGATCCGCTTGGCCGGAATGCCCTTGGCAATCGCGTCGCCATGGTCGCGCGCGGCCTTGTTCATCTCGCTGGCAAAGGCGCCCGGCGCGATCGAGGTGACGTTGATATGGTCGCTGATCAGCCGCGCCGACAGCCGCTTGGTCAGATAGATCAGCGCCGATTTGGAGGCGTGATAGCTGTAGGTTTCCCAGGGGTTGAGCCGCAGCCCGTCGATCGAGGTGATGTTGATCACCTTGGCCGGTTGCCCCGCGCTCGCCGCCGCCTTCAGCGCCTCGTGCAGCGCCTGGGTCAGGAAGAAGGGCGATTTGACGTTGAGGTCCATCACCTTGTCCCAGCCTTTTTCCGGGAAGGTGTCGAAGCTTTCGCCCCAGGCGGCGCCGGCATTGTTGACGAGGATGTCGAGCTTGTCGGTATGCTCGGCAAGCTGGGCGGCCAGCGCCTTGCACCCTGCCACGGTCGAGACATCCTGCGGCAGCGCGATGCACTTGTCGCCGAGTTCCTTGGCGGTCTCAAAGCACGCATCGGCCTTGCGCGCGGAGATATAGACGGTGGCCCCCTGGGCGATAAAGCCCGCCGCGATCATCTTGCCAATGCCGCGCGATCCGCCGGTGACGAGCGCGATCCGGCCATCGAGCCGGAAGAGGTTGGTGGTGTCCATGGTCGTTTCTCCTAATCGTCACCCCAGCGAAAGCTGGGGTCTCGTTGTGCTCAAAGGCTGCGCCCGTCGCGGGCGATGCCAGCTTTCGCTGGCATGACGCAGATTGGTTTGCCGGGTTACCCCCCGCGCTTGATTGTCTCACGGGCGATGATCAGCTGCTGGATCTGGCTCGTGCCCTCGTAAATGCGGAACAGCCGCACGTCACGGTAGAGCCGCTCGATCCCGTAATCGGCAATATAGCCCGCGCCGCCGAAAATCTGCACCGCGCGGTCCGCCACGCGGCCGACCATCTCGCTCGCATAATATTTGGACGCGGCTGATTCCATGACGACATCCTTGCCGGCATCTTTGCTCGCCGCCGTCTCCAGCACCAGCGCGCGCGCGGCGAGTGCCTCGGTCTTGCTGTCGGCGATCATCGCCTGGATCAGCTGGTGCTCGGCGATCGGCTTGCCGAACTGCCGGCGTTCGGTGGCATAGGCGACGCAATCGGCAATCAGCCGCTCGGCCACACCAACGCACACCGCCGCGATATGCAGCCGCCCGCGATCGAGCACGCGCA
The DNA here is from genome assembly GCA_002281535.1 of Sphingomonas sp. 28-63-12. Classification (GTDB taxonomy): domain Bacteria; phylum Pseudomonadota; class Alphaproteobacteria; order Sphingomonadales; family Sphingomonadaceae; genus Sphingomonas. Next base: position 18,543 of record NCGD01000019.1, read on the forward strand.
TCGCGATCTTGAAGCCTTCGCCCTCGGCACCAAGCCGGTTTTCGGCGGGCACTTCGACATCGTCCATGATGACATCAGCGACCTTGGCGCCTTTCTGTCCCATTTTCTTCTCGGGCTCGCCGATGCTGAGGCCGGGCAGATCGCGCGGCACCAGAAAGGCGGAAACGCCGCGGGCGCCCGCTTCCTCGCCGGTGCGCGCCATTACCGTGAACAGATCGGCCTTGTCGGCATTGGTGATGTAGCGCTTGGTGCCTGACAGGCGATAGACATTGCCGTCCTTCACCGCGCGCGTCTTGACCGCGCCCGAATCGCTGCCGACATCGGGTTCGGTCAACGCAAAGCTGGTGACGATCTCGCCGCTGGCGATGCGCGGCAGCCAGGCGGCTTTTTGGGCAGGCGTGCCGGCCATGACGAGGCCCTGGCTGCCGATGCCGACATTGGTGCCGAAGGTCGACCGGAAGGCGGGCGTGGTGCGACCAAGCTCGATCGCGACGCGGCATTCCTCGCGCATCGTCAGGCCGAGCCCGCCATATTCCTCGGCAATCGACAGGCCATAAAGCCCCATCTCGCGCATCTCGCGGATGATGTCGGCGGGGATGGCATCGTCGGCCTCGACCTGTCCCTCCAGCGGCCGCAACCGCTCGCTGACGAAGCGACGCACCATATCGATCAGCGCGTCAAAGGTTTCTGCGTCGAGCGCCATGGGCCTGCTCCTCTCGATAATGGTATCGCTGCGCTATCGCAGCCGCTTGTTTGCTGCAAGCGGTGCAAACCCGAAATTCCAAAAGCGAGTGACGTTGGCAGCTGGGCTCGCTATCGTGCGGCATAAAATAACCAAGAGAGGATCGTTGTTGATGCGCTTTTCGGGCAAGCGCGCCGTGGTGACCGGCGCTGCATCGGGCATTGGACGGGCAACCGTGCTGCGTTTGGTCGATGAAGGTGCCGAAGTGTGGGCGGGCGATATCGACGACGCCGGCGGGATGGAATTGGCGCAAACCTCCAATGGCCGCATTCATTTCCAGCGTACCGATGTTACGAAAGCGGCGGATATCGAGGCGCTGATCGTCGCGGCAGATGCGGCCGGCGGGATCGACATCCTGTTCAACAATGCCGGTGCCGGCGGTGCGCGCGCCAAGATTGACGAAATTACGCCCGACGAATGGGATGCCACCCAGAATCTGCTGCTCCGCTCCGTCGCGCTCGGCATCCGCTATGCGGCACCGCTAATGGCTGCGCGCGGCGGCGGGGCAATCGTCAACACCGCCTCGATCGCCGCCCTGCAGACCGGCGCGGCGCCCACCGCCTATTCGGTCGCCAAGGCGGGCGTGCTCCATTTGACCAAGATGGCGGCAGCCGATCTTGCCCAGCACAAGATCCGCGTCAACGCGGTCTGCCCCGGCTTCATCACCACCAATATCTTCACCAGCGCACTGGAGATTGCGGGCGAGAATCGCGACCGGGCCAATGCCGCGATCGGCGCGATCGCGGCGGGTGCGCAGCCGCTGCAGCGCCCCGGCCGGCCCGAGGATATCGCTGCCGCCGTTGCCTATCTGGCGAGTGACGACGCCGCATTCGTGACAGGCACGCACATCACCGTCGATGGCGGGATGACGATCGGGCCGCGCCATAGCTGGGACCCGCAGACGCCATCACTGTTTGCGATGCTGGAAGCGTTTAAATGAGCGTCGCGGTAGCGGTGCCGCCGGCCCGTGTTCTGCCGATGCGCAGCCGCCTGGCCTTTGGGCTCGGCTCGATTGCTTACGGGGTCAAGGACAACGGGTTCGCGACATTTCTGCTGCTGTTTTACAATCAGGTCGTTGGTCTGTCTGCCGCAAGTGTCGGCATCGCGATCATGATGGCGATGATGGTCGAGGCGTTTGTCGATCCAGCGGTTGGCTTCCTGTCGGATCATACCCGCAGCAAATGGGGCAGGCGGCATCCATGGATGTATGGTTCGGCGATCCCGGTGGCGATTGGTTGGCTGTTGCTGTGGAACCCGCCGCTCGGCTGGAGCCAGACCGGGCTGCTTTTCTATCTGTTCGGCAGTGCGCTGCTGGTGCGGATCGCGCTGTCAGCGTTCGAAATCCCGGCCTCGGCGCTCGGGCCCGAGCTCAGCTCGGATTATGACGAGCGAACCAAGCTGTTTTCCTATCGTTATCTGTTCGGCTGGGTCGGCGGGCTCGGGATGCTGTCGCTGGCTTATGGCGTGTTCCTGGTGCCCGATGCGGGCCACGCGATCGGGCTGCAAAACGGCCCGGGCTATTCGAGCATGGCATCGCTGGCGGCGATCGTGATGGTGCTGGCCATCGTCCTGTCGTCCTGGGGCTTGCACGGCGAGATCAAATATCTGCCCAAGCTGGCGGAGAGCACCGAAACGCTCGGCGATCATTTCCGCGCCTTTCGGCAGACGATTTCGAACCGGGCGTTCGTCATTCTGATGATCGCCGGCGTCTGCGCCTATACCGCGCAGGGCATTTCGTTCGCGTTGTCCAATTACATGTACCAATATGTCTGGGAGTTTAGCGGCGGCGATTATCAGTGGTTGTCGCTGGCGCTGCTGTGTGGCGCGATCATGGCCTTTGTGATGGCGCCGCGGCTGACCAAGGGCGGCGACAAGGCCCGGGTCGGGGCGATCCTGTCGGTCGTCAACGTGCTGCTAGTGGTCGCGCCCTATATCCTGCGGTTGATGGGTCTTTTCCCGGTGCCACAGTCACCGGTTGCGCTGCCGCTGCTGCTCACGATCTTCGCCGCCAACACCGCCTGCGGGGTCAGCGCGTTCATCATCGGCGCGTCGATGCTGTCCGACGTCGTCGAGGAATCGGAGCTGCGCACCGGCCGCCGGTCGGAAGGGGTGTTCTTTTCGGGCAGCTTTTTCGTCCAGAAGATGGTTGGCGGGCTGGGCATCTTTATGGCCGGCACGATCCTCTCGATCGCGCAATTCCCCGCATCGGCCAAGCCCGGCCAGGTGCCGCTGGCAACGGTGGACCGGCTGACCTTGATCTTCATCATCCTGCTGCTGCTCTTTTATGGTCTCGCAGCCTTTACCTATTCGCGCTTTCCGTTTGGCCGGGCCGAACATCAGGCGCGGCTCGCGCGGATGGGGGCAGGGGGCGAATAGCGGCACGTTTGGGGTTGGCGGCACGGCCTGGTGACGGGTCACCGCCCCCCAAACACGGTTCGTCCCGAAAGGTTCCATTCATCGCCGCGACAGGGTTTCCCCGCGCCGACAGGTCTGCTTTGAGAGGCTCAAGAACAGTCCAGCGCCCTTGGGGGGTCCATGACATTGCGAGCTTTGGCAGCGCGTTTCGCGCTGGTGTTTTCCTGCGCCCTGATGACGGCGACCCCGGCGATGGCCGGCCGGCTACAGTGCGTGCCGTTCGCGCGTGAAATGTCCGGCATCGATCTGCGTGGTAATGCCAAGACCTGGTGGTCGCAGGCGGCAGGACGCTATGAACGCGGCCATATGCCGCAAGTCGGCGCGGTGCTGTCGTTTCAGGCGACGGGCCGGATGCGGATGGGCCATGTCGCAATGGTCAGCCAGATCATCAGTGATCGCGAGGTGTTGTTGACCCATGCCAATTGGTCGCGCCCCGGCGGGATTGAACGCGATGTCCGGGCCATTGACGTTTCGGCAGCCGGCGACTGGAGCGAGGTTCGCGTCTGGTTCGGCCCGCTGCACGATCTTGGCAAATCAGCCTATCCGACCAACGGCTTTATCTATGCCGGCCAGGCACCACAGGCCGGTCCGCTCGATGAGGACGCACCCGTCCAGATCGCCAGCGCCGCGACCAATCCGCCGGTTATCCTTGGCTTGATCGGCACCATCGCCTTCTGATCGTCTCGCGCGCGATCACCGCCGCCGGTTCAAGCGGCCTTTTGTTTCGGGCTGAACGTCATCGCCACGCCATTCATGCAATAGCGTTTGCCGGTCGGCGCCGGGCCGTCATCAAACACATGCCCCAGATGGCCGCCGCAGCGGCGGCAATGAACTTCGGTGCGTTCGAAGATCAGGCTGCCGTCGACACGCGTACCGACCGCATTCGGCAGCGGCTGCCAGAAGCTCGGCCAGCCTGTCCCGCTGTCAAACTTGGTCGCCGACGAAAATAGCGGCAAGGCGCAGCCGGCACAGGCAAAGGTGCCGACACGTTTTTCGTGGTTGAGCGGGCTGGTGCCAGGATATTCGGTCGCCTCATGGCGCAGCGTGCGATAGGCAGCAGGCGACAATTTCGCCTGCCACTGGGCATCGGTCAGCTGATAGGCGAAGCTGGCCTTGGCGGCGGCTGGCGTGCTGCGCCAGCCGAACAGCGCGGCGGCGGCGCTGCCCACGGCAGCAAGGGACAGGAACTGGCGGCGGTCGGTCATCTACGGGGCTCCCTGAAGGTGCGATACCGTAGATACGGTTGATGTCCGCCTGCGGTTACGTCGCAGCTGCATAAAAATAGCGCGGCCGATCAATATTTGCTGATCGTCACCGGCAATTTGCGATAGCCGTGGACAAAGCAGGCCGCGACCCGCTCGGGTTCGCCGGTCACGTTGACGCGCATGCGGCGCTTGGCCATCTCCTCGAGCAGCACGCTGATCTGCAATTCGGCCAGCCGTGCGCCGACGCAGCGGTGGATGCCGTGGCCGAACGCCAGATGGCGGCGGGCATTGGCGCGATCGACGATGATCCGGTCGGCGTCATCGCCAAAGATGTTCTCGTCGCGATTGGCGGAGAGATACCAGAGCGCCAGCTTGTCGCCGGCCTTGATCTGCTGACCCTCCAGCACCGTATCCTGCGTTGCCGTACGGCGCATATGGGCAAGCGGGGTTTGCCAGCGGATGATTTCCTGGGTGGCGTTCTGGATCAGCGATGGGTCTGCCTCCAGCTTGGCGCGCTGATCGGGAAAGAGGCTGAGGCCATAGGCTGCCGCGCTCATCGAATTGCGCGTGGTGTCATTGCCGCCGACGATCAGCAGGATCAGATTGCCGAGAAACTCCATCTGATCCATCTCGGCCATCGCATCCGAATGGATCATCATGGAGATCAGGTCGGGCGTCTTGTCCTTGCCGACCTTCTGATTCCACAGGCCGGTGAAATAGGTCGCGCAATCGTGCAGGTGGCCCAGCCGGACCATCCGTTGTTCCTCATCCTTGAACAATTCGATATCCCCCGCCCAATCGGACCAGAGGGTGAGCTTGCGGCGATCCTCCCAGGGGAAATCGAACAGCAGCGCCAGCATTTGTGTCGTCAGCTCGATCGAGACGGTATCGACCCAGTCGAAATCCTCGCCCCAGGGCAGCGAATCGAGGATCTCGCCGGTGCGCAGCCGGATATTCTCGGTCATCCGCAGCATCTCGCTGGGGGTGAACGCCGGCGCGACGGTGCGGCGCTGGCCGGTGTGCTTGGGCCGGTCCATCGCGATGAACATCGGCATTTTGACCGCACCAGGCATCGCATCGTCGAAATCGGCCAGCGTGATCCCGCCCACTTCTGACGAATAAAGATCGGGCAGCGATTCGACCTCGACGATCGGCTTGTAGGTGGAGATTGACCAATAGGGCCCGAAATCGCTGTGCGGGACATAATGGACCGGCGATTCGGCCCGCAGCTGGCGAAACGGCGCCTGCCACACATCATCGCGGTACAGCTCGGCCCGGCTCACATCGAGCGGATCAATGCTGTTCGTTTGCGGTGCCGCGGGTGCCATTGTGGCCATGTTTGTCTCTCCCATCGCGACAACACACTACTAACTGACACTTGTGTCAATAGCGTTGCGACTGATCGCCGGAAGCTGACGGCGGGTGAACAGCGCGAACGGCTTGCGCCCGCTACCCGATTTGAGCACCCCGCGCCGAAACGCGCCGGCGCCGACCCAGATCGTGATCGACACCCAGAGCAATTGCCAGGCAAGCGCGGCGAGATGCGGCCAGATTTCGGGCATATTGCCGGCATGAGCGGCCATGGCATAGGGCGAGCTGAGCGGGAAAATCTCGGCAAACAGCGCAACCGGCGTGCCGGGCTGGGCCGCGGCGGTCGAGGCGAGGCCGAACATCAGCATTTGTACGACCGTGATCGGCAGCGACAGCATCTGGATTTCGCGCATCGTCGATGCTTGCGCCCCAACCCCCAGAAACACCGCGCCAAGCAGCATATAGGCCATGGTGAAATAGGCGCAGAACAGCAGGATGAAGACCGGCATGCCGACAGCGGGCGCCAGCGCGGTCAGCGCGCCCCCGCCACCGGGAAGGAAATGGCCGATCTGGCTGATCAACGTGCCCCAGAAGGTGACGAACAGGACAGCCACGCCAAACATGCCAAGCAATTTGCCGAGAAACACCGATTCGAGCGGCACCGCTGCCGCCAGAATCTCGATCACCTTGTTGCTGCGTTCCTCTGCCATCGTCCCGACAGCCTGGCCCGACAGGAACAGGGTCAGGAAGAAGATCCCGGTCACGCCGATCAGTGCTGCCGCGTTGTTGCCCGATCGCGAGGCGATGCTGGGCGTGATCGGCGTCTTGGTCGCTGTGCTCAGCGCGGCATTGCCGCCAGTGGCGCGATCGCGCAGCGCGGTTTCGGCAAGCTGTGCGAGATAGTCGGCCGCCCGTGTCCCGCGACTGGCATAGAGGATCTCCGGCTTGGCAAGCGATCCGTAAAGGACGGCGCTGGCATCATAATCCTTCGCGTCGAAGGCGGCGCGGGCCTGCTTGGCCGCATCGCTACCGGCGCGTTCGGCGGTGAAGCCGGGCGGCGCATCGCTGTCGCGGAAGATCCGGCGCAGCCGGCCATCGGCCGTGGTCAGCAGCTTGCCGTCTTCGGGTGAGACAAAGGCCAGTATCCGCACCTTGTCGGCCGGGCCGCGCGCGAGCGATGAACCGCCGAGCGCGCCGACCGTGGCAAAGCCGATCAGGAACAACGGCGACAGCAGGAACAACAGGAACAGCGGCGTGAACACCGTCGCCGTGAAATCGCGCCGCGCGATCGTCAGTGTCTGGCGCACAAGGCGGCCTCGATTGGTCATTGTGCACCCTCCAGCGCGGCTGGGCCGACAATTTTGACAAAGGCATCGTGCAAGCCGGGCCGCTCGATCGACAAGCCGGCAATGCCATGGCCCGCGTCGATCAGCATGACCAGCAGGGGCTCGATGCCGCTGTCGGGCATGCGAAACTTCCAGCCCGCCCCTTCGCGCTCGGCGCCGGCCGGCAGTAGCGCCGCCAGCCCCATGCCATCGCGCTGGGGGACATAATGGACTTGTTGCGGCAGCATCCCGCGCGCGTCGGCAACGGTGCCCTCGAAGCGGCGCTTGCCGCCGGCAATGATCGCCAGCCCGTCGCAGAGTCGCTCGGCATGGCTCATGATGTGCGTGGAAAACAGGATCGTCGCACCGCGGTTCCGCTCGGCAATGATCAGCGCCTCGAGCCGTTCCTGGTTGACCGGATCCAGCCCCGAAAAGGGTTCGTCCAGCACCAGCAGATCAGGCTGGTGGACGACCGAGCCGAGCAGCTGCACCAGTTGCGCCATGCCTTTGGAGAGTTTGCGGATCTTGTCGTCGACGGCATGGCCAAGCCCGGCCGCTTCCATCAGCGTCGCCGCACGTTTGCGCCCCTCACGCCAGTCGAGCCCGCGCAGCGCACCCATGAAGGCGATTGCTTCGCGCGCCTTCATCGCTGGATACAGGCCGCGCTCCTCAGGCAGATAGCCGATATGGTCGCTCGCCTCGCGCGGGCGGCTATGGCCGAGCAGGCTGCGCTGCCCCTCATCGGGTTCGATGATGCCCAGCAGCATGCGCAGCGTCGTTGTCTTGCCGGCACCATTGGGCCCGAGCACGCCATAGATCGCGCCGCGCGGCACCGCGATATCGACCCCGTCGACCACCCGCCGATCGCCGAAGCGCTTGACCAGCCCGGTGGCGCTGATCGCCAGTTCGCTTTTCAAGAAAATCCCCTAACGAGTGAAGCCTGGATGACGGGAGGCGTTTATCGCCCCTTTCAGCTGATGGGTAGCGGGCAAGGATGAACGAAAACAAGCGATTCGCCGAGAAACTGAAGACAAAAGCAGCCGAATTGGGGTTTGCTGCCTGCGGGATCGCGCCTGCCGCGCTCGCGCCGCAAACGGCCGAGCGGTTGCGGGGCTGGCTGGCGGACGGGGCGCATGGCGACATGATCTGGATGGAAGCGCGCGCCGATCAGCGCGCCGGGCCGCGCGCGCTCTGGCCGGCGGTCAACAGCGTGATCGCGCTGGGGATGAGTTATGCCCCGGCCATCGATCCGATGGCGCTGGCAGGCGAGGCCGATCGAGCGCGAATCTCGGTCTATGCGCAGGGCGGCGATTATCACGATGTGGTGAAGCGCGCGCTCAAGGCGCTGGCGCGCTGGATCGTCGAAACGGCGGGCGGCGATCTCAAGGTGTTCGTCGATACAGCACCCGTGATGGAAAAGCCGCTGGCGGAAGCCGCCGGGCTGGGCTGGCAAGGCAAGCACACCAATCTGGTCAGCCGCGATTCGGGCAGCTGGCTGTTTCTCGGGGCGATCTACACCACACTCGATCTGGCGCCCGATGTGGCCGGGCGGGATCGCTGCGGCAGTTGTGATGCCTGCCAGCGCGTTTGCCCGACCAACGCCTTTCCCGCCCCCTATCGGCTCGATGCGCGACGCTGCATTTCCTATCTGACGATCGAGCATCACGGCCCGATTCCGCATGAATTTCGCGCCGGGATCGGTAACCGCATCTATGGTTGTGATGATTGTCTGGCGGTGTGCCCGTGGAACAAGTTTGCCGAATCGGCCGCCGCCAATCTTGCCTTTGCGCCGCGGGCCGAGCTTGCCGCCCCTGCGCTGGCCGATCTGCTCGCGCTTGACGATGCCGATTTTCGCAGCGTCTTTGCAGGATCACCGATCAAGCGGATCGGGCGTGACCGGATGATTCGCAATTGCCTGATCGCGGCGGGCAATAGCGGGGCGGTGGCGCTGGTGGCCCGGGTCGTGGCGCTGCTCGATGATCCGGCACCGGTGGTGCGGGGCGCGGCGGTCTGGGCATTGCAGCGGCTCGATGCCGGGCATTGGGCCCGGGAACGAGCTGGGCGATTGTCCATGGAAGATGATCCGGCCGTCAGGGCCGAATGGCTATCTTCCTCCGTCGCGCCGGGTGAGCGCAGCGACGCATGACGCCCGATCGATCGGGCTGCCGTCTGGCTGGCGCGAATCGACATAGGTTACCACCGGCGCGCTGACGCCCTTGGGATAGAGATAGGCATCGAGCACGCAGGCCGCACTGGTGAATTGCAATTTGCGGCCATTGCCCTCGCGGATATCGGCGTCGGGCTGGCCGAACAGCGCGACCAGCGCGGCAGCATCGCGGCCGATCACCCGATCCAGCCCGGCCCGCATTGCCGATGGCACCGGGGTCGTGTCGGGGCGCGCCGAGATCGAGCTGCCGGTGGTCGTGCAGCCAGCCAGCGCCAGGGCCATGATCGTCACGCTTGCCAGTCGCCGCATCGCGCCGCATCCTTCGATTATTGCGTTGTCAGCCGAACCACGAAGCGACGTTGGCAGCAAGTGCCGCCGGCTCGGCTGGACGCGCGAAGGTTGCGTATCGCCGCGCTGGCTTCTACCGAGCGCGCTTGTCCAGCCTGAGCGGAGACCCGAGTGACCGAACCCCGTTATGATGTCGTCGCGATCGGCAATGCGATCGTCGATGTTCTTGCCCATACCGACGATGGCTTCATCGCCCAGGAGGGGATGGCCAAGGGATCGATGCAGCTGATGTTCTCGCCCGAAGAGGCCGATGCGCTCTATGCCAAGATGGCAGCGGGCATCGAGGCCAGCGGCGGATCAGCGGCGAACACCGTTGCCGGCATCGCCGCGCTTGGCGGCAAATGCGGTTTCATTGGCCAGCTCGCCGACGATCAGCTGGGCCAGGTGTTCGCGCATGATATTCGCGCAATGGGCGTGGCCTTCAATACGCCAGTTCGTGGCGGTGAGCCGACCACGGCGCGGTGCCTGATCTTCGTGACGCCCGATGGCCAGCGGACGATGAATACCTTTCTGGGCGCATCGCAGTTTCTTCCGGCCAGCGCGCTCGACGAACAATTGATCGCCGACAGCGCCATTCTCTATCTCGAAGGCTATCTCTGGGACCCCGAAGAGCCGCGCGCGGCGATGCGCAAGGCGATCGATATCGCGCGCGGTGCGGGGCGGCGGGTCGCGTTCACCCTGTCGGACGTGTTCTGCATTTCGCGCCACCGGGGCGATTTCCTGGCGCTGATGGCCGACGGACTGATCGACATCCTGTTCGCCAATGAAGCCGAAATCCTCTCGCTGATGGAAACCGAGGATGTCGACGCTGCCGTCGCCCGCGCCGCCGCGCAGGTGCCGCTGCTGGTCGTGACCCGCAGCGAAAAGGGCGCAATGGCAATTGCCGGATCGGACCGCGCTGAAGTGCCGGCCGAGGCAATCGATGCGGTCGTCGATACCACCGGTGCCGGCGATCTGTTCGCGGCGGGCTTCCTCCACGGCCAGGCGCAGGGCCTCGGCCTCGAAGCATCGCTGCGGATGGGCGCGATCTGCGCGGCCGAAATCATCAGCCATTTCGGCGCGCGGCCGATGGTCGACATGAAGGCGCTGATGGCTGAAAAGCTCGGCTGAGCTGCCGCCAGCCAAGCCCAAGAAAAAAGGGCCGGGGAGCAATCCCCGGCCCTTTTTCATGGGCTCGTTGCGGGTGGGGTCAGTTGACCACCGGCCCGGGAAATTCGCCCATATCCGGCCCGGGCATTTCATCCTGGTCATGCTGCAACCGGCTGAAGTGAATGCCATAGGCAAAATAGACGAGGATCGCTGCTGTCGTATAATAAGCGAAGAACCAGAGCACTTTCGCCTCGATCGCGGTGATCAGGTAAAGGCACGAGCCGATGCCCAGGACCGGCAGGATCGGTCCGAACGGGACGCGGAAGCCGCGTGGCAGATCGGGCGCCGAGATGCGCAGCCAGATCACGGTGAGGCAGACGATGGCGAAGGCCGCCAGCGTGCCGACCGAGGTGAGATCGCCCAGGATGTTGATGTCAAAGAACCCGGCCGCCACCGCGACGATCAGGCCGACGGTCAGCGTGTTGATCCACGGCGTCTTGAACTTGGGATGGACGGTCGAAAATACGCGCGGCAGCAGACCGTCACGCGCCATGGTATAGAAGATGCGGGTCTGGCCATACATCAGCACCAGCACCACCGAGGTGAGGCCGATGATCGCACCGGCCTTGATGATGCCGGCAAACCAGGCCCATTGCGGGCCCATCGAATCGACCGCGACGGCGACCGGATCGGGGACGTTCAGCGACTTGTAGTTGACCATCAACGTTAGCACGGCGGCGACAAGCATGTAGAGCACGGTGCAGACGATCAGCGAGCCGATGATGCCGAACGGCATGTCTTTTTTGGGGTCCTTGGCTTCCTGGCCGGCGGTCGAGACCGCCTCGAAGCCGATATAGGCGAAGAACACGATCGAGGCAGCGCGCATGATGCCGCCAACGCCGAAATGGCCTTCGCCGGCTTCGGCTGGCGGGATGAACGGCGTCCAGTTGGCGGCAATACGCGCCGGCAGATCCATCAGCACGGTCGTGCCGCAGATGATGATAAACGCCAGGATGACGCTGACCTTGATCGCGACGATTGCGTTGTTGACCTTGGCGCTTTCCGAAACACCGACGACCAGCAGCACCGACAGCACGGTGCAGATCAGGAAGGCCGGCAGGTTGAACGCGGTGAACACCGGCGCCCCGTCGATGATGACCTGCACGCCGTCCTTGAGCAGCGGATACCCTGCCGGGCCGGTCAATTGCGCGGGGATGAACAGGCCGAAATCCTTCAGCAGGCTGACGACATAACCCGACCAGCCGACCGCGACGACCGATGCTGCCAGGCCATATTCGAGCAGCAGCAGCGCGCCCATGATCCACGCGGCGAATTCGCCCAGCGTGGTGTAGCTATAGGTATAAGCCGACCCTGAAACCGGCAGAGTCGACGATAATTCGGCATAGCAGAGCCCGGCAAAGGCGCAGACCACGCCGGCGACCACGAAGGAGAGCAGCACGGCCGGGCCGGCATGCAGCGCGGCGGCGTTGCCGGTTCGCACGAAAATACCTGCACCGATGATGCAGCCAACGCCCAGCAGCAGCAAGTTCCACGATCCCAGGGTTCGCTTCAATTCGCTGGTCTGGGTTTCGCGTTGCACCTGCGCCAGGGTTTTTCGACCCCCCATGCGCGCGAAAAAGCCCGGTTTCGGACGTGACGCCATGTTTACTGTCCCCTTTTGCCGCGCGGTTCCGCGGCGGAAATGCGTGAAGCGGCCAAGCCTAACCGCAAATCAAGGGCATGCAATCCCTTATCGCGCGAGCATCGGTCCCAGTGCGTGCCCGGCAAACAGGTGGACATGAAGGTGTGGCACCTCCTGATGCGCATCCAGCCCGGTATTGGCGAGCAACCGATAGCCCGGCGCGACCAGCCCCGCCGCGCGCGCGACCGTGCCGACCGCGCGGACGAACCCGGCGATCTCGGCATCGCCAGCCCGCGCGCTGAAATCGTCCCACGAAACATAGGCCCCGCGCGGGATCACCAGAATATGCGTCGGCGCCTGTGGATTGATGTCGTGAAAGGCGATTGCAAAATCATCTTCATACACGCGCATGGACGGGATTTCCCCGCGCAGGATCTTTGCGAAGATATTCTGGTCATCATAGGGCTGGGTGGCGTCGATGGGCATCTCGCTATTCCTTTCGCGCGGCTTTTTCGTCGATGCCCGACACGCCTTCGCGACGTCGCATCTCGGCGCGGATATCGTCGAGGCTCAGCCCGCAATCGGCGAGCAGCACGAGCAGGTGGAACACCAGGTCGGTCGCCTCGCCGATCAACGCCGTCTTGTCATCGCCGAGGGACGCGATCACGGTTTCAACGGCTTCCTCGCCAACCTTTTGCGCGATCTTGGCGCGCCCGGCGGCAAATAACTTGGCGGTATAGCTCGTCTTGGGATCGGCGCCATGGCGGCTGCGGATCACGGATTCGAGCGTCGTGAGGAAGTCTTCGGCCATGCCCGGTGGCTGGCGCAGCTTGGCGCGCACGTCAATCCCGGGCGGGGTTACTTCTTGGCAGCCTCGGCGCGTTTCCTGGCGAAGCGCGCGCGCATCGCCTTGCGCACGACAAAGATGCCCGCCGCCGCCATTGCTGCCAGCGCGAGGTCCGAAAGCTCAGGCGCGGTGCGCGGGTGGACGACGCCTGAATGCGGCGCATCGGCGAGCGCGGGAGAAGCGAGCAGCAGGGCAAGGGCAAAGCGCATTGACCGGACATACCAGGCAGGGGTTAAACTTCGCTCACCACCGTCATTCTCAGTCAAACCCTACTCCAAGCCCGTTACCCCGCACAGGCAGGGGCCTTTCGCCATCTTGCGCCCCGATGCGGCATGAGATCCCGGCTGTCGTCGGGGTGGCGCCATCGGGCAAACCTATAGCTTAATCGGTCGTCGCACCGATACGCCGGCTGCCGCCAGCGCGGCATGGGCATCGGCAATGCTTGCTTCACCAAAATGGAAGATCGACGCAGCAAGGACGGCGCTGGCATGGCCGTCGACGATTCCGGCGACCAGATCGCCGAGCCCGCCGACCCCGCCCGACGCCACCACCGGTACCCGGACCTGATCGGCAATCAGGCGGATCAGATTCAGATCATAGCCGCTGCGCGTCCCGTCACGGTCCATCGACGTCACCAGCAATTCGCCTGCGCCCAGCTCGGCGAGGCGGAGCGCATGTTCGACTGCATCGATGCCGGTTGCGCGCCTGCCGCCATGGGTGAACACCTCCCACCGCCCAGGCTCAACCTGCCGGGCATCAACCGACGCAACGCAGCACTGGCTGCCGAAGCGATCGGCGATTTCCGCCACCACTTCTGGCCGGGAAACGGCAGCCGAGTTGACCGCGACCTTGTCCGCGCCCGCCAGCAGCAGCGCGCGCGCATCGTTGGCGGTGCGCACCCCGCCGCCGACGGTCAGCGGCATGAAGCAAACTTCAGCGGTGCGCCGCACGACGTCGAGAATCGTCCCGCGATCCTCATGGCTGGCGGTGATATCGAGGAAGCAAAGCTCATCCGCCCCGGCAGCGTCATAGGCGCGCGCCTGCTCGACCGGGTCGCCGGCGTCCTGCAGATCGACAAAGTTGACGCCCTTCACGACCCGGCCATTGGCGACGTCGAGACAGGGAATGACGCGGGCGCGAACGGTCATGCCGACAAAATCTTTACTGCCGCGATCAGCCCGCAAATTGCCAGCACCGAGTTAAAGGCAAATATTGCCCAAAATAATCGCGGCTGTTCTTGCTTTTGAATTTCAACATACGGGCCAGGAAACGCAACGTACCCTCGCCGGAAATCTCGTATCTGGTTCAATCCAAATGGGAAAACCAATACTAAAAGGACCAAACCCCCGAGGATGAGCATCACGCCGCCATCGCCACGCTGAGCGCTGCCGCCAGATCAAGCCGCCCGTCGTACAGCGCGCGGCCGGTAATGACGCCTTCGACGCCATCCTTGGCGTGCAGCGCGAGGATATGGATATCGGCGATGCCCTTCACCCCGCCGCTGGCGATCACGGGGATGCGTACCGATCGCGCCAGATCAACCGTTGCTTCGATATTGGCGCCCTTGAGCATCCCGTCGCGGCCGACATCGGTGAACAGCAGCGCCGCAACGCCTGCATCCTCGAACCGCCGGGCCATATCGACCACCTGGACCGTCGATACATCGGCCCAGCCCTTGGTCGCGACCATGCCGTCCTTGGCGTCGACCGCGACCACGATCCCGCCCGGAAAGTCGCGTGCGGCCGCGCGCACCAGCTCCGGATTCTCCAAAGCTGCCGTGCCGATCACGACGCGTGACACGCCCAGATCGAACCAGCGCTCGATCCCCGCCCGGTCGCGGATCCCGCCACCGAGCTGAACGTGGCCGGGAAAGCGCTCGACGATCGCCCTGACCGCGTCGCCATTGACCGAGAGCCCGGCAAAAGCGCCGTCGAGATCGACGACGTGCAGATAGGCCGCGCCCTGATCGGCAAAGATCATCGCCTGTGCGGCAGGATCATCGCCATAAATGGTAGCGCGGTTCATATCGCCTTCGGCCAGGCGCACGACCTGCCCGGCCTTCAGATCGATGGCGGGAAATACGATCAAACTCACGGCCGCCACTCCAGAAAGCGTTCAAGCAAGGCCAGCCCATAGCGCTGGCTCTTTTCGGGGTGGAACTGCACTCCCAACATATTGTCGCGGCCGATGGCCGCTGTCACCGCGCCGCCATGCTCGGTGGTGGCGATCACGCCCCCGGCGTCTTTGGCGGGTTCAAAGCCGAAGCTGTGCAGAAAATAGGCCTCGCCGGGTTCGATCAGCGGGTGCGCGACCTGCGGCACCACATCGTTCCAGCCCATATGCGGCACCTTGGCGGTCGGATCGGCAGGAGCGAGCGGCCGCACTGTCCCGCGAATCCAGCCAAGCCCTGCGTGCGTGCCGAATTCCTCCCCCGCTTCCGCCATTAATTGCATGCCGACACAAATCCCCAGAAACGGCACCCCGCCGCCGAGCACGCGGACGGTAAGCGCCTCGGTCATCCCCGGCACGGCGCGCAGCGCGCTGGCGCAGGCACCGAAGGCGCCAACACCGGGCAGCACAATCCGGTCGGCACAGGCAACCACTGCGGCGTTAGACGTGATGTCGATCGAACGAGCCCCGGCTGCCTTTAACGCATTGGCGACCGAATGGAGATTGCCCGCGCCATAGTCGATCAGCGCGATTCGGTTACTCACGAGGAATCACCCATCACATCGCGTCACCCCAGCGAAAGCTGGGGTCTCTATAGGGCTGGCGTCTGGGCCAGAACCGCGAGATGCCAGCTTTCGCTGGCATGACGATACTGGTTCAGGGCAGGCGGGTCGCCGCACTTACAGCACGCCCTTGGTGCTCGGGATGCTCCCGACCTTGCGCGGATCGATCTCGACAGCGGTGCGCAGCGCGCGCGCCACGCCCTTGAAGGCGCTTTCGATGATGTGGTGATTATTGTGGCCGTAGAGCGTTTCGACATGCAGGGTGATGCCCGCGCTGCCGGCAAAGCTGTGAAACCAGTGGCTGAACAATTCGGTGTCCATCTCGCCCAGCCGGGTCTGCGAAAAACTGCTGTTCCAGACGAGATAGGGCCGCCCCGATATATCGAGCGCGACGCGCGTCAGCGTCTCGTCCATCGGTGATAGCGCGTCGCCATAGCGGCGGATGCCGGCCTTGTCGCCGAGCGCCTTGGCAATCGCTTCGCCGATCGCGATACCGGTATCCTCTGTGGTGTGATGCTGATCGATGTGCAGATCGCCGATCGCCTTGACGTCCATGTCGATCAACGAGTGCCGCGACAATTGTTCAAGCATGTGATCGAGAAAACCGATCCCCGTGCTGATGGTATAGGCGCCGGTACCGTCAAGGTTGACGGTCACGTCGATCGAAGTCTCCTTGGTGGCGCGGGAGATGGTGGCGATACGCATGGCGTTCCCATAGCGAATGGATTGATCGGCGCAATCTTACCGCTGAAAACTTGGCCGTAAATCTTGACCGGAGGGGAAAGGGCGTTAGTCCAAGCGCTATGACCGATGGACTGCCCGATAGCCTGATTCCCTATGACGAAATCGTCCAGGAGGCGCTGCGTGCCGTGGTCGGCCGCGTGCTCGGCTCGGTGGCCACCAATGGCGGGCTGCCCGGCGAGCATCATTTCTACATCACCTTCAAGACCCAGGCGCCCGGCGTGGACATTCCGCAGCGCTTGATCGAGCGTTTTCCTGACGAGATGACGATCGTGATGCAGAATCGCTATTGGGATTTGCTGGTCGATGACGAGCGATTCTCGATCGGGCTGAGCTTCAATCAGGTGCCATCGAAACTGGTCATCCCCTATTCGGCGATCACGGGTTTCCACGATCCTGCGGTCAATTTCGAGCTGCGCTTCCAGGCGGCGGATGGTCCGGAAGGCCCCGAGCCGCACGAGGAAGCGGAAAATGACGCGGTCATCACCCCGGTCGAGGACGGCTCGAACGTCGTCTCGGTGGATTTCAAGCGCAAAAAGTGACGGGTTCGCCGTCACCCCGGCGAACGCCGGGGTCTCGTGCCGCACAAGCGCGCTCGCAGCCTGAGATTCCGGCTTTCGCCGGAATGACGGAGGATTGAATGGACACCCGCACCGAAACCGACTCGTTTGGTCCGATCGAGGTCCCCGCCAGCGCCTATTGGGGCGCGCAGACCCAGCGCAGCATTGCCAATTTCCCCTTCGGCGAGCGTGAGCGCATGCCGATCGGCATCATCCACGCACTTGCCATCGTCAAACAGGCGGCGGCGCGGGTGAATCGTCGCCACGGCCTGCCCGCCGAAATCGCCGACGCGATCGAATCGGCGGCGGCAGAAGTCGCCAGCGGCAAATTCGACGATCAGTTTCCGCTCGTCATCTGGCAAACCGGCAGCGGCACCCAGACCAACATGAACGTCAACGAGGTGATCGCTGGCCGCGCCAATGAGGTGCTGGCGGGCAAGCGCGGCGGCAAAGCGCCCGTCCACCCCAATGATCACGTCAATATGAGCCAGTCGTCCAACGATAGCTTCCCGACCGCGATGCACATTGCGGTAGCGTCTGCAGCGATGGGTCGCCTTTCCGAAGCGCAATGGAAGCTGAAGAATGCGCTCGGCTTGAAAGCGACTGCTTGGGCCGACGTCGTCAAGATCGGACGCACGCACCTGCAGGATGCGACGCCATTGACGCTCGGCCAGGAATTTTCGGGGTACGAACGGCAGGTCGCTGCGTTCGGCCCTCGTACTGGTCGACAGCAGGAGCTATTCGCTCTTGCTCAAGGCGGCACTGCTGTCGGCACCGGCCTCAACGCGCCAGCGGGGTTTGGCCGCGCGATCGCGGCTGAAATCGCAGCAATAACCGGCCTTCCTTTCGTTAGTTCTGACAACAAGTTTGAAGCGCTCGCCTCCAATGATCCGCTCGTTGAATTTTCTGGCCACCTCAACACCCTCGCCGTGTCCCTCACCAAGATCGCCAACGATATCCGCCTCCTCGGTTCGGGCCCGCGCTCAGGGCTCGGCGAACTCAGCTTGCCGGAGAATGAGCCCGGCAGCTCGATCATGCCCGGCAAGGTCAATCCCACCCAGTGCGAGATGCTGACGATGGTCGCCGCCCAGGTCATCGGCAATCACATGGCGATTACCGTTGGGGGCATGCAGGGCCAGCTCGAACTCAACGTCTTCAAGCCGATGATCGCCGCCAATGTGCTCCGCTCGATCGATCTGCTCAGCGTGGGCATGGCCAGCTTTGCCGAACGCTGCGTCGACGGCATCGAGCCCAACCGCGCGCGAATCGCCGAACTGGTCGATCGCTCGCTGATGCTGGTGACGGCACTCGCGCCCGAAATCGGCTATGACAATGCCGCCAAGATCGCCAAGCACGCGCATGAAAACGGCCTGACGCTCAAAGTGGCGGGTCTCGCGCTCGGGCTGGTCGATGCCGCGACATTTGATCGGCTGGTCCGGCCCGAATCGATGGTCTGACCCGGCCGGGAACAAAAGCAGGCGCGGCGCGCTCTCCTTTTTCGAACGGGAGAAAAGTCATGATGGCAACGACAATGGGCGCGCTGGTCGGTGGGGCGATCGGGGGCATGAATGGTGATGATAGCGCTGCTGACGGGGCTGTGATCGGCGCAGTGGCGGCCACTGCCCTCAAGATCGTCGTCCCCGTCGCGATCACCTATGCGGTGGGTTGGGCAGTGCTCCAGGGTGCGACCCGGCTAAAGGACCGCGTGCTGGGCGATGCACCGCTTGTGTATTGAGTTGGCGCTGACGGCTTGACGCAGCCCCGTTGCCCGCGCCACTAGCGGGCATGGAAGCTGCCGATCATGACCTGCATGGATTTAAGCGTCGCGGCGTGTTGTTCGTGCTGTCTTCACCCTCGGGCGCTGGCAAGTCGACGATCGCGCGCAAATTGCTGGCGAACGAGCCTGATCTCGCCATGTCGGTATCCGCCACGACCCGGCCGATTCGCCCCGGCGAGGTCGATGGCAAGGATTATCATTTCGTCTCGCTCGACAAGTTTCGTGACATGGTGGCCGCCAACGAATTTCTCGAATGGGCCCATGTCTTCGGCCATCGCTACGGCACACCCAAGGCGCAGGTAGAAGCGATGCTCGGCGCCAGCAAGGATGTGCTGTTCGACATCGATTGGCAGGGCGCGCAGCAATTGTTCCAGATCGCCGGCGGCGATGTCGTCCGCGTCTTCATCCTGCCGCCGTCGATGGAGGAATTGAACGAGCGCCTGATCCGCCGCGCGACCGACAGCGCCGAGGTGATCGAAGCCCGGATGCTCCGTGCAACCGCCGAGGTCAGCCACTGGGACGGGTATGATTATGTGCTCGTCAACGACGATGTCGAACGCTGCTTTGAGGATGTGAAGACGATTCTCGCGGCCGAACGGCTCAAGCGGTCACGCCAGACCGGGGTGATCGGTTTTATCCGCAAATTGATGAAATAGCGCTTAGCCGAGCAGCGCCAGAAACCGCACCCCGGCATCGAAATCGCCGCGGTGTGCGATGCGCGTGGCGATCGCGAAATCATCGTCGCCCCATTTTTCGACCTGCCATGCCTCGTCAATCTGCGCCGCGTGCCAGATCTGATTGGCATCCGCGGCGCCATCGATCAGCGCCAGACCAGCGATCAGCGACCCGGTAATCGTGACGATCGGAGACAGTCCGGCCAGCTCATAGGCGTTGCGCGCCGCGACGGCATCGGCCAGCCGCGCCAGCATCAATGGCGGCTGGGCGCGGTGGGTGATGCCGTGCACCACCTCGATATGGATGTCATAACGCTGCCGTGCCCAATCGAGCAGCGGGTCCCAGGCGGCGGCCTGGCGCGCAATCAGTTCCTCGGGCGCTTCGGCGCGGTAGCAGAGCAGGTCACTTTCGGCATAAGCGGCGATGTTGGCGATAAAGGGTAGGGGATCGGCGGCGATCCGCTCGATCGCGACATTGGCCAGCCCGGTCAGCGGCATGGTGCGCGGGTCGATATCGCCGGTGACCGCGCGCCATTCATCGGCAATCGCCGCTGCAAGCGCGGGGTAGGGCAAGGCGAGCGGCAAGCGGCCAGGGGTGCGCACTGGCCGGCCATCAAGCTCGATCGCATGGCCGGCGGGGCCGGTCGTGATTCGTACATCCTTCCAAAAACGCTTCACGGCTGCGGTGGCGTCCGCCAGCGTGCGGCGAGCGACCGCGGCACCAGGGCCATCATCGTCATTGCCGACAGCACAATCGCCACGCCCAGGATTTGCGGGCCAAGCGTATGCGCGCGGCCGAGCAGGACCACGCCGAAGGCAGCGCCAGCGGCCCCGGCGATGCGGGTGGCGACGATCATGAAATAGTGTTGCCGGGACAGGCTGTCGGGTTCGGTCATGGGGTCTCCACCGCGTCGGCAAGTGCATCGACGGTGGCGACGATCACATCGGCGCCGGCTGCCAGCAGCTCCTGCGCCGGATGATAGCCCCAGGCAACACCGATCGCCCGCGCCCCCGCCGCGCGCGCCATCGCCATATCGAAGCTGGTATCGCCGATCATCACCGTGTCGCCGGCCAGCGCGCCGGCCTCGGCCATCGCCGTCTCGATCATCGACGGGTGCGGCTTTGACGGATGCCGATCCGCCGTCTGCAGCGTGACGAAGCGATCAAGGATGCCGTGATGGGTCAGGATATGGGTGAGCCCGCGATCCGACTTGCCGGTCGCCACGCCAAGCGTCCAGCCGCTTGCACTCAATTGGTCGAGCGCGCCCAGCATGCCGTCGTACAGCGGCTCCTCGGCCATCGCGCCCGAACTGCGCAGCCGGAAAAACGCCGCCTTATAATCATCGGCCAGCGACTGGTGCAGCCCGGGATCGGCGGTGGGCAGCAGCAGCCGCATCGCTTCGACCAGGCTGAGGCCAACGATCCGGCGGATCGCGGCGCGCGGCGGCGGCACCAGCCTGGCGCTGTCAAACGCCTCCTCGACCGCGCGGCAGATATTATGCTGGCTATCGACCAAGGTGCCATCGCAATCGAAGATAGCGAGGCGAATCATGCCGGCCCCCGCTGGCGCAAGGCAAATGCGATCATGGTCGGTGCAGCGGGATCGATCATCGGCTTCGGATAGCCTAGCCGGGCCAAAATGCAAAAGCGATCGGGCGGGCGCGGCATTTGTCTGGATGTTGATCGTTGACGGCACGCCAGCGGCGCTCTTTATTGATGTGATGACGGGATATGCAGTGGCAGTGAAGCTGGCCGGTCTGGCATTCGCCGGGCTGTTGGTTGGTGCAGACGTGGCCGGTCCGCTGGCGGGCACGGCGGTGGTGGTGCGCAACGTCGCGACGGCCGCTACGCCACCGGCAGCGGCGGTGCGGTTGCGGGTCGACGGTGCGGTTCACCGCCACGATGTCATCGCGACTGCGGCCAAATCGGCGGTTGGCGTGAAGCTGGCCGACGGCACCTTGTTCTCGATCGGTGCCAATGCGCGGGTCAGCATCGACGATTTTGTGTTCGATCCGGATCGCAATGCCAGCCGGATGACGATCAATGTCATCAAGGGCGCGTTCCGCTTCATCTCGGGCAAGCCCACCCACGCCTATCCCGGCCAGGCCGCCATCGTGACGCCGGCGGGAACGATCGGCATTCGCGGCACGGTGGTGACGGGCGTGGTCGGGCCGGAGGCGCTCAGCTTCTATCGGTCGGCCGATCCAGTGCTCGGCCAGCAGGATCAGCCAGATGATAGCGCAACGTTGATCATCTTGTCGGACACCGGCGGGGAGGGTGGCGGCATCGATTTTACCGCAAACGGCACCGTCACCCCGCTGCGCAGCGTAGGGCAGGCGCTGTATTTTCCCCGCCGCGGCAGCCCGCCCCGCCCGCCCTTCATGGTTGGCCCGGCGCTGCGCGGGCAGATCGAGCGCGGCGCCGAACCGCGCAATTTCAGCCGCAATCAGGGCGCGCCGCCACCGGTGACGGCACCGGGCGGGCAGAACAATCGCAACCCACCGGGCAATAATGGCCCCGGCGGGCGCAATGGCGCCCCGGGCAGCGGGCCCGGTGGCGGCCCGGCCGGTGCACCTCCGCCGCAGTCGCCGCGCCCGCGCTAGTCGCGGGGTGGGCTGGAACCGGATAGTTACGCGGCCGCAATGACTGACTCTGGTGGTCAGGCGAACGGCGGCTTTGAGAGAACAGTTGTGCGTAGCTGCCATTAGCCGACCGGCCCGATACCAGCTGCCCGCAACCTATTTCCTGCGCAATAAGCCATTACCACCGCAGCCCATTCTAAAGCGTGAGAGCCGCCAACCAAGTCTACAATAGCGCCGATTGATAGGACTACTGCGCCCACGCGGCATACTTTGAGTATTTGGCCCTGCCGAATCTGCAAATCAGGGATGGTCCTAGCAGTGAAATAGGAACCTATGACGATAGCGACAGCAACTGCTGCCACAACGAAGTTTTCCAAGCGTAAAACCGCAACGAAACCGACTAAAAGGTATAGGTAACCCAACCATTTCTGGAGAGAGCGGACGCCAATCAGTTCAGTCATGCCGCCCTCGCTTACAGCTACTGCTGGTCAATGATCACGCAACACAATGCTACGGAAGAGGCCGATTAGGAATGGCTGGTGTTAGCATCATCGAATTTTCACAGAGCGACGGCTTGTGGGGCGATTGCAGCCACTGCTCCACTGACTTTTTCCAGGGCCTGCCTTTCCACTGGTCATGCCCCTGATTGGGTGGCGGTGGACACCGGTGCCGGTCGGTCTCTCTCCTCCTGAACCATCGATAATGGTGCGGCTTTCTCCGCGGCCGGGGCCGAGATGGGCAACGGCAGGCAGCGAACGAAAAAAGGGCCGCCAGCTTGCGCCGTCGGCCCTTTTCTTGCGTTGGTTCGGTCGTTTGGCTGGGTTGCCGGACGGGATCGGCCGTTGCCGACCTGCCGGCCATTCCGGCTTTGGTGTCGGGAGCAGCCGAAGCTGCCCCCGCCCAAAATCAGAAGTCCATGCCGCCCATGCCGCCCATGCCGCCGCCGCCGCCCATCGACATGGCGGGCTTGTCTTCAGGCAGCTCGCTAACGGCCGCTTCGGTCGTGATGAGCAGGCCCGAGACCGAGGCTGCATCCTGCAGCGCGGTGCGGACAACCTTGGTCGGGTCGATCACGCCGCTCTCGACAAGGTTCTCATACTGGTCGGTCTGGGCGTTGAAACCACGGGTCTCGTCGTTCTCACGCAGCAGGTTGCCAGCGACAACCGCACCATCGACACCAGCATTCTGGGCGATCTGGCGTAGCGGGGCTTCGAGCGCCTTGCGGACGATATCGATGCCACGCGTCTGGTCGTCATTCGCGCCCTTCATGCCGGCCAAAGCCTTGGTGGCATAGAGAAGGGCGGTACCGCCGCCGGGGACGATGCCTTCTTCAACGGCTGCGCGGGTTGCGTGCAGCGCATCGTCGACGCGGTCCTTGCGCTCCTTGACTTCAACCTCGGTCGATCCACCGACCTTGATCACCGCAACACCGCCGGCCAGCTTGGCGAGACGCTCCTGCAGCTTTTCCTTGTCGTAATCGGACGTGGTGTTCTCGATCTGACCACGGATCGCATCAGTGCGTGCCTTGATCGCGTCGTGATCGCCAGCACCATCGACGATGATGGTGTTGTCCTTGTCGATCGTCACGCGCTTGGCGGTGCCGAGCATGCTGACCGTCACGGATTCGAGCTTGATGCCGAGGTCTTCGGAGATCATTTCGCCCTTGGTCAGGATCGCGATGTCTTCGAGCATCGCCTTGCGGCGATCACCAAAGCCAGGCGCCTTGACGGCCGCGACCTTCAGGCCACCGCGCAGCTTGTTCACCACGAGCGTGGCAAGCGCCTCACCCTCGATGTCCTCGGCGATGATCAGCAGCGGACGGCCCGACTGAACGACAGCTTCCAGGATCGGGAGCATCGCCTGCAGGTTCGACAGCTTCTTCTCATGGATCAGGATGTACGGGTCGTTGAGTTCGACCGACATCTTCTCGGGGTTGGTGATGAAGTAAGGCGACAGGTAGCCGCGGTCGAACTGCATGCCTTCGACGACATCGAGTTCGAATTCGAGGCCCTTGGCTTCCTCGACGGTGATCACGCCTTCCTTGCCGACCTTTTCCATCGCTTCAGCGATCTTCTCGCCGACGACGGTGTCGCCGTTTGCCGAAATGATGCCGACCTGGGCGATTTCCTTGGTACCGGAAACGGGCTTGGAGCGCTTCTTGAGGTCCTTGACGACTTCGATCACGGCAAGGTCGATGCCGCGCTTCAGGTCCATCGGGTTCATGCCGGCCGCAACCGACTTCATGCCCTCGCGAACAATCGCCTGGGCGAGCACGGTGGCGGTGGTGGTGCCGTCGCCGGCGACGTCATTGGTCTTGGAGGCGACTTCGCGCAGCATCTGCGCGCCCATATTCTCGAACTTGTCCTTCAGTTCGATTTCCTTGGCGACGGTAACGCCGTCCTTGGTGATGCGCGGTGCGCCGAAGCTCTTGTCGATCACGACGTTGCGGCCCTTTGGCCCCAGCGTGACCTTCACGGCATCGGCGAGAATGTCGACGCCGCGCAAAATGCGTTCACGCGCGTCACGCGAAAATTTTACGTCCTTGGCTGCCATGTTGAGGCTACCCTTTCAGTTTATTGGTTGCAGAAGAGCGGTTGAGCGGTGGCTCAGCCGACGATCCCAAGAATATCGGACTCTTTCATGATCAGCAGGTCTTCGCCGCCAACCTTGACTTCGGTGCCCGACCATTTGCCGAACAAGATCTTGTCGCCGGCCTTCACATCGAGCGGGGTGACCTTGCCGTCATCGGCGCGAGTGCCGGTGCCGACCGAGACGACTTCGCCTTCCTGCGGCTTTTCCTTGGCGGTTTCGGGGATGATGATGCCGCCGGCCGTCTTCTCTTCGGCTTCAACGCGGCGAACGAGAACGCGATCGTGCAAGGGACGAAAGTTCATGCGTTCGATCCTTTCCATAGGGTCAGAGGTGATGTTCGTTAGCACTCACCCAAGGCGAGTGCCAGCAAGGGGGCATATGTGGGCGAGGCGGTGATTCGTCAAGGTGGGGGAAGTGCGGAGGTGGTGATCTGCGGCCAAGCGTGGCGACGTCGGCTTGGGGCGCAGCAATAGCTCACCCTTCTCCCTGGAGGGAGAAGGATACCGCAGCTTGACAGCTTGCTGTCTAGCGAAGGTTGGATGAGGGTGTCCCACGCCACCGAGACGGCGATCCCCTCACCCAGCTCCGACTAGGCCCGCGCTGAAGAAGCGCGACCCAAGTCTGCGCAACCCTCTCCCGCCGGGAGAGGGAAGAATGAATGACTGTTACTGGTGGAAGGCGGACGGGCAGCTTTCAGCACCGAAGACTCCTTTAGACGCCGTTCCACGGATCTGTCGACCGCGACGGATTCGCGCTCGCCCACTTTTCACTCGCATTGGAAGTGCGCTGGCTTTTGATTAAAAACGACGCGCGTCGTGACAGGGAAGATGAAGTGAGCGAAACGATTGAAAACAATCAACCCACGCGTAAGGCTGTCCCGGCGCCGGTGCGGGCGATGCAGCGTATGTCATCGCGAAGCCAAGCGGAAACCGAGGATGAATGGGAAGAGTTTTAATCAG
>NCGD01000001.1 GCA_002281535.1 Sphingomonas sp. 28-63-12
CGCCAGCGGCACCGATTTCAATGGCGATGGCATTGACGATCTGCTGTGGCGCAACACGGCCGGCGATCTGAGTAACTGGCTGGGAACATCGACGGGCGCTCTTTCTGCCAATGATGCAAATGCCTTCAACACAGTTTCGCTCGATTGGAAGGTGGTCGGGACAGGCGACTTCAACGGCGATGGGCGTGCAGATATATTATGGCGGAATACGAACGGCGACCTGACTACCTGGCTCGGCAATGCCAATGGCGGGTACATAGATAACTCTTCTGTGTCGTATTACGCCGTGCCCACAAGCTATAAAGTGGTTGGCGTGGGAGATTTCAACGGCGATGGATTCAGCGATATATTGTGGCGCAGCAGCACAGGGACCATCACGGACTGGCTAGGAACTGCAAATGGCTCCTTCCAGGTCAATGATGCTAATTCGACAACCTCAGCACCGCTTGACTGGAACGTTGCCGGGACAGGTGATTTCAATGGTGACGGCCGAAGCGACATTGTGTGGCGGCGGGTCAATGGTGAGTTGAGCGACTGGCTTGGGCAGCCCAATGGCGGATTCGTTAGCAATGGGAGCGTTGCCGGCGCGGTAGTTGAAACCAGATGGACAATTACCGGCGTTGGCGATTTCAACGGGGATGGTCGCAGCGATTTGTTGTGGCGGAGCACGTCCGGGGAGTTGGTAGACTGGCTAGGACGGCCTGATGGCGGGTTCAGCGACAATACCCCCAACGCATATTACCAAGTCGGGACAGAGTGGCAGGTCGTCGGCAATGGCGACTATAACGGGGATGGACGAGCCGATATCTTGTGGCGAAAAACCTCGGGGGACTTAACTTCTGATCAATCACCGCAATTCAAGGCCCTCTCGGGGTACAAGTACGGTTAGCAACTCACCACCCGCGTCCGTCAAGGCGGCTTCTCGACCACGCTTACAATCTTGCATTCGCCGACCGGGGCAATTGGAGCTATTTTTCGTCGGGCCTCGTTCGCTTTGCTTTGATAAAGCCGGGATCAGTCGCCATGAATTGCGCGATGATCGGTACGATCAGTTTCGTCGGCTCCTGCGAGGCCTGACCTGTCGCTGCAGCATGCGCTTCGGCGTAGGCGGTGAGATCTCGATAGACGGCAGCTGGAATGGAAATCGACACCTTAACCGGTTTGTCATCGGCGATCGGTCCGAGTTTGAGAGTCATTTCGTATCTCCATTGGGTGATGCCATCACGATGTCGCGCGTCACGATCACGCGCAGTTCAAATCCGGGTCGTATCGAAAGCGTCGGCTGCACAGACATCTGACGACGCACGAGATCCTGGCCACTGCGTCCGATCGACTCAGAGCTGCCTTGGCGAATCGCGCGGACGATATCGTCGTCGGTGCTATTCCCGACCTGGGTGCCGACACTCAGCAGTGTCGATATCAGCGCGGCGCGCAGCATGCCGCCCCAGTGCTGGTTTACCCGGTCCTGTAACCCGGCTGACGTGATGGCGTGGACGGCCCCTGCACCAGCGTAGCTGTGCAATACTGCGGTCGTTGTAGGTCCACGTCTAGGAGTCGGCAGATGAAGCAGGAGGTTGTTACCGTCGGGTTGGATTTGGCGAAGAACGTTTTTCAGGTGCACGCGATCGGCTGCGATGGTGCCGTGCTGGTGCGGCGCAAGCTACGGCGCGCAGAGCTAATCGACTTCTTCACTGATCTTCCAGGGTGCCTGGTCGGCATGGAGGCATGTGCGTCGGCGCATCACTGGGCTCGGGAGCTGATAAAGTTGGGGCATGAGGTACGGCTGATGCCACCGGCCTACGTGAAGCCCTATGTGAAGCGCGGGAAGACCGACGCAGCCGACGCCGAGGCCATTTGCGAGGCGGTGACGCGACCAACGATGCGGTTCGTTGCGGTGAAGACCGTCGACCAACAGGCGGTGTTGATGCTCCACAAAAGCCGCGACCTGATGGTGCGGCAGCGGACGATGCTCATCAACGCGCTTCGAGGGCACCTGGCTGAGTACGGCGTCGTGACAGGTGTCGGCGCGGGCGGCGTGACCGCCATGCTAAAAGCGTTGCACGAACAGCAGGACAAGCTGCCCGTTCACGCCCGCTCGGCCCTGCACGCCCTTGCCGCCCAGCTACGGGCGCTCTCGAGCGAGGTCGACCGGCTCGAAGCGCAGATACTCGCGTGGCACCGAGCCGACGAGACGAGCCGCCGGCTCGCCACGATACCCGGCATCGGTCCGATCACCGCGTCCGCCATATCAGCGGCAGTGCCGGATGCCTCGCTGTTCCGATCTGGGCGACAATTCGCAGCATGGCTCGGGCTTACCCCGAGAGCGAACAGCTCCGGCGGCAAGGAGCGGCTCGGCGGGATCACCAAGCAGGGTGACGGCTATTTGCGACGGCTAGAAGCAACCTAGGAAGCTCTTGGCGTCGTCTAAGTTGACGCCGCCCTTCAAGCCGACCCCCGCGTCGACCTGCCCGATCAGAGTCGTAGGTATACGGATGTGGCGAATGCCGCGTCGGATCATCGACGCCGCGAACGCTGCTGCATCCATGCAGACCCCGCCGCCGACAGATACGAGCACGCCCAGCCGATCGAGTTTGAAAGCTCGCGCCGCTTGGCATATCTCGACCACAGCCTCGATCGACTTCGTCGGCTCTCCAATCGCGAGGACCAACTTGCGCAGGCGGACGCCGGCCGCAAGCAGCGCGCGCTCTAGGCGCTGGCTGTGGAGCAGGTCGACGGTCGGGGTGGTGACCATCAGGACCATCTGGCCGTCGATCGCCTCGAGCAGGGCTGGGAGCTCCTCCCCGGCCAGATCGCGCGCGAACCGAATATCGTA
Organism: Sphingomonas sp. 28-63-12; assembly: GCA_002281535.1. Lineage (GTDB taxonomy): Bacteria > Pseudomonadota > Alphaproteobacteria > Sphingomonadales > Sphingomonadaceae > Sphingomonas. The sequence goes on from NCGD01000001.1 coordinate 2,834, forward strand.
GCGGCTGTTGCAGGCCAAGTGCATGCGCGACCTGTCCTGGTCCAATCGAAGCGAGTCGCCGCCATTACGGCAATTGCCCGTCCCGTTGTTCTCGACATCAACGCCTTCGAGCTCGAACCCAGTCTTGCGATATGTCCGTAGCGCGCGTTCGTGATCTGTGGACCGGGTGGTCAGGCGAATCTCACGCTTCCCTGTCGCGAAGCAATAGCTTGCGGCGAGCGTGACGAGCTCATGTCCAAGGTTCTGGCCTTGTTGATCTTCGCTCAGTCCGAGGTAGCGCACGACGGCATAGTCTGGATGCGCCAGTTCAAGCTCGACGAAGCCGGCTACGATCTCGCCTCGGAAAGCAAGCAGAAAATGCACGTCCGGCGCCGCGATGATCTCACGGATCTCGGGGTCATCGAGTGCCAGGCGCCCGCCCCATCCCAGTTTTTCTCCGACCGCGCTGTAAACTCTGCGATATTCCTTCGGCTCCAAATCGCGATAACGGCGCAGATTCAGCCGTGCCTCCCCCAAATGCGGGCTAAAATCTCCTTCGATCAGGCGCAGAGAATAGACGTGCATGTAGATTTAACCCTCCGATAACAACTATCGCAGACGCAATCGTAATCATGATTTGGTACGGAAGTTAAAACATTCATCGGCTTTAATATCCTCTAATGATGCGATTAAGGCGTACACCTGTCAAGTTGGACCATCGGGTGCAAATGTAAGTTTTAGATCGAGTATGATCAGTAATTTTGATGTTTGATATTCAAATTTGACGTAAATCGATTTGCATTCATGTGACAAACCCCGTGATCTTGCCGGGCCGGAGGCGGAGCGTACACGTCGCGGTGTCGCGACGGACTTTCAGGCGCATATTTGGAGGTGTCCGATGCCGCAGATGGCCGTCAAAGACCTCACGCTTGAGTACGATGTCTTTGGGGATCCGGCCGGTCGGCCGTTGCTTCTGATAGCCGGCCACTCCTGCCAAATGGTGTTTTGGGACGAACGCGTCTGCGAACAGCTGGCTGAGGCCGGCCACTTCGTCATCCGCTTCGACAATCGCGATTGCGGCCGGTCGAGCAGGCTGGATAAGGCGGGCGTGCCAAATCGTGCCCGGCTGCTACTGGATTTCATGCTGGGCCGGCCTATCGATGCACCTTATCTTTTCGGCGATATGGCGGACGACGCAGCGGGCCTGCTCGATGGACTGGGCATCGGAGCGGCGCATGTCTGCGGCATGTCCATGGGATGTTCGATCGCCCAGCATCTGGCAATCCGACATCCGGCTCGGGTCGCTTCGATGACGCTGATCTACGGGACGACCGGCCGCGCCGGCCTTTCCAGACCGAGCCTGTCGCTCATGCGCTACTTCGTCACGGAGCCGCCCAAGGCGCGGCAGGCCTTTCGCGCACATTTCGTTTCGTCCTTCGGCCGGATCGCCGGCTCAGGCTTTCACTTCGACCACGAGTGGCACGACCGGCTTGCGGACCGGGTGTTCGAGCGTGGCATCAGCTTTCCTGGAACGTTGCGTCAGGCCGCGGCCGCGGCCGCGTCGGGCTCCACGGCTGAGCGGCTCGCATCGCTCGAAATGCCGGCGCTGATCGTCCATGGGACCAAGGACCCGCTCCAGCCGATCGATGGCGGGATCGATCTTGCAGCAAGCCTACCCAACGCCCGCATGATGGTTATCGACGGCTGGGGTCACGACATGCCGCACGGTGGTGAGCCATGGCCGCGTATCGTCGATGCGATCGCCGCGCACACACTGACCGCGGTGGCGAGATGAAGGCGCTGCCGCCGATCCAAGCCGCGACGCCGGCCGAACGAGGGGCCGTTTCTCCCGCGGAAACAAGGTTGCTGCTCGCGCAGCTCGGCGGTGGCCATCATCTCAATCCCATTCATATGTGCGTTCGCTACGAGGGTCGCATCGAAGCGTGGCAGCTCTATTTGGCGGTGCGTGCCGTCGCATCGCGACATGAGGCCTTGCGAACGACCTTTGACGTGACCCCGGGCGGAGTGACTCGCGACATCCGGCCGCAGTTGAACTTTCACTTCAGCGTGAAGCTTCAGGAGGATCCCCGGCCGGGCATGCTGGAGGCCATGCTTCGCGAGATCGGCAGAATCATGGTCGCCACCCCATATGACGATACCACTGGGCCGATCTTCCGGGTCATCCTGGTGCAGTCGATCGACGCTTGTGACTATGTTGTGATCAACGTGTCCCACCTGGCCTGCGACGCAGCCTCTCTCAGCCTGCTCCTGAAGTCGATCTTCCAAGCCTATGACGATCCGTATGGATTTGCCGCAATGGAGCGCGGTCTGCAGGCAATCGATTTCGTAGCGAGTCAAGCGCGCTTTTTGCGTTCGGCTGATCTGGCCGAGTCACGTGCCGCGATGAGTTTGCTTGCAAGCGCGCGCATGACTGTCAAACCATTTGGGCGATCCCGGAACGGACAGCGTCCGCCGGATCGCCTCGCCGTTTCGGTCCACAAACTGCCCGACAGCTACGCCAAGGGAAACCAACGTCAAGCCAAGGCGATCACCGCCGCCGCACTCGTAATCGCTGCGATTGATCCGGACGCAGCGCCGGCACTGCTCGTACCGCGAATGAACAGATCCGCTTGCGGCGCGCGAGAGATCGTCGGATATCTCTCGAACACAATCGTCGTCCCCCTAGAAATCGACAGGGATCAAAGGTTGTCGGGATTGCTCGCCGGCGCAGCCAGGTCCCTACGCGAAGCTGCGGCTTTGGAGTCAGTTCCCTATGCGCTCCTCGTCGGCCAGCTCGACTATCCGCCCAACATTTCGGTTAACTTCTTCCCCGCCGCGTTCGCACGCGATTGGCCACGGGCCTGGTCGGTGCATCCAACAGCTCTCGTGCCCTCGATGACCACGGCATTCGAGATCGGCTTCTACATCGCCGACAGCCTGGGAGAGCTGCATCTTCAATATTTCGACGACCTCGTCAACGCGAGTGAAGCCGCTCGGTGCGGCGCGATGTTCGTGACCGCCGCCGCCGCTCTCGATGGTGTGGAACGACCAGTCCACGACTTGCTGGCTGCGCTCTGTATCGATTAGCTCTGCGGGGCCTGAATGCGAGGCGCGCGTCCGAAAAGCCGGCCGCTTGATTGACGCTTGCGCAACCCGCGGATTGTCAGACCGGGACAGGCGAAGCGCAGAGGCCACTTGCGCGGTCTTCTGGCGTAAGGGCGACGCGCTGCCCGGTTCGTGCCGCCTGGTCGATGGCATCGGCCACCGCCTGCGTTCTCACCGCATCCTCAAGCGTCGAGAGAATCTCGTTCGCGCCGCCCGCCACGGCCGTCAGGAAGCGCGCAGTCTCTTCACGAAAGATCGCATTTCGATCTGGCGGTGTCGGGGGTTCGGTCGGAAGCAGGTCCCAGCCCCGCAGTTCGAACTCTTGGCTCTGCGTTGCCACCGAGAACGCGATCGCTTTATAGCTGGCGCGGCAGCTATAGTTCAAAGACCCGACAACCCCACTGCGCATTGTGAAGGTGATCGCTGCAGTTCCGACCAGACCGGAATACGCTGGGTGCGGTTCGGAGGCGACGCTGACATCCGAGACCTCCCCGAGCAAAAAACGCACGAGATCAAAGAAGTGCGTCGCCTGCTCGTTCAGCGAACCGCCCGACTGCGCGGCATTAGACCACCACGGGACCCGATAGATGCCATTGATCCAGCGCGCCTGAAAGCTGATCGGCTGTTCCAATTCGAGAGCTGAACGCAGCTCGGCGACGGACCGACGATATCGGTTCATATAGCCGACAGCGTTGACGATCGGCCGTTCCGCCAATTGGGCCAACAGCGGCCAGGCGTCCGCCGCACGCAAGGCGATGGGCTTCTCGACGAAAACCGCTACGCCATGCTCGATGGCCGCCATCTCGACAATGCCCCGGTCATGGGGCGGCGTGCATATGAACACTGCGTCAAGCGATCGCCACGGTAGCAACGCCGCGGAACTCATGACCCCCTCAGCACCGATGTCGGCGGCGAGCGTCGCCGTCGCTCGGCCGAGCCCATGATCATTTCGGTACCGGCACTTCAAAGACAAAGAGATGAATATCAGCAACGCCGCAATTGGCGAGTGCATGCTCTCCGCCGGGGCAGTTTCGAATGAGATCGCCCGTCGAGACTGGAAACTCGGAACCGTCCACAGTCATGATTCCTTCGCCATTCAGCACGAGATAGTACTCCTCCTCGGATTGGGCATGCCGGTGAAGACCAATAGACGAGCCCGGCGGAACGACAGTAAAATCGATAAAATTGCACCCACTTGTCGTTGCCCCCTTCGCTAGCAATCGTACTGTCTTGACAAATCCGCGCCCTGCATGAGCCACGGACTCCTCAGTATTGGCTGTATAGATGTTGATCTTCATCGAGTCTTACGGAACAAGTTGACACCATAAAGCGACGTATTTGCTTCTATCAGCTCGCATGCCGTTGTGGCACGGGCATTGACTCGAGAATGACAGTGATCGGTAGACTCATGCCCGCCATTTATACATGCAATCGAGGGAACCGGACTGATTTTGCGAGGTGCGTGTTTCTGAACTGATGGGGTGCATGTCGGAAAGTGGGTCGTCACAGCTCTCGAAAGCTCGCGAACGTTTCCGACCCAGAAGGCAACATTCGGCGCAGCCTTCGCCATTTCCAACTTCAGATATCCATTCATCTTGGTAGACCGCAACGTCGAGCCGTCGCCGACGCTTCAATTAGATCAGGAAAGTGAGACGAAGCCGATGGTCTTGAGCTAACCAATCAGCGTCAGCACTCCCGCCGGTACAACCTGCCGTTGATCGTGACCCAAAGCCGCGGCGATGCTATCGTTGGGCACATGAACCGAGACGACGACGTGATATCAGCTGCTATGCGCGCGGCCAATCCGCATGAAGATATTCAGCTGGCGCTCAAGCCCTTCGGGCAAGTCGGATCCATTATGGACATGCTCCGACCCCATCGTGTGCCGGCGGCGCTAGTCGCTAGCACCCCCTTGGAGAACAGAAGCATTGCCGCGATGCTCGCTGCCGCTACCGGGTCCAGCGCGCTTTCCGAACAGATGAAGTCGTGTGTGGATGCCCCCGGTTTTGCAAGGTGATTCTCAGACGTTTTGGCGGCGTGGCGCTTCTATCGCTCGTGTGTCAGGCCTCTTGCTATGGCCTGATTTTGCCACGGGCCGGTATGCAGTTCGAAGAACGGGTTCCACATCGGTTCAGAGAGCTTTGATGCTCGCGCCCCGGGACTGGTTGGCCCGTCCTGAACATTGAAGTCCTTGCCGCATAATCGTCAGTCGATCTCCTCGCGAGGGCTTAAAGCCCCCAGGCGCTTACCGTATCGCTTCGGTTGAAGTCGATGCGTTCACGCCATCCGGTAATTCTCTTGCCGCGTCATCATCGCCCAGATCGTGCGCGCCATTTTATTGGCCAGGGCGACGGCGGCCACCATGCGCGGTTTGCGCCCCAGCACTTGGCCAAGCCAGTTGTCGGGAAGCACGCCGCGCCGAATGATCCATCGGATCCTGCTCATGGCGCCGACGATCAGCAGCTTGCGGATATCAGCCTGGCCCATCTTGCTCACACCACCGAGCCGGCTCTTGCCGCCGGTTGATCGCTGGCGAGGCACCAGCCCGAGCCATGCGGCGAAGTTGCGCCCGCTGGCAAAAACGCGCAGGTCGGGCGCAAATGCCATGATCGCGCCCGCCGTCACTGGGCCGACCCCTGGCACCGTGCACACCGCGCTTGCGATCATCAATGGCATCCTCAACATCCGGTCCGCCAAGTTTCCCAGTCGGCGGCCGAGAATGGTATTGCTCGAGCCGCGACTGACCCAGGCGGATGCCTTCGTGGATCGCGGGACGGAGACGGATACGCTCGTCCAGGCCATCGAGAGCCATGCGGTGACGAACCTCCACGGTAGAAAGGGATCCGGGAAGAGTCATTTCCTCGCCTTCGTGAGCGATGTGGCCAACGGCCATCGAAGGCCAGGTGCGGATCGTTTGGCGCTGCACCGGCTGACCGACTATCATGTTCTATATTTCGACCTATCGGATGCAATGGGCTTTGACGACATCGTCAAGCGGCTGTTCCTGGCCAATTTTCCCGATCAAACGGCCTCGTGGGAGCAGCTCACGCACATTGTCGAGACCAGCTTCGGACGACACCCGGTCATCCTCATCCTCGATAATGTCAATTCGGAGGGGATCTCGACCTCGCTCGGCCGAGCGATCTATTATTATCTGGCGCGCCGCCCGTCCGACCGCGTCGTCCTGGGCTCGATCAGGCCGATCGGCTTCGTCAATCTCGACGTCCACCGCTTGCCTTTCGATGGATTCGACCAGACGGCGATCACCGAGCTGGCGTCGGCGAGCAACGTTCAGCTGGACTCCGGCCAACTAGAGGAGATCCGCGAAAGCAGCGATGGTTTGCCTATCTTCCTACGCCTGCTTTTCGCGCATTGGGATCATAGAGCAAAGATCCCGCCCGGCACCGCGGAAGGCATCCGCGCGCTGCTTCGCGAGACGATCGCTCCCCGGTTGTCCGAAGAGGGGCGCCAGCTGCTGGTAGGCATAGCCTTGCTTTCGATCCTGAGTGCCGAGATAATCGGGGACGAGCTGAGGCACCTCCCGATCTCCAAATTGGAGGGGTCTCTTGAGGAGCTGCGGGCCTACTCGCTAATCAATGTCCGTCAGCGAGGCACGACCCGCCTGGTGAAGCTGCATGATCTCGTTCGGGATGCGGTCATCGAGGTGCTCGACGGGGCCGTAGGGCCGATGGCGAGAGATTTAGCCGACGCTGCGGAGAAACGCGGCGCGGACCGGGAATCGGCGCTGCTCTGGTTGTTCGCCGCGCCCAATGGTCTGGACACGGAGGCTGTCCGCGAGCGCGTCATCAATTCGATCGTCATCGGCGCCGACGCGAAGGACTATCCTTTTCTCTCCTCCGTGGCGCTGATCGCCAGCACCCGCGCTCAGGTCAAGAAGATTGGCTTGGCGCATGTACGTCTCTCGGATGCCCTTATCTTCGCTGAGGCTTCGGCATTCACCGGCGTGGGCAAATATGAAGAGGCGTTGGTATCCTTGGAAAGGCTCTCACCGGCGACAGCGCGCAAGCTGCAGGTGGCTGAGGGCGAATTCAGCCTCCTCGATTTCGAGCTGGCCTATCTCCAGGCCAACCTTCTTCATCTGCAGAATCGCTATGACGAGGCGCTAGGTGCCTTTGGAGCCTTGCGCGCAATCATCGAACGCCCCGATTTCAAGCCGGATGCGGCGCGGCTCGAATTTGCGATAGGACATGTCCTCCGCCATCAAGCACGCGATCTGGACGGCGCCATGCAACACTTCCGCGCCGCGGAGGCCATGGCGATCGAAGCGGGCGACCTCACCACCGAGCTTTCGTCGGTCACGGGCCGCATCGGCACGCTCGTCTATCTCGATCAGCTATGGCGATGTCCATCCTATCATAGTCGAACGGCAGCTCGATCGTCTCGAGGCCGAGCCGATGGCAGATATGGCCCATCGAGGCATGCCCGCCTGCGTCGGGTGATTGAAGAATGACGCGTTGGCCGGCCTTGGTCAGCGTCATCAGCAAGTTGGTCACCGCGCCGACCCCGGTGGATGGGCGCGGATCAGCATAGCATGCGCCATATAGCGTTTGGCAGAGATCGATGATCAGGCGGTGCAGATTGAGGACATGCTCGGACCCGATGAAGTTTCCGTCGTAGGCGGTGAGCGGCCCCGCCATCGCATATTGCTCCTGAATGGGGGAGGCGGCGAAGCTTCTCACATAATCCGAAATCGGCGTCTCGGCCGCGCATAGCGGGACGACATCCTGGCGGAACGATCTGAATGTCTCGAGGACCGCGTCCAGCCTCTCAACATAGGAGGCGTCGTGAGCGTCGAACGCGTGACTCATAATCCCCAGTTATCCGTCCTCAATTGAATGAGGTTTTAGTGTAGCAGCTGCCGGACGGAAAGGGTGCACCATTCCGAAACTTAATCCAGCGCAGAACTTATCCAATTCGGATGCAAGCGGGGATGGGCACGACATGATTGCGACAACGGGATCGGCGCGCGCCTATATTCAGCGGCTACAAGCAACGAGGAACCCATCGCCGCACACCCTGGCCGCCTATACATCCGATCTTCGAGATTACCTCGCCTTTCTCACGAGGAGGCAAGATGCACTCGAGGATGGCGAGACCATCCTTGCATATGTCGGGGACATGGTGGGCCGACGCGCCGCCGCTCGAACCATTCGGCGCAGGATCGCGTGCCTGAGGGGCTTTTACAAGGATCTGTCGCGAGAAGGCGCTATCCCCCAATCGCCCTTCCTCGGGCTGGAGATGAAGCTTCCCCGGGCCAAGTCGCTGCCGCGCGGCATCTCGCGCAGGGACGCAAGGTTGCTTGCCTCAAGCGCCTGGGCGCAATGCCGCCAACGCGATTGCGGTGATGCATTGTCCCTGCCGATTGCGGTCCTGGTGCTGATCTCGACGGGGATTCGAGTGGGCGAGCTTGTGCAGCTGCGCAGCGACGACCTCCACTTCGATAACGGCGCGCTTCGTGTCCACGGCAAAGGCCAACGCGAGCGGCTCGTGTTTCTGGTCGATAAGGAGCTTTGCCGGCTGGTAGCCAGGCTGGCCAAGCGTCGGGCCGGCGAACTTCTCTTCGGGCATGGTGATCAGCCCTGGTCCACGGACTGGGTCCGTCGCGCGCTGCGCAGGTTCGCAAAGGCGGCTGGAGTGGCGCACCGCGTGACGCCGCATATGCTTCGCCATACATGCGCGACATTGTTGCTCGAGGACGGCGTCGATCTAAGGTTCCTTCAACGCCTGCTCGGGCATGAGAATATCGCGACGACAGCGATCTATGCGCATGTCGGGGATTCCGGGCTTCAACGCGCGCTCGAAGGCGCGAAGCTCCTCTCGCGCTTGAAAGCCGCCGCCTGACCGACGCTGCTCAGGCCGCTTCGGATATGGGTTCCAAGGCGACTTGCTGCGCCGACTGCCAAGCGCTCACTGCCTCGGCGGAATAGACCACCCGCCTGCCGATCTTTCGGAACGCCGGCCCCGTGCCCATCCACCGGTATGTCTGCATGGTGCCGACCGTGAAGCCGAGCAAGGTCGCGGCGGCGCGGGTATCCAGCCATTTCGTTCGAATGACTGCGCCGAGCACCGGATCGGGTTTGGGTCCGTCGATCTCGCATTGCATCGCCCAGAACGCCGCGAATGGATCAACATCTTCTGGGTCGTTGGCCGCGGTGACCGCGAGCGTCTCATCCATGCGCTGGGCGATCTCCTCGGAGATGCGGTCCGCCGCCGACTTGAGCGGGTGGTCGGAGAGGTGGGTGTAGCGCTCGGTTGTCTTGGTGCTCTTGTGCCCGAGCAGCGCGCCGATGATCAGCATGCTGTCGCCAATCGAAGCGCCGACTGAAGCGAAGCTGTGCCGAAGATCGTGAATGCGCACATCTTCCAGGCCAGCCGTCTTTCGAATTCGCTCCCAGCTCGACTGCAAGTCGGTGAGGTGTGTTCCAGCCTTGCGGCCGGGCAGCAGATACGGACTGCCCTCGACATAGGGGATGGAGAGGATGACCTTCATGGCCGGCGCGCCGAGATGGACAATCTTCGCACCGGTCTTGCTGTCAGGCAGGCGCAGGCAGCGGTGATGGGGATCGATATAGCTGCGCTTGAGCGTGAGGATCTCGTTGCGCCGGCAACCTGTAAGGATCAACAGTCTGATCGCTGCGATGGCGTAAGAACTCTCCACGCCCAACGACGCTGCCGCCGCCATGGTCTCGCCCAGGCGGGCCAGCTCGGCCGGAGAAAGGAAACACTCCATCTTCCTTCCAGGGAACCGCTTCACGCCAATCGCCGGATTGTCGAGACGCACGCCACGCATGACGCCGAATCCCATCACCGCGCTGAGCACGGATACGGCGCTGTTCGCGGCGCCCTTCCCGCCGCGTACGCGGGAAAGGCCGCGGTAGCCGGTCTTGCGCCGCCTCGCGGTCTTTCCCGCGGCGACGTCGCGCAGCAAATCTTCGATGTCCACACGCTTGAGCGTAGAGGCCCGCCGCCTGCCCATAAGCGGCTTTATGTGGTTCTCGATGTCCTGCCGAGCGGCATCGAACGACGTGTCCTTTGCTGTCAAGAGTCCTTCAGCGAGATACGCATCGCAAAGATCACCAACCGTGAGTTCTTTGCGTTCTGCGATCTTAATCTGTTGCGGATCGACACCGTCTGCAATTTTACCTAGCAATACTTGGGCTTCGGCCCGAGCCGTTTCGACGGTCCAGGGAGAGCCGTGAATGCCGATCTTGTAGCGGCGCTGCCCACCCTCGAAACGATAGCGCAGTACGTAGGTGAGCGTACCCTCGGTCGAGATTCTCAATCCGAAACCAAGGACATCGGTGTCGCGGAGCATTCGCTCCTTGCCATCAATGACCAGAGAGTCGATCAAACGCTTTGTAAGACGAACACGCGAATGGGCCATCGAACCTACTCCGCACTGACCTCAGCTTCGCCATCGTATCCGTTGCTCGGACACGCATAGGACACAAGCGGATGAAAACCGTGGAGTAGAGTGTCGTATTTCGAAGTAGTTGAGTCAACCAAAAATGGCTGAAATCGTAGGCTCGGATAGAAAAAGATAAGTAATGTTGCGTCTTGGTAAGGCTGAGGTCGTGAGTTCAATCCTCACCGGCAGCACCATTTTTCTGGATATATCCAGCCCCCTTAGGGGCGGCTGACAGTCAGCGAGGCGCAGGACCATCCGCCTGCAGCGCCGTCAGCGCTGCCACCAGCCGGGTATCGTCCTTCAGATCGATCGACGCGCGATAGGTGGCGCGCATCTTGTCGATTTCCGCCTGCCATTTCTTGGCGCCCAGCACCGGCTGCGACAGGATCATCTCGGGAGAGTGGCAGGCAGTGCAATTCTGCATGATCAACTCGGCCGATGGCGGCAAAATGGGGCGCTCGGCGGGCAAGCTGATCGTCGCCGAACGGAGGCTGAAATCGCGTGGCAGCGTATCCCCCGCAGCCACGGGCTTGCCGCAACCCGTCAGCAGCAGCAGCGCCATACCGATGGGCAGTCGGCGGCTCATCGCGCGTCCAGCATGATCGCGTCGATTGTGCTCAGCATATAGCCGCCGGGGTTCCAAATGGCGTCGGCAAACTGGTGCTCACCAGCGCTATTGGTCGCCCGCACCGCCAGCCGATGCTGCCCCGCCGGCAGCGAATTGATCGTCATGTCCCAGCCCCGGAAACTATAGCGTCCATGATCGCGCCCCAGCCGCGCCGCCTGCCAGCTTTGCCCACCGGTCAGCGACAGCTCGACCTTGGTTAGCGCGCTTGCGCCACCCAGGGCGATGCCGCGCAGCGCCAGCGGTACGCCAGCCTTGACCACGCCACCGCGCTGATTGGTGACAAAGGCGCGCGGCACCATCTTGCTGATCGGCTCCTTGGCGAAATCGGTAGTCCCGGGGGCAACGCTGGCGCGCGGCGTCTTGGGGATCTGATAGGCCTTGGCCATCCAGAAATTATCATCGGGCGCATTGAGCAGCTCGATTCGGTCGAGCGCCTTGACCCAATAGGTCGAATACCAGCCGGGCACGACGATCCGCAGCGGAAAGCCGTTGAGCAGCGGCAATTGCTGGCCGTTCATCGCAAAGGCGATCATCACCTCGCCATCAAGCGCATGATCCACCGCGAGCGATTTGGCGAACCATGGCGCATTGCCTGGCGGTCGATCGAGCCCCGATAGGCGGACCGCCACTGCGCCCGGCTTCACCCCGGCGCGTGCCAGCACATCCTTCAACCGGACACCGGTCCACACCGCATTACCCATCGCCCCGTCGCCCCATTGGCCGCCCGGCACCGGCGGCGCAAAGCGGCTGCGCGAATTGCCCGAACATTGGTTGACGGCAGTAACCTCGATGCGCGGCATCTTCAGTATTTCGGCCAGCGACAGCGACAGTTGCCGCGCGACATGCCCTTCCACGCGCAGCCGAAAGCTGGCGACATCAACGCTGAGCGGAATGTCGTCATAATGCCAGCGGACGAAGAAGCGGTCATTGGGGGTAATGATGTCCTGATCGAACACTTCGAACGGCGTTTCCAGCAAGGGCGCGCGTTGGCGCCGCAGCAGCATCTGCCGCTTCTCGGGGAAATCAACCAGCCCCGTCGTCGCGCCGATCGTTGCCGGCACCGCCCAGGCGGGCAGCGCCAGCCCGGCGGCGCCGAGCGCCAGCGCGCCCAGCGCATCGCGGCGGGCGAATTCAACCATTGGTTGCCATAGCGAGCGGGGCAAAGCGTGCGACCTGCTGGCCGACAAGCGTCAGTTGCTGGATCACCGACGGTTCATTGGCTCCGCCGACATCGTCGAACTTGGTGATCTGGGTATTGATTGCTGCGGCGAAGGGCGTGGGCCAGCCGCGCAGCGCATGGACGATCGATCGCAGCGCCGCGATCGTGCTGCCGGTCGCCTGCCAGCCATAAGCCGTGGCGATCAGCCCGACCGGCATGTCGGCCAGATAGGGCCGAGCGTCGCCCGACGTTTCCTCAAGCAGGTCGAGTGCGTTCTTCACCACGCCCGAAATACTGCCATGATAGCCCGGGCTGGCGATGATCAGCGCTGATGCCTGGCGCACCGTTTCGACAAATTCCTGCTCGGCGTCGGTCCGGCTGGTCGCCTTGGGATCATATAGCGGCAGCTGCGCCATATCGGCGCCGCCGAACATGCGGGTGCGGAATCCTTCGCGGCTCGCACTGTCGAGCGCGATCTTCAGCGCGCGCTCGGTTGAGGAAACCCCGCCGATCGTGCCGCCGATACCCACAACAAGGGGCAGGTCGGCGAGGGCAATATCGGCCATTAGGGTAATCCTCTAGGTCAGCAGGGCGTGATCAATGTTCGGCAGCACATGGCGGGCGAACAGGTCCGCCTCGGCGGCATGGGGATAGCCCGAGAGGATGAAGGCCTCAATGCCCATTGCGCGGTAATCGTTGAGCTTGGCGAGCACCTGATCCGGATCGCCGACAATCGCGGCGCCACAGCCCGACCGCGCCCGGCCGACACCCGTCCATAAATTGGCCTCGGCATAGCCATCGTCAGCAGCATTTTCACGCAGCGCCGCCTGGGCAGCCACCCCGGCCGATTGCGAATCAAGCGATTTTGCGCGAATCGCGGCGCCTTGGGCGGCATCGAGCTTCGACAGCAGGCGTTCGGCGGCGGCGCGGGCTTCCACCTCGGTTTCGCGCACAATGACATGGGCGCGATAGCCAAAACGCAGCAGTCGTCCTTCGGCGGCGGCGCGCGTGCGCATATCGGCGATAATCTCGGCCACTGCCTCGCGCTTGTCGGGCCACATCAGGAACACGTCGCAGCCCTTGGCGGCCGCATCGCGCGCGGCCGGGCTCAGCCCGCCGAAATAGAGCTGCGGCGACTGGCCGGAGACCGTGCCGACGCGCGGCGGATCGAGTTTCAGTTGCCAGAATTCGCCTTGATGATCGAGCGGCTCGCCGTTGAGCAAGGTCTTCAGGATATGCATCGCCTCGATGGTTCGGGCATAGCGCGGGCCCGAGTCGAGCGTTTCGCCGGGCATGTCGGACGAGATGATATTGACCTTCAGCCGCCCCCCGAGCAGCTGATCGATCGTGGCGATCTGGCGCGCGAGCTGCGGCGGCCATGTTTCGCCGATCCGCACCGCCATCAGCAACGCCATCCGCTTGAGCATCGGTGCGATCGCCGCCGCAAAGGCCGTCGTGTCGATCCCCAGCGCATAGCCCGAAGGCAGAAGGATATTGTCGAACCCACCGCTTTCGGCCTGAAGAACAATATCACGGCAATGCGCCCAGCTCGATTTGAGCATCGGATCGGGCTGGCCGAGAAATTCATAATCATCGTCGCACAGCGCCGAAAACCAGCTAATCTCGCATGGGCCAGGCGCATTACTCATGGCAGTTTCTCCCCCCGTGCGGCGACCAGCACGTCATACCAGAGCTGGCGCGTCCAGCAGCATTTGAAGGCGTCGGGAATCTCGGCGATCCGCGCGGCATTTTGGGTGCCGACGATCGGGATCGCCCGGGCGGGGTGGGCCATAATCCAGCCATAGGCTGCCGCGGCGCGCGACACGCCGGCTGCCGCCGCCACGACATCAAGGGCAGCGGCCACCGCGCGCGACCGGTCATCAAGCGGATCACCGATCCGGCCGCCGCCAAGCGGCGACCAGGCAAGCACCGCCAGATCGGTCTCCATAGCAAGATCGAGCAGCCCGCTTTCGATCGGGCCGAGTTCGAGGGCGGAAAATTCGGGTTGGGTCGAGACCAGCGGAATCGTCAGCAATCCGGCCAGCGCCCGGTGTTGGGCCAGCGTGTAATTCGACACGCCGACCGACCGGACCTTGCCCGATGCGACCATGTCTTCCAACGCCCGGGCCACTTCCTGCGGATGTGCCAGGATGTCGGGACGGTGGATCTGATAGAGATCGACCGAGTCGGTGCGCAGCCGTTTCAGCGAATTGTCGAGCGCGGTCGCCAAATAGGCGGGGGACGAATCATAGGGGATCGGCGGGGTGATCCCGCCCTTGGTGGCGAGCACCATCTGCTGCCGCAGCCCCGGCGCCTCGGCAAATATCTGGCCGAGCAGCGACTCGGCATCGCCGAACCCGCCAGATCCGTCAAAACCGTAGATATCGGCGGTGTCGAACAGCGTGACGCCGGCGGCCAGCGCTGCCTCGATCAGCGCGCGCCCCCCGGCAATGCCGGCGTGGCTAAATCGCCACATTCCCCACGCAATTGGGCTGACCATGATTCCGCTCTTGCCGAGCGGCCTCGATTCGGGTGTATATGTTGTTTCAGACATCGTTGTCATACATAGAGGTGAGACGGTTGGGAGAGCAAGTGCGATATGGCCTGATTGGTACGGGGATGATGGGGGTTGAGCATATCAACAACCTCGCCATCACCCCTGGCGCGATAATTACGGCGCTGGCGGACCCGACCGAGCGGTCACTGAGCTGGGCGAAGGCCGCGCTGGGCGCGCGCGCTGACGACGTCCAAGCGTTTGACAGTGCGCAGGCGCTCGCGGCAAGCGGCCTGTGCGATGCCGTGATCGTCGCCAGCCCCAATCATACCCATGCCAAGGTGCTCGCTCCCCTGTTCGACGCCGGGCTGCATATTTTGTGCGAAAAGCCGCTCGCAACCAGGATCGACGACGCCCGCTGGATTGTCGAGCGCGCCGCGACCAGCGAGCGCGTGTTCTGGACGGCGATGGAATATCGCTACATGCCGCCGGCCGCTGAGTTCATCGCAGAAATCCACGGCGGCCGCGTCGGGGCACTGAAGATGCTGTCGATTCGCGAGCATCGCTTTCCCTTCCTGCCCAAGGTCGGCGACTGGAATCGATTCAGCCGCAACACCGGCGGCACGATGGTCGAAAAATGCTGCCATTTCTTCGATCTGATGCGGCTGATCATCCAGGCCGAGCCGGTCCGGGTTTATTGCTCGGGCGCGATGGATGTGAATCATCTTGATGAAGCCTATGATGGCGAGCGCCCGGACATCATCGACAATAGCTACACCACCGTCGATTTCGCCAACGGCGTCCGCGCAATGCTCGATTTGTCGATGTTCGCGGATGGCGCGGAAAATCAGGAAGAGATTGCGGCTGTCGGCGACAAGGCCCGGCTTGAGGTGCTGATTCCCGAAGGCGCCATCATCCATTCGCCGCGCGTCGGTTTTCGCAATCCCAAGCGCCCCGAACGCCGCGTGATCGAGGTCGATCCGGCCGCGCTCAACGCCGGCAGCCACCATGGATCAACCTTTTACGAGCATCAGCGCTTCAATGCCGCTGTACGCGGCGCGGGGCCCGTCGAAGTAACGGCGCATGACGGGCTGATGGCGGTGGCGATCGGCACCGCCGCTGAGATCAGCGCCCGCGAAAAGCGCGTCGTGACCATGGCGGAGCTCGGCTTTTGATCGGGCCAATTTTTTCTTGATCGCGTCCAACCAAGCGGCCGTTGCCGCCAATAATAATAATTATCTATCAAAATAGTAGGAATTGGGGAGGAAGATGATGAAACGAGCGTATTTGATGACGGGAGCGGCAACACTTGCGATGCTGCTGGCGACACCGGCGATGGCACAGGATGCACCGACAGCCGCCCCGGCGGCGGCGAGCGAACCCGGCGATATCATCGTTACCGCGCAAAAGCGCAGCCAGCGATTGCAGGAAGTGCCGGTCGCGGTATCCGTCATCTCCGGCGATACGATCGCTGCGCAAGGCGGCGTGAACCTCGAAAGCGCGCAATATCTGGTCCCGACACTGAACTTCCGCAAATCAGGGACAAGCATCAACCAGTCGCTGTTCCTGCGCGGCGTGGGCACGTCGACCTTTTCGATCGCCGGCGAGCCATCGATCTCGACCGTGGTCGACGGCGTTGTTTACAGCCGCGCTGGCGAGGCATTCAGCGACCTGATCGATATCGACCGGATCGAAGTGCTGCGTGGACCGCAGGGCACGTTGTTCGGCAAGAATGCCAGTGCCGGCGTGATCAACATCGTCACCAAGCGCCCCGGCAATGAACTTGGCGGCTTTTTCGAAGGCTCGTATTTCAGCGGTGGCAATGAATATCGCGCACGTGGCGCGGTCGATGTCCCGCTTGGCGAGAATATCAAGAGCCGCTTCACTGGCTTCTATGGCAATTATGACGGCAATATCCGCAACCTGGCGACCGGCAACCGCGTCAATGGATATGAGCATTACGGCTTTCGCGGCCTGATCGTCGCCGAACCGACTCCCGACCTGATGCTGACTCTTATCGGCGATTATCGCGAAAGCCATGACGATTGCTGTGCCGAGCTGATCGGCACCTTGCCGACAAACCTAGCTGCCGGTGCGCTACCCACGCCGCGGGGCGATCGGACCCGTGAAGTGAACCAGAATCTGGTGACCTCCACCAACGAGAAGAGCTGGGGCTTGTCGCTCCAGGGCGATCTGAGCGTCGGTACGCATACGATCACCTCGATCACGGCCTATCGCCGCTATGACAATGAGGAGATTCGCGACGGCGACTGGGTCGATCGCGCCTATGTCGGCATCACCCAGCTGCATGATTTCGGGCCGCAGACGGGCGATACGTTCAGCCAGGAACTGCGCCTGACGTCCCCGACCGGGCAGCTCTTCGAATATGTGCTCGGCGGCTATTATTCGCACGCCTTCACCCAGCGTACCTTTGCCCGCTTCGACACAGTCTGCACGCTGACCCCGACGCCAGCGACGCTGACGCCGTGCACCGCGCCGGGTGCCGTGGTGACGATGCCCAATGGCAGCGCCACCTTTGGCTCCGCCTTCGACAACGTCGCTGTGTTCGGCCAGGCGACGCTTAACCTGACGGCACGCTTCCGGCTAATCGGCGGCATCCGCTATACGCATGACGATCTGTCGGTCTTCCACAGCCGGGTAACGCCACTTTCGGGCCCCGGCATCCAGCCGAGCTTCGGCCCGTTCAATGGCAAAACCAAGAGCGACAATGTGTCGGGCAAGGCGGGATTCCAGTTCGACATCGTCAAGGAATCGACCTTTTACGCCACTTATGCGCGCGGTTATAAGGGCCCGGCTTATAACGTGTTCTATAATCTGACCGCGACCGGCACCAACGTGATCGAGCCGGAAACGTCGAACAGCTATGAGATTGGCCTGAAGAACAGCCTGGATGGCGGGCGCCTGGTGATCAACCTGGCCGCTTATTATGCCACCTATAACAACTTCCAGGCCAACAACCCTGATGTGGTGGCGGGCGTCCTGGTGACTCGCTTCACCAATGCCGGCAACATCTCGACGCGGGGCTTCGAAGCCGATGTGCTGTGGCGGCCGGTCAGTGATCTGAACATTAGCGGCGGGCTCGCTTACACCGACGCGCATGTCGATCAGTTCCGGGCACCGCTTGGCGCGGCCGTTATCCCGTCGGGCACGACGCTTGGCTATGCGCCGCGCTTCAAGGGTTCGCTGGGCATTAATTATCGTTATCGTACCGGCATGCCGGTCGATTTCGAGTTCGGCGCACAGGGGTCATATCAGTCGAGCCAATTGTCGCAGTTCGACGCCAGTGCGGCGGTCCGGGCAGCGACGACGATCAAGCCCTATGGCCTGATCGACCTCACGGCAGCGATCGTCGATTCGCATGATCACTATCGCCTGATGTTCCAGATCAAAAACCTGCTCGACACCAGCTTTGCCTCGTCGATCACCAGTGGCGGACCGGGCGGCAGCTATCGCTACATCATCCCGCGCGAGGCCGATCGGTATTTTGGCATTACGGGTCGGGTGAACTTCTAACCGAGACAAACGCAAAAAAGCCCGGCGGGAGCGATCCCGCCGGGCTTTTTGTTGTCCGGTCCAAGAATTCCGGGGTTGTTAATGCGCCATCGCCAGCCCCTCGCCGCGCTCGCTTTCGTCGACCGGCACGATCACCGGCACCAGCAGCTGGATGCACAGGAGCGCGAGCAAATAGCTGCCCGAGCAGATCGCCAGCAGCGGCCCATAGCCCCAGCCACGCGACAGCGAGAAGGCGGCGAGCTGGATCAGCCCGATCGACCACATATTGCCGCAAAATGCCGCCATGCCGACCGCCGAACCGACCACGCGCGCCGGAAACACATCGGTCGCAAAGCCAAACAAATTGGTCGAAAATCCCTGATGGGCGAAGAGCCCTAGCCCGAGCAGCAACGCCGCGCTCCACGGGCTGGAGACAAACAGCACCAAGCTGACCGGCAGGATCAACACCGCATAGATCAACAGGGTCGTCTTACGCGCGCGATTGACGCTCCATCCACGGGCCATCATCCGCGTCGGCAGCCAGCCGCCGGTAAGCGCACCAAGCGCTGCAAAGACATAGACCAGCGCCACCGGCAGCCCCACCGTCCCCTGGGGCAGGCCGAACAGCCGGTGGAACAGATCCGGCAGCCAGCTGAGCATGAAAAACCAGACCTGGTCGGACAGCACCTTGGCGACCGCGAGCGCCAGCGTCTTGCGATCACGCAACAGGGTCGTCCAGGCGATCGGCGCGGGCTGTTCGCCCGAAACCGCCACGGGTTGGACCCGAACCGCAAACCATACCGCCACCCATATCAGCCCCAGCCCGCCTGCGACCAGAAACGCCGCTCGCCAGCCAAAGGCCACCGCCAGCGCCGGGATCGCCAGCGGCGTCACGATGGCGCCAATATTGGGCGCGGTGTTCCCAACACCGAGCGCGATCGACCGTTCCTTCTGCGTAAAATAGGTGGCCGCCGATTTGACCGCCGCCGGCGTACCGATCGATTCGGCCGCGCCGAGCACGACCCGTGCCGCGACAAAGCCGACCACGCCTGTCGCAAAGGCGTGCGCCATCCCGGCCAGGCTCCAAACCGCCACCCCGATCGCGAAGCCAAGCCTTAAGCCGACCCGATCGATGAACCAGCCCGTCCCCAGAAACGCCAGCGCGGCCGAGAACTGGAAGGCCGAGACCATGTTGGCATAATCCTGATCGGACCAGTGATATTCGGCCTCGAGCGTCGGCTTCAGCAGCGCCAATATCTGGCGATCAACATAATTGAGCATGATCGCGAAGAACACCATCGCAACGATTACCCAGCGTGTGGCACCGCTCTTGCCCGACATCATCGCTCTCCCTGTTTTCATTCAGATAACGTTGTCATATGATGCGCGCTTCGCCTAGACATAAAACCCGTTTCGTTACCCCGGGGTATTCCGGGATCGATCATCCCGCTAGCGCTATGGGTTGCAGAGACGGGGATCGGCAAACAAGGCTGGGCTGGGCTGGGCTGGGCTGGGCCGGTCGTGACATCCGGCTTGACGGATGGTGGCGCGTAGGGGGGCAAATGGCAAAGATCGAAAAGCGCCCGCTGCCGATGGCGGCGGACCTGTATGGCGATATCGAGCCGAGCCCCAAATCGACCTGGCGCGGCCTGTTTCCCGGACTGGCCGTCGTCGCGGCCGGCACATTGTCGGCGGGGTTCATCTCGGATCATTATGGCGCACCGCTGACCTTGATGGCGCTGCTGATCGGGCTCGCCCTCAATTTCCTGAGCGCCGATGCGCGGCTGCACGACGGGCTCGCCTTTGCCTCGCGCTCGCTGCTGCGCTGGGGGATCGTGCTGGTTGGCGTGCGCGTCACCTTTGGCCAGATCATGGCGCTGGGGCCGGTGGCGCTGCTGTGTGTCGTGGCGATCGTCGGGCTGGTGATCGGTGTCGGCGTGCTGGCCGCGCGGCGTTTTGGCTTCAGCAGCGCGTTTGGCGTGCTCGCGGGTGGCGCGGTAGCAATTTGCGGTGCCTCGGCAGCGCTGGCGCTCGCGACGACACTTGGCGAACGCCGCGCGAGCCAGGCGCAGCTGACCATCGTGCTCGTCGGAATTTCGGCGATGAGCGCGGGCGCGATGGTGCTCTACCCCGTCCTCGCGCACGCGATGATGCTCACTGATCTGAAGGCCGGGTTCATGCTCGGTGCCTCGATCCATGATGTCGCGCAGACCTTGGGCGCAGGCTATGCCTTTTCGCCCGGCGCGGGTGACATTGCCGCGATCGTCAAGCTGACCCGGGTCGCGCTGCTCGCTCCAGCGCTGGCCGTGGTCGCGCTCTATTTCCCGAGCGACGGGGGCAAGGTGAAGGGGCCGGGCATGCCCTGGTTCGTCATCGGCTTTTTCGTGGTTGCGGGCATCCACTCGCTCGGTTTTATTCCACCGATCGTCGCAACCGGCGCGGAGAAGCTCGCCACCGCCGCGCTCGCTGCCGCCGTTACCGCCACCGCGATTCGATCCCCGATGCGGCAATTGCTGGAGGCAGGGCCGAAACCATTGCTGGTGATCGCAGCGGCCACGCTGGCCGCGCTGATGCTGGCGGGGCTGACGGCGGTGTTTGTGATCGGGTGACGACGCGGTGCCGCTGCGGAGTTTTCCGTCCCATATTGCGGGCCGAGGCGGCACCCATCAGGCGCAAATTGCTCCTGTGTAATGAAAATCTTGCCTTGGACTGGTCACCGGATCGGCTAACGTGCAGCATCCCGCCCGGCACCGGTGTGTACACATGATGATCAAGCAGCTCTATCGCATCGTCATGACCATGGCGGCATCAGTCTCGCTCTCAATCCCGTTATGGGCGCAGCTGACACAGCCCCCGCAACTGCAGCAGACCAATGGTCCACAGGCGGACATTTTAGTGGTCGGCGATAAGGATCAGGCGCGATCCAAATGGGTGCGGGCCGAAAGCCGAAGCTTTACTGTCTATAGCGTCGATGACGGGGAGGCCCGGCGGGAGGCGACCAAGCTCGAGCGTTTCGATCAATTGCTCCAACTGCTCACCCAAACGCCGGCCCAGGAGCCAGCGAATCCGTTACCGGTCTATCTGGTGCCGGGCACCAGCCAAATCCTGCAATTGCGCCGGCAATATCTGCCGCCACGATTTTTCCCGACCGGCTATTATTCGGCGGCGCCAACCGGCATCATCCTGGCGGCAGACATGCACTGGGACAAGCAGGTCACCAAGATCCCGGCCTATCATGACGTATGGCTGTTCACCGAATATAGCCGCCATTTCCTGCTCCAGAATGCGCGCGGCGCCTTTCTGCCGGCCTGGTATGTCGATGGATTCAGCCTGACCTTGTCGAGCACGCGCTTCACTGGAAACGCGGTCGAATATGGCCAGGGTAATCCGACGATGATTGAGTGGCTCAAAAACGAGAAATGGGCGCCGATCCGGAACATCATCGCCGGCGAGCTCGACCAGGGACAACTCTATTCCGCCGAAAGCGCGCTGCTCGTCCATTACATTCTGGCCGACCCCGCACGTGGCAAGGCGTTCGGCCGATTTCTAGACGCTGCACGGCATGGGGCGGAGCCTGTCGCCGCGTTCGAGGCTGCATTCCGGACGACCATGAAATCGCTGCAGGCGGCATTGTGGCGATATCGGTACGAAGCGACATATATCCGTGCTTCCTTTACCGGCACGCCAGATCCGGCGATTGTCGTCTCGCACTTGCCGAAGTCGGCGGACGCCCTGCTCCTTGATCAAGCCGCGATGCGGATCGGTATTCCCGAACCGGACCGTCAGCGGGCCGTCCTCCAACGGGCCGAAAACGCCGTCGCGGATCGGAGTGACCCTTTTGCCCAGCGCGTGCTGGCGATGGCTCAAATTCTTTACGGTGTACCCGAACGCGCGGATGCGGCCCTCGATGCGCTATTGATCCGCGCGCCGGCGGATCCCGAACTTCTCTATCTGAAAGGGCTGCGGCATCTCGCCGCCGGTCGGAGGGACGCCATCATCGCGCCCGCCGAGTTCCTGGAGGCACGCAAATGGTTTGCCCGTGCCTATCAAGCCAACCCCGATTATTATCCCGCGCTCTATGGCTGGGTCGAAAGCCTGTCGACCGAGCCACAATTTTTATCGGTCAACTCCCTCAATGTCCTGGTCAAAGCCGCGCAACTCGCGCCGCAGGCGACGCAGATTCGGATAACCGCCGCCACCATGCTGATGACCGACGGCATGTTCGAGGACGCGGAAGCCCTTTTGGCGCCGATTACCGTCACGCCGCGCGATCCCGCATCGAAGCAAATACCTGCACTGTTGGCGCAATCTCGCGCGCGCCAGCGTCCCGATCGGGCACAACTGCTGGCGTCATTTCGCTTCAACGCCACCTGGGCGGACCTCAACTGCTGCTAGCGTCCGCTTACCCCATCGCCCCGGTCGACCCCCGCACGACCAGCTCATGCACAATCTCCCGCCGCTCATGCGCGCCAATTGCCTTGCCGAGCAGCAAGTCAGCCGCCGCATGCGCCATTTCGCGGGTTGGTTGGCGAATCGTGGTGAGCGGCGGCCAGACATAGCGGGCGAGCGCGGTATCATCGAACCCTGCCACCGAGAGATCGCCCGGCACGTTCAAACCCAGCCGGTGCGCTACCGTCAACACGCCGGCGGCCATGTCGTCGCTGGCCGCAAAGATCGCGCTTGGCGGCGTCGGCAGCGCCAGCAGCGCCTCTGCTTCACGCGCGCCGGAGGCGAAATCGTAATTGCCGCTGCGGATCAGGTGCGTATCGATGGCGATGCCTGCCCCGCGCAGGGCATCAAGATAGCCTTCGGTCCGCTGCGCGCTGGTCGCAAAGCCGGGGTCGCCGGCGATTAAGCCGATCCGCTGATGGCCGAGCTCAAGCAGGTGATTGGTCATCGTCGCTGCCGCGGCACGGTTGTCTATAAACGTGGAGGGGGAAAGATCGAACTGCGTGCCCGGTGACACCCGCACGAAGCGCACCCCGCGCCGCCCGAGCAGGTCGAGCACGTCAGGATGATCCGAGACCGGCGGGGTCAGGATCAGCCCGTCAATCTGCGTTGCTTCCACCAGGCTCTCAATCTCGTCGAGCAAGCGCGGCGAGCCGCGATCATAAGGTTGCGCAATCATCCTGACACCGTCCTGCTCGCAGCGATCGCGAATGCCCGATTGCATTTCATAGACATAATAGGGGCTGGGATTGTCGCAGATCAGCGCGATCTGGAACGATCGCCGCCCGGCCAACGATCGCGCCGCGACATTGGGGCGAAAGTTCAGCCGCGCGACGACTTCCGCCACCCGGGCGCGGGTCTCTGCGCCGACATATTTTTCGTTGTTGAGCACGCGCGACACGGTCTTGATCGAAACGCCCGCTTCGCGTGACACATCCTTGATGGTGACGCGCACCGCTTGCCCCTCCTGCGTGCCGGCGGTTTCGTGTGCCCGGCTGACCTGCTAGGCGATGTGCATGAGCAACGCCCGCCCGTCCAGTCCGGCGTCCAGTCCGGCGGCCAATTCGCAGGCCTGCCTCGCTGGGCATCGCTGCTTGCCGCCACTGTCCTATTACGATAATACAGTGAGCTGTCGCGTACCGCATCAGCTGGATCGAGACTATGACTTCAGGCCCTGTTGATCGTTCCTCGTCTGGCCGCTGGCGGCCCGAACCGGCGACGCCGCTCGAGCTGACCGACGGGATGCCACCGCCTCAAGGCTATGCAGGGCATGCGCGGGGCGACGCTGCCGATGCCGATCAGGATGACTGGGAGGCATGGGACCAGGACGACGGTTACGAAGACTCCCATTTCGATCCCAACGGCCGCGACTATTCGACCAACCTGCCGGTGGCCTATCGGCCCGGCCGCTGGCGCTGGGCGATTCGCGCCATGGCGGCCGGGGTCATGCTGTTCGTGCTGGCAGTCGGCTGGCTCGCCCTGACCGCGCCGTTGTCGAAATCGCTGCAGCCGCCGGCGCCGCCCAGCGTTACCTTGCTTGCCGCCGATGGCACGCCGATCGCGCGGCGCGGGGCGACGATCGGCAAGCCAGTCGATGCCGCCACCTTGCCGTCTCACGTCACCAACGCCTTTCTCGCGATCGAGGATCGCCGCTTTCGCAGCCATTGGGGCATCGATCCCTGGGGCATCACGCGGGCGATGTTCCACAACATGGCCGCAGGCGGACTGCGCGAAGGCGGCAGTACCATTACTCAGCAGCTCGCCAAGAATGCCTTTCTCGATTCCGATCGAACGGCAGGGCGCAAGATCCGCGAAGCGATGATCGCGCTGTGGCTTGAGGCCTGGCTGACCAAGGACGAGATCTTGTCGCGCTATCTCTCCAACGTGTATTTCGGGGATAATGCTTATGGCCTGACCGCGGCGGCGAGGCATTATTTCAGCACCACCCCCGAAAAGCTGACGGTCGCGCAGGCGGCGATGCTGGCCGGGCTGGTTAAGGCACCGTCGCGATTGGCGCCGACCGGCAATCTGTCCGGCGCGCGGGCGCGACAGGCGGTTGTGGTCGGCGCGATGGTGCGCGGCGGTTTCCTCGGCAAAGCAGAGGCCGCCGATATCGGCCGGACACGGCTCCATCCAGACAAGGTGCGACCGCTGCCCGATGGCACCTATTTCGCCGACTGGGTGCTGCCGGCGGCGCGCGATCAGGCAGGCGCGATCAGCACAGAGGCGCGTGTCACCACCACGCTCGATACGCGCCTGCAACGGGCGGCCGAGCGCGCGGTGCGGCGTGCCGGGCTGCGCACCGCGCAGGTCGCGATTGTGGCGATGCGGCCCGATGGGCGAATCGTCGCGATGGTGGGCGGTAAATCCTATGCCGACAGCCCGTTCAACCGCGCCACTCAGGCGCGGCGCCAGCCCGGCTCGGCGTTCAAGCTGTTCGTCTATCTGGCAGCGCTGCGCAGCGGGATGACGCCCGATTCGCTGGTCGATGATTCGCCTGTCACGATTGGCAAATGGAGCCCGAAAAACAGCGACGGCCGGTACAAGGGCATGATCACGCTGCGCCAGGCCTTTGCGCGATCGAGCAATGTCGCCGCCGCGCGGCTCACGCAGAAAGTCGGCGTGCGCGCGGTGATCAAGGCCGCACGCGATCTCGGCATTTCAACCCCGCTGCCCGATGAGGCGACGATCGCGCTCGGCACGGCGAGCAGTTCGCTGCTCGAGCTGACCGCTGCCTATGCCGCAATCGCCGCCGACGGCTATCCGGTCCGCCCGCACGGTCTGACCGCGCCGACCGAGAAAAGCTGGCTCGACGCGCTGGGCGATCGATCGAACAGTTTCGGCACCAGGGTGCGCGCCGATATGCTCGATCTGCTCCACGCCTCGATCACGACCGGCACTGGCCGCCAGGCGGCCCTGTCGATCGACAGCTATGGCAAGACCGGTACCAGCCAGGACAATCGCGATGCGCTGTTCCTTGGTTTTGCCGAGGATTTGGTGGTCGGGGTGTGGGTCGGCAATGATGATAATTCGCCCAACCCCGGTCTGTCGGGCGGGGGCATCCCGGCGCGGATCTGGCGCGATTTCATGCAGAATGCATTGCGGCTGGACCCTGTGATACGAGTACCAGTTGAAGCCGACCCCGATATAGGCGACGATCCGGGCGATCTCGGCGACGTCGAGATCGAGGGGCCAGCAGCGGGCAACAGCCTGAGCGTTGAGGGTAGCGTGAGCGGCTTTGGCCTCAACCTGAAATTTGGTCGCGACGGCAGCATCGCGATTGACCGCAAACCGCCCCGCGACCGGCCCGAGCCGACGCCACCGGCGGCACGTGATCGCTCGCCGGCGCAGGATGAAGAACTTTAACCTACCGTAACGGTTGACGCCTGCCCCCTGCTGTCGCCAAGGCGAGTCATGCGCTTTTTTTCCGATAACGCCGCCCCGGCTTGCCCGGCTGTCCTGGCCGCGCTTGGCACCGCCAATGTGCTCGACACCGCTTATGACGGCGATGGCTGGAGCCGGGCCATCGATTCCCGCGTTTCCGCGCTGTTCGAAACGCCGGTGCGCGCGTTTTGGCTGCCATCGGGCACAGCCGCGAATTGCCTGGCGCTGGCGGCGATGTGCCCGCCCCATGGCGGCATTATCTGCCACCGCGACGCGCATATCCAGAATGACGAATGCGGCGCGCCCGAATTCTTCACCCACGGTGCCAAGTTACTGCTCGCCGAGGGCGAGGGCGCCAAGCTGACGCCGAACAGCATCGCTGCGCTGATCGAGTCGATCCCGCGCGATGTCCATCGTACCCAGCCACATGCAATTTCGATCACTAACGCCACCGAATATGGCCTGGTCTATACCCCACAGGATGTCACCGCGATCAGCGCGCTCGCACGCGCGCAGGGGCTAAAGTTGCACATGGACGGGGCGCGTTTTGCCAATGCGGTCGCCCGGCTTGGCTGTTCGCCCGCCGATCTCACCTGGCGCGCCGGCGTCGATGCGCTGAGCTTCGGCTTCATCAAAAATGGCGGCATGACGGCGGAGCTGCTGGTATTTTTCGATCACGACCTCGCCAAGGGCACGGCGGAGCGGCGCAAGCGCGCGGGCATGTTGCTGTCCAAGGGGCGATATCTCGCCGCGCAGATCCTGGCGATGCTCGATGATGACCTCTGGCTCGCCAATGCGCGCGCCGCCAATGCGGCGGCGGGATTGCTAGCCGCCGCCGCCGGCGATCGCCTGCTCCACCCGGTCGAGGCCAATGAAGTGTTTCTGCGGGTGACGCCCGATGAGGCGGCAAAGCTGCGGGCGCTCGGCTTCGACTTTTACGATTGGGGCCCGGGCGAAGCGCGGCTGGTGACGTCATGGAACCATTTGCCGGCGGATATCGGCCCGCTGGCCGATGCCATCGCCCGGCTTTGACCCCCGCCGCAGCCCCACAATCGACCCGACTGGCCATTTTGGTGCCATTTGCGATCGTGACTCTGATCTGGGGATCGACCTGGATCGTGATCCGCGACCAGATCGGGATTGTGCCGCCGAGCTGGTCGGTCAGCTACCGGTTCCTGATCGCCGGGGTGGTGATGCTCGGCTATGCCGCCTATCGGGGCGAGCGGATCGTGCTCGACGCGCGCGGCTGGGCCTTTGCCGGCGCGCTGGCGGTGCTGCAATTCTGCCTGAACTTCAATCTGGTCTACCGCGCGGAGGCCCATATCACCTCGGGGCTGGTCGCGGTGGTGTTCGCGCTGTTGCTGGTGCCGAATGCGATATTGGGGCGGATTTTTCTGGGCCAGCAGCTCGGGCGGCAATTGCTGGTCGGCTCGGGCGTGGCGATGGCGGGCGTCGCGCTGCTGTTTGTGCATGAGGCACGGGTCAATCCCAATGGCCCGGCCGAATCGCTGATCGGCGTGGCGATCACCATGGCCGGTGTCATGGCTGCGTCGATCGCCAACATCTTGCAGGGCACCCAGACCGCGAAGAAATATCCGATGATCCCGACCTTGGGTATCGCGATGCTGATCGGCGCGGCGATCGATGGCGTGATCGCGTGGAGCCTGACCGGGCCACCGGTGATCGAACTTCGCACCGGCTATCTGATCGGCCTGCTCTATTTGGGCGTTGTTGCCTCGGCCATCGCTTTCACGCTGTATTTCAGCATGCTGCGGATTATCGGCACCGCCAAGGCGGCCTATTCCAGCGTGATCGTCCCGGTGATCGCGATGCTGTTGTCGACCATGTTCGAGGGTTATCGCTGGTCGCCGCTGGCCGCCGGCGGGGCCGTGCTGGCCATGTTCGGGCTGGTTATCGCACTAAGGGCGAGTAGACCGACGCGATAGTCGGGAAAAGCGGGTTGCCAGCCGAGCAGACGCTTGGCCTTGCCATTCGCGACGCGGCGGTTTTCGGCGTAAAAGCCGCGTGCCATGGGCGATAGCCCGGCGGCGTCGATCGTCAGCAGCGGCAGGCGCGGCAGCCCGGCCAGCCGGCAGGCAAAATCGATCACGTCATTCTGGCTGCAGGGCAGATCATCGGCCAGATTATAGGCGCCCGGCGGTCCCGCCAGCCCAGCCACCACGCCGCTGGCGATGTCATCGACATGCACCCGGCTGAACACCTGATCGGGCAGGTCGATCCGGTGTCCGCGCCCGGCAATCACGCGGTCGATCGCCGATCGGCCAGGGCCATAAATGCCGGGCAGGCGGAAGACATGCGCGCGCCGTTGCAACCAAGCCGAATCGGCTTCGGCCCGGGCGCTGCGGCGGCCCGAGCCGGTTGGGCTGCTCTCGTCGACCCAGGCGCCGGCGGCATCACCATAGACGCCGGTGGACGACAAATAGCCGATCCAGCGCGCGCCCAGCGCATCGCCATAGCGCGCGAGCACCGGATCATGACCGCTCTCGGGCGGGATCGAGATCAGGAGATGGCTGGCCGTAGCGATCGCTGCCGCCACAGCCGGGCCATCATCGAAAGCGATTGTCCCGGGCCGGCCGGACCGGCTCGTGCCGGTGACCACCCAGCCCTTGGCCCGCAGCAGCCCGGCAACCCGTTCGGCGCTGTAGCCGAGGCCAAAGATCAACATTCTGCTCATGGTCTTGCCCTATCCTGGTGGCGGGCAATATCATGGGATCATGCCTGCCCCGGCGGCGGCCAGTGTGCGATTTCAGTGGCACACCAGCCCCGCTGACCCTATCTGGCGGTGATGCTTGATGTAAATGCCGCGCTCGCCCAGCCCCATGTCACGCGCCGTGATGCCTATCGCGCGCCCGACTGGCTGGTGCCGCATATCGACCTGGATTTCGATCTCGATCCCACCGCGACCCGGGTTCGGGCGCGCCTGCAGGTGACCCGCAATGCCGGCGATGCCGGGCCGCTGCGGCTCGATGGCGGCGGACAGCAACCGACGTCGGTGTCGGTCGACGGCGTGGTGACGACGGCGTGGTCGATCGAGGAGGGCACGCTTGTCATCCCACTGAGCGGCGAAGCGCACCTGATCGAGACCGACGTGACGATCGCACCGGAGCGCAACACCCAGTTGATGGGGCTTTATGCGAGCGGCGGCCTGCTCTGCACGCAGTGCGAGGCCGAAGGCTTTCGCCGGATTACCTTCTTTCCCGATCGCCCTGATGTGCTCAGCCGCTATGCCGTGCGGATGACGGCCGACAAGGCGCGCTATCCGGTGTTGCTCGCTAATGGCGATCCGATCGGCAGTGGCGATTTGCCCGGCGGCCGGCATTGGGTTGAATGGCGCGATCCCTTTCCCAAGCCCAGCTATTTGTTTGCAATCGTTGCAGGCGATCTTGTCGCCAATCGCGCCCGCTTTACCACGCGCAGCGGCCGCACGGTCGACCTTGGCATCTGGGTGCGCGCCAGCGATCTCGCCAAGACTGGCCATGCCCTAGCCGCGCTGCAGACGGCGATGAAATGGGACGAGGACGTCTATGGCCGCGAATATGATCTCGATGTCTTCAACATTGTCGCGGTCGATGATTTCAACTTTGGCGCGATGGAGAATAAGGGCCTCAATATCTTCAATTCGCGTTATATTCTGGCCGATCCGGACACCGCGACCGATTATGATTTCGATGGCGTCGCGGCCGTGGTCGCGCATGAATATTTTCACAACTGGTCGGGCAACCGCGTCACCTGTCGCGACTGGTTCCAGCTGTCGCTGAAGGAAGGCTTCACGGTCTTTCGCGACCAGAGCTTCTCGGCGGATCAGGGATCGGCCGCGGTCAAGCGGATCGAGGATGTCCGCGCGCTCCGGGCGGCCCAGTTTCCCGAAGATGCCGGGCCGCTGGCGCATCCGGTGCGCCCGGAAAGCTATATCGAAATCTCAAATTTCTACACAGCGACCATCTATAACAAGGGTGCCGAAGTCATCCGCATGATGGCGACCATGCTGGGGGCCGAGCGATTTCGCGCCGGCAGCGATCTCTATTTTGATCGGTTCGACGGCACGGCCGCGACCTGCGAAGACTTCGTCGCCTGCATGGAAGAAGGCGGCGGGATCGATTTCGCGCAGTTTCGGCGGTGGTACAGCCAGGCCGGCACCCCACGGGTGACCGCAACACTCAGGCATGATGCCGCGGCGGGGACGGCGGTGCTCAAGCTCAGCCAGACCGTCCCGCCCACCCCGGGGCAGCCGGCCAAGGCAGCGATGGTCCTGCCGCTGCGTCTCAAACTGTTCGGCAGCGCGACCGGCCGGCCAATGGGCGATGAACAGCTGGTGCTGTTGACCGAACCGTCCGCTGACATCCTGTTTGATCAGATCACCGAGCCGCCCTTATTGTCGATCAATCGTCAATTTTCAGCGCCCGTCATTGTCGAGACCAACCGTTCACCTGCTGATCTGGCACGCCTGTCGGCCTGCGACGATGATCCCTTTGCGCGCTATGAAGCGATGCAGCAGCTGATGCTCGATACGATCGTCGCCAGCGTGACCCATGGCCGGGCCGATCATGGCGCGGTGATCGATGCGATTGCCGAAACGCTCGACGATCCGGCGCTTGATCCCGCCTTTGTCGCCGAGGCTGTGTTGCTGCCGGCGGACAGCTTCATCGGCGATCAGCTGGCGGTGGTCGATCCGGAGGCGATCTTCCGCGCGCGCGATGCGCTGCGGCGCGATATCGGTCGGACGCTTGAGGCAAAATGGCGCGCCGCCTATGCTCAGGCTGCCGCTACTGGCCCGTTCGAATATTCGCCGATCGCCAAGGGGCTGCGGCGGCTCAAATCGGTGTCGCTCGGCTATATCGCCGCGAGCGGCGCGGGCGATGCCTATGAAATCGCCTTTGCCCAGTTTGAGGCGGCGGACAACATGACCGATCGCCAGGGCGCGCTGACCAGTCTGGTCAATGGCCAGTCGAACACCCGCGTTGCCGCACTCGACATTTTCTACAATCGCTATTCGGACAATCCGCTGGTGCTCGACAAATGGTTTTCGACCCAGGCGCTGTCGAGCCGCGAGGACACACCCGATATCGTGTTCGATCTGGCGCATCACCGCGATTTCACGCTGTCCAACCCCAATCGTGCGCGCGCGCTGGTCGGGGCTTTCAGCGTCAATCAGCGCGCCTTCCATGCGGCTGACGGCCGCGGCTATCGCTTCGTTGCCGACCAGCTGATCGCGCTCGACAAGCTGAACCCGCAAACGGCGGCAAAGCTGGTGCCGCCGCTTGGCCGCTGGAAGCGGTTCAGCCCCGAACGCGCCGCCTTGATGCGGGCAGAGCTGGAACGGATTTTGGCCGCTCCCGGGGTGTCGCGCGACATGTTCGAACAGGCGTCGCGGAGCTTGGCAGGATAGGGGCAGCAATGGCCGCACATTTCGATATCCGGATCTTCACCAACAAGATGATCATCACCAACCCCCAATCTGGCCAGTCGATCGCCCGTATGGCGGCGCGGCCGTTTTCGTCGTCACGGTTACTGATCGGCGATCTTGATGCGGCCGAGCAATTGCTCGGCAGCATCCTCAAGGAGATGGATGGATGGCGGCGCTTCTTTCGCGCGTCGATCACCGCCACGATCCAGCCAATGGAGCAAAGCGACGGCGGGCTGAGCGCTGTCGAAACGCAGATCCTGTGCGATCTGGGCGTTCGTCTGGGCTTTACCCAGGTCGACATTGTTTAGGCGGCCAGCGCCTAGCCGGCCATCAGCCGATGGAGATACGCCAGCGCGCCCGTCAGAAGGGCCAGTATTGCGGCGACAATGAGAACGAGCACAACCAGCAGCAGAAACGCGCCGACCGCATTGTCGATCCGCCACAGCACCACGGCGATGACGATGATCGTTGCGATACCGGTGCCGAACAGATCATCTGCGCCGATAGCCAGTTCGCTGCAGGGGCGCCGTGCCATTTGCCTGGCGGGCACGAAAGCTAGCGCGCCAGCCCGGCGAGCTTGTTGATGCTGAGCAGCGCCAGCGCGATTCCCGCAGCCCAGCTCAACATTGCCGATGATGACAGGCCGACAGCCAGGCAAAGCAACAATGGGCCGGCCATCAAATAATAGCGTGCGCGCAGCCATGCCAGATCTTCTGTGTCCATGGTAATCCCATCAGTTTCTGATCACTGGCAAGCTACAGAAGTTGTTGGTGAATTCAACAATTCAAGCCCGTCGAGGCTGGCATTGCCTAAAAAAGCCGCCCACCATTGGGCACCGGTGTCGTTGGCTGGACCAGCACCACCTTGCCCGCAGCATCGGGGAAACCAAGCGTCAGGACCTCCGACTTCACCGGCCCGATCTGGCGCGGTGGGAAGTTGACGACGGCGGCCACCTGCATGCCTGGCAGATCGGCCAGCGCATAATGATCGGTGATCTGCGCTGAGGAGCACTTGATCCCGATCACTGGCCCGAAATCGATGATCAGCTTATAGGCCGGCCAGCGCGCCTCCGGGAAAGGCTGCGCCTCGACGATCGTGCCCACCCGGATGTCGACGCGCAGAAAATCATCAAAGCCGATCGTCGGTGACGCCCCGGCGGCCGGATCATGCCTGGCATGCATCAGAAATCGAAATCCACATCGTCATAATGTGGCGGCGGGGCAATGCCCTCCATCCGCTCAGACAACATCGGGCGGAAGCTTGGCCGGCTCTTAAAGCCGCGATACCAGCGCGCGGTCTGCTCATGCCCCTTCCAGTCGATTCCGCCGAGATAATCGGCAACCGATATCTGCGCCGCCGCCGCGAGATCGGCGAGTCCCATCGTCGCACCGCCGAGCCAGGTGCGATGATCAAGGAGGAAATCGGTATAATCAAGATGGCCAACCGCCGCCTTCATCGCCTCGCGCAGCGCCTTGGCATCGGGCGCGGCGCGGTGGACGATGCGCTTTTCCATCCGTTCGCGCAGCAGCGGCGCGGTAATGTCGCGGTAGAATTGGGTATCGAACCATGCGACCAGCCGCCGCGTTTCGGCACGGTTGATTGCGGTGCCGTTGATCATCGCCGCCTTGTCGACGGTCTCTTCGAGATATTCGCAAATCGCCATCGAATCGATCAGCACCAGCGACCGGTTGGGCTCGACCAGCACCGGGGTCTGCCCGGCCGGATTCATGTCGAGAAATTCGTCGCGACGCGCCCAGGGCGATTCGCGCACGAGATCATAACCCACCCCCTTTTCACCGAGCAGGAGGCGGACCTTGCGCGAAAACGGGCAGAGCGGGAATTGATAGAGTTGCCACATCGGCTAACTCTTAGCGCCCGCTTCTGCTTCGTAAAGCGCTTGCGCGGCGAACCGCGCCGCTATTCCGCCGCTACCGCCTCGACGCTATCATCAAGCGGATAGTCAAGCCGGGTCAGCATTTCCTTTGGCACGACCTGCCAGAAATGACCGGCCACCCGGTCCCAATCATCGAGCAAGGCGGCAGACCATTTGCTGTCGGTCTTGTCGTGATGCGCACGAATCAGGCCCAGCAGAATCTCTTCCCAATGCAGCGATGCGATAGGCTGCCAGACGATGCTTTCCGGATTGGCGCGCGCCGGGAAAAGACGATCGGGATCATAGACAAAGGCCATGCCCCCCGACATCCCCGCGCCGAAATTCGCGCCGACCGCGCCCAGCACCACGGCGATGCCGCCGGTCATATATTCGCAGCCATTGGCGCCACAGCCTTCGACCACGACACTGGCGCCCGAATTGCGCACGGCGAAGCGCTCGCCGGCCTGGCCTGCCGCGTAAAGCTGGCCCGATGTCGCACCGTACAGTACCGTATTGCCGATGATCGTGTTGTCCTGGCTGGCGAGGGTGGAGCTGACCACCGGGCGCACCGCGATGATCCCGCCCGACAGCCCCTTGCCGACATAATCATTGGCGTCACCAAACACTTCCAGCGTGATGCCCTTGCACAGAAACGCGCCGAGCGATTGCCCGGCCGAGCCGCGCAGCCGGACATGGACATGGCCGTCGGCCAGCTTGGACATGCCGAATTTGCGGGTGATCTCGCTCGACAACCGCGTACCGACAGCGCGGTGGGTGTTGCGCACCGAATAGGTCAGCTGCATCTTCTCGCCGCGCGAAAACACCGCCGCTGCATCGTGGATCATCTGCGCGTCAAGGCTGTCGGGCACTTCGTTGCGCCAGGTTTTCAGGCTGAACCGGCGCTGGTCGTCATCGGCATCGACCTTGGCGAGGATCGGGTTCAGGTCGAGATCGTCGAGATGCTCTGCCCCCCGGCTGACCTGGCGGAGCAATTCGGTACGACCGATCACCTCGTCAAGGCTGCGCAGACCGAGCTTGGCCAGGATGTCGCGTACTTCCTCTGCAATGAAGGTCATCAGGTTGATGACCTTTTCCGGGCTGCCGCCGAATTTCTCGCGCAACCGCTCATCCTGCGTGCACACGCCGACCGGGCAGGTGTTCGAATGGCATTGCCTGACCATGATGCAGCCCATCGCCACCAGCGATAGCGTGCCGATGCCGAATTCCTCGGCGCCCAAAATGGCAGCGATGACGATATCGCGCCCAGTGCGCAGCCCGCCATCGGTGCGCAACTTGATGCGGTGGCGCAGCCCGTTGAGGGTCAGGACCTGATTGACTTCGGACAGGCCCATTTCCCACGGCGTACCCGCATATTTGATGCTGGTCTGCGGACTGGCACCGGTGCCGCCGACATTGCCGGAGACGAGAATCACATCGGCATGCGCCTTGGCCACGCCGGCTGCGACGGTCCCGATTCCTGCCGAAGAGACCAATTTCACGCAAACCCGCGCCCGCGGATTGATCTGCTTAAGGTCATAGATGAGCTGCGCCAGATCCTCGATTGAATAAATGTCGTGATGCGGCGGCGGGCTGATCAGCGACACGCCAGGCGTGGCGTGGCGCAATTTGGCGATGAATTCAGTGACCTTGAAGCCGGGCAGCTGCCCGCCCTCACCGGGCTTTGCCCCTTGCGCCACCTTGATCTCGATCTCGTCGCAGGCATTGAGATATTCTGCCGTCACGCCGAAGCGCCCGCTGGCGATCTGCTTGACCACCGAATTGGCGTTGTCGCCATTGTCATAAGGGGTGTAGCGCGACGAATCCTCGCCGCCTTCGCCCGACACCGCTTTGGCGCCGATCCGGTTCATCGCGATCGCCAGCGTTTCGTGCGCTTCGGGGCTGAGCGCACCCAGCGACATGCCGGGCGTGACGAAACGCTTGCGAATCTCGGTAATCGCCTCGACCTGATCGACCGGAATACCCTCGGCCGGATAGTTGAACTGCAGCAGGTCGCGGAGATAGACCGGCGGCAGATCGGCCACGCCGCGCGAGAAGTGCAGATAGGTCGAATAGCTGTCGGTCGCGACAGCGGTTTGCAGCAAATGCATCAGCGGTGCCGAATAGGCATGGGTCTCGCTGCCCAGCCGCTGGCGGTAGAAACCACCGATCGGCAAGGTCGTCACGGGGCTGTCGAATGCCGCTTCGTGCCGCAGCATCGCGCTGAGATGGAGCGAGGCATAGCCTTCGCCCGATATCTTGGCGGGCATGCCGGGGAACAGATCATTGACCAGGCTGCGGCTCAGCCCGACCGCTTCGAAGTTATAGCCGCCGCGATAGCTGGAAATCACCGCGATCCCCATCTTCGACATGATCTTCAGGATGCCCTCTTCGATCGCCGTCTGATGGCGCTTCAGGCAATCCTCGATCGACCGGTCACCAAACAGCCCGCGCGCATGCCGATCGACGATCGCGGCTTCGGCCAGATAGGCGTTCACGGTGGTGGCACCAACGCCGATCAGCACCGCGTAATAATGGGTGTCGAGGCATTCCGAGGTGCGGATGTTGACGCTGGCATAGGAACGCAGCCCCCGGCGGACGAGGTGCGTATGCACCGCCGCTGCCGCCAGCACGCCCGCGATTGCGACGCGATCGGGACCGACATTCTCGTCCGACAGAAACAGGTCGCTGCGCCCCTCGCGCACGGCTTGTTCGGCCTGGGTGCGGATGCGCTGGATCGCGGCCCGCAACTCCTCCGGCCCACCGCCGATGGCGAAGGTGCAGTCGATTTCCGCCGCTTGCGCCCCGAAATGCGCCTTGAGCCGATCCCAGTTGGCGCAGGTCAACACCGGCGAATCGAGCACCAGCACGGGGCTCTTCGCGCCGGCGAGATCAAGGATATTGGCGAGATTCCCGAAGCGCGTCTTGAGCGTCATCACTTGGCGTTCGCGCAACGGATCGATCGGCGGGTTGGTGACCTGGCTGAAATTCTGCCGGAAAAACTGGCTGATCAGCCGCGGCTTGTCGGAGATGACGGCCAGCGGCGTATCGTCGCCCATCGAGCCGATCGCTTCCTTGGCCCCATCGACCATCGGCGACAGGATCAGTTCCATGTCCTCGATCGTCTGCCCGGCAGCAATCTGGCGGCGAATCAGTTCGGCGCGCTCATAACCGCGCACGGCCGCGCCCGGCGGTGGCGCCAGATCGTCAAGGCCGATAAATTCCCCGATCATGCCGGCATAATCGGCCTCACCCGCGATCCGGTCCTTGATCTCGCGATCTTTATAGACCTTGCCCGCATCGAGATCGATCGCGATCATCTGGCCCGGCCCAAGACGACCCTTTTCGATGATCGTCGTCTCCGGCACAACCACCATCCCGCTTTCCGACCCGACGATCAGCAACCCGTCATTGGTGCGGGTATAGCGTAAGGGGCGCAGCGCATTGCGGTCCATGCCCGCCACGGCCCAGCGGCCATCGGTCATGGCGAGTGCGGCCGGCCCGTCCCATGGCTCCATCACGCTCGCCAGATATTGGTACATGGCGCGGTGCTTGGGCGGCATCTCGTCGCCGACCTGCCAGGCCTCTGGCACCAGCATCAGCTTGGCGGTCGGCGCGTCGCGGCCCGAGCGGCAGATCGCCTCGAAGGTCGCGTCGAGCGCCGCCGTGTCGCTGGCGCCCGCCGGGATCACCGGCTTGATGTCCTCGCTATGCTCGCCGAACGCCAGGCTCGCCATCTTGATTTCATGGCTGAGCATCCAGTTCTTGTTGCCGCGGATCGTGTTGATCTCGCCATTATGGGCCAGGCAGCGAAACGGTTGCGCCAGCCACCATTGCGGGAAGGTGTTGGTCGAATAACGCTGATGGAAAATCGCGACACGACTTTCGAAGCGCGGATCCTGCAGGTCTGGGTAAAAGACCGACAGGCTTTCGGCCAGGAACAGCCCCTTGTAGATGATCGACCGGCACGACAGTGAACAGACGTAAAACCCCTGGATTTGGGCGGCGATCACGCGCTTTTCGATCCGGCGGCGGACGAGATAGAGGTTCTTTTCGAACTCTGCTTTTGACTGTTCGTCGGGAAGCGGCCCGGCGATCATGATCTGCTCGATCTCGGGCCGTGTCGCCTGCGCCTTTGGGCCGATGACCGACACGTCGACCGGCACCTGCCGCCAGCCATAGATGGTATAGCCTTCCTCGATGATCGCGCTTTCGACGATCGTGCGACAGGCCTCCTGCGCGCCCAGATCGGTGCGCGGCAGGAAGATCATGCCAACCGCGAGCCGGTTCGGCATCGGCCGGTGTCCGGACAGCGCAACGGCATCGTCGAAAAAGGCGGTCGGCAGGTCGATGTGAAGGCCCGCGCCATCGCCGGTTTTGCCATCGGCATCGACCGCGCCGCGGTGCCACACCGCCTTCAGCGCATCGATCGCCGATTGCACAACCCGGCGATTGGGCTTGCCGTCGGTCGCGGCGACCAGGCCGACACCACAGGCGTCGGATTCCATATCGGGGCGATACATGCCTTCAGCGGCGATGCGGGTGCGTTCCCGGTCCATGTCGATCATGCCGCTTTCCTCTCCGCCAATGCTTTGGCCTTCAGCCAGGCATGCATCCGTTCGCTCACATCGCGCGCATCGCGGATCGCCCACACCACCAGGCTCGCGCCCCGAACAATATCCCCGGCGGCGAACACGCCCTCCATGCTCGTCATCATCGTCTTGGCATCGGTGCGGACGGTGCCCCAGCGGGTGACGCCAAGCCCGGGTGCGCCAAACAACACCGGCAGTTGTTCGGGATCGAAGCCCAGCGCCTTGATCACCAGATCGGCCGCCAGCACCAGTTCGCTCCCGGGTTCGGGCTCGGGCGTTCGGCGGCCGCCGGCATCGGGCGCGCCCAGCCGCATCCGGCTGGCGCGCACCTGCGCCACCTGGGCATCGCCTTCAAAAGCGAGCGGGGCGGACAGCCAGACGAATTCCACGCCCTCTTCCTCGGCATTGCCCACTTCGCGCTGGCTGCCGGGCATATTGGCGCGATCGCGGCGATAAAGGCATTTAACCGAGGCCGCGCCCTGACGGACCGCGGTGCGCACGCAATCCATCGCGGTATCGCCGCCGCCGATCACCACGACATGCTTGCCTGCCGCATTGAGCTGGCCATCGTCAAAGGCCGGGACGGCATCGCCAAAGCCCTTGCGGTTCGACGCGATCAGATAATCGAGCGCCTCGACCACGCCGCCGCGCTCGATGCCCGCCGCGTTGATCGCCCGCGCCTTGTACACACCGGTCGCGATCAGCACCGCGTCATGGCGCGCGCGCAGATCGTCGAGGCTCGCGTCACGGCCAACTTCAAAGCCCTGATGAAAGACGATTCCTGCGGCCGCCAGCCGGTCGACGCGCCGCATCACCACCGGCTTTTCGAGCTTGAAGCCTGGAATGCCATAGGTCAGCAAGCCGCCCGCGCGATCGTGCCGGTCGTAAACATGCACGTCATAGCCGAGCATCCGCAGATATTCCGCCGCGCTCAACCCGGCAGGCCCTGCGCCGACGATGCCGACCGACTGGCCGCGCGCCGGCCCGACGATGACGGGTTCAACCCAGCCATTGTCCCAGGCAGTATCGGTGATGAATTTTTCGACCGAGCCGATCGTTACCGCGCCGTGGCCGGAAAATTCGATCACGCAATTGCCTTCGCACAGCCGATCCTGCGGGCAGATGCGGCCGCATATCTCGGGCATGGTCGAGGTCGAATTGCTCAGTTCATAGGCCTCGCGCAACCGCCCTTCCGCGGTCAGCCGCAACCAGTCGGGGATGTGATTGTTAAGCGGGCAATGCACCGCGCAATAAGGCACCCCGCATTGCGAACAACGCCCGGCCTGCTCCTCGCCCTGGGTCACGGCATAGCGTTCGGCGATTTCGGCAAAATCCTCCGCACGCAGCTCGGCATCGCGCTTGGCGGGATAAGCCTGCCCGGTCCCCACAAATTGCAGCATCGTCTCTTCAGCCATCGCCCGTCTCCAATCTCGGGCAATTTATTATGGCAGAATAGCGCCAGAGTCACGCCTCTTTGTCACTTTAGGACAGTTATACGAACCTAAAAAATGCTGATTTCAGATGAACTGATAAAAACCTGGGATCAACTTGGTCAATTTAACTACCGATTCGGCCCTATTTTACCAGCAACCACAGCAGCGCAGCGCTGCCCGCCACGATTCGGTACCAGGCAAAGGGCGCAAAACCATGTGTGCTGACAATGCCGACGAACCAGCGCACCACCAGCAGCGCGACGATAAAAGCGACAACAAAGCCGATCGCGATCCCGGTGATGCCGATGCTGTTGGCTGCGCGCAGTTGATCATGATGCTTGATCAGCTCCAGCGTGGTCGCCCCCAGCATCGTTGGGATGGCGAGGAAGAAGCTGAACTCGGCCGCCGTGCGCCGATCGACCCCGAGTGCGCGGGCGCCCATGATCGTGGCGCCCGATCGGCTGACCCCGGGGATCATCGCCAGGCATTGTACCAGGCCGACCCCCACCGATGTCCGCACGGGCAGGTCAGCAATGCCGGTGACCTCTCCTGGCTTCACAACGCGTTCGATGGCCAGGATCGCGATACCGCCCAGGATCAGCGCGACCGCGACGACGATTGGCTGTAACAGCAGGGCTTCGATCTGCTTCAGGAACAACAGGCCAATCACTACGGCCGGAATAAAGGCAATCAGCAGGTTTCGGACGAAGCGGATCGACACCGGGTTCAATGCTACCAGGCCGAGCAGCACCGCCCAAAATGTTCGCCAATAAAGCACCACCACCGCCAGGATCGCGCCGAGTTGGATGACGATGTTGAACAATTGCCAGCGCTGGTCGTCATAGCCGAGCAGCGCACCTGCCAGAATGAGATGCCCGGTCGACGAGACCGGCAGGAATTCGGTGATCCCCTCGACAATGCCGAGCAGGATGATGGTCATAAGATCGGTCACATTGTCCCCTTGCACCGGCAACGGCCCTCAAGTGGGGGCCGGAATTTTGCTTGACCGGATCAGCCGGTAACGTCGCTCGAAAAACGGCCGTGGCGGCGATAGCGCACCAGCCAGCTCGGCGCGACGCTGGCAAGCGGTGTTGGCATGATACCAAAGGCGCCCAGCCCCTCGGCGCTCGGTGCCACGACATTGTCGCTCTGCAGCATCCGCCACTGGTCCTGGGTGATCGGCGCGCCGGGCAGAAAGCCCATCATGGCGATGAGTCCGCCAATCGAATCGGGTAGCTCGATTATCGCCGGATGGCGGCCAATCGCCTGGGCAATCCAGCGGATCAGTGCCCCCATCGACAGGATGTCGGGGCCGCCAAGCTCGAAGATCTTGCCGCCAAAGGCCGCCGGATCGGCGAGGCTGGCGCAAACGGCGCTCGCCACATCAGCGACATAGACCGGTTGAAACCGGGTCGCCGTGCGCAGCACCGGCACCGCGGGCGCACGCGCGATCAGCCCGGCGAAGCGATTGACAAACTGGTCCTCGCGCCCGAACACGATCGAAGGTCGCAGGATCGTCGCTACGGGGAATGCCGCGCGCACCGCTGCTTCGCCCTCGCCCTTGGTACGGCCATAGTTGGAGGCCGATGCGGGGTCGGCGCCGATCGCCGAGACATGGACCAGCGCGGACGCGCCCGTGGCTGCGGCTGCCGCCGCGACGTTGCGGGCGCCATCGACCTGGATCGCCTGAAAATCGCCGCTCAATATCCCGACCAGATTGACGACCGCGTCGCTGCCCTGCAGCGCGCGCGCCAGCGAGTCGGGCTTGGCGATGTCGACGGCGACGAATTGGGTCTGGCCGAGTCCACCGAGCGGCCGCAGAAATTCAGCGGCGCGGGGATCGCGCTGGGCAATCCGCACCCGCGCACCCTGCTGAAGCAGCTGTTGCGCGACATAGCGGCCGAGAAAGCCGCCGCCGCCAATCAGCGTTACAAGTTTATCCTGCATTGCCGTCTCGTTCCCTGCCCGGCTTTGGGCGTCGCTCCGCTCCATGCCGCCCGGCCGCCGAAACGGCAAGGGCATCCGAAACTGTGCAGCCGATGATTGACAAGCCCCGCCCCCCTCCCCTAGAGCCCCGCCCCTACCCCGTGCCCAGATGGCGGAATTGGTAGACGCACCAGCTTCAGGTGCTGGCGCTCGCAAGGGCGTGGAGGTTCGAGTCCTCTTCTGGGCACCATTTTCCTGACATTGGACCTCATAGACGGCAAAGCTGGGCACTGGAGCCGGGCTAGGCGAAAGGCGTTGGGCAGTCTTCGCTTGACGTGTTGGAAAATGTTGCTGATATGTTCTCGCCGCATTGAGCAGCGAGGGGCGGCATGATTCAGATATCCGATAACGAGCGGCGACGCGCTTTTTCTGTTTGGCTGCGCACAGGCAGGTTGCCGAATTTACGCGACACTGACGGTGTCGCAGTTAAATTCAATCCTTGGCATGATCCCCGCAACGGGCGCTTCACCTTTGCGCCGGGTGGCGTTTCGTCTTCTTCTCACAAGCGAATCGGCGGATTCGGCGCGACAACGATTGGGCAGCCCGGG
This sequence comes from Sphingomonas sp. 28-63-12, assembly GCA_002281535.1. Lineage (GTDB taxonomy): Bacteria > Pseudomonadota > Alphaproteobacteria > Sphingomonadales > Sphingomonadaceae > Sphingomonas. The sequence goes on from NCGD01000001.1 coordinate 44,828, forward strand.
CAAGGGAGCAAGCCACGAGATCCATCAAGTGTCGGCACCGGCGGCCCAGCGCCCGTAGCGAACATGGCAAGGCGGCCTGTGCGGCCAGGCCCGCCGATGGGGCGCGGTCCCAATAGCCGCGCTTTTGAAGACCCTATGACGCTTGAGCAGGCCTTTCCCGGGCTGCGAAATTCCCCTGGGGGTGCAATCATCGCCGTTGCCGACGATATTTTGGGCCTCTCTGGCCCGGCAAACGAGTTGACGGCGGAATTGCTGCAATATCAGGTCCGGCAACTCAGCGCGCAGATCAAGGCGATCGACCCGAAATGGCATTATGACGAAATCGTGCCAGTCGACGCGTTGGGATCGCCGATCGTCACGCTGCAGGGTCTGAACGCGAAGGTGAACAACCTTCGTTTGCAGCGCGCCGCCGTCGTCGCACGAGTCAAGGGCGATTACGGTCCGCTTCAGGTCGAGACGCTGCGCTTCGTGCAACGACGTGCAGACAGTGCCTACGAAGACGGACTGGCTTTGTTAAAGACCGGGCGCCTCAAGCCGAACTTGTCCCCGAACGAAGCGTTGGGTAATTATATTGATCGGCGGGTTCGCGAGGATCTTCGTCAGCGCTACAATCTACTCGGGATCGATTCGGGAGGAACTGGGCCTGTTCGCGTAAACCGACGAGAGTATGACACCTCGGGGGATGACGCGACCTATGTTCGGCCTGACTCCCGCGTGACGGACGTTGCATTCGACTGGACATTGACACGTAAGACAGCCGGCACGCAGCAGGTAAGGGGCTTTTTCAACACCGATTTTCGGCCGAACCGCGTCGTCATCATTCGCCCAAGCCAGCTCGGCGTCGATCACACCTACGTCATTGCCCGTCCGGAGACGAAACGATGAGCGGCCCCAATCCCTACTTCAACTCAAAGCCATATATTCCGGTATCGCTCAGTGAAATCTACGATACGCTGGGATCGATGATTCTTGGCGCGCCGACCTTTGTTGATCGGCTAGGTGACTTTCCAGACCGCAACATCGACAGCGAATTCAACAAGCTTACGCAAGGCTTCGGCCTCGTTCGCAAGAAACTAGGCGAGGAACGCTACGCACGACTGATGGATTTAGCAGCGCGAGCCAAGGACCTGTTCGCTGCCGATCAAGAGGATATGAACGGCAAAACCGATGAGGGACGCGCATTGCTGTTTGAAATCGAGGACGAAATACAAGACGCCCGCCGCCTCCGGGTGAAGGCGAAACTTCCGGACGACGAGGACGAAATTACGGGCGATTGACGGAAATTCTCCAATAATCTGCGTGCTCAGCTTCGTCCCCTATGGGGCACCACACTCCTGAAGTCGACCATCATTGAGGACAAAGCTGGGCACTGGAGCCGGACTTAGCGAAAGGCGTTGGGCGTTCTTCGCCTGACGTGTCGGAAAATGTTGCTGCCATGTTCTCGCCGCATTGAGCAGCGAGCGGCGACGCGCTTTTTCTGTTTGGCTGCGCACAGGCAGGTTGCCCCAGATTTCAACCGCCGACGGTGTCGAACGCAAATTCAACCCCTGGCACGATCCCTTGGATGGCCGTTTTACCTTTGCCGGCGCAGGGCGCCATTATGGGGCAGGCGGGGCCGGGTTAAGCAGTCGCGCCAACGGCCGTAACCCCGGGTCTATCGATCGCCAATAGCCCCGCCAGCCTCGGATAGCAGCGCGCCCGAGCACAGTAGCTTCGACCCCCATGCAAGCGGGGCAGCCCAGCAGGAACCCGCCTTCTCCCGCGGCGATCCAGCCACTGCCGAAGCCCACCGTTTCGCAGCGAGACGATCTGCCAAATCCGGTCGCCGAGTTTATCGTGGGTGCCGCTGAAGGGGGATATGAGGTGATGAGGGGGACCGTTGCCGGCACATATGCCGCCTTGACGACGAGCCCAGTCACTACGCTTGGCAATGCCGGTCGCAGCATCGCCGGCATGATCGATACAGCGATAGCCGCCGAGGATACGCCGGCCAAAGTTCAAATTTCACGTGCCGCAGACGCGATCGCCAATGCTTCTCCGCGCGATATTGGTCGTGCCACGGGAACAACCGCAGCCAACTTGGCGCTGGCAGTTGCGCCGGGAGCGGCGCTAGCCCGATTTTCGCCGATGCGCCGACTCTGGATGGCAAGGCCTTCTCCAGGTCCTTTTCCCCCGCCGGAGATCAAGTGGGTAAGGGAAAATCTAGGTCGCGACACCCCTGCAAAGCGGTACAACGACACGGCGCCGGGTGCCCGGCCTGGGCAAGCGCCGATATTGATGCGGACATTGCAAGACGGTTCGAAGCGGCCCGTAAAGTTCGATGGTTTCCGTGGCGAGTATGTCATCGATCGAAAATTGAAAGTGGTCGATGCACCACATGCACGCGATCAGCTGCTAAGGCAGTCTGACGTATTGGCACAGCATCGCCTTATTGGGATATGGGAGGTTCCAACACCCGCCCAAAAGATCAAGGCCCTAAAGTTGCTCAAGAGAATGAAGGTAACTAATATAAGGGTAAGGGTCGTTAAACCATGATTACCGAACAAATTGCGCGCATCGTTGCCGATTTTATGGTCTTCCTGTCGCTCACTGATGAAGATGAGCTAAATCTTGATACATCAGTTGAGATGATGGAGAATCTCGCCGGACGACTTGAGGAGATGGATAAGGGATTTCTTCGAGATTTAGTCGACGCCTTTGCGGTGATTGCTGAAGAGTATAGCGGCGAAGCGAAAGAGGTGGTGCGAAACATTGCGCATAGCTTCTATCTTGAAGAGGCATTGGCAGCTGACGATCCTGTCAGGCTGGCCGAGTTGGAGGCCTTGCGCGACGCGCGGGACTGAACACCGGCAATGCCAAAGCGGGGCGATGGGAGGGAAGCACAAGCTAACGGCCGATGCCTTCCTTCTCGCCGCGACTGACGGAAATTTCCCAATGATTTGAGTGCCCAGCTTTGTCCTCTATGGGGCACCACTTGCCGAAACCCGCAAACAAGCTGGGTTTTTGCCGACATCGTCACCGACTGTCCGAGAACCGGCGTTGCCATCATGAACGGCCGACCACCAAGGCCAGTGGCTCACCGCCCAAGAGAAGACCTTCCACCGCGGCGAGTTTCACGACCCGCCCTGCTCGCCCGTGATCGAGAGCAATTCGTCGAGCTGCTCCAGCTGCTCCGGCAATCCAGCCGCCGAACCCTGTAGCGCCTCCTCAAGTGCCTCTTTGGTCGGATAGACTTCGTGGAAAGTCAGCAATGTCTTCCCGCCCCGGCCCTCAAAAGTCACGGTCGTGATCGCGCCCTCTTCGCCCTCGTCATTGGTCCACACGATGCGCTCGTTCGGCACCACCTCGAGATACTTGCCATAAAAGGCCATGCTATCTGAACTGCCGAAGCCGAATTCCAGCCGATATTTGCCCCCGGTACGGACGTCCATCTCGCACGATAGGAGCGAAACGCCGGCCACTGATTGTGGCATCCACCAGCGCCGGAACAGATCGGCCTGGCTCCACGCGCGGTAAACCGTGCTTGGCGGCGCATCGAAGGTCCGCGTTACGACAAGTTCGCGATCTCCTTTGCGTTCGACCGACGTGCGGTTCTGCGCGCCACCGGCATTGCTACGATCCTGAGCCATTGCTTTCCTCCTGCTGCATTTCGCTGATGATGGCGTCCAATGCGTCGAACCGGTCCTCGAAGAGCTTGCGATGCACTTCAATCCATGCCGCCTCTGCCTCGAGGCCGCCTTTCCCAAGCTTGCAGGTTCTCACCCGTCCCACCTTTTGCGTGACCACGAGCCCCGCCCGCTCCAGAACCTGAACGTGCTTCTTCATCCCGGTCAGCGTCATGTGGAAATTATCCGCGAGACTGGTGATCGACGCATCCGCTCGCCCAAGTTGTTCGATGATGCCGCGGCGGGTCGCATCGGACAGCGCGGCAAACGAGCGATCAAGAGCGGGGCTGATATACTGAACCATATAGTTCAGTTTATATCCTCCGCGCGCTGGGAGTGCAAGGGGCCGAAATTTGCTGGTGACCTGAGTGCCCATCAGAGGCCCCTGTAGGCCACATGTGCGCCGTGCGGGCGATGTCGCGACTGGCGCTGGCCCAACCCCTGCCTCGATCGCGTGTGCTGCAAGAAAAACCCCGATGGCTTTCGCCACCGGGGTCATCTGCACTCCTTTGGAAGGAAGGAGGCCGAGCGGCTCCGACACCCTTGACGGGGGGCGGCGCCGGAGCCGTTTCCTGATTACTGGAGCAGCTTGAGCACGCCCTGCTGCGACTGGTTCGCCTGAGCGATCAGGGCAGTCGATGCCTGGCTGAGGATCTGAGCACGGGCCAGGTTGGTCGTTTCGGTCGAGAAGTCGACGTCTTCGATCCGGCTGCGCGCGTCGGTGAGGTTCGCCACGCTGTTGGTCAGATTGGCGACAACCGAGCTCAGACGGCTCTGGCCGGCACCCAGCGTTGCCCGGGTGGTGTTGGTGTCGGTCAGCGCCGTGTCGATATCGCCAAGCGCGGTGTTGGCACCACCAACCGTGGTGATGTCCGATGCGATGACAGCAGTAAGATCCAGGCCACCAACATCGAGCGAAACAGTGTCGCCCGATGCCGAGCCGGTCTGAATGTCGACCGTCGCCGCCGTCGAACCGACCAGAGCAACGCCGTTGAACTTCGTCTTCGCCTGAATGTCCGTCAGCTGTGCCGTGAGCTGCGTGACTTCTGCCTGCAGGTTGGTGCGATCGCCGGCCGAATAGGTGCCGGAAGCCGACTGCACGGCAACTTCACGCAGTCGCTGCAGAATGTTGGTGACTTCGCCGAGTGCGCCGTCAGCGGTCTGCGACAGTGCGATGCCGTCATTGGCGTTGCGGATCGCCTGGTTGGTGCCGCGGATCTGCGAAGTGAACGAGGACGCGATGGCGAGGCCGGCGGCGTCGTCCTTCGCGGAGTTGATGCGCTTGCCGGTCGACAGGCGCTCGATGCTGGTCGACAGCGCGGCGCTGGCCGAATTGTTCGCGTTGCTGGCTTTCAGCGCGGCGACATTGGTTCCGATAACAGTCATGATCGTATCTCCATTTGCCTGACGCTCCTTGTCGCCCCCCATCCGAAGAGCCGAGCCGTCAGCAAGGTAAACGACCGCCCGCGCCAGGCATTAAGGAAAATCGACAACCACATTTCGCACCAGGCGGAAAATTGCCGGATCCGCCTTCCGCGCCCCGGCGGCACCCCGTGGCCAAGGCGGAAAATAATTGCCGGCAGGCGGTGATGGTTAACTGTTGATTTACCCTATTTGCCCCATGTCGAGGACATCCAAGGGGGAATTCAATGCGTTCCATCTATCCATCGGCAGCAGTGCTTCGACAGAAATATGCACTGGTTTCCTCGCTGCGGACACAAGGCTTTGCCATCGGCGCGCTTGACGAGGGCAAGCCGCAGCCGGGCGATCTGTTCCTGATCGCAGAAGGCGAAGCCCCGCCAGCGCCTGCGCGAACGGTCGTGATCGGCGATGCGGGCCGCTATGTCGTGCCGGGGCGCGATGGCAACCCGGCGCGGATCGCCTATGCGCCCGAAGACGCCGCTGTCGGCGACGGCTTCGCCCGCGCGCTGGTTGCCGGTGCCGACATGCCAACCGCTGCCGATCCCGAGAGCCTGGCCCTCTATGCGCTGGCCGAACGCGTCGCTGCCGCCGACATCACCGTGCTGATCAATGGGCCGACCGGGACCGGGAAGGAAGTGCTGGCCCGCGCCATCCACAACGGATCAGCGCGCAGGGACGGTCCGTTCGTGGCGATCAACTGCGCCGCCCTGCCCGAATCGATGCTCGAAGCTTTGCTGTTCGGCCATCAGAAAGGTGCCTTTACCGGCGCTTCCTCGGGCGGCGAGGGGTTTTTCCGCGCGGCAAATGGCGGCACGTTGCTGCTCGACGAAATTGCCGAAATGCCGCTCCAGCTGCAGGCCAAATTGCTGCGGGCGTTGCAAGAGCGCGAGGTTGTGCCGCTCGGCGCATCGGTGCCCGAGCCAATCGACGTCCGCGTGATCGCCTGTGCGAACCGCGATTTGCAGACTGAGGTGGCCGAAGGCCGTTTCCGGGCCGATCTCTATTACCGGCTCAGCGTGTTTCCTCTCTCGACCAAGCCGCTGGCCGAGCGCCGGCTCGATATTCCGGCGCTGACCGCGACGATGGTGCTGCGCCACGCGGTTGGCCGCGCGACGATCCCCTGGCCCGATGTCTCCGCGATCGACGTGCTGGTCCAGCATGACTGGCCCGGCAATGTCCGCGAGCTCGAAAATGTCATTCAGCGCGCATTGCTGTTCGCCGCCGGCGACACGATCAGCGCGGCACATATCCTGTTCGATCGCCCGGCGGCGGCGCCAGCGTTGGTGCCGGTTCGCGATGCTGTGCCGTCGACCCTGGGCAACATCGTCCAGATGTCGGAGTTCCAGGCCATTCGTGACACATTGGCTGCCTGTGGCGGCAGCCGGATTGAAACCGCACGGCGGCTTGGCATTTCGGAGCGCACGCTGCGCTACCGCCTCGCCAAGGCGCGCGAACAGGGCGAAGACATTACCCCGGCCTATGGCAACGGGTATAACAAGGTGGCATCGGCATGAGCGGTATCGGTGGTGTCGGCGGCCCGATGGGGGTCGATCGCGTGCTCGCCTTGCGGGCGCAAATCCTTGAGAAAAACCAGGCGCTGCAGCGCGCCGGCGCCAATGCAACCGCGCCAACGACCCAGGCAGCAAGCGGCCCGGGCAGCTTTGGCGATACGCTGCAGCAGGTCCTCAATGGCGTCAACGGCGCACAGGCCAAGGCGGGCGATCTCAGCGCAGCCTATGAGCGCGGGGAGAATGTCGACATCGCCAAGGTGATGCTGGCCCGCCAGGAGGCCTCGATCGGCTTCGAGGCGACGCTGCAAGTCAGGAATAAGCTTCTGTCCGCTTACAAGGACATCATGAGCATGCCGGTTTAATCCCATGAGCAATCAACTCACCCCCACTACGCCCCTGTTGCCGGAGCGTTTCGCCAACCCAGTTCGCCAGATCGGCTCGCTGCTGCAACAGCCGGCGGTCCGGCGCAGCCTGCCGATGATCATGATGATCAGTCTGATCGCGGCGGCGGCGCTCGCCTGGATGACATTGGCCACGCCGCAGCAAAAGACGCTGTTCGCGGGGCTGCCCGACAGTGACAAGGCTGCGGTCACCGCCGCACTCCAGCAAGCCAATATCACCGCGCGGATCGACCAGGGCAGTGGTGCGCTAACCGTCAACGAGGATGATTATTCGCGCGCCCGCATCCTGCTCGCCGGTCAGGGCCTGCCCAAGGCGGCGCCCGGCGGTTATCAGATTCTCGACAATCTGCCGATGGGCGTCTCGCGCGCGGTGGAAGGCGAACGATTGCGCCAGGCGCGCGAGACCGAGCTTGCCCGGTCGATCGAGGAAATCGATTCGGTTGCCGAGGCGCGGGTCCATCTCGCCATGCCCGAAACCAGCGTTTTCGTGCGCGACAATGCGTCCCCGTCCGCCTCGGTGATCCTCAAGCTGCAGCCCGGCCGGAGCCTCGCCGAAGCGCAGGTCAGCTCGATCATCAACCTTGTCGCCTCCTCGGTGCCCGGGATGAAGACCGATGCCGTCACCGTGGTCGATCAGATGGGCGCTCTCCTTACCCATGTGCAGGGCCAGGATTCGACCACGCTCGCCGGCGATGCCCGGATCGATTTCCAGCGCCGGATCGAGGACAAATACCGCACTCAGCTGACGCAATTGCTGACGCCCTTGGTTGGGCCCGGAAATTTCTCGGCTGAAATTCAGGCCGACGTCAATCTCGACGAAACCCAGGCCACCCGCGAAAGCTATGACAAGCAAGGCACGTTAAGGGCCGAACAGGGCAATTGGACCGGCGTTGGCGCCGCCGGGGCGGCGCAAGCGCCCGGCGGCATCCCCGGCGCGCTATCCAATACGGCCACGCCGGCCAGCACCGTCACCAGTCCGGGCAAACCAGCGGCCCCGGCCACACCTCCGTCTGCCGCCGGGGCAACGCCCACGCCGCCGCCGGCCACAGACAATCCCGCCAAACAGGCGGAGAATTACGCCCGCGCTTATGATCTGGGCAAGGAAATCTCGGTCACGCGGGCGATGCCAGGTGCGATCAAGCGGCTGTCGGTGGCGGTGCTGCTGCGCGACCCTGAGGGCAGCAAGCCGCGTAGCCCCGTCGAGATCCAGCAGATCACGGCGCTGGTGCGCGCCGCCGTCGGCTATGATCCGGCCCGCAACGATCAGGTGACCGTGATCGCGCGCAAGTTCGCGCCCTCGGTCACGCTCGACCAGAAGGCCGCCTGGTATGATTCGGCCTGGTTGCCGATCGTCGCCCGCAATGTGACCGCGATCCTGATTGCGATCATGGTGCTGATGCTGGGCGTCCGCCCGCTGTCCCGCGCCTTGCTCAAAAAGCGCGACGATGCCCCGCCGCCACGGATCGGCGTTGGCGCAGCATTATCTGGCGGGCACCAGCCCTCCGGCACGATGTCGCCGCAGATGCAGGACGGCGTGCCAATCCCGGTGAGCATCGAGATGATCGATGGCGCCCGCAATTTTGACGATCGCATCGGCATGGTGCGCGGCTTCACTCGGGATAATCCCTCCCGCGCGGCGCTGGCCGTGCGCGACATGATCAAGGCGGATGCAAGCTGATGGAACAGCCCACCAAAAGCTATACCGGCGTCGAACGCGCAGCCGTGCTGATGATGCTGGTCGGCGACGACGAAGCCGCAGCGATCCTGCAAAAACTCGATCCCGAAGAAGTCCGCCAGCTTGGCAAGGCCATGTTCGCGGTCGCCGATGTCAGCGAGATCGAAGTCGAAACCGTGCTCGACGATTTCGTCGGCAAGGCGCGCGCGCGGACCGGGGTTGGCTTCGATCCGCGCCCGCGCATCGAATCGATGATGAACCGCGCGCTCGGCCAGGAAAAGGCCGACAGCGTGCTGGCGCGGATCACCCCGCCCGCCGATGCCTGCCAGATCGATTTGCTCGACTGGCTGGATGCCGGCGAGATTGCCGGGTTGATCGAGAAGGAACATCCGCAGATCGCTGCCGTATTGATCGCCAATCTGGATCCGTCGGTCGGCGCGCAAGTGCTCGAACTGCTGCCCGATTCGGTCCAGCCCGATGTCCTCCACCGGATCGCTTGCCTTGGCCCGATCACCCCAGAAGCGGTCGAGACGCTCAAAACAATGCTGTCGGGCCGGATCGGCGCCAGCCAGCAATCAAGCGGCGTCCTGCTGGGCGGCACCCGCGAGGCGGCCAAGATCATGTCGAGCGCGCGCAAGACGACCGAAGCGCGGGTGATGCCGAAATTGTTCAAGATCGACCGCGAGACCGCCAAGGCGATCGAGGAAGCGATGTTTGTCTTCGACAATCTGCTCGAGCTCGACGACAAAAATCTCGGCACGCTTATCCGCAATATCGATGGCGACATCCTGGTGCGGGCGCTCAAGGGCGTCGACGAATCGATGCGCGGGCGCTTCCTGGCCTGCATGTCGAGCCGCGCGGCCGACGGGGTACGCGACGAACTCGAATCGCGCGGGCCGATGCGCCTGTCCGAAGTGCTCGAGGCGCAGAAATCGATCATTCAGATCGCGCGCAGCCTGGCCAAGGACGGCACGATCATGATGGGCGGGGGCGACGACGATTATGTCTAACATGGCCGGTATGTCGAGCTTTTCGGCCGGATTTGCTGCGCGTCACGACGCGGCGGCGCAGGCGCTCCACCGCGCCTTTGACGATCGACCCGATGGCTTTGCCCCGGCCGATCTCAAGGCGCGCGCCGCCAATCGCGGTAGCCCGAAATCCTATGCGCCGCAGGAATCAGCACCGAAAAGCTTCAGCCCGGCCGATCCGGGCAGTGACCCGACCCAGGGCTGGGACCCGCTCAACCCGCAGGCAGAATCCACCGGCTTTGTCGATCCGATCGAAACCGCCCGGGCGGCCGGCTTTGCCGAAGGCCTCGCGCATGGCCGAGACCTGGAACGCGACGCGCAGGAGCGCGATGTCGCATTGCTCCAGTCGCTCGCGCACGCGCTCAGGACCAGCGAACGGCTCGATCGTGACCAGCTTGCCCGGCAACTGCGCGAGGCGGTGATGGTGCTGCTCACCAAACTGGTCGGTGAAGCCGGGATTTCGGCCGACTTACTCGCCAGCCGTATCGCTGCCGCGACAGACATGCTCGCCGACAGCGCCGAATCGGCAATGCTCCGCGTGCACCCGGACGATGTCGCGCTGCTCAAGGACAAATTGCCCCCCACCATCATGGCGGTCGGCGATGCCAGCATCGATCGCGGCAGCTTTGTGCTCGAATCTGCCTCGACCATTGTCGAGGATGGCCCCGACATGTGGCTCGAACAGTTGACCCAGGCCATTGATCGCGTGGCCGTTCCTTCATGCTGAACCGCTTTACCGCCGATTATCTCGACGGCGTCGCCGCCGCCGATTTCGCGCCCCGCGCGCGGGTCTCGGGCCGGCTGGCCTCGTTTGACGGGTTGCTGATGGAGGCGACCGGGCTGTCGCTGCCAGTTGGCACGATCTGTTCGATCGGCACCGGCAAGGGCCGGGTCGAGGGCGAGGTGATCGGCTTTCGCGGCAGTCGCACCCTGTTGATGAATCTGGGCGGCCCCGCGCCGCTGCTGCCGCAAGCTCCCGTCCGCCCGCTGGGGGCACCCGGCGAGGCCGAGGTCGGTGCCGCGTTGCTCGGCCGCGTTGTCGATGGGGCGGGAAAACCGATCGACGGGCTGGGCCCGATTCGCGGGGCGGGCCATTGGCCAATCGCCGGCAAGCTGCAGAATCCGCTCGATCGCGGCCGTGTGCTCAAGCCGATGGATGTCGGCGTTCGCGCGATCAACGGCTTGCTTACCATCGGCCAGGGCCAGCGCATCGGCATCATGGCCGGATCGGGCGTCGGCAAATCGGTGCTGCTCGGCATGATTGTGCGCGCCGCTGCCGCCGATGTCATTGTCATCGGGCTGATCGGCGAACGCAGCCGTGAGGTTGCCGATTTCCTCGAAACCAAGGTGGCCGGCGAGGCGCGGCAGCGCGCTGTGGTCGTCGCCGTTCCTGCCAATCATTCGCCGGTGCTGCGGATTCGCGGCGCGCTGCGTGCCACGGCGATTGCCGAAGCGTTTCGCGCCGAAGGCAAGAACGTCCTGCTGATCATGGATTCGCTGACCCGCGTTGCCCATGCCGGCCGCGAAATCGGGCTGGCGTTGGGCGAACCGGCCAGCGCGCGCGGCTATCCGCCCTCGGCGATCGCGATGCTGCCCAATCTGATCGAACGCGCCGGCACCTGCGTTGCCTCGGGCGGGTCGATCACCGCCATCTATACCGTGCTGGCCGACGGTGACGACGGCAACGACCCCGTCGTCGACAGCGCACGATCGATTCTGGACGGACATATCGTGCTGTCGCGCCAGCTCGCCGAACGCGGCATCTATCCGGCTATCGATATCGGCCCCTCGGTCAGCCGGGTGATGACCGATATCACCGCCAAGCCGCACCAGCGGGCCGCCCGCGTGCTGCGCGGCCACCTGGCGACCTATGAGGAGAATCGCGACCTGGTGCTGATGGGCGCCTATCGCGCCGGCGCCGACGCCGCGATCGATCAGGCGATCGCCAATCATGGCGCGATCATCGAATATATCCGCCAGGGATCGGACGAGATCGTCTCGCTCGACGATTCGATCGCCGAGCTGACCGGCGTCTTCGGCGATGGCTAAGCGCGGCCAGTCGCTCGACCGGATTTTGCGCGTGCGCACGCTCCAACTGGGGCTGGTCCGCGCTGCGGAAGTCCAGGCCCAGGAAAAGCTGGCAAGCGAGGATGCACTACGTCTGCGAATCGCGCAGCTCGCCGAAAATGTCGCGCCGCAACAGTCAGCGGCCGAAGCCTTCTCGTTCATCGCCGCCGCGCATTTTCGCGACCGGCTCAGCCAGTCGGCTGCCGCGGCTGATGGCCGGATGGCGGTCGCCACCCGCAACCTCGAACGCGCGAGCGAAGCGACTCGCGAAGCCCGACGCGATCAGTCCGCCGTTGAGAAGCTCATCGCGCGCGATGATCAGGCGGCGGTAGTCAAGGCCATGCGCGCGCTTGAGGAAACCCCGCCTGCCCGAAAAAACCGGCACGGTCCTTGCTAAACTCCTGATGGGCGATTGTGCCCGTTGGATTTGTGCATGTTTGAGCTTTCGCCTGCCCCTGCCTTTACCAGCCCCTTGTTGCCGATCGCGGCACCGCCTGTGGCAGTATCCGGCGATTTCGCGCAGGCGCTGGCCGGCTTGATGGCCAGTGGCAGCCCCATCGCGCTCGCTGAATCTGGGGCAGTGCCGACCGGGCTGTCGGGAACCCTCCCGCCCGTCCGGCAAGTGATTGCCGTCCCCGGCAAGAACTTGCCCGATCCCACAGCCAATCTGGCCGGGGGGTGGTTGCCATTGGAACAAGGCGCGCCGTCCAAGGCTGCCGCCGAAGCGCCGGCGTCAGGCGGCAGAGCCACGCCGCCGATCACGGGCGAGATCGATCCAGCGCTGCCGACCGATGCGGCCCAGCTCAAGCCGGCAGCGCCATCCGTTGCTACACCGCCGACTGATCGCCTCATCAGCCAAAGGGGGCGCCAGACTGAAGGGGGCACGGCCAGCCAGCGCCCGGTCGCGCCGTTGACCGATCAAACGCCCGTGCTCCCGGATTTGCCGATAGCGGCCACCAATCCGCCGCCAAAATCACGGGGGGACGACGCGCCGGCAGGCGACACCGCCCCCGCGCCCGACGCGGGCGATGACCAACCACTGGCAGCGCCAGCAATTCTGTTCGGACAAGCTGTGCCGGTGGTAATCCCGCCGCTATCTGTGCCCGACGCCGCACCGCCGATCACCTTCGTTGCCCGCGCCAATCCATTGCCACCGGGAGTGCCGACGGCACTGATCGAGACCGGCCCCGCGCTAGGCCGCGGACTGCCGAGCGACGCGGGGTCGTCGCAACCGGTCCAGCCGGCGGCGCTGGAGTCCGGGGCGAACGACCGACATAGCATTCTCCATGCACTGCCGCTGGTTGCAGCCGCAGCGCCAGCCGTGACCAACGCGGCGGCAGCCTCCCTGCGGCCGGTGTCGCCCAATGTGGCGCAGCTTTTCACCGGCGAGCCAGCGGCGCTGGTCAGCCGGCAAGCGCCGCTGGACAATGCAACCGCGGGCCGAATCGCGCTGCCGGCGCTGGCCGGGGCAGTCCCCGGCAGCGTGACACCGCCAAACTTGGCCGGGTTGCCGTCCGCCGGGTTAGATATATCGATCGTCCGGGGCACTGCTCCCTCGGCGATCGTCTTGGCGCCCCTCGGCAACCCTGTTGCCGGCCGGTCCGATAGCGCGCCATCCGGACTCGCCGGATCAGGGGGCATTCAGTCCTTGGTCGGCCAGCCAGCGACGGCTCAGCTGGTCGCCGCTCCCCCAAATCCGTCTCAAGCAACCTCAACACCGGCGCCGGTATTGGCCCCGGTATTGGCCCCAGTATTGGCCCCAGTATTGGTCCCGGCCGCGCCATTGCCGCTGATCGGCGTGGCAGTGCCCGCCGCACGCGCCTTTGCCGCCGGAATTGCCGCTGCATCATTGCGGCCGGCACGCAGCCTGCGGGCAGAGGATTCGGTGCCGGCATTGGCGGCGAGCGCACCGTCCGTTGCCCTCCAGCCCGTCGCCATCGGTTCGATCGATGCCCAGACGGCAGCGATCGACACCCGCCGTGACGATTGGACCAGCGCGCTGATCGACCGGATCGACGCCACCCGCGACGTCGCCAATGCGCGCGATGCGCGAATCCGCCTGGTCCCCGATGCGCTGGGCAAAATCGACGTGACGCTCCGCCAACATGGCGACACGCTTCATGTCCAGTTTACCGCTGATGTGCCGGCGACGCGGCAATTGCTGGCCGAGGCGCAGCCCAGGCTTGCCGAGCTCGCCGATGCGCGCGGGCTGCGGCTGGGCGAGGGCAGCGTCGATAGCGGCGCATCGCCGGGCAATCAGCAGGCCGGCCAGAATTTCAGCCAGACCGCTGCCCAGCGCCGCGCACCGCCCTCTGTAACCGCCAGCCAGCGGCCAGCCACCATTTCAGCCGCCGCTGATCGCGCGGCTGCCGACGACCGTATTGCTTGAAAACAAGGGGAAATATCATGGCCAAGACCGACGACACGGAAACTGAAAAGGCGCCCAAGAAAAAGGGCGGCGCGATGAAATGGATCATCATCATCGTCGTGTTGCTGCTGGTGATCGGCGGCGGTGTCGGCGGCACGCTTTATGCCATGCAGGCCGGGCTGATCGGCGGCGGTGGTGGTGCGCATGCCGATTCGGGAATCGATCTGCCCCGGCTGGTCCCGAAGAGTCAGCAAGTTCGCGGTGGCGGCGGCGAAGAGGGCCATGGCGGCGGCGGCGGTGGCAACCACAATCCGATGGGCAAAGGTGGCGATAAATACGCCTCCACTTATTACGCCATGGAGAAGGACTTTACCGCCAATCTGCGCGACAGCGTCCATTTCGTTCAGGTCGGCATCGCCGTTTCGACGCCCTATGACGCCCGCGTCATCGACAATATCAAGACGCACGAGATCGCGGTGCGCTCCGCCGTCCTGCTCGCGCTGGGTGACGCAACCGAGGAACAGGTGTTCGCTGTGGAGGGCAAACGCCAACTGCAGATCCATCTGGTGCACGCAATTAACGATGTTTTGAAACAAAAAGAGGGATTCGGCGGCGTTGGTAACGTCTACTTTACCAATTTTGTTGTTCAGTGAGGCATGGTTAACAAGCCTTCAGAAACGGATGCAGTCGAGCGGCGCGATCGGGGACGATCGCGCCCGGTCGCCGAGCATGCAGCCGTGCTGGGGGTGGCCAACCTCAATCCCTTTGGCGACCTCCACACGCTGCAGCATTTGTCGGCCTTGTTCGCCCGATCGCTCCGCGGCGTTTTCGAACCGCTGTTGCGCCGCGAGGCCCGGATCTGGGCCGAGCCATTGGTCGTCCAGCGCTTCGCCGATTACCGGGCCGAGCGCCCCGAAAGCCTGACCGCTTGGCTGCCGATGGTGATGGCACCGTCCACAGGCACCGCGCTGATCCTGTTCGACGGCAAATTCGTGCTTGAATTGCTCGATCAATTTTTCGGCGGTTCGGGTGAAGCGCCGCACGCGCTGCCGGCCGAATTCTCGCCGGCGGCCGAAGCGATGGTTGGCCGGCTCGGCACGATCCTGGCCGGGCCGCTCAAAAATGCCTGGGAGCCGCTGGCGCGGATCGATTTCCGCCCTGGCCATATGGAAACAAGCCCGGCGCTGCTCACCGATTTCGACGCGGATGACGCCGTCGTGGTAACGCGCTTCGGCATCGCGGCAGGCCCCGGCAAGCCGACCTTTATCGACATCATCTATCCCGTCTCTGCGCTCAAGCCGCACGCGCCGTCGCTCACCGGCAAGGTCCACTCCCGGGCAGCAATGCCCGACCCGGCCTGGCGCAACGGGCTGACCCGCGCCGTGATGGGTGTGAAATTTCCAGTCCGCTCCGTGCTTGCCGAGCCGATGATCTCGCTCGTCAAGCTGATGGAGCTCAAGGCCGGCGACGTCATTCCGATCAGCTTTGGCGCCGATGTGCCGGTGATGGTCGGCGGCGACCGGCTCGGCACAGGCACGGTCGGCACGTCCAACGGCAAGGCGGCGATCCGCCTGACCATGATCGAACGCATAGATGAAGAGGATTATCGATGAACGACATGACCGGGGGATTCCCCGTCGACGGGGCGGTGGCGGCCAATTTCAGGCTGCTCCAGGACGTCGATGTCAAGCTCACCGTCGAGATCGGATCGACTTCGCTCACCTTGCGCGAATTGCTGGCGCTGGGCGAGGCCAGCGTGATTGAACTCGATCGCGCGGCCAATGAATTGCTTGATGTCTTCGTCAACGGCACGCTGATCGGCCGCGGCGAAGTCGTCACCGTCGGCGATCGTTTCGGCGTCCGGATGACCGAGCTGGTATCCCCCGACAAGCGGGCAAGCCGTTAGATGATGTGGGAATATGTCCTCAAGATCGCGGTGCTGCTGCCCCTGGTCTGCGGCCTGATGATCGGCTGCCTCTATTTATGGCGCAAGCTCGAACAACGGCTGCCGGGGCAACAGGGCGACCGGATGCTGATGGTCAAGGAAACGATGATGGTGTCGCCGGGCCTGAAACTCGCCGTGCTTGAATTTGAAGGGCGCAAATTGCTCGTCTCGGTCGGCCGGGGTGGCGTGACGCTGATCGATCGGGGCGGCCAATGAGCGAGCCCGTCGTCCGCCGCATTGGCGCCGGCGGCCCCAGCCTGTTCCGGACCGCGCCAGACGGCGCGCGCCGCAACTGGACCGGGCGGATCATGCTGATCCTGCTCGCGCTGCTGTTGTGCCTGATCATCGCCGTACCCGCCTTCGCCCAGGCAGCCCCAGCGGCACCGGTGGTGCCATCAGTTCCCGGTGCCGGCGACGCGCTTGATCGTGCGCTTGGCGATCTCGGTGGCGGCAAAGCGCCACTGTCGCTGTCGCTCCAGGTGCTGGTCATCATGGGGCTGTTGTCGGTATTGCCCGGCATCCTGCTGATGATGACGAGCTTCACCCGAATAATCATCGTCCTGTCGATCCTGCGCCAGGCGCTCGGCCTGCAGCAGACCCCGCCCAACCAGGTGCTGGTCGGTCTTTCGCTGTTCCTGAGCTTTTTCATCATGGCGCCCGTCCTCAACGACATGAACGTCAACGCGATCCAGCCCTATGCCGCCGGCAAGATCGGCGCGACCGAGATGATCGCCAAAGCCGGCACGCCGCTGCACGGCTTCATGCTCAAACAGACGCGGATGAAGGACATTTCGATGTTTTCTCAGATCGCCAAGACGGGCCCCTATGCCAAGCCGGCGGACGTCCCCTATTCGGTGTTGCTGCCCTCCTACGTTACCAGCGAGCTCAAGACCGCGTTCCAGATCGGCTTTCTTATCTTCCTGCCTTTTATCGTGATCGATCTGATCGTCGCCTCAGTGCTGATGTCGCTGGGCATGATGATGGTGTCGCCGACGATCATCTCCCTACCCTTCAAGCTGTTGTTGTTCGTGCTGGTCGATGGCTGGGCGCTGACGATGGGATCGCTTGCCAATAGTTTTGTGAGGTAGCGACGCGTGGACACGCAATATTTCCTGACGGTCGCCAACGAAGCGCTCTGGGTGCTCGCGCTCGCCTCGGCACCGATCCTGATCCCGGCGCTGCTGTCGGGCCTGATTCTGGGCATGGTCCAGGCGGCAACCTCTATCAACGAGCAGACTCTGACCTTCGTGCCCAAGCTGGTCGTGGTCGCAGTGTCGCTGGTGATCTTTGGCGGCCTGATCCTGGGGTTGCTCAGTGATTTCACGATTTCGATTTTCGAGCGCATTCCCGATCTGGTGAAATAGCGCGATGCTCGGCTTCGGCCTCTCGATCGAGCCGCAACTGTGGACATTGCTGTTCGTGATGATCCGCGTCAGCGCGACCTTCATCGCCGCACCGGTGTTCGGCGCAGTCAGCGTGCCCTTGCAGGTACGGATCGCGCTGGCTGGGGCGATCGGCGTGCTGGTGCTCGCCGCCCATCCGATTGCGGCGCCAACCCAGGTTTTTGCAGCCGCGACCTTCCTTGCAGTCGCAGCCGAGGCGCTGGTCGGGCTGGCGATCGGCTTCGTCCTCCAGATCGCCTTTGCCGCGCCACTGGTGGCCGGCGAATTGATCGGCACCTCGATGGGGATCGGCTTTGCCTCGGCGATCGATCCGCAAAATGGCAAGTCGAGCACCGCGCTCGGCCAGTTCATGATGACGCTGCTCACCTTGCTGTTCCTGTCGGTCAACGGGCATCTGATGCTCGTCGAGATGGTGGTGCGCAGCTACGAGGTGCTGCCGCCCGGCGCACCGTGGATCGCGGTTGATCGGCTGCGCGATATCGCGATCTTTGGCGGCTATGCCTTTTCGGCAGGCTTTTTGCTCGCGCTGCCGGTCGGCTTTCTGCTGCTCTGTCTCAATCTCGTGGTCGGCATGCTCTCACGCTCGGCCCCGGCGCTCAACCTGTTCGCGATCGGCTTGCCGATGAGCCTCGCGGTCGGGGTCGTGGCGCTCGCCATCGCGTTCCCCGCGATGGGCGATTACATGATCGTCATCATCCATGAAGGCCTCGCCGCTGCCGAACATCTGGTGCTTGGCTGATGGCAGAGGAATCCGGCGAAAAGACAGAAGGCCCAACACCCAAGCGCAAGCAAAAGGCGTTTGATGACGGGCAGGTCCTCAAATCCCGCGAATTCGCAACTGCGCTGGTGGTGCTGGCCGGCTGCGGCTGGCTGTCGTTGTTCGGCCCGGCGCTGATGGCGGCGTGCAAGGGACTGATGATCACCAGCTTCTCTTTCGGCTCGGGCGACATTGATGACTTCCAGCCGATGCGCCCGCTCGCGACGGCAGGCTGGCAGATTGCGCCGCCGATGATCGCGCTGCTGGTGATCGCCGTGGTCGCGGGCATTGTCAGCCAGGTCGGGCTTGGCGCGCTGACCTTCAACGGCAAGCTGATGGCGCCCAAGGCAAGCCGGATCAATCCGGCCTCCGGGCTCAAGCGGATTTTCGGGCCGCAGGGCCTAGTCGAGCTCGGCAAATCGCTGCTCAAGGTGATCCTGCTCGGGTCGATCGGCTATTACATGCTGTCCAAGGTCGCGACTGAATCGATCGGCCTCGCCTCGTCGGATGTCCAGCACAGCGTCGCATCGCTCGGCTCGATGCTGATCGGCACCCTGTTCGCGATGGCCGCCGGGCTGGTGATCATCGCTGGCATCGACGTGCCGATCCAGATCATCCAACTGCTGCGCAAACTGCGGATGAGCAAGCAGGAGATCAAGGACGAGCATAAGGAAAGCGAAGGCAACCCCGAGAATAAGCAGGCCCAGCGCCAGCGCCGCCACGATCTCGCCAAGCGCAACATGCGCAAGGCGGTTACTGAGGCGCATGTCGTGCTCACCAATCCCACCCATTTCGCGGTCGCGCTGCGCTATGATCGCGGGCGCGATCAGGTGCCGGTGGTGGTCGCCAAGGGGCGCGGCGTCACCGCCCAGGCGATTCGCGAACTGGCGGCAGAGGCGCGCGTCACGACGCTCGAATATCCGATGCTCGCCCGCGCGCTCTATTACACCAGTCGTGAGGGTCAGGAGGTTCGCGACGATCTCTATCTCGCTATCGCAACCGTGCTGGCGTTCGTGTTCGGCCTCAACGCGCAGGCCGGCGGCAGCCCGCCGCCGATCGCGGTCCCCGAAACCGCGCGGTTCGATGAAAATGGCGTGAAAATCCCCGGCAAGCCCTAAAGTTTTGCGCCATGCGGTCGATCTATGGGGTGGGGGCAACAGGAACACAGCATGGCCAGTTCGATCGTCAACACGCTCGGCGCCGGATCGGGCATCGACATCACGTCGCTGGTCAGCCAGCTGGTCGATGCGCAGTTTGCCGCCAAGACCGGCGCGATTAACACCCAGAACCGCAAGGTTACCGCCCAGATATCAGGTGTATCGCAGCTCAAGAGCAGCATCACCGATTTCGCGACAGGGCTGAAATCGCTGGCCACGGGCGGCCTGCTGACCACCGCGCCGACCAGCTCCAACACCGCGATCGTCAAGGCGACGGCCCTGCCCGCGGCCAAGCTGTCGGGTCTTGCCGTCACGCTGGAGGTCCAGCAGCTCGCGCAGGCGCAATCGGTGGCGACCGCTGCGGCCCCCAGCCGCAGCGCCGGCAACGGCACCGGCGCCCTGACGCTCACCTTTGGGAGCGGCTCGGTCGCCGCGGGCAGCTTCGTCGCCAGTAGCGCGGCCCCGATCAATATCGCGATCACCGCCGGCAACGACAGTCTCGATCAGATTGCGGCGACGATCAACGCGGCCAATGCCGGCGTCATCGCCAGCGTGATCACCGATTCGTCGGGCGCACGCCTCGCCCTGAAGAGTCAGACCGGCGCTACCCAGGCCTTTACCCTCACAGCGACCGAGGATGCGGGCAATCCGGGCCTCGCCGCACTGGAAATCGTCCAGGGCAAACCCGGTGCGCTGTTCGGCACCGATGCCCAGGATGCGATCGTTGCGGTCGACGGCATTCCCGTTACGCGCAGCAGCAATTCGATTAGCGACCTGGTCGATGGGGTAAAGCTTGATCTCGTCGGCGCCGCCCCCGGCACGAAGGTCGCGCTGGGCAGCACCGCACCGACCGAGCAATTGCGATCGTCGATCAACGATCTGGTCGCCGCGTTCAACAGCCTCCACAATGTCGTCAAGACCCAGACCGACGCGACGAGCGGCGCGCTGGCCAATGATCCGAATGCGCGGGCGCTGGAGCAATCGCTGCGGCGCTTCCCGCTGACCCAGCTGGCAACCCCAACGATTGCGGGCGCGCCCAGCACGCTGTCTGAAATCGGCATCTCGACCAATCGCGACGGCACACTCAGCGTCAACGCCGATCAGCTCACAGCGGCGCTGACCAAATATCCCGACGCCGTCGAGGCGCTCTTCTTCAACGGCACCGGGGCGACCGGCGGCGGCGCGGCGGCGGCGTTTCAGGCGATTGCCGACGCGGCGACCAACACCACCTATGGGCTTGGCGCCAACGAAACTCGCTACACCAAGCTGCAGTCGACCCTGAGCGACGCGCTGGACAAGGCCAATAGCGACAAGGAAGTCATCCGGGCGCGGCTGACCAAGCAGTTTTCGGGATCGGATGCCCGAATTTCCGCCTATAAATCGACACAGTCGCTGCTCACCCAGTTTTTTGCGCCGAAAACGACCAACTAATGGCCCATTACGCAACGACGCTCGGGCGTAATCCAGATGCTACCTATCGGCAGATCGACATTGTCGGGCGCACCGGCGAATCCGATCCGCACCAGCTGGTCGCCTTGCTCTATGAAGAACTCGGCCGCGCGCTCCGGGCGGTGGTCGCCGCGATGGGGAGCGGCAACCGCATGATGAAGAGTGAAAAGGCAACGCGGGCGATCTCGATCCTGTTCGCGCTTGAGGCCGGGCTGGATTTTGAGCGCGGCGGCGATCTGTCGAAGACACTGGCCGGATTGTATCGTGGTGCGCGTACCAAGCTGATCGACGCAAGCCTGGGCGACGATCCGGCGCCGTTTGTCGACGTCGCCACCAACATGGCCCAGATCGCGGACGCCTGGACCAGCGTCGGCAAGCGCTGAGCTGTCGTGACAGACAGCGACGATGGTTCCTGCAGCGTTAACCAATTGCTGACGATGCCGGGGCTAGACTGAGCCCCGATAATGAGGGCTGGCTTCATGGAATTATTCTCGCGCGACGACATCCCGGCTGGTCTTGTCCGGCGTGGACCGACGCGGACCATCTTGGCGGTAGACGACAGCCGGACCAATTTGAACGTGCTCGGCCGCCGGCTGGCGCATCTCGGCTATCTGGTTGTGCTCAGCGACAATGGCCATGAAGCGCTCGACCTGATCGCGGCGCGCGGTTTTGATCTGGTGCTGCTCGATATGGTGATGCCCGGCATGTCGGGCATGCATGTGTTGACCGAAATCCGCAGCAGCCGGGAAACCGCCGATTTGCCGGTGATCATGGTGACGGGGCGGAGCGATGCCGGCGCGGCGATCGAGGCGCTGGCCGCCGGCGCCGATGATCATGTCCCCAAGCCGTTTGACTTCCAGGTGCTCGCCGCGCGGATCGACCGGGTGATCGATCGCGCCCGCCATATCGCCGAGCTCAAACGGTCGAACGCCACGCTGGATGCCCGTGTTGCCGCGCGCGCCATGGAACTGGGCGAAGCACGCGTCGAACTCGCCGAAACCCGGGCTGACCGGCTGCGGCTGATCGCTTCGTTGCAACTGCTCAACGACCGGTTCGAACGGCTCAGCGGAACCAGCGACGCCGGATGAAGTAAATCGAGATCGCAAAACTAATCACCACACAGACCCAGACGACCCCGTCAAACGCCCATGGCTGTTCGGCATAGGGAATTCCCTTCACGTTCATGCCCAGCAGACCTGTCAGAAAGGTCAGCGGCAGGAAGATCATCGCCACCACCGAAATGATCAGCGAGCGCTGGTCGATCTGCTCGGCACGCAAATCGGTGAGTGCTTCATGCATCAGCGCCGACCGCTCGCGGATCGATTCGAGTTCTTCGGCCATCCGGGCGGCACGATCGGCAGCGGCGTTCAAATGCACCCGGTCATCGTCCTGCAACCAGGCGATCGGCAGCGCGGCAAGCTTTTCGATGGCTGCCCGCTGCGGGAACAGGAAGCGCCGATAGCCGATCGCCTTGACACGGACCTGCGTGACCTCACGCCGCAACTGAAAGACCCGGTCGGCATCGAGATCGGCCTCGCAATCATCGAGCGCATCGCCAAGATCGGCGACCTCGGGGTCGAGATCGGCGGTGATCGCAGCGGCAAATTCGGCAATCAGATCGCCCGGATCGCGGATCTCGCCCGTTTCAACCGCAGCGATGACGACATCGAGCGCGGTCAACGGCCGCCGCGTCACCGAATAGACGCGCCCCGCCACCGCCCAGATCCGCACCGAGGCGAGCGGATCGGACATCGACATTTCCTCGCTCGATCGGCCGCGCAGATTGAGAAAAGCGCCGTCGGCAATCTGGTCGCACCGCGGGCGGGTTTCGCTCGCCGTCAGCGATTCGACGATATAATCGGGCAGCTTGGCCGCGTCGGTCAGCCATTGCTTGGCCTCGTCGTCATTGCTGTGCAGGTGCACCCAAATGAGCTGATCGCTGCCAGCAAGCGCTGCTTCGGGCGTGGTACGGGCAATTTTGTCGCCGGTCAGGCAATAGGCAAAGCCGCTCATGCGGGCATCTCCAGCTGGACGGACAGACCCGGCGGGAGAGCCGCCGGGGCGGTGCCGATGATCCGGTCAGCATCGGCGCGGGCGCGATCGAGAATAGCGGCCGGGGCATCAATGGGGTGATAGACACGATCGGCCTGGGCCAGCGCGCGAGCCTCGCGAAGGGTGAGATCGTCGGGATCGGCTGAGCGCGGGCGGAGCATAACCAACTCATGCTGTGGCGCCTCAGTCTCCGCATTCAGCCACAACCCCAAATCGGGATCGACGCCAAGCGGGTCGATCGGCCCACCTGCCCCGAGACCTGCCGCCAGCGCGCGTCGCCTGGCCGCCGGGTCGGGCCAGCGTGCGCGCATCTCGCCCCGCGCCGCCAACAGCGCCGTCGCCAGCTCACCGAGTTGGGCGGGCAGCAGCGCCTCGAGGCGCTGGCGCAGCGCCGCCGCCAGTCCTGCCGATGACCCGCCGGTGCCAATAGCGACCAGCACCGGATCACGATCCACGATGGCGGGGAGCGTGAAATCGCACAGGGCAGGCCGGTCGACGGCGTTGACCAGCACCCCGCGCGCCTTCAGCCGCTCGACCGCCGCCAGCGCTGCGTCTTCATCCTCGATCGCGACAATAGCGAGCGCGGCTTGCACTTCCTCACCGACGATCACCGCTCCGGCGCGCTCGAGCAGCCGGCGTTTGGCATCGGCGGCCTCGCCCTGCCCAAGCAGCATCACCGCGCGCCCCGCCAGCCGAACGAAGATCGGCAGGCTATGCAGGCTCACGGGGTGAGCCAATCGGGCAGCCGCTCCGCTGCTAGGATCGTTTCCGCAGCGATGCGGTCCGCCACCACCGCGAACTGGTCGCCATGCACCAGCACTTCGGGCACCAGCGCGCGGCTGTTATACGTGCTGGCCATGGTCGCGCCATAGGCACCCGCAGTGCGGAAGATCGCCAGGTCGCCCGATACGACCCGGTCAATATCGCGGCCCATCGCAAAGGTATCGCCACTTTCGCACACCGGCCCGGCGATATTGGCGATCATCCGCTCGCCGCTCGGGCGGACCGCGACAAAATCATGCCAGGCGTCATAGAGCGCCGGGCGCGCAAGGTCGTTCATCGCTGCATCGACGATGACATAGGGATTGGTCACCCCGGGTTTCACCCAGATCACCTTGGTCAGCAGCACGCCGGCATTGCCGGCGATGACACGGCCGGGCTCGAACATCAGTTCGACGTCCCAGCCCTTCGTCACCCGGGCGACCATGGCGCCGAATTCGGCCGGGCTCGGCATCACGTCCCCCGGTCGATAGGGCACGCCCAGCCCACCACCGAGATCGACCCGGTCGATCGGGTGGCCGGCGGCGCGCAGATCCGCAACCAGCCGCCCGATGCGGACAAAGGCCGCCTCCAGCGGGGCAAGCGTGCTGAGCTGGCTGCCGATATGGATCGCCACGCCGCGCATCCGGATGCCGGGCAGGGCCGCCAGCCGTCCGAAAATCGCGGGTGCCTGATCGATCGGTACGCCGAACTTGTTCTCTGCCTTGCCGGTCGAGATCTTGGCGTGGGTGCCGGCATCGACATCGGGGTTTACCCGCAATGTTGCCTGGGCGGTCAGGCCCTGGGCGTGGGCGATCGCGGCAAGCACCTCGCCCTCTTCCTCCAACTCCAGGTTGAACTGGCCGAGCCCGACCGACAAGGCCTGGGTCAGCTCCTCGCGGGTCTTGCCGACGCCCGAAAAGACGATGTCAGCCGGCGCAATGCCGGCCGACAGCGCGCGCGCCAGCTCGCCGCCCGACACGACATCGGCGCCATAGCCCTGGTTAGCGAGCAAGCGCAGCACCGCGCGATTGGGATTGGCCTTGATCGCGTAGGCCAGATGGACCCGGCCGCAATCCTTCAGTCCGTCGCGAAACACCTGGGCATGGCGCTCGAAGGTGGCGGTGGAATAGACATAAACGGGGGTACCAACCGCAGTGGCAATTGTTTCGAGCGACACGCCTTCACAGAAAAGCGCGCCGTCCTTCAGGGCAAAATGATCCATGGGTCAGCTGGTCGGCGGCAGGTCGAACTGGTCGCCACGACGTTGATCGGACGACCGCAGCAATTCATCGCTGCGCTCGGGTCGCGCCTGGCTGTTCGGCGTGATCAGTTGTGCCGGTGTCGGTGTTTCGCTCGCGCCAAACGGCTTGGGCGGCAATGACGCATTGGCCATGGGTTTCAGGCCATTGGCCGATCCGCAGCCGGCCAGCGCCAGCGCTGCCATGATGATCCACCTCTTCACGCGCCTTCTCCTTCACGTCGCCGTTTCGCCTCGGCAATCGCCGCGCGGACCTGCACGGGGGCGGTGCCGCCCAGGCTGGTACGGCTTGCCACCGATGCATCGACGCCAAGCACCTTATATACGCGATCGTCGATCCGCGAGTCGATCGCGATCAACGCGTCGATCGGCAGCTGATCGAGCGCGATGCCACGTGCCTCGGCCAGCTTCACCGCACGGCCGGTGACATGATGCGCCTCGCGAAACGGGAGACCGGCCTCGCGGACCAGCCAGTCGGCGAGATCGGTGGCGGTTGCAAAGCCGGCTTCGGCGGCGGCGCGCATCCGCTGCGTCCCGAAGGTCGCGCTGGCAACCATCCCGGTCATCGCCGCGATCGAGAGGCCGAGCAGGTCGTGCGCCTCGAACACCGGCGGTTTATCGTCCTGCATGTCCTTGGAATAGGCGAGCGGCAGGCCCTTCATCGTCATGACAAGCGCGGTCATGCAGCCGGCGATCCGGCCGCTATGGCCACGCACCAGCTCGGCTGCATCGGGGTTGCGCTTTTGCGGCATGATCGAGCTGCCGGTCGACCATTGATCGCTCAGCGACACAAAGCCAAAGGGTTGCGAGGCCCAGAGGATGAACTCCTCGGCCAGCCGCGACAGATGGAGCGCGCACTGGGTCGCCGCCATCAGATAATCGAGCGCAAAATCGCGGTCCGAGACCGCATCGAGCGAATTGCGCGTTGGAGCATCAAAGCCGAGCGCGGCGGCAGTCATCGCGCGATCGATCGGAAAGCCGGTCCCGGCCAGGGCCGCAGACCCTAGCGGACACTGGTTGCCGCGTGCACGGGCGCTGGAAAATCGGTCACGATCGCGCGCGATCATCTCGTGATACGCCATCAGATGATGGCCAAGCGTCACCGGTTGCGCGCTTTGCAAATGGGTGAAGCCGGGCATGACACTATCGGCATGCTCCTCGGCGCGGACGATCAAGGCATCCTGCAACCCGCCCAAAGCCGCATCGACCTGATCGATCGCATCGCGCACCCACAACCGGAAATCGGTCGCGACCTGATCATTGCGCGATCGCGCGGTGTGGAGCCGGCCTGCGACCGGGCCGATCTTGTCGGCGAGCCGGGCCTCGGTCTGCATATGAATATCTTCGAGCGCCATATCCTCGGCGACGCCGTTCGCCTCATAATCGGCGGCCACCGCTGCCAGCCCGGCGCTGATCGCGGCGGCATCCGCGCCGGAAATGATGCCCTGCCGGCCCAGCATCGCGACATGCGCCAGCGACGCGGCAACATCCTGCCGCCACAGCCGCTTGTCGAACGGGATCGACGCGTTTATCTCGCGCATCACCGCGGCCGGCCCTTCAGCGAAGCGCCCGCCCCACATGGCATTGGAGCTTTCCCCGGATATGGTGCTGCGCCCGCTGATCTTGTGTCTCCTGATGGTCCCGCTCGTCGCCGGCGGTTGCGATAGGCAATCGAGCGCGCCTGAGCAAGCAAACGCCGCCGCCATGCCCGATGAGGTCAAGTCAGCGCCCCGTGCCAAGCCCGCGACGACGGGCGCGATGGGCGTGCTCGATCGGAGCCACAAGGGCGAAGCGGCATCGACGCTGCAATTCCTTGATCCGGCCGGCACCCCGGTGACGCTGGCAAGTTTTGCCGGCAAGCCGGTGCTGCTCAACCTCTGGGCGACCTGGTGTGCACCGTGCGTCGCCGAAATGCCCACGCTCGATGCGCTGGCGGTACGGGAGGGCGGGACGCTGACCATCGTTCCCGTTAGTCAGGATCTGGAGGGCGCGGCCAAGGTCGATCCCTTCTTCAAGAACGCGCAGTTCAAGGCGCTCAAACCCTATCGCGACCCGCAGGCGGCGCTCAGCATCGCCTTTCAGGCCAATCTGCCGACCACGATCCTGTATGATTCGACCGGCCATGAAGTGTGGCGGATGCTCGGCGGCGTCGACTGGACCGGCCCGCAGGCCGCCGCTTTGCTTGCTGAGGCGAAATAGGCACGCCGCTTGCCAAAACTATGACACTGCCGTTAGCCTAAACCCGATTGGCGCCTTCGGTGCGCCGTGCGGAAGGAATCGCATGCCCAAGCTGCCTGTCAATGGCGTCGAACTTCATTATGAGGAAAGCGGCGATAAGGCTGCCCCCGTCATCCTGCTGATCATGGGGCTTGGCACCCAGCATATCGCCTGGCCGGAGCCGTTTGTCGCGGGGCTGGTCGATGCGGGCTACCGCGTCATCCAATATGATAACCGCGACATTGGCGAATCGACGTATCTCCACGGGGCCTCCGCCGTCAGCCCGGTGGTGGCGATCATCGCCGCACGGCTGGGGCTGCGTTTTCCGCTCGCTTATTCGATCGCCGATATGGCGGCGGACGCGGTTGGGCTGCTCGATGCGCTTGATATTCAGGCGGCCCATATCGTTGGCGTGTCGATGGGCGGCATGATCGCGCAGCGGATCGCAATCGCGGCGCCAGACCATGTCCTCAGTCTCACGTCGATCATGTCGTCGAGCGGCGCGCACGGCCTGCCCGGGCCGTCGCCCGAACTGCGCAGGCGGCTGACGGCCAGGCGGCCTGCCAATCCCGACCGCAACTGGGCGATTGAGGCGGGGGCTGAGCTGCTCGCAATGATCGGACACCCCGATTCCACCCGCCCGGCGGATGCCTATCGCGCGCTCGCCGCGGCGGCGTTTGATCGCGGGTATAACCCGCTGGGTGTGCGGCGGCAGATGCTGGCCATCATTGCAGATCGAACACGGGCGGTGGCGCTGCCCCGCGTCGCGGCGCCGACATTGGTGATCCACGGCGCCGCCGATCCGCTGGTGCCGATGGCATGCAGTGAAGATATTGCGCGCCGGATTCCCAATGCGCGGCTCGTCATCATCCCGGACATGGCGCATGATCTGCCGCCGTCAAAGGTCGGCCAGATGGTCACGCTGATCGCCGATCATGCCCGGTCGGCGACCGAGCAGCCCGCCGAAACGATCGCTGCCTGACCTGTCGCCAGGCCGGTTGCGCTGCAGCGATCCCCAGCTATTCTGTCGCTCGCGGCAATCGATCGGGCGCGCGCCGCGACGGGGGATGAATGAGGATCGACACTAGCCGATCGCCGGCGATGCCGCCCGCCCGCGCCTGGTGGCAACATCTCTATGTTCAGGTATTGGCCGCGATCGCCCTGGGCGCCGTGATCGGCCATTGCTGGCCAGCTACCGGCGAAGCGCTCAAGCCGCTTGGCGATGCCTTCATCAAATTGGTCAAGATGGTGATCGCGCCGGTGATCTTCCTGTCGGTGGTCAGCGGCATTGCCGGCATGCGCGACATTGGCGGCGTTGGCCGGGTCGCGGCCAAAGCCTTTGGCTATTTTCTGGTGGTGTCCACTGGCGCGCTGTTCTTCGGTCTCGCGGTCGCCAATCTGGTCAGGCCGGGCGCCGGGCTCAACATCGATCCGGCGACGCTCGATCCGGGCGCGGTCGCCGATTATGTCCATAAGGCGCATGACACCTCGGTGGTCGGCTTTCTGACCGACATCATCCCGACCACGCTGGTTTCAGCGCTGACCGACGGATCGATCCTGCAAACCTTGTTCGTAGCGATCCTGTTCGGCGTCGCGCTGTCGCTGGTCGGCAAGCCCGCCGCGCCCGTGCTCGATCTGGTCGATCGGCTAGCGCTGGTGATCTTCCGGCTGGTGGCGATGCTGATGCGGCTCGCGCCGATCGGTGCGTTTGGCGCGATCGCCTTCACGATCGGCAAGTTCGGGATCGGCGCGCTCGCCAATCTCGGCGCACTGGTGGCCACCTTCTATCTCACCTCGATCACGTTTGTCCTGATCGTGCTGGGGATCATTGCCCGGGTCCACGGCTTTTCGGTAGTGCGGCTGATTGTCTATCTGCGTGCCGAGCTGCTGCTGGTGCTCGGCACCTCATCGTCCGAAGCGGCCTTGCCAAGCCTGATCGGCAAGCTCGAAGCAGCGGGCTGCGATCGCAGCATTGTCGGGCTGGTCGTACCCACCGGCTATTCGTTCAATCTTGACGGCACCAACATCTATATGACGCTGGCGGCACTCTTCATCGCCCAGGCGACCAACGTGTCGCTGACGTTCGATCAGCAGCTGGCGTTGCTCGCCGTCGCGATGCTGAGCTCGAAAGGGGCGGCCGGGGTCACAGGTGCAGGTTTCATCACCTTGGCGGCGACGCTGTCAATCGTGCCGACCGTGCCGGTCGCCGGGATGGCGCTGATCCTGGGGATTGATCGCTTCATGTCCGAATGTCGCAGCCTGACCAATTTCATGGGCAATGCGGTGGCAACGATTGTCGTCGCGCGCTGGGAAGGCGCGCTCGATCGCGATCGTCTGGCGGCGGTGCTGGCCGGGGGGCAACCGATCGCACCAGTTGCGCCACCAAGCGTCGAGAGCGCTACCGATTAGCAAAATGCCGGCTACAGCCGTGGCCAGCGCCCGCCCTTGCCGGCTGACCAGAGGGAAGAATGAATGACGGGACGGATCCTGCTGATCGCGATGGGGTTGGCACTGATGGCGCGGCCTGCAGCGGCTCAGCAAACCGCCGTCGCGCCGGGCGCTGCCCCAGCCGTCGCGCCCCTAGCCGCCTCTGCGCCCGCCCGATCGATCCTGTTTGTCGGCAACAGCTTCACTTATGGGGCCCTGTCGCCGGTTCGGCGCTACCGCGCCGAGACGGTCACCGATCTCAACCAGAGCGGGATCGGCGGCGTGCCCGCACTGTTCAAGCGCTTCACAGATCAGGCCGGATTGGCCTATGCCGTCAGCCTGGAAACGGCCAGCGGCATGGGGCTGGATTATCATTATACGCAAAAGCGTGCGCTGATCGACAAGGCCTGGGACGTCGTGATCCTGCAGGATTTCAGCACGCTCGATCGCGCCAAACCCGGCGATTCAGGGCTTCATCGTCGTTTTGCCGCGCTGCTGGCGAAGATGATCGTCGCGCGCAACCCTGCCGTCGATATCGAGCTGAGCGCGACCTGGTCGCGCGCCGATCTGGTCTATAAGCCCGGCAGCCCCTGGTCAGGCCAACCGATCGACCGAATGGCAGCCGACCTGCGCCGCGCGGCCGATCAGGCTCGGGCGGCATCCCGGCAGATTCGCGGCGTCATCCCGATCGGTGAGGCCTGGAGCCGCGCCATCGTTGCCGGGCTTGCCGATCCCAATCCCTATGACGGCATCGGCTTTGGCCAGATCGACCTGTGGAGCTATGATCAATATCACGCCAGCGCTTATGGCTATTATCTCGAGGCACTGCTGGTCTTCGGCCGGGTGACCGGGCTTGATCCGCGCAGCCTGGGTGTGGGGGAACTGGCCGCCGATGATCTGGGGTTCGCGCCGGGGGTTACCCTTGCCTTGCAGCGGATCGCCGCCGACCAGCTGGCCAGCGAGACCGCCCTCTCGCGCCGCTGACCGCCATTATTGCGCCGCTTAGCCCCCCAGTGGCGGGCCGGGCGGCTGCGGGAAGCGCGAGCGCGGTCCCTTACCCCAGGGCACCGAGATCGCCTTGGGGGCGTTTTCGGCTGGGTTTTCGAGATAATGCCTGATATCGCGCGCGGTCTGGTGGTAAAAGGCCGTTGCCATCGGATCGCCCCCGCTGCGCGTGGCAAGCGATATGGCGAGGGCGTTGAGCTTGTCGAGCACATAGGCGCGCGCCTCGGGCGATCCGGCCTTCGCACCAAGGATCATCATCGCGTCAAGCGTTACCGCCTGCGTGACCCGACGCAGCGCCCGACCACCCCCATCGGCATCGCCGGGCGCGTTCCAGCTATGCGCGAGAACAGTATCGACCATTTCGGCAAAGCCAAGCGTACCCGGTTGCCGCGCCGCCAGCGCCACCATCCGCGCAGCCCGATCAGCATCGAACAGCGGCTCGATCACCAGCGCGACCAGAATGCGGGCTGCGCGCAGCTGATCAAACGCCGGATCGGTCGACAGATCCTCCAGATTATTGCCGGGATCAGGGGTTAATTGCGCCAGCAAGGTCTCGGGCAACATCAGGTTTTTAGGCTCGATCGCCTCCATCAGCAGTGAAAGCACCTCGCGCTGGAGCTTGGCGGGAATGAAGGCGGTCGGCGGCATCGTCTCGCCCTTGACGACGATGTTGGTGTACAGGCCGCCGACATATTTGACGGCGGATTCAATCGCGTAGCGGTGATGAAGATAGGCCATCCACAACCGGGTGTTGCGCAGCGCGTCGATAGGTTCGCCGGGCATCAGCATGGCAGGGCCGTAATGCGCGATCATGATGGCGCGCGCAGCCATCGCCTCGCGCAGATTCTCGGTGGGCGTCGCGCGGTCATCGTACCAGGTCCAACGCGGATCGCTGTCGGGCACATAGAGCAGCCCCTTGGTGCGCATATCCGCGACAACTCCATCTAGCCCCGCCTTTTCGCTCGCGGCGGCAAAGGGCGTATAGGCATAGCGCACCATCATCACGTCATAGGCGCCGATCTCCTTTTCGAAGGATTCGCTCAGGTCGAGCTTGCCACCGACCACCTTCACGCGCGGGGTGGGATATTCCATAACTGAGGCGCGATCGTTGAGGCTGGACGCGAAGTTATGGTCAAAGCCCTGGGCATGGCCAAGCTCATGCGCGGTCAGCAAAGCCTGGCGCAGCAGCACCATGTCGCGCTGGCCGGGGGGCATCGCCACCATCTTGTCGCTGCTCAGCAGATCGGCGTCCGCCACGGTGACGCCGCTGCCGTCGCCGGGCAGGCCGCCGACATAGGCGTCCCAATAATTGCCGACCGTGCGGACACGGTAAGCGTCCATATGCGTCTTGGCGCCGATGATCTCGCCGGTGCGTGGATCGCGATAGGTGCCACCGCTGGAAAAGCCGCGCTCGTCGCGGTCGATCCACAGGACATAGGCGTAGCGAATGTCCATGGGGTCCATATCTGCCGGTGCATCCTCGGCATGGATCGCGTTGATGAAGCCGGCCGCCTCATAGGCCTTGTTCCACCACAGCAGCCCGGCCTTCATCGCGTGGCGGATCGGATCAGGAATGGCGGGATCGAAATAGAAGGTGATTGGCTTGACCGGCTCGCTCATCGCAGCAGCGGGGTCTTTTTTCTCTAGCCGCCAGCGGGTGACCCATTCCTCATTGGGGCCCTCGCTAAACGGTTTGGAGAAATCCTTGAAGCGCAGTGTGCTGACGCCGATCCGCGGATCTCCTGCACGCGGGATATAACCGGTCGGCGCGCGCAGAAAGCTGTGGTGGATACGGATCGTCATCATCCGCGGGTCGGGGGTGACGTTGCTGACCAGCGAACCCGCGGCATCGGTGACAAAGGTCGAGACAGTCTCGATCTCGCTATTGTCGACAAACGCCTTCATCCGCGCCGGGTAGAAGCTGCTCCGGGCGGCGTCGAATTTGAAGCTGCCCTGATTGGCGCGCTTCAGCTGGCCCTCGATATTTGCCGCATCGCGCATGAACAAGGCGGTCGCATCCACCATGACCTTGCCGCCGATCTCGCTATCGATCGGCAGCGCGGCGAGCACCGAGGTCGGAAATGAGGCGGCGACCTCCGCCTGGCGGGCAGGCGTGCCGCTCACGGCGCGATAATCGGTGTTCTGTGCAACCACCAGGACGCGGCCACCGGCCCGTTCGAAATGGATGACTTCGCCCGCCAAAATCCCGCGATCGAACGGCAGCTCGACCGAACCGCCGCCGGTTGCGGCCGAAACATAATAGAGAATGTCGGTGTCAAAAGCCGGAATTTCGATCAGTACGCGCCCCTTGGTGGCATCCCAGACAAAGGGGATGTAGCCATCCACCCGCTGCCCGGCCGGCGTGGCCAGCGCCGGCGCTGCTGCCGGGTCCTTGGCCAGCACCACGCTTGCCGTGCTGGCCAACAGCAAGGCCGTCAGCAGGTGACGGGCAACGCGGCGCCGTCCGAGCGCAATCGAGCGCTTCATCATGTCTCTCCGAATTTTCTGGGGCAGGGGCGGCGCTGTGGCCGACAAGGCGGCAGGCGACCCAATCGGGCCGCCCGCCTGCGGGTTATTTCTTTGCGCCACTTGGATAGGCGATGCCGAGCTGATCGAGATAGGACGCGTATTTGGTCGGATCGTAGTAATATTTTTCCATCTGCGGCCGCATCTCGCGCATCAATTTCTCGTTTAGCCAGATCGCCGGCTGGTCCTCGGCGGTCAGCACCGGGGCATAGCTGTCGGTCTTTTTCTGGACGTCCTCGAAATAGGTCTTGGCCGCCGCCAGCAATTTGGGTGTCGTCATCATATCGAGCACCGTCATTGCCACCGCCTTCGCCCCGGCGACCGCGCCCTTGTGCGCAATCGGCGTCGCCATCGCGATCGCCGCCGTCACATTATGGCCGATCGTGCTGGGCACGTTTGAGGGATAGCGGATCGTGATCGTCGGCACCGCCCACATGATGTCACCGATATCGTCGGACCCGCCGCCCTGTGAAACGCCACGGCTTTCGGGCGTCGACAGGGCGCCGATATCGCTCTTCAACGGCTGGATCTTCAGGCCATTTGCCTCCTGCACCGCCCTGGCAAAGGCCTGGTCGTCCGCGCTCCATTTCGGCATGCCGACTGCCTTGATGTTGAGATAGGCCGCCTCGGCAAGCGGCTTGTTGGCGAAATTGGGCGCAGCATAGCCGAGCACCTTGCGCGTGACCGTGGTGCCGGTTGCCTTGGCGGCGGCTTCGGAGATTTCGTTGCCGGTCTGGTACAGATCGGCAATCGACTTGAAGGTCCGTTCACGGAAATAATACCAGACCGCAGCCTCGCCCGGCACGATATTGGGCTGGCCACCGCCATTGGTGATCACATAATGCGAACGCTGGGTAAGCGGCAGATGTTCGCGGCGCATGTTCCAGGCCATGTCCATCACCTCGACCCCGTCGAGCGCGCTGCGCCCGGCCCAGGGAGCGCCTGCGGCATGCGATGTCTTGCCGTGGAAGCTATACTCGACCGAGACCATACCGTTCTGGCCGAGATCGCCATAAGCGGTGCCGAAATCGTTGCTGACATGGGTGAAGATCGACGCGTCGACATCCTTGAACAGCCCGGCGCGGACATAATAGGCCTTGGTTGCGAGCAATTCCTCGGCGACCCCAGGCCAGATCATCAGCCGGCCCTTGATGTGGTTCTTGATCATCACATCCTTGGCCGCGATCGCCGCCGCGACGATCAGCGGCATGCCTGAATTATGCCCTTCGCCATGGCCCGGGGCACCAACCACCATCGGCGTGATCGTGGGGCTGCCGGGATATTGCGACAGGCCAAGCAGGCAATCGATATCGCTGCCCAGCGCGATCTTGGGGCCGCCTTCACCCCATTCCGCGGTCCAGGCGGTCGGGATGCCGGCGACCCCCCTGGTAATCTTGAAGCCGTTCTTCTCGAGAATGGCGGTGATATAGTCGGACGTCCGGAACTCCTGGAAACCCGGCTCGGCAAAGCTGAAGATCGAATCGACCATTTCCTGAACCAGCTTGGCGTGGGCATCGACATCTGCCGCCGCCGCCGCCTTGAGCGCCGGCTTGGCCTGCGCCTGCGCCTGGGGCGCATAAAGCGCGGTCCCGGCGAGCAGGGCAGCCCCTGCAATCGATAATTTCATCATCATGTCTCTCCCTTTTTTCATTGGATCGGTCACAGGCCGAAGCGGATGCCAAGCCGGAACACCCGGCCGAGCACGTCGTAAAGCTGGCGGTTGGTCTGCGGATAGGCTGGCGTATTGTTGCCGGTCGGGCCGTTGCCGACCAGCACCGGATCGGTATCGAGGATGTTGCGCACCGACAGGAAGGCGGTGAATTTCGCCCGGCCAATTTCGAAACTATGATTGGCCTGGAGATCAAAATAGATCGCACCGGCAATGTCGTTGCGG
This sequence comes from Sphingomonas sp. 28-63-12, assembly GCA_002281535.1. Taxonomy (GTDB): domain Bacteria; phylum Pseudomonadota; class Alphaproteobacteria; order Sphingomonadales; family Sphingomonadaceae; genus Sphingomonas. The sequence continues at coordinate 79,817 of NCGD01000001.1, forward strand.
TTGACGGTCCGGTTGGCAACAGTCGAAACCGGGCAATCGGTGGTGCAGACGATATAGCTATTGTCATAGACGCCGCCGCTCACGCCGCGACCGACCAGCTGGAAGCCCCAGGGGCCAACATCATAGCCGCCCGAGAAGCGGAAGTTCCACAGTGGCAAGCTGCCCGAATTCTGCCCCGCCGCCTCGGTCGGCACATCAACGCCATTGTTGGTGTAGAGGCTGATATTGCGCGTGGCGAGCGCGCGCAGCGTCAGGTTGCCGGGGCCGACCGCCCGGCGATAGCTGGCCTCGATATCGATTCCGCGCGATTTGATCGCAACGAAGTTGGTCGGCTTCAGCTCGATGCTGGTGATGAGCAGGCCGGCGGTCGTCACCCCGCGGCCACCTGTTGTCGAGATTGCCTGGCAGGCCGCTGAATTGGCCTGTTCATAGCATTGCGTGACGAGGGTCTGCGCGGTCAGCGTGCTGATGGCGCCGCTCAACTGGATATCGAAATAGTCGACCGACATGGCCAGGCCGGGCAGGAAGCGCGGGGTGATGATCGCCCCGACGCCATAGGTCTTGGCGATTTCCGGATCGAGCGCGGCGTTGCCCACGGTCGATTCATTGAACTGGTCGGCGCGCTGCGCGCCACCGGCCAGCGGTACGTTGACGGTGTTGGTGCGGCCGGTACCCGGGGCGAACAGCTCCCCCAGGTTCGGTGCGCGGATATCGCGTGAAATCGTGCCGCGCAGCCGGAAATCGGGGATCACCTGCCAGGTCAGGCCGGTCTTCCACGTCGTCACCGTGCCCGATGTCGAATAGTTGGTGACGCGGAACGCCCCGTTGAAATCCGCGCCCTTGAACAGCGGGAAAACGGTTTCGACATAGGCTTCCTTGACGTCATAATTGCCAAAGGTCGGCAGGTAGTTGCCGTAAATCCAGGTGCCGCTGGTCACCCCGTTCGCCACGATCGGCCGGAACAGGGGGTCGACCGAGCCGCTCACCGATTCCCGCCGATATTCGGCGCCCGTTGCGAAGGAAACCGGCCCGGACCAGTTTTCGAACAGGCTGTTGGTGGAGAAGTTGATTGCCGCCACATCCTGCTTCAGTGTCTGCTTGCGCAGCGGCTGCAGGCCGCCATAAAGGACGTAATTGAGCGCTTCAGGGGTAATGCCGCCCACACCGATCCGATTGATCGGGACGCAGCCATTGTTGACATTGGCCAGCGTCAGCCGCGACCGGCAGACGATGGTGCCGGCAGCGATGCCCGACGCATTGCCCGCCGGGGCGACGACCGCGTCGGTTGCCAGCGCCATACGCGCGATGTTCCAGGCATTGGTCAGCAGTTCGTTGGTTTTGGTGACGCCCTTTTGGTAATAGGCATCCCAGCGCACGTCGCGATCGAACAGATCGAAATTCCCACCGGCGCCAACGACATAGCGAAAGACTTCGCGGGTATTGTCGCTGCCCTGGGGCGGGATGCCGATATTGCTGGTGCCGATTGCCACCGTCGTCACCTTGGTGGCGTTGACGGCATTATAGGCATTGACCGAATTGACGAAGCTCGCTGGCAGATAGGCATTGATCAGGCCGCCATTGGCCACCGTCGGCGCGACCTGGATGGTGACGCCGGTAGTCGGCGTTTGCTGATAATAGCTCTGGCCCTGGTAGCGGCTATAGGCGAACTGCCCGAAAACCTCGATCGCCGGCGAGAATTCATAGCTCAGCCGGCTGAAGGCGCTCTTGCGATCCTCGGACGGCTGGAGCGAGGCGCTGCCGACATGGCCGGCCCGGGTCAGCAGATAATCACCGCCGACCATCCACTGGCCGTTAACCGCGCCAAAGGCGAGATTGCCGGTGGTCGCCCGACCCGTCGCCGGATCGATCGTGCTGAAATAGGTGCCGCGAAATGGCCCGGTGCTGATGAGTCCACCCGGGGTGAACTGGCTGGTGCCGATCCCGCTCTGGATCAGCCGAGACGGCACGGGGCAGAGCGTCGCCGCGCTGCTATCGGTGCAGGCGGTACCGGTAAAGGCGGGGTTGTCGATCTGGAAAAAACCCGAATTATTCCAGTCGCGATCGATCGTATCGATGCCTTTTTGCGTGAAATATTCGCCGCTCAGCAGAATATGCCCGCGGCCGCCGGCAAAGTTCATGCCCGCGGTCAGCGACGCCTTGTGGTTGGCGCCGTCGCCATAGGTGGTGACGCCATATTCATAGTCACCCTTCAGCCCGGTATATTTCTTGTCGAGGATGAAGTTGATCACCCCCGACACGGCATCCGACCCATAGGCGGAGGAAGCGCCGCCAGTGACGACTTCGACCCGCTCGATCAGCGCCTGTGGAAAGGTATTGACGTCGACCACGCCGCTGGTCGCCGAGGCGACCGAGCGCTGGCCATCGAACAGCACCAGCGTCCGCTGCGCGCCAAGCGCGCGCAAATTGACCGAGGCGACCCCGGCCAGACCATTGCTGAGCGATCCGTTCGAATTAGCGGCGGTCTGGCTGCCGCGCACGGCGGGCAACGTGTTGACGAAATCGGCGACATTGGCGGGCGATTCGGTTTGCAGTTCCTTGGCGCCGATCACGCTCACTGGGGTCGGGGCATTATAGCCGTCGCGCACGATGCGCGATCCGGTGACGACGATCTCGTTGCCGTCCTTGGTCTCTTCGGGCGTTGCGGCCTGATCTTCAGGAACTGCCTCGACAACCGATTTGGCGGCTGTCGGCTGCTCGCTCGGCGCGGCATAAACGGGCTGGGTGGTGGCGGTAAGCGCCAGGACGGCAACCGTTCCCAGCCAACGTGGATATCGAGTGCGATGCGCCGCCAAAGCGTCGGTGCGTGTTGTTATTTCCATCATGTCCCCCCGGAGTCATCACCAATCCTCTCGCGGGCACCCTCTCCTCCAAAGACGTTATTTTCATTGACTAATAGATTGAAATATAATAATATTTTTGCAATTGCAGCAATGTAAACTGCCGAAGAAACCTGCCTGCCATCGGCCATTGCCGATCGCTTGCCAGGACATCAACACAGCACGAAACCCCCGTTTGCCCGTCGAGGCTAGCAGATAAGCAAATGCGGTTTCCGTTAATTTTTGACATATTTTGCCGAAAATTCGCACGTTTTTATCTATTTTTGGCAAAACCGCGCAATATTCATGCGTGCGCGATTTTGGCTCAATCGGATGGCTGCGCCGATTCGAGCCTGGTGCGGTTATCCCGCCGCCCGTCCGGCCAGCACAGCCGGCGGCACATTGCGCCGGGTCACTTCGCGCATCACAAAGCTGCTGCGAATCTTGGCGACATGCGGCAGCATCGACAATTCGCTGCGATAGACGCGGTCATAATCCTCGAATGATCGGACATGGACGATCATCAGGAAATCAGTGTTGCCCGAAATGAAGCTGCAATAGGACATTGACGGGCATTTGATCACCGCGCTTTCGAATTCGACCAGCGCTTGCTCGGCCTGCGAGCTGAGCTCGATCATCACGATCACGACGATCCCGAAGCCCAGTTTGGCGAAATCGAAATCGGCGGAATAGCCCTGGATCGCCCCGCTCTCCTCCAGCGCTTTGCGACGCCGGGCGACGGCGGTGCTCGACAGATTGACCCGGTCGCTCAGCGCGACATCGGAGGCGCGGCCGTCGCCACCAAGCTCGCGCAGGATTCGATAGTCCATCGTATCAAGCGCGAATGCGCTGCTGTCGGTCACGGCTGCCCCCCGGTCGCACCGTTGGTCAGCGGTGCGATTTCCTCATAGTGCGGTGCCAGAAGGCCAGATGCAATGCCCGCACCGGCGACTAGACGAGCCGCACCAGCGCCTTTTTCAGGCGGTCATGCGCTGATTTCTTGATCTGGCAGATCCGCGCCGGCCCCACGCCCAGCACAAGCCCGATTTCCTCGAGATTGAGTTCCTCGACATAATAAAGCTGGATCACCTGCGCTTCGCGTTCGGGCAATGCCGCAATCGCCGCGACCAGCGCATCGCGCGTGCCGGCTTCGGCCAGCTGGTCAAAGGCATTGGGCTCATCGCTGGCGAACCAGGGCAGGTCATCTGAATAGATATCGTCGATCGTCTCGAAGCGCACCGGCTCAGCGGCGGCATAGTCGATCCGAAGCTTGTCGGATGTTACGCCCAGCCGCTCGGCGATCGCCGCCTCGTCGGGGCGCTTGCCGGTTTCATTGGTCAGCGCCGTGATGGTATCCTGATAAGCGCGCCGGCGCCGCATCGCGCCGCGCGTCAGCGTCGCCTGGCGGCGCAGTTCGTCGATCATCGCGCCGCGCACCCGGGTCAGCAGATATTGTTCGAAGGTCACCTGGCCGCGGTCCTCGAACGCCGCGCCGGCTTCCAGTAGCGCGACCAACCCGATCTGGATCAGATCCTCGACATCCACCGCGCTGCTCATGCTGCCATGAATGTGCCAGGCAACGCGGCGGACCAGCGGCAAATGCTGGCGCGCGAGCGCCGACATGTCCGGCCCGGCGCGGTCATAGACCAAGGGCGGGGCGCTGAGCGCAGCGGCGAAGGCGGCGGGGTTGGGCTGCGCGCTCATGCCGGCAGCGCCCCGGGCGCGCCGATGACGGCGACGACTTCGACCGACTTGTCCTCAGGCACTTCGAAGAAGCTCATCACGGGCGTATCGGGCATACAGGTCTTCACCAATTTGCGGATCGCAAGGCGGATCGCGGGTTGAACGACGAGCGCGAAGGGCTTGGCCTCGGCGACGAGCGGCTGGGCAGCGCGTTGCAGCGCCTCGACAATGCGGCGGCCGAGATCGGGCTCGATCGTGTGGCGCCGCGAGGGATCGGAGCGGATTGCCTGGCCGAGCAGCCCTTCGAGCTGACCCTCCAGCGTCATCACCCGCAACGGCTCGCGCACGCCGCACAATTTCTGGATGATCAAGGGCCCAAGATCGGGACGGATCAGTTCGATGATTTCTTCGGCATCGAGTGTCTTCTGCGCGGCAACCGCGATGGCGGCGGCGATACGGCGGAATTCCTTGAGCGCGATTCCCTCCGCCAGCAGCCCGCGCAGTACCTGGGTCAGGGTCGTCAGCGGCACCGGTGCCGGGCTGAGCGCGGCAACAAGATTGGCGGCGCGTTCCTTGAGCTGATCGAGCAGGCTCTGCACTTCATCCGGGCCGAGCAGTTCGGCGGCGTTCGTCCCGAGCAGATGGTTGAGGTGGGTGGCCACCACCGTGCCGGGATCGACGACCAGATAACCGGCGCCCGTGGCCGAATCGGCGTCGCCCGGGGCGATCCAGGTGGCGTCGAGGCCGAAGGTCGGGTCCTTGACCGGCTTGCCGTGCAGGCCGCCAACGGCCTGGCCAGTATCGAGCGCCAGCATCTCGTCGGGCGAAACAGTATCCTCGCCGATCACGACACCGCCGACGACGATGCGATAAGTATAGGGTGCCAGGTTGATATCGTCGCGCACCCGTACCTGCGGGACGACAAAGCCAAGCTCCTTGGACAATTGCCGGCGCACCCCGGTAATCCTGCCCATCAGCGGGCTGCCGCGGCGTTCATCGACCAGCGGCACCAGTCCGTAGCCGATGTCGAGATTGATCTGGATCGAATCGGCAACCTCGTCCCAGCTGATCCGCGACAGATCGATCGGCTCGGCGGCAATGATTTCGGGGACGATCGGGCGGAGCGCGGCCTGGCGCATCTTCCAGGCGGCAAAGCCGGCGGCGGCGGCGGCGGGCAGGATGATCAGATGCGGCATGCCCGGCATCACGCCGAGCAGCGCGAGAATGGCGGCAACGGGCGTCCAGGTCTTGGCCGAACCGAACTGGCTGCCGATCTGGCCGGCAAGATCCATGCTGGAGGTGACGCGGGTAACGATGGTTGCCGCCGCGATCGACAGCATCAGCGACGGGATCTGCGCAACCAGCGCATCGCCGATCGCCAGCAGCACATAATTATGCGCCGCGTCGCCGATCGACATGCCGTGGCTGACCGGCCCCAGAATCAGACCGCCGATGATATTGGCGGCAAGAATTAGCAGGCCGGCAATCGCGTCGCCCTTCACGAACTTGGACGAACCATCCATCGAGCCGTAGAAATCGGCCTCGGTGGCCACTTCTACGCGCCGCGCCTTGGCTTCTTCCGGCGTCAGCAGACCGGCATTCAGATCGGCATCGATGGCCATTTGCTTGCCGGGCAGAGCATCGAGCGTGAAGCGGGCTGACACTTCGGAGACGCGGCCGGCGCCCTTGGTGACGACGATCATGTTGATAATCACCAGGATCGCGAAGACGAACAGCCCGACGACATAATCGCCGCCGATCAGAAAGGTACCAAAGGCTTCGATCACCTGGCCAGCGGCGGCCTCGCCCTCATGGCCATGCACCAGCACGACGCGGGTCGAGGCGACATTGAGGCTCAGGCGGAACAAGGTCGCGAACAGCAGGACGCTGGGGAATGCCGAGAAATCGAGCGGCTTTTGCGCATTGAGCGCGACCATCAGCACGGCCAGGCTGATCGTGATGTTCATGATGAAGAAGATGTCGAGCACCGCCGCCGGGATCGGCACGACCATCAGCAGCACCAGCAGCAGGATCGCCACCGGCAGCGCCGCGCCGCGAACCAGGCCCGCGATATCGGTGCGGGGCAAAGCAACATTGGCCATGGTTTAACCGCCCAGCCGCGCGAGCATCAGATAGGCCAGCCGCGCCGTATCGGGCGTTGGCCGCAGCAGCGATTGCATCCGGCCTGTACCCCCTTGCAGCTGATCGATCGTCGCTTGTGCCCAGCGCGTCGCGCTGCTCTGGCTTTCGCCATTGCCGGGAATGATCTCCGCACCACCGTTGTCGGCAGGTGTCACATTGCCCGAAGCCAGCCCGACCGCGCCGACGGCAGCGGCACCGCGATCGAGCTTGGCGGAGAATCGGTCGTAAATTTCGCTGAGCGAGCGCGGCTGGCCGCCATCGCCATAAAAGATGTTGTGGTTGGCCCGCGCCGCGGCCGGGAACAGCGCCGCCCCCGCCTGATCGGGATTGGCCTGAAGGTTTTTCAGAAAGCTCCGCGCGCCGCCCAGCCCTAGAAAATGCGCCATGTATAGATCGGTGCCGGTCGCGGTGCGACCCAGGCTGCTCTCGATCGCGGTCTTGTTGTCGGCGGCATGTTCAGCGGCCATGAGCGAGGCGGCGTTGGGGTCGTTGCGCAGCGCCAGGATCGCGCGGCGTGTGCCGGGGTCGCTGACGGTGAGCCGGCCATTGGCGCCCTGGCTGATATTATCGGCAGCCCAGCCCAGCCCGTGTTCGGCGCCATGTTTCTTGACGACCGCCAGCCAGCTCTGCTCGATGAACTGGTACAGGCCCGACGCGCTCGACGTCCCGGCCTTGGCATCGGCGCGCAGACCGCTCTCGACCTGGGCCTGGCCCAGCAGATAATTGAAATTCACACCGGTACGGGCCGATGCCAGCGCAATGGCTGACTGGATCGTGCCCTTGACCGCCCCGGTCACGCTGTCGATTGGAATGACGCTCATCGACTTGAAATGCCCCCTGTTGCAGGGAGCTAATCAGCAAGGAACGTGCCAGTTATTCAGCGCAGTCAGCAATTAGGCGGCAATCAGGCGAAACCGCCCGCCAGCGCCGGGCCGCGATAGCCGGCCGCCCCCTCGCCGGTCAGCTGCTGGAGCCGGCGGCGAACATTGGCGCTCATCAAATTCACGTAGATCCGGCAGGTTTCGTTGAGCCGATGGGCCTCTTCGGCCAGCGCACGGATATCCGGGGTGGGGGCGCCATCGCTGGTGGCAGCGATGGTGTCGATGGCCATCAGCTTGGTGCGGGTCGCGCGCTCCAGGCCGGCGACATCGTTTGATTTCAACGCGGCAATCTCGGCATGCAGCGCGTCGATCACGCGCACCAGGGCATCGCGGCGGGTCATTCCGGCTTCCAGTTCAGGCGGATCGCGATCAGCCGATCGGCGACGGTTTCGGGCAGGATAGGATAAGCGTGATTGGCGATCGCCTGGCGAACCCGGGCAACACGATCAAGATCGACCGGCGGCTTGGCGGCATATTCGGCCACCAGCCCAGCCAGACCACCGCCGGTTGCCGGCTCGGCCTGATCCTGCACCACCGAACGCGAGCGCACGATCGGCGCCGTCCGCGCCACAGCGGCGACCAACCGGTCTTGCGTTACCGGCTTTGCACCGACGGGATCCACCATGTCTCCACCCTCGTGTTCTTGCCTACATGCAGGAAAACGACCGAAGGCGGCAAAGCTTTAGAAAAAATTACAGGCCGAAGCCGGGCAGTGTCGCCCGGCCTGGCTCGACCGCGATCGCCTGGACCGGCTTCTTCGCCCCATCGACGTCGACCAGCAACCGCCCGCCCGCCACCGCATCGGTCATCGCCACGCCGTCACGGCTGATCGAAAAGCCATTGGCACCCGCTTCGATCATCACCGGATCACCGCGCTTGATGACGATTTGCGGCTTGACGGCGACCGGCGCTGCCGCGGCCGGGGCGGCGATCGGCGTCGGCGCCAGGATGACGGGCACATAGACGCGCCATTGCGGGCCGGCGCAGCTCACCACCACCGAATCATGATTGGTGGCACGCCACGATATCGACACCATCGGGCACAGGGCCAGTTTCAGCCGCTGATCGACCGGGGTGCGCGCGCCCCCCTCGGCGCCGATCGGTTTTCCGGTGAAAGCTTCCACACCGCGATCGATCGCGCTGGTGTCCTGGAATCCGGTCTGGGCGGCAGCCGGGCTGGCCACCAGCACGGCGCAAACGAACAAGCGCACCATCATCTTCTCCTTCAAAAACTGCCGCGAGCGGCAAATCGGCGTTGCCGGGCGGCAAATCATGGCCGCTCTCCGTCAAAGCCAAGCGTCAACATCACGGCACGGCGGCCGGGGATGGGATCGGTCGTGATCGTCATGCGGGCTGCGGGCACTGCCCCGGCTTCGGCCAGCGCGACAGCGACAGCACGCGCGCGATCGGCAGCGAGCACCGCGCTGCTGCCGGTGACCGGCTCGACATCGGCGGGCGACCCGTCGACGGCACCGCTGATGCGCAGGCGGACCCGCGGATCAGCCGTCACACTGCGCGCCCATTGGCTGAGCGACGCCGGCGATTTCGGCAGCGCGCTCGATCCCGGTGCAAATTCGCCCATCGACCCGATCGCCACCGGCATCGGCGCGGCGAGCCGCGTCGTCACCCCAAACCCTTCGCGCAGCCCTTTGGCGAGCGCTTGGTTGGTGATCTGCTGATTGGCCTGAATCAGCACGAAGAAGCCGACCAGCAGCAACGCCAGATCAGCCAGGGTCACCAGCCAGATCGGCCGCGACGGTGGTATTTCGGGGAAGAAATCGTCGGTCATGCCACCGATCGCTCGCGCAACTGGGGCTGGTCGCGGTGGCGCGGCAGTTCGCGCATCGCCATCGCCATCAAGGGCGCCTCGAGCCGGCTTCGTTCAAAGGCCTCGGCGCGCGCCTGACGGCGCAGGCGCGCGGCAATCGGCATCGCGATCAGGCTGGCGATCAGTGCGCCATAGAGCGTCGCCAGCAACGCAACGGCCATCGCGCCGCCAATCGCGGCGGGATCACTCATCGAGATGAACATTTTGACGAGGCCGATCAGCGTGCCGACCATGCCCATCGCTGGTGCCACCTCGGCAGCCGACGCCCAGACATCGGCGGCGGCAAGATGGCGCTCGATCCGGGCCTGGCGGGCATGCCGGCTCAACAGTTGAATCGCCTCCGGGGTGGTCCCGTCAACGATCGCGGCGATCGCCGCCGATACATCGGCATCGGCAATCACCGAGCGATCAAGCGTCATCACCCCGTGGCGGGCCGCAATGCGGCCCAATGCGGCGATCTGATCTAGCAAAGGGTCGGCCCGAAAGCGGCCACGCAGCAGCACCGGCAGCGCGGCGACCGCCCGGCCCAGATCGCCGAGTTCGGTGCGCAGCAGCACCGCCAGCACGGTGCCCCCGCCGACAATGCCGATCGCTGTCGGATCAAGATAAGGGCCAAGCGCCTGGCCAAGCGTGCTGCTGATCATGTTCCCCGCGTAGCAAGGGTCGCGCCAGTTTCAGCCGGGCCGACGCTGGGGCGACCCCGGGGGCACCCTGGGACGAGGCCGCGGCGATCACCGGCAGCCCCCTGACCAAGGCTTGCCGCCGGGCGGCAACATCTTGCCGGCAAACGCCATGCCGGGGGTGTCATGGAGATTTTCCCGGCCATCGGGTGAAACTGGCACGGTGATTGCTTGGTGTCTCGCGCAAGAATTTATGCGGGGACCATTACGGTGGCAGACGACCTTCTTTTCGGTGTGCATGCAGCAGCGCTCGAGCTGCGCTCGCGGCGCATGGGGATGATCGCGTCGAACATCGCCAATGCATCCACGCCCGGCTTCAAAGCCAAGGACATCGATTTCCGTACCGCGCTTGATCAGGCCAATGGCCCGCAGGGGCTGACCGATGGCGCGATCAGCAGCGCAACCAAATTCCGGGTGCCGCTGCAGGCCTCGCTCGACGGCAACACGGTCGAGCTCGCGACCGAGCAGACCGCCTTTGCTGAAAATGCGGTCGCTTATCAGACGACCTTGTCGTTCCTGAATGGCCGGATCAGCCAGATCACCCGCGCATTGAGAGGCGAATAATATGGCCGATCTACCGCTCACGATTTTCCAGGTCGCCGGCCGTGCGATGTCGGCGCAGCTGGTGCGGATGAACACCACCGCGTCGAACCTCGCCAATGCCGGGGTCGTCTCGAGCTCGGCCGAGGCCGCCTACAAGACAATGAAGCCAGTGTTCCGCACCCAGTTCGACCAGGCATCGGGCCTGTCGACGGTCGATGTCGAGAGCATCGTCCAGGCCGGCAACCAGCCGACCAAACGCTATGACCCCACCAACCCGGTGGCCGACAAGGACGGCAACGTCTTCGAAGCCGCCGTCGATGAGACGCGCGAGCTCGTCGACATGATGGAGACCGCGCGAAATTATCAAAACAATGTCGAGGTGATGCAGACCGCCAAGTCGCTGATCATCGACACCCTCAAATTGGGACGCTGATCATGGCCACGTCGTTCGATAGCACGCTTTCCAGCCTTGGCATTGGCCGCACCAATAGCGGCGCCCAGGTCAAGACCGCTACCCAAGCCGATGCGCTGACGCAGAATGACTTTCTCAAATTGCTGACCGCGCAGCTAAAGAACCAGGATCCGACCGCACCGGTTGATGCGACTCAGCAGCTCTCGCAGCTTGCCCAGTTTTCAAGCGTGGCCGGGATCAGCGAGATCAATACCACGCTGAAGTCGATCCAGGACAAATTGAGCGGCGGCACCACCAGCGATGCGCTGGGCTATGTCGGCCGCACGGTCCTGGCTCCCGGCACGACCGCCTATCCCCGCACCGATGGCGGCCTGACCGGCGCCGTCGAGCTGGCGGGCGATGCAACTGACGTCAAGGTAGCGATCACCGGATCGAATGGCGCACTACTCAAGACCCTGTCGCTCGGCGCGCAGGCCAAGGGCAGCGTGACCTTCGATTGGGACGGCAGCACCAATAATGGCGATCCTGCCGGCGCCGGGCCGTTCAAGATCAGCGCCATCGCCAACAATAATGGCGCCAGCATTGCCGCCACCCCGCTCGTCTGGGCGCCCGTCAGCTCGGTGTCGATCCCGGCCAGCGGCCCGCCGATCCTGACTGTGCCCGGAATCGGCCAGATCGCCACCACCCAGGTCCGCCAGATCGGCTGATCCATTCCAGTTCACGCATTTCAATTTTGCCCAGGAGATAGAATATGTCTTTTTATACATCGCTCAGCGGCCTGACCGCCGCCCAGACCGATCTCGCCACGATTTCGCACAATCTGGCCAACGTCGCGACCAATGGCTTCAAGAAGAGCCGTTCGGAATTCGCCGACGTCATCGCGTCGAGCGTCGGCACCAATCCGAACCAGGCGGTTGGCTCGGGCGCGGTCGTCAAGGCGAACCGCCAGCAGTTCAGCCAGGGCAACCTGGTCCAGACCCAGTCGGCGCTCGATATCGCCGTGTCGGGTGACGGCTTTTTCGCGGTCAAGCCCAAGCTGGACAGCGGCGCGGTGAATTTCACCCGCAACGGCGCCTTTCTGGTTGATGCCAATCGCTATGTTGTCGATGGCCAGGGATCGCATCTGCAAGCCTATCCGGTTGATGGCAGCGGCGCGGTGGTCGCCTCGGGCCTGTCGTCGGCGGTCAGCGTCCGTCTGCCCGCTACCAGCGGCACGCCGGTGGCAACCCAGAATGTCGGCTTGTCGGTCAACCTGCCTGCCGGCGGGGCAATCCCAGCGACGGCGACCTTCGATCGCTTCGATCCCTCCAGCTATAACCAGTCGGTCCAGACGACAATTTATGATTCGGTCGGCAACGCCCAGACGCTGACCACCTATTTCAAGCGCGAGACGGTGCCGACCGGGGGCACGCCCAGCAGCGACTGGTCTGCCTACAGCTTTGTCGGCGATCAGGCACTGACCTCGGGCGGGACCGCGCCGATCACATTGACCTTTGACTCGTCGGGCGCACTGACCACGCCAACAGCCCCGACGACCTTTGACGCCTTTACGCCCGCGAGCAGCCCGAACCCACAGGTCATCGCGCTCGATTTCGGCACCGCGACGACTCAGCTCGGTGCGCCGTTCGACGTCGCCTCGACCAGCCAGGACGGTGTTGCCGTTGGTCAACTGCAGGGCGTGACGATCGATACCGAGGGGCTGATCAAGGCGAGCTTCTCCAACGGCGAAACCCAGACGCTCGGCAAGGTGCTGCTCGCCAATTTCGCCAACCCATCGGGGCTGCGCCAGCTCGGCAGCAGCACCTGGTCGGCAACCGGCCTATCGGGCAATCCGGTCCTCGGCGAGCCGGGTTCGAATGGCTTTGGCGGTCTGCTGTCGGGCACGATCGAGCGCTCCAACGTCGATACGACCGAAGAACTGGTCGCGCTGATTTCGGCGCAGCGCAACTTCCAGGCCAATGCCAAGGCGCTCGAGACCGACAAGGCGATCGCTCAGACGATCTTCAACATTCAATAATGTACGCAATCGGGGCCGGGTAAATGGACAAGCTGATCTACACCGCCGCGTCGGGCCTGAAAGGGCATCTGGCAGCGCAGGCGGCGATCGCCAACAACATGGCGAACGCCTCGACGATCGGCTTTCGCGCCGATCGGGTGGTGTTCGATCAGCTCAATGTCAGCGGCCCCGGCCTGCTCGCGCGCCAGCCGGCATCGGAGGAAATCACCGATGCCGATCGGCGCCCGGGCGCCGTCTTTTCCACCGGCAAGCCACTGGATGTGGCGGTCGGTGGCGATGCCTGGCTTACCGTCCAGGCCAGCGATGGCAGCGAAGCTTATACCCGGCGCGGCGATCTTTCGGTCGCAGCATCGGGCGTGCTGGAGACCGGTGACGGTTTCCCGGTGATCGGATCGGGGGGTCCGATCACCGTGCCGCCTGCGCAAAAGGTGACGATCAGCCCCGATGGCAGCGTCGCGATCATCCCGTTTGGCGCCGAACCCGGTGCTGCACCCGTGATCGTTGATCGGATCAAGCTGGCCAGCCTGCAGGGGTCCGACACCGTCAAGGGGCTCGATAATCTGCTGCACGTCCGCGGTGGCGGTGCGCTGCCCGGCGATCCGACGGCAACGCTCGTTTCGGGCTCGCTCGAGGGGTCGAATGTCAATCTGACCGAGGCGCTGGTCGACATGATCGAAAACCAGCGCAGCTACGAAGTACAGGCCAATTTGATCAAATCGGCCAAGGAACTCGATGAAAGCAGCGCATCCCTGATGCGGCTGCCGACTTAAGGGGAATAGGTTATGGGCAGCGCAGCAATGCATATCGCGCGGACTGGGCTTGATGCTCAGGACATGCGCATGCGGGTCATCTCGAACAACCTCGCGAACGTGAATACCACCGGCTATAAGCGCGATCGCGCGGCCTTTGAGACGCTCGCCTATCAGACGGTGACTGCGCCCGGCGCGCCGAGCACATCGGAAACCAAATATGCCACCGGGCTCAACCTCGGCACCGGCGTGCGCATCCAGGGCACGGCCCGGATCGACACCCAGGGGACGCTGGCGACGACGGGCAATTCGCTCGATCTCGCGCTCGATGGCGATGGCTATTTTCAGGTGACGTTACCCGGCGGCACGCTCGGCTATACCCGCGCCGGTAACTTCTCGCGATCGGCCGAGGGCCAGCTGGTGACCGCCGAAGGCTATGCGGTCCAGCCCGGCATCACTGTGCCGGCGGGGGCAACCACGATCACGATCGGCACCGACGGCACCGTATCGGCGACGATCGCCGGCCAGACCGAGCCGAGCCAGATCGGCCAGGTCCAGATCGCGACCTTTCCCAACAGCGCCGGCCTGCAGGCCAAGGGCGACAATTACCTGACCGAAACCGCCGCCAGCGGCGCCGCCAGCCTGGGCGTCGCCGGGCAGGATGGCCGGGGTAATATCCGGCAGGGCATGCTCGAAGGCTCCAACGTCAATGTCGTCGAAGAACTGGTTAACATGATCGAAACCCAGCGGGCCTACGAAGTAAATTCGAAGATGATCACGGCAACCGACGAGATGTTGAAATATGTCAATCAGAACATCTGATCCCAGCGCCGCCGGCCATGATTCGCTGGTGAAATTTGCAGCGGGAATCGCGCTCGGCGCGATGCTGGTGGCGGCGTTCGCGCCGGCGCCGGCATCGGCCAGTATTTTCGGCCGGAAGCAGCCCAAGCCCGATTTTTCGGTCACGATGCCGCCGCCGCCACCACCACCGGCGCCCGCCGATGGCGCGATCTTCAAGGCCTCGGCCGGCTATGCGCCACTCTATGAAGGCTGGCGCGCACGCCGGGTCGGCGATCCGTTGACGATCGTGCTGGTCGAGCGCACCCTGGCAAGCAAGTCGGCCAGCTCGAAGCTCGACAGCAAGGGCAATGTCGCGATCAACCCGCCCGCCGTTGGGCCGCTGTCGTTCGTACCGCCCAATTCGCTCCAAGCCGATGGTGGTCGCGGCTTTACGGGCGCGGGCACAGCCGACCAGTCCAATTCGCTGTCGGGCGAAGTCAGCGTCACCGTGGCCGAGGTTTTCCCCAATGGCACCATGCGCGTGCAGGGCGGCAAGCGAGTCACGCTCAATCGCGGCGACGAATATGTCCAGATCAAGGGCCTGGTGCGCTGGGCCGATGTGGATGCCGACAACCGGGTGATGAGCACACGGGTCGCCGACGCGCAGATTTCCTACACCGGCAAGGGTGATGTCGCCCGGGCCAGCCGCCAGGGGTGGTTCAACCGCTTCTTCGCCGCCATCAGCCCGTTTTGATCGGAACGCTCATGATCCGTCTATTGCTGACCTTGTTGATGGCCCTGCTGGCGGCGACGCCGGCCTGGGCTGATCGCGTCAAGGATCTGGGCACCTTCCAGGGCATCCGCACCAACCAGCTGACCGGGTACGGCATCGTGGTCGGCTTGCCCGGCACCGGTGACGATAATCTGGAATATACCGTGCAGTCGCTGAAAAGCGTCGCGTCGCGCTTTGGCCTGCAGTTGCCGGCGGGCGTCAATCCCGGGCTCAAAAATTCCGCCGCCGTGCTGATCACAGCAGAACTGCCTGCCTTTGCCAAGCCGGGCCAGCGCATCGACATTACCGTCGCGGCGCTCGGCAAGGCCAAGTCGCTGCGTGGCGGCAGCCTGATTCTGACACCGTTGATCGGCGCCGATGGCCAGGTCTATGCGATGGCGCAGGGCAATTTGGCGGTTGGCGGGCTTGGCGCTGAGGGCGCGGACGGCTCCAAGATCGTCGTCAATGTGCCATCAACCGGCCGCATCCCCGATGGGGCCACGGTCGAGCGCGCGGTCGATACCGGCTTTGCCAGCTCGCCCCTTGTCACCTTCAACCTCTCGCGCGCCGATTTCACCACCGCGCAGAGCATTGCCGCTGCGATCAACGCGCGGCTCGGCCCGGGCCGCGCCAACGCCATCGACGGCGTGTCGATCGCGATCGCCGCGCCCGAAGGCGCCGATTCGCGCGCGACGCTGATGAGCCAGATCGAAAACCTCACGGTCAGTGTGGCTGAACCGGCCGCGCGCGTGATCGTCAATGCGCGTACCGGCACCGTCGTGATCAATTCCGCCGTCCGGGTCAGCGCTGCCGCCGTCACACAGGGCAAGCTGACCGTCCGGGTCGATGAATCGCAGCGCGTTGTCCAGCCAGCGCCGTTCAGCAAGGGCGAAACCGCCGTCGAACAGAAAAGCGGCGTCGGCATTGCAGAGGAGGTCAAGCCGATTTTCCTGCTCGAGCCCGGCCCGCGGTTGGCTGATATCGTCAAGGCAATGAACGCGATCGGCGCCTCGCCGGCCGATCTTGTCGCGATCCTGGAGGCCCTGAAAGAAGCCGGCGCGCTCAAGGCCGACTTGATCATCCTGTGACCACGATCAGCGCCCTGCCCGCCGTGCCGACCAATGGCATCGACGCCCCCAACGTCTCGTCGGATACGAGCCGGCTGGCGTCGCGCGCCAATCTGGAAAAGGCCGGCAAGCAGTTCGAGGCTGTTTTCACGCAGATGATGCTGAAATCGATGCGGGCAACGCACCTGGCCGAAGATATTTTCGGCAGCAAGGCGCAGGACACGTTCCGCGACATGCAGGATCAGAAACTGTCGGTGACAATGGCCGACGCCAAACCACTCGGCATCGGCAAAGCGATGGTCGATTTCCTGGCCAAGAACCAGGCCGCGCTGCAGGCCGATCCGGCCGCCGATCCCGGCACCGCTCCGGCGCCGACATTATGAGCGATCTGCTCTCGGTCGGCGCCAGCGGCGTCCGCGCCTATCAATCGGCGCTGACCACGACGTCTGACAATATCGCCAATGCCGCGACCCCGGGCTATGCGCGCCGCACCGCGACGCTGTCCGAAGTGGCGGCGGCAAGCGGCCGCGTTTCGCAAGGGTCGGCGGCGACCGGCAATGGCGTTGTCGTGCTCGGCATCAACCGCGCCGCCGATGCCCAGCGCGCTGCCGCTGTGCGCACATCGGGTGCCGATCTCGCCAAGACCGAGACCAGCGCCACCTGGCTGCAGGGAATCGAATCCGCCTTGACCGGGAACCAGCTGGGCGACCGGCTGACCAGTTTCTTCAACGCCGCCAAAGCCGTTGCCGCCGATCCGACCGCGAGCACGCCGCGCGCCGCGCTGCTCGAATCGAGCGGCAGCGTGGCCAGCGCCTTTGCCGCCACCGCGCGCGCGCTCGACCAGATCGCCACTGATCTCGATACGACGGCCGACAATGCCACGACCTCGCTCGAAACGCTCGGGGCGTCGCTCGCCAAGATCAACAAGGGGCTGGCCAGCGTGGCGCCCAATTCGAGCGCTCAAGCGCAATTGCTCGACCAGCGCGACCAGATCCTCGATCAGCTCAGCGCGCTCAGCGATATCTCGGTTGTTACCGACACGTCAGGCCGCGCCAGCGTCAATCTGGGCGGCGCGAGCGGCCCCGCTTTTGTCACGGCCGGTGGCGATGTCGGCTATGTCACTTATGTCCGCGCCGCCACTGGCACGGTTTCGTTCGCGGTTCACCTCAACGGCAACAGCGCCAGCCTTAATCCCAATGGCGGGGCCCTGGCCGGGATCGTCGATGGCGGCCAGCGGATCGGCGCCGCGCGCACCGAACTAAGCCGGATTGCGAACGATTTCGTCAACGATGTGAACACCGTACAGGCAGCAGGCCGCGATCTGGACGGCAATCCAGGGGCGGCGTTGTTTGCGACCGGGGCAACCGCCACCGATATCAGCGTCGTGCTGACCAGCGGGCGCGGTATCGCTGCCGCTGCGGTCGGCGGCGGCAACCGCGACAACAGCAATCTCGCCGCGCTTGAGGCGCTGCGGACCAGCGGCGGCTATGAAACCGATATCAGTGGTCTGGTTGCCGGCAATGCGACCGCGCTCGACCAGCGCAAGACCGTCGCCGATGCCCAGAACGCGATTCATGACGGCGCGATCACCGCCCGCGATCAATTGACGGGCGTCAGCCTCGATAGCGAGGCGGTCGATCTGCTGCGCTACCAGCAGGCCTATCAGGCATCGAGCAAGGTGATCCAGGTCGCCCGCGATACCTTTCAGACCATCCTCGATATCCGCTGAGACAGCCCATGACGATTACCAGCACCAGCTCATTTTATGACCACGCAGCGGCCAACCTGCGCACGCTGACCGGCCGGACACAAACGATCCAGGAGCAGATTTCCTCGGGCAAGAAACTGACTGCGCCGTCGGAAGATGCGGTTGGCTATCAGCGCCTGCAGACGATCGCGCGCGCCGGTGCCGATGATGTCAGCTGGGGCAAGAATATCTCGCTGGCGCGCACGGTGCTCAACCAGGCCGACACCTCGCTCGATTCGGTCGCCAATCAGCTGCAAAAGGCCCAGGAACTGGTGGTCCAGGCCAGCAGCGGTACACTGTCTGACAGCAATCGCGCGGTGATCGCCACGCAGCTGCGCGGCATAGTCGACGATCTGGTGTCGATCGCCAATGGCAAGGACGCCCGCGGTGGGCCGCTGTTCGGCAGCGCGACGGGCGACACCGCCGTCACGCGCGATGCCGCCGGCGTCGTCAGCTTCACCGGCACGGGCGATCCGGTCGCGATCCCGGTCGGCGATGGTACCACGGTCCAGCCCAGCGAATCGGCCCAACGGATTTTCGGTGGCCTGCCGAGCAGTGGCGGCACGACTGACGTCTTCGCTCTGCTCAGCAATTTGGCCACCGCGCTGGAGGCAGGGGGAAGCCCCGGCATCGCAGCGAATGATGCGCTCAGCGGCGTTCAGGGATCGCTCGATCAGGTGAGCAGTGCGCGTGGCTCGATCGGCGCGCGGGGTGCCCGGCTCGATCTCCAGTCAGCGCAGCTCGATTCGAGCGCGCTGACCCGCGAAACCGAACGATCAGGCATCGAAGACACCGATCTGACCACCGCGATCGTCGATCTGCAGAAGACCAGCACGATCTTGCAGGCCACTCAATCCAGCCTGGCGAAGCTCAGTTCGCTGTCGTTGTTCGACTATCTTCGCTGAAATCGGCTTTGGTTAACGGATTGGCGACGAAATTGCGTGAATAAGGGGTTTCATGGCCGCACATCCCATCCCGGGGCGGTCGAAGCGTTCGGGGGGCGGCTGAGTTCATGTTTCCGATCATCGGCTTTGTCATCCTGCTCGTCATGGTGTTTGGCGGTTTCGCCATCACCGGCGGCGCACTCGGCCCCGTTATGGAAGCCATTCCGCATGAAATGCTGATCATCGGCGGCGCCGCAATTGGCGCGCTCGTCATCGGCAATTCGATGAAGGAACTGAAGGCCGTCGGCGGCGGCGTGATGAAGGTGTTCAAGGGCCCCCGCTACAAGAAGCAGGATTATCTCGACACGATCTTCCTCGTCTCCAAATTGATGAAGATGCTGCGCACCGAAGGCCCGATCGCGCTTGAACCGCATGTCGAGGACCCGACGTCCAGCGCGATCTTCAGCGAATATCCCCGGCTGCTCGCCGATCACACGCTGATCGCGCTGATCGCCGATACGCTCCGCCTCGTCGTCGTCTCATCGGGTACGCTTGATGTCCATGCGGTCGAAGAGGTGATGGATAATACGATCAAGACCCATCATCACGAAGTACAAGGCCCGCAGACCACGCTACAGACCCTCGCCGATGCGCTGCCCGCGCTCGGCATCGTCGCCGCCGTGCTTGGCGTGGTCAAAACCATGGGGTCGATCGACAAGCCACCCGCTATCCTGGGCGCGATGATCGGATCGGCGCTGGTCGGCACCTTCATGGGCGTGTTGCTGGCCTATGGCCTGGTCGCGCCGCTCGCTGGCCGATTGCAGCAGATCATCGATGCCGATGCGGCGATCTATCACACGGTCAAGCAGATCATCATCGCCTCGCTCCACGGCCATCCGCAGCCACTGGTCATCGAAGCCGCGCGCTCGGGCATTGCCCACAGCAACCAGCCCGGCTTTGCCGAGGTGTTTGACGGCTTGCGCGGGCGCTAACCCATGGCCGCACGCGCGCCCCACGGGACCAACCAGCCCCCCAAGGTCATCGTCAGGAAGATCTATATCGAGGGTCATGGCGGCGGCCATCATGGCGGCGCCTGGAAAGTGGCCTATGCCGATTTCGTGACCGCGATGATGGCGTTCTTCCTGCTGATGTGGCTGCTTGGCGCGACAACGGAAAAGCAGCGCAAGGGCATTGCCGATTATTTCGCGCCGACGATTCTCGATTCGCGGTCAGAGGGAATCGGGGGCAGTGGCCTGTTTGGCGGCGATGTCATCAGCAGCAAGTCACGCGTCGGCCGGGACGTTGGCACGGCCAGCACGCCCAGTCTGGTCTCGCCGCAAATGTCCTATGTCGGCGGGCCAAGGGTCGGCACAGGCGACAAGGGATCGCTGCGCAACCGGGAGTTTGCAGAGCAGGACCGCAAGAATTTCGAGCGAATCAAGCGTCAGGTCAGCCAGGCGATGGCGACCAATGTGAAGCTGCAAAAACTCGCATCGCACGTCAAATTCGTGCCGACCCGCGACGGGCTGCGTATCGATCTGGTCGACAATGCCGATTATTCGATGTTCGCCCTGGGCACGACGGTGCTTGAGCCGGAAGCCGACAAGCTGATCGGGCTGATCGCCGAATCGCTCAAGACGATGGACAACGCGATCATGATCCGCGGCCATACGGACAGCCTTGGCTTCAAAAATGTGGCGGGGACCAACAATTGGCTGCTCTCCAGCAGCCGCGCCGAGGCGACCCGTCGTCGCCTGGGCGAAACGGGCCTGCCCGATTCGCGTTTCGAGCGGATTGAGGGCGTGGCCGACCGTGAGCCAATGATCACCGATAACCCCAGCGATCCGCGCAATCGGCGCGTTGCGATCACCCTGCTCTACCGGAAGACGGCGTTCAACCGATAAGCCAGTGGCGCACCGGGCTGCGGGCCGCTACCGCTTGGCCAGATCCAAGTGCTGGAGTTTGCCCAATGAACGCCCGAACGATGCGCCAGCTGCGCCAGATCCATTTGTGGTTCGGCATGCTCTTCGCGCCCGCCATCCTGTTCTTCGCGTTCAGCGGCATGCTGCAAACCTTTGATTTTCAGGAAACGGTCAAGGGCGTTGCGCCGCCGCGATGGATCGCGGTGATCGCGGGGATTCACAAGAAACAGGATTTCCCCAAGCCGCGCAAACCACGTCCAGAGGGCGCCGCCGCCACGCCAGCCGCGGGCAAGCCCGATTCGCCCGCCTCGGCGGTTGCGCCCGCTCCGGCGCATTCCCCCTGGCCGCTCAAGGTCTTTGTCGGCTTGATGTCGATCGGGCTGATGCTGTCGACCCTGCTTGGCATCACCATCGCAGTGACCAACCGCACCAGCCGACGCTTGTCGGTAATCCTGCTGGCGACCGGCGCGGTGTTGCCGGTCGCGATGTTGTTTGTCTGACGCCGCTACCCGGCAGGCCGGCATGACCGGCTATTTCGACAGCCCCTGGCCGGGCGAAGACGGGACGCCTGATCGCGGGCAGGCACCGCGCATCGGCGCTGCCGCGCTGACCGGGCCGCTGCGCAACACAGCGCGCACCACGCTGATGTCGACGATGACGGTGCTGGGCCGCCCCGGCGCGGTCTATCTGCTGACTCACGATGTGCTGCGCGCCAATCTTGGCCTGCCGACCCGCGCGCAGGTCGAACGGATCGACCCCGAAACGCTCGCCCCGATCGAGCGCTCGCCACGCCTGCCCGGCGGGCCGATGTGGCCGGGCGGGATCGCGGTTCATGCCAATGGCGATCTCTATGTCGTCTATGGCCGCTGGGCACACCGGCTCGATCATCGGTGTCGCGTCAAGGCAGCGCTGCACCTGCCAGTCAATCAGCCCTATAACTCTTTCGTGATCCTCGATTGCGGGCTGATCGTGACCAAGAACCTGTCGGACGCAACGCCCGCGCAGCTGACGGTGATCAACCCCGATACGCTGCGGATCGTCGCCACCCTCGACTGCCCGGAAGCCTCGATCGCCCGGCTGAGCGCGACGGGTGACACTGTCTATGTCGTCGGGGTGCGGTCGATCTTTCGCTATCACTGGACTGCGGGCGCGCTGGTCCGCGATCGTGACTGGCAGCATGACTATGTCGGCGACACGCGGCAAAGCTATGGCTGGGATGTCGTGCTGGCGCTGGGTCAGGCCTGGTTCATGGATAATGGCCGGCATCGCTACCGCACCAGCATGATCGGGCGCGGCGTCTCGCCGACCGCCAACCGCCTGATCCGCGTCGCGCTCGACGATTCGGGCGATCATGCAGCGATCGAGATCAGCGGCCTGCCGGGGGGCAGCATCACCAACCCGCCACTGGTCGATGCCGCGCGCGGTATCGTCATCGCCTTCGATTCCGCCAATCGCTTTCTGCGGGCCTGGCGGTTCGATCGCGCCGCGCGCGCACTGACGCCGCTCTGGGAGCGCGCCGGCTTTGGGTGCGCCAGCCACATGGTGCTGTTGTCCGCCAGCGGGCAGATCGTCACCAATGATTATCGCCGCGGGGGCGAAGAGGTGGTGCTGCTCGATATCGAGACCGGCGCCGAACAGGGCCGCACCCGGATCGGCGGGATCACGCAAGGCGTGGTTTTTCCCAGCATCGGCTGGTCGAACGACGTCTATTGGTGTTCGATGCGCCGGGTGGCGCGGGTATTCGGCTAGACCGGGTTGCTTGCCAGCACGGCTTCGAGCAGCCGGTGGATCACCGCGCGGGCATCCTCGATCGCCAGCCCCTGATCGTGCCGTAACCGCCGCCAGCATTGAAAGCTGATCGTCACCTCGATCGCGCTGGCAAATGCCGCATCCGCAATCACCGCGGGCGGCAAGATGGCGTGCAGCGATGTGCGTTCGAGCTGCAATTGCTTGTGATAGCCCTGCATCAGGAATTCGGACTGGAAGCGCTTGACGCTCGATGAAATCCGATAGGGCATGATGGTTTCGTATATGCCGATCCGGCGATCGGCCATTTCACGCACCCGATCCTGCCAGCCCGTCGCCTCGAAGGGCTTGAGCATGATCGGCATTACTTGCGCTTCGATGACGTCGGACATTTCGCGATAGAGCGATTCCATCTCGTCAAAATGCCGAAACACGGTCCGCAGGCCGACCCCGGCCATGTCGGCGACCTGCGCCGCGCCGGGCGACACATCCCCGTCGCGCACCAAGGTCAGCAGCGCATCGACAATCTTGGCGCGCGTTGCCCGGCTGCGCAGGTGGCGACCATCCAGCCCCTGGTCCGACAGGGGTTGGGGGCGGGCGCGATCGGTGAGGCTTGGCTGTGATTTCATGATGAGCGTTCCGATGGCATAAGCAATCCGTGGCCCAGCGTCCAGCGGCGTGGCTATGGGCTTATATTGGCAGTGTTAGTGTTAATTTATACTCAGTCATCTACCCCAGTAATATCGGCGTTAGAGCTGCCATATGAAACTTCTTTTGTCGTATCGAATGCTATAATATAGGACGTTATTATGAGCGCCATTCGCCGCCTGCTGACCACAAGCCTGACCAGCGCGGCGCTGCGCGACCTTCGTCGCGTTCGCCATCGGCTGACGCGGCGTATCGGGGGCAAGGCGATGACGGCGGACTTTTTCTTCCAGGTCGATGATCCCTATGGACCGGTGGCATTGCCCTTTCTGGCGGCGCTGGCCGATCGCCATCAACTGGCGCTGCGGCTGCACCTAGTCCCGCCGCCGGACGCCGCGGCCGCCCCGGAAATCGCCCGACTCGAGGATTATGGCCGGCGCGACGCACAAATGCTGGCGCAGACGCTGGGACTCGAAGCGATCGGCGCTGGCCGGCCGGGTCCCGCACAGATCGCCCGGGCGCAGGCGATTGCCGGTGCGGCGCTGGCCAATGAACACCCGGTCGACGCGCTGATCGCCATCGCGCGTGCCTGCCAGTCGGACGGCGCCGATGCCGCGCTGGACGGGATGGCCGAACGCTATGGTGCGCTCGATGCGACGTCGACCAATGCACTGGTTGTGGATGGCCAGACGACGCGCAAGCGGTTGGGCCATTATCTGGGGTCGACGACCCATTTTGAAGGCGAATTCTACTGGGGCGTCGATCGGCTCCATTATCTGGAAGCGCGGCTGCGCGCCGACGATGTTGATTCGCCAGCGCGCCTCTGTCCGGTACTCGATCTCGGTCCGCTGCCGCCATCCCCGCCGCCGCCCCGGGCGATGCCCCCGCGAATCGATTTCTATCTTTCGTTCCGATCGCCCTACACGCTGGTTGCCGTCGAGCGGATCGAGGCGCTGGCCAGTGCCTATGGCGCCGAGCTGCGGCTGAAATTCGTGTTGCCGATGGTGATGCGCGGCCTGCCCGTGCCGGGCGCAAAGCGGCTCTACATCACCCTCGATACCAAGCGTGAAGCGACCCGCCACGGCATCGCTTTCGGCACGATCCATGACCCGGTCGGGGCCGGGGTAGAGCGCGGGCTGGCGGTGCTGCATCACGCCATCGCGCAGGGGCGTGGCCTGGACTTCGCCCGCTCGTTTCTGCGTGCCGCTTTTGCCGAGGGCATCGACATGACCAACGACACCGGCCTGCTCAAGGCCGCGGCGCGCGCTGGCATCACTGCCGAGACGGTTGCGGCCGCGCTCGCCGATCCGTCCTGGCAAAGCGTCGCCGAGGCCAATCGCGAAGAGCTCTTCGCGCTCGGGCTGTGGGGCGTCCCCTCCTTCCAGGTCGACGATCGCCCCGGCTGGTGGGGGCAGGACCGGCTGTGGCGGATCGAGGATGACCTGCGCGATGCGCTTGGGCTGAGGCCCATTGATCGGAGACTGACATGAAGCGTTTGATCGGTATCACGGCGCTGCTGCTGGGCTTGATCGCCGGCGGGATCTGGCTGATGCGAGACCGGATTGCGGTGGCGCTATTCGAACGAGGTATCGAACAGGCGATCAACGGCGATCCCTTTGCCGGCCGACCGGATGCGCTCGGCGTCGCCTTATGCGGTGCCGGTTCGCCGATGCCGTCACCCGATCGGGCCGGTCCCTGCACGGTGATCACGGCTGGCCATCATGTCTATCTGGTCGATATCGGTGAGGGCGGGGTGCGCAATCTCGGGCGGATGGGCTATGGCGCCGGGCGCGTCGAGGCGGTGTTCCTGACGCATTTCCATTCCGATCACATCGATTCGCTCGGCGCGCTGATGCTGCAGCATTGGGGGACGAGCGGATCGCCGGCGCCCCTGCCGGTCTATGGTCCGCTCGGCGTCGACACCATCGTGGCAGGCTTCAACATGGCCTATAGCCTCGATCGCGGCTACCGGATCGCGCATCACGGCCCACAGGTGATGCAGCCCGCCGCCTTTGGCATGGTGGCGCTGCCGCAGGACGCACCCGCCAATGGCGACCCGAAGCTGATCCTGTCCCGCGATGGCTTGCAGGTGTTTGCCTTCCGCGTCGATCACCGACCGGTCGATCCGGCTTATGGCTATGTCTTTGCCTATAAGGGGCGGCGGATCGTCGTCAGCGGTGACACCAGACCCGCCGCCTCGGTCGAGCGCGCCGCGAAAAAGGCGGATATTCTGGTGCATGAGGCGTTGGCCGCCAATATGGTGGCGATGATGCAGGCCGCCGCGAAGAAGACGGGCCGCACCAATCTCGAACATATCTTTCACGATATCCCGACCTATCACACCACGCCGCAACAGGCTGCCGACATCGCCCAGCGCGCCGGCGCCCGGATGCTGCTGCTCACGCACATCGTGCCACCCTTGCCTTATTCGATCCTCGAAGGGCCGTTCCTGGGCGATGCAAGGACGCGTTTCCAGGGCCGCCTGGAGATCGGCCATGACGGCGACGAAGTCCTGCTGCCGGTCGGCAGCGACGCAATCGAGCGCCGCCACCGGTTCTGAGGCAGCGGCACGCGACCTATACCTTGATCTGCATCGCCTTGATGAAGGTGCGCATTTCCTGGAGTGTCGGCGGGTGGCTGTCGACCGTGATCGTTACCCGCTCGATCGTGCCGGCAAACGGGTTCGCGCCATGATAGGCGGTCGATACGGGCGCGCCGAAATCGCTGCCGATCGACAGGCCGTCATAGCTGGGCGAGGCGATGATCTTGTCGAACTTGTGCGCCGCCCGCATTTCGCCATTGACGAACAGCGTACCCCCGCCCTCGAACGGGCGCACGGTCATCTTCTGGACATAGCGGATCACTGATTTACCGGCGGGCACCGGGCCGCCGGCAATTCGTTCGGTCCAGGGAATCATGCTGCTATCGTAAAAGAGCTGCCCCCCCTTGAGATAAATGACATAGCCGGCCGGCGCCGATCCATGCGCGATCAGCACGCCGTCGGTTACATTGGCGGGGCGATTGATGGCGATCTCGATGCTGTGATCCAGCCCGCACACCAAAGGCGATGCATCCACCGGCAGATACGGCACCGGCGGGCGGAATTCCCACAGGGGCCTGATCTCGGCGGTGCGCTGCTGGCTCATTTTGACGATCAGGTTGCGATCATCGAGCGGATAGACATTGTTGGCGCGCGCCGCCTTGTCCCATTTCGCCTTGAGCGAGGCCGCGATATCGGGGTGACGGGCCGACAAATCGGTCAGCTCGGTCGGATCGGTCGACAGATCATAGAGCGCCCAGGCGTCACGATCGAAGCTGCCGCCGCGTTCATGCAGCGTCACCAGCCGCCATTTGCCCTCCTCATAGGCGCGGTAGCCGCCCAGCTCATAATATTGCTCGCGCCGCGTAGCGGCGGCGGGGGAGGCAAAGGTCGCGGCAAAGCTCGCCCCGTCGACGGGCTTCTGGCGGCGGCCCTGATACAGCTCGGGTCGCTTCAGCTTGGCCGACTCGAGCAAGGTCGGGAACAGATCGATGACATGGACGAACTGCTGGCGGATCTCGCCCTTGGCGACGATCCCGTTGGGCCAGCTGATGATCAGCGGATCGGCAACCCCGCCCAGATTGGTGAATTGCTTGTAGAGCCGGAACGGGGTGTTCGAGGCATTGGCCCAGCCCATCGGATAATGCGGAAAGGTCGTCTTCTCCCCCATCTCGGGCAACAGCTTTGCGGCATCGGCCAGCGGCACGGCGCGGCCGAGCGCCGACGCAAAGATGTTGGGCGTACCGCTTGAGGTCCCTTCCGGGCTGCCGCCATTATCGGAAAACAGCACGATCAGCGTATCATCCCGAACGCCGAGCGACTCGAGCTCGGCGGTCAGCCGCCCGATATTCTCATCAAGCGAGGCAATGACGCCGGCATAGACCTCCATATAGCGCGCATAGACTTGGCGTTCTGCCGGCGAGAGGCTGTCCCAGGGGTCAGCGCCCTTCGAGAGCGGCGGCAATTGCGTGGTCTGCGCGACGATGCCCAAACTGCGTTGCTTGCGAAGCCGCGCGCGGCGCACCGCGTCCCATCCCTGATCATAGCGACCCTTGAAACGATCGCGCAGCTCGGGCTTGGCATGCAGCGGCGAATGCGCGCCCGAAAAGGCAAGCTGCAGGAAAAACGGCCGATCGGGGGCAATTGCGCGGTGGGTGCGCAAATAGGTGATCGCCTTGTCGGTCAGATCGTCGGTAACATAATAGGTCTCGGCATCTGGCCGCGCCGCGATATCGACCAGGGTGGTGCCGTCGAAGATCGCGCCAGGGCGGAAATAGTCGGTCGAATGGCCCTGAAACCAATAGGCATGGTCAAAGCCACGATTGGTCGGCCAGTTATGAAATGGCCCCGCCGGGCCATTGCTGGCCGACAGGTTCACATGCCATTTACCCGACAAATAAGTGCCGTAGCCAGCGTCCTTGAGCACTTCGGGCAAGGTCGCCGCGTCGCGGGTCAGATCGCCGCGATAGCCCGGATAGCCGCTATCGATATCGGCAAGCCAACCCATGCCAGCATTATGGTGGTTGAGTCCGGTCAGGAAGGAGGCGCGCGTCGGCGAACACATCGCGGTGGTGCGAAAATTGGCGTAGCGCAGGCCATGGGCGGCGAGCGCGTCGATCGCTGCGGTTTCGATCTCGCTGCCGTAACAGCCGAGATCGGCAAAACCGACATCGTCGAGGATGATCGCGACGATGTTGGGCGCACCGGCCGGTGGCTTTGGACGTTCGCCGCGCGCCGGGTGCGAATCGGCATAGGATTGCGCGATCTTGGGCGGATCGCCCGCCGCCACCGCCGTCGGCGCGATAAACGGGGTAAGCTGGCCCTTTATATACAGGCCGCCCGCCGCCAGCGCCGCCGCGCCGCCCGCCCCCGCCGCGCCGCCAATCAGGAGCGAGCGGCGATCAATGCCCCGTTTGCCCGCGCCGTCATCTGCCTGATCCGCCATCGTCCGCCCCCCTCAGAGCTTGATTTTCGCCGTCACGGCCTGAAGCTGCATGGCCAGCGCCATATCGCCCTCCAGTTTGATCTTGCCGGTCATGAACGCCATGGTCGGATTGAGCTTGCCCTTGGCAAGCGCCTTGAAATTGTCGAGCGTCATCTTGAGCGTGGTTTCGGCAGCCTCATCCGCATTGGTCACGGTCGCCGCCACGCCGTCGAGCAGGATCACCCCGTCAGCGCCGAAATCGAACTTGATCCGCCGGCCCGGGACAAAGGCTTCGTTTGCCGCCATGATCGCGGTAATGTCCCCCAGTTCGGCCATGATTGATCCTTTTATCTATCGGCATTATCAATGCCAATAACACCGGCGGGTGCCCACAATCAAGCCGGGGCAACAGGAAGCGCGCGATGACAGACCCCATCCTGATCGCTGGTTCGCCGGGGTCGCCCTATACCCGCAAGATGCTGGCGGTGCTGCGCTATCGCCGGTTGCCCTATCGGTTCGTCCATAGGCGCACGGCGCTTGACTCATTGCCCGCGCCCAAAGTGCCGCTGCTGCCGACCTTCTATTTCCCGGACGATGCCGGCGCCCTGGCGCCGATGACCGATTCGACGCCGATCATCCGGCGGCTCGATCACACGCATGATGATCGGCAGGTGATCCCCACCGATCCCGCGCTGGCGCTGATCGATGCGCTGATCGAGGATTATGGCGACGAATGGCTGACCAAGGCGATGTTCCATTATCGCTGGTCGTTCGATGCCGACATCGCGAAATCGGCGACCGTACTGCCCAACTGGTTCGGCAAGCCACTGGCCGATGCCGCGCTTGCGACAATGGGCGACGGCTTTGCCAAACGCCAGATCGGTCGATTGGGTTATGTCGGCTCCAATGCCGTGACCAGCGCCACGATCGAGGTCAGCTATAAGCGGCTGCTGGCCATCCTCGACCGGCATTTCGCGACACATCACTTTCTGCTCGGCGACCGGCCGGGGGCCTCGGACTTTGCCATCTATGGCCAGCTCACCCAATTGGCGCTGTTCGACCCCACGCCAATGGCCCATGCCACCGCCAATGCGCCGCGGGTGATCGCCTGGGCGCACGTCATGGAGGATTTGTCGGGCGAGGAGGGGGCCGACTGGTTCGACGCCGCCGACCTGCCCGCCACCACCACGGCGCTGCTGACCGAAATCGGGCATACCTATGTGCCGCTGTTGCTCGCCAATGCCGATGCTGTGCACAACAGCATCGATATCGTCAGCACCGTGATCGACGGCCGGGTGTGGGAGCAGGCACCCTTTTCCTATCAGGCCAAATGCCTGGCGGCGCTGCGCAGCCAATATCGCACGCTCGACCGTGCCGCCCGGGCGCGCGTCAATCATGCGCTGGCCGGCACCGGCTGCGCCGCGCTGTTCACGGATGGCTGATCATTTCGTGACGATTGCGTCCGGGCGCTATCAGCGCGGCTCGGATCGCCATTATCCCGAAGAGCGCCCGGCCGTGACGATGCGGCTGCCGGGCTTCGCGCTGGCCGTTACCCCGGTCAGCAATGCCGACTTTGCCCGCTTCGTCTCGGCAACCGGCCATGTCACGCAGGCGGAATCGGCCGGCCGCCCCGGATCAGCGGTGTTCCTGCCAACCGACGGACCGGTCGACCTCACCACGCCTTGCTGGTGGCATTTTGTCGATGGCGCCTGCTGGCACGCGCCTGAGGGCCCGGGCTCATCGATCAATCATCGGCAGGACCATCCGGTGGTGCATGTCGCGCAGGCCGATGCGCAGGCCTATGCGCGCTGGGCCGAC
This sequence comes from Sphingomonas sp. 28-63-12, assembly GCA_002281535.1. Lineage (GTDB taxonomy): Bacteria > Pseudomonadota > Alphaproteobacteria > Sphingomonadales > Sphingomonadaceae > Sphingomonas. The sequence continues at coordinate 109,934 of NCGD01000001.1, forward strand.
GCCCGCCTGCCGAGCGAAGCCGAATGGGAAGCCGGCGCGCGGGCGGGACTTGCTGATGCCGATTATGCCTGGGGCGATGAACTGATGCCCGATGGCCGGCTGATGGCCAATATCTGGACGGGTAGCTTCCCCTGGTATTTCGCGCGCGGCGCGCGCGCCGGGACCAGTGCAATCGGCAGCTTCCCGGCCATTGGCAACGGCCTGTACGACATGATCGGCAATGTCTGGGAATGGACATCGACGCCGGCAAGGCCCGGCGCGACGCCCGAGCGCGGCTGCTGCGCCCCCGATGCCGGCGATGCCGGCGATGCCGGCGATGACCGACTGATCATCACCAAGGGCGGTTCCTTCCTCTGCGCGGCGGAATATTGCCAGCGTTACCGCCCGGCCGCCCGCATCGCGGTCACCGCGAGCATGACCAGCGCGCATATCGGCTTCCGCCTCGCCCGCGATGGCCAGCCAGGCGACTGACTGGACTATTGGCATTCGTCATGCCAACGTATCGCCGACAAGATGCCGATCGGGGGGCATGATGAACGGCTGGATCATCTGGGGCAGCGCGGCGCTCCTCTATGCACTGTTTCGCGCCTGGTATGACAATTGGCGGGGCACGCTCAGGCCCGACGAGATCGCCCGCTACCTCCGGCTGCTCGATGGCCGCAGCGACACGACGCCAGAGGCGCTCGATCGGCTGCGTCTTTTCATCGAGGACGATGACGGCCGGGATTTCCTGATGTTCAATATCGTCAAGGCCAATCTGGCCCCGGTCGCCGATCCGGCCAGCGGCGCGATCGTCCCCGGCCTGTCGCTGCTGCAGCGATATGCCCGGCAATTTACCCCGGTGCTGATCGCCAATGGCGGGCACCCGGCGATCATCCGCCGCAAGATCGGCGGCTATATGGACAGTTGGGGCACTGAAGACGACCCCGGCTGGAGTGTCATCGGCCTGATGCGCTATCGCAGCCGGCGCGACATGATGAATCTGGTGGTCGATCCGCGCTTCGAAGCAGCGCACCCCGACAAGCTGGCCGGTACGCTCGCCACCTTCTCATTCCCGACCATGCCGATGGCGGGCTTCTATGTCGGCCCGCGACTCTGGCTGGCGCTGGCCATCGCGCTGGCGGCGGCGATCACTCACCTGATCACCCTGTCGCGATGAACCGGCTATTGCCGATCAGCACCAACCGCGATTATCGCGGCAGCCCGTTCGCCGCCTATTTTCTGCTGCTGTTGGGGATCGGCTGGGTGATCCCGGGGCTGATCCATGTCTTTCTGCCCGATGGCGGGGCCGGCGTCATTGCCGGGATCGATCTGGGCAGCAATCCGGCCGCGCTGATCGGTGCCTTTGCCTGGGCGGGGTCGACCCAGATCGCGCATGGGCTGGTGATGATCGCGATCGCCGCATGGTATCGGCCGCTGGTGCCGATGCTCCTCGCGGTGAGCCTGGTCGAGCGCGGCTTGCTGACACTGACGGCCTGGGTCACCAAATCCTCGCCGAGCGGCCATCATCCGCCCGAACATTATGCCAGCGCGCTGCTGGTGCCGCTAATCCTGCTGTTCCTGTGGCTCTCCTTGCGGCAAAAGCAGCGCTGAGGAGACCCCGTCATGACCACCAAACTGCTCGTCAATCGCACCCTGATCAGGGAAGCCAAGCTTGCCGAGCGCCCCCCGGTGCCGCTGGCTGCGGGCGAGGTCCGCGTCACCGTCGGCGATTTTGCGCTGACCGCCAACAATATCAGCTATGCGCTGTCGGGCGAGCAGATCGGCTATTGGCGATTCTTCCCCGATGAGGAAACGGGCTGGGGCAGCGTGCCGATCTGGGGTTTTGGGACGGTGACCGAATCGCAATTGGATGCGGTGCCGCTCGGTACGGAGATATGGGGCTTTCTGCCGATGTCGTCCGATCTGGTGATGCGGCCCGAGCGTGTTTCGGCAGGTGGTTTTACGGACGGCGCGCCGCACCGCCAGGAATTGCCCTATGTCTATAATCTCTACGCCTGCACCAATGACGACGCACCCGCGCTGGCGGCGATCCGGGACTTGCGCAGTTTGCTCTTCCCACTCTTCACCACCGCCTATGTGCTCGATGACTATATCGCCGACAATCGGGGTTTCGGCGCAGCACAGGTGATCCTGGGCAGCGCGTCGTCGAAAACCGCCTTTGGCCTGGCGCATTATCTCAAAAGTCGCGGCGCCCAGCGCGTGATCGGCCTGACCTCGCCCGGCAATATCGATTTTGTCGAGGCGCTTGGCTATTATGATCAGGTGATCGAATACGGGGGCATTGCCAGCCTCGATCCGGCGATAGCGACGGTATTTGTCGATATGTCGGGCAATGGCGATGTCGTCGCGACCGTCCATCATCATTTCGCCGATCAGCTCAAGGCGAGCATCGGCGTGGGCGCAACGCATTGGGAAGCGCCGCGCGCGGCCCAGGCCTTGCCCGGCGCGCGTCCGGCCTTTTTCTTCGCCCCCGGCCAGATCGCCAAGCGCGATACCGAATGGGGCCGCGGCGAGATGATGCGTCGCGCGCAAGCTGCCAATATCGCCTTTTGCGCCACGCTGGGTGACCGCATCATGATCATTCATGATCAGGGCAGCGAGGCGATTGCCGCTGCCTATCGGGCAATGTCATCGGGCCAGACTCCCCCTGATCACGGCCTGATCCTGCGTTTTTAGAGTCAGTTTTTTCCAGGCAAACGCTGCCCTAGCCGGGATTGTCCAACGCGTGCCTGGCCAGCAGCATCGCACCAAAGAGCACCGCCTCGATGGCCATCGGCGCGATGATGGCGGCATCGCCGGTCAAGGCGAAGCTATAAAGCCGGCCGACAAAGGCCAGACCGAGCAACAGCATCGGCATCAGCACAAAACGCGCCTCCCCCCGCCATGCCGCGAGCAGGGCGCCGATCGCCCAGGCGGCGAAGAAACCGCCGACATCCGCCCGCAGCGTTGCCGCGGCCAGCGGCGTCGGGGCGAGCGGCCCCAGCTCAGCCGCAAAACGCGTCTGGTCGAACCACACCAACGCCCAGAGCCCGATTGCCAGCACCCCGGCGAACGCCAGAAATCCCCGGGCTAGTAATTTCTGCACTGTGTCATCCCCAATTGCTCCCCTGAGATAAAACTATTGGCGTTTTGAGTGTCATTTGGCAATATGCAGCAGACCGTCGTGCGGCGGCATCGGCTGGAGAGATGGCATGAAGCGAGTCGTGATCGGATTGATCGTCCTGGCCGCGGTGGCCGGCGCGGGCTACGCGACCTTCCAGCAGTATAAATATTACATCCCCGGCATCATTTCGCGCTGGCGCGATCCGATCGCTGCCAACCATCCGGTCGAATGGGCCAGGGGGCCGGTGGCGGCGCCTGCCGGCAAGCGCCCGCCCAACATCATCATCATCCTGGCGGACGATCTCGGCCATAACGATATCAGCTTTTTCGGCGGCGGCATTGCCGGAGGGTTGGTCAAGACGCCCAACATCGATTCGATTGGCGCGCAGGGCGCCAGCTACGCCATCGCCTATGCCGCCAATGCCACCTGCAGCCCGTCGCGGGCCGCGATCATGACCGGGCGCTACCCGACCCGGTTCGGCTTTGAATTCACCGCCGTGCCGGTGGTGTTTGCGCGGGCGGTTGCGGCCGGCGCGCATGAAGGGCCGTATCCCCTGATCTTCCATGAGGAATATACCAAGGACCTGATCGATTATCCCGAAATGGGCGTACCGCATGACCAGATCACGATCGCCGACCTGCTCAAGGGCGGCGGCTATCACACCATGCAGATCGGCAAATGGCATCTGGGCGAGGCTAAGCCGCTGCAGCCAACCGGCCAGGGCTTTGACGAGGCACTCGGCTTTCTGGCTGGCGGTGGCATGTATATGCCGCCCGAATCGCCAAATGTCGTCAACGCCAAACTGCCCTGGGACCCGATCGATCGCTTCCTGTGGCCCAACCTGCCCTATGCAGTGCAATGGAATGGCGGCCAGCGCTTTGCGCCCAAGGGGCATCTGACCGATTATTATACCGACAATGCGATTGCCGCGATCAAGGCCAACAAGAACCGGCCCTTCTTCCTCTATCTCGCCTATAATGCCCCGCACACACCGCTGCAGGCGACCAAGGCCGATTATGACGCGCTCCCACAGATCAAAAACCATGTTCAGCGCGTCTATGGCGCCATGGTCCGCCAGCTCGATCGCGGCATCGGCCGGGTACTGCAAACGCTGAAGGACGAAGGGATTGATGACAATACGCTGGTCATCTTCACCAGCGACAATGGCGGTGCCTGGTACACTGGCATCCCGGACAGCAACGCACCCTATCGTGGCTATAAGGCGACCTTTTTCGAAGGCGGGCTGCGGGTGCCGTTCTTCCTGCGCTGGCCGGGCAAGATTGCGCCCGGCACCAAACTGCCCGGCCCCGCGCATCATCTCGATATCTTCGCAACCGCCGCCGCCGCCGCTGGGCTCCCGATCCCCACGGATCGCGTGATGGATACGGTCAGCCTGCTCGGCGCCGCCGAAGCCGGCACGCCGGCGGCACCGCATGATCTGCTGTTCTGGCGATCGGGCGATACCAAGGCGGTCCGCCAGGGCGATTGGAAGCTGCAGATCGCCAAGCGGCCGAACAAGGCCTGGCTCTATGATCTCGCGGTCGACCCGACCGAGCATCATAATCTCGCGCTCGCCGATCCCGCCCGGGTCGCCGCGATGCGTGCATTGCTGGCGAGCCATGACAAGGGCATGCCCAAACCCCTCTGGCCCGCGTTGATTGACGCGCCGGTGCGGATCGACGTGCCGCTCAATGCGCCGTGGAAGAAAGGCCAGGAATATGTCTACTGGTCGAATTAGGGGCGTGGTCGATCGGCTTGACCGTCAACCGGCACCGCGGGTTGTGTCGGCGCAGCCGGGCCGGACGGCGACGGCGGCACCGCAATCGGTAAGGGGGCAGTGCCAGCAATTCTGGTGCGACCGGTAACGCCAGTGATCGAAGCGGCGTCATTTGCCGCCGACGAGCCGACCGCACCGATCGGTTGGGACGATACCCGCTGATCAAGGGCGTCAACAGCCTGCCCATCGAACGACCGGGCGCGGCCGGCGTGTATCATGCGATATCGGAGCATTTCCAGTCGCGGCGGCAGTGATCCGGCGGGCGCCGCCATCAGCGCGGCCTGCCATTGCGCCCGACGCTCCATCGGCGTGCCGCTGGGCAGATCGGTCTGGCCAGTGCGCGCCATGACCCGCGCGCGGATGATCGCGCGCGGCACATCAACGCCTCGCCAGGCCAGCCGCCGCTTGATCCGCGTCACGATCCGTTCGGTTGCCATCGCGCGAACCGGCATGGGCAGCGTGCGGAACCGCTCCAGCCGCGCCGCCCGGGCGATGGTCAGCGGCGCCGGCGCTGGATCAGGCGGCGGCACTATCCGTGGCGGTGCCAAAGGCCGCCTCGCCGTGTGCGGTTGACGGGGCGGCAACACAGCCACCCGAACCGGCGGCGCAACTGGCGCGAACAGCTTGGCGATCACCGGAATGTCAAAGTGAAAGCTGTCGAACACGCCGGCAGCAGCAGCCGTCGCGCTGGCCAGCCCAAAGGCAACCAGGCTAATCACCGACCGCCGCAGCCACGGCCCGCGAACCGACCGGCGAAAGCGTCGGCGGGCGGGAGGCATCGAATGCTGCAGCGGCGGCGCAGCGGGAATCATTGCGAGACGGTCGAGGAAGTCCTCGCTTGGCGCGGGGACGATGTAGCGATCAAGCGCGCGCGCGACGGCCGGATCAAAGCCGCCGATATCGGACGGGGATGGGGGCAACGCGGTCATGCGACCTGTCGCACCGACGGATCGACAAGACCGGCCTGCCGCAACGAACCGTGCAGGGTGCGGCGGGCGCGATGCAGCAGCGATTCGAACGCCTTGATGTTCATATCGAGCGCGTCGGCGGCCATGATGTTCGACAATCCTTCATAATAGGTCAGCACAATTGCTGCGCGCTGCCGGTCCGCCAGCGCGCCAACACAGGCTGCGACGGTTGCTCGCTGCTGCTCGGCATCAATCAGCGCATCGGCAATCGGCGCGTCGTCTGCCCGATCGGGCAGGTCGCCGCTGCTGACAAAGCGCCGCCGCCGGATCCGGTCGAGGCAGGCATTAACCGAAACCCGGTGCAGCCAGGCCCCAATGCCTGTCCCGCCCGGCCGCCAGCGCCCGGCATGTTCCCACAGCCGCGCCAATGCCTCTTGCGCGACATCCTCCGCCTCGCTCGGATCGCCGAGCATACGGTAGCCGATCCGCCGGATCATCAGCGCGTGACGATCGACAACCATGCGAAACGCGACCGGGTCACGCGCGGCCAGCCGCGCCATCAGCGCGTCGTCGCTCGCGGCATCCGCGCCGAGGCTGGCAAAGTGGCGGTGCAACCCGATCCTATCCCGTCGCGACCTTCATGAGGACAGAACGTGGCACGGCCCGAAACCCTTCGCCACCCCGGATGATCAGCGCATACCCTGCCCGCGCCGCTAAAGTCGATTTCCGTTGGGATCAACCTGCGCTTCTACCCTAGCGAAACTTGGGGTCCAGGGCCACCGAGCACGGCGGTTGGAACGCTGGGTTCCCGCTTTCGCGGGAGCACGAATCCATCAACAGGCAAGCGACTCTAGCCCCTGCCCGGGGCAGCACCGGCAGCTGGATAGGGCGGCAGCGCCGTTGGCCGATCCAGCAGGCCATAGTTGATCAGCGCCTCATTCCAGAAAATCGCGCGCCCCAGCGGGCTGAGCAGCGCCTCACGGGTCTTGCGCCAGCGCCGGATCATTGAATCCGATTCGCTCGGATTGCCGAAATCGGCATAGACTTTTGGCTTGTCGAGATCGCCCAGCTTTGCCCAGTGCATCGAATAAGGAATATGCGCCTTTTCCAGCGTCCGGCGGATCAGCGCGGCCCCTTTGGGCACGGTTTGCGCCAGCAGCGCGAGCATTTTTCGCAGATCGTCGATCTGCGGCGTCTCGGGGGGCAGTTGGGCAGCCTGCAGATTGCAGACGAACGGCGACAGACCATCAATCTCGATCACGGCATTTTCCTCGAAGCGCGTGAAGGCCAGTGACCCGCCGGGATGCGACACGAACCGCACCGTGAACACAAACGAGCCCGGCAAGTCCTTTACCGCTTCGCAGATCAGCGGGATCGCCTTGCGCAGGTCGCTGCGCGGCACCGCGAAAGAGGCGTTGTACAGCGCCCCCGGAATGCCGCCGGTGATGTCGTCGCCGTGCAGCTGCCCCCAAACATAACTGGTTGCGCCACCAGGGCCGGGCTTGAAGGGCATCAGCCCGGGCTCGAACATCCCCTTGCTGCGATAATAATCGAAGGCCGAGCTGTTTCCCTCCAGCAAGTAGCGGAGCACCGGGGCGGTCGGATCGGGCAGACTGACCGCCGGGCGAGCGGCGGCGCCAACAGCGGCCATCGTGGTCGCCATAGCGGCAACCGCGTCACCCGGGCGCATCAACCCGGCATGCGACGTCGAGCCGATGGTCTTGGCGGTTGCGGCAAAATACATGGTGTGGAGGGCGTGCTTGCCGAAGGGCGCATGCGGATCGAAGGTGATCTCGTAAAAGGCGGGCGCCCCCGCGAAGCCAAGCCGCTTGGCAACCTTGGCGAACTGGCCACAGGAAATCTCTGCCAGCCAGTCGGCATTGACCGCGACATCACGCTTGAGCAGCCCAAAAGGCTGATTGTCGACCAGCTCGACAGCAACGCCGTTGACGATCCCCATCCCGCCGAGATGGACCAGAGCATCCTCGAACATGGCGTCGTCGCGCACCACCCGCACCGGGTTGCCGCTGCCGATATCAAGCTGTTTGACGCCCGAATCGCTCAGCACGGGGTGCGAGCGGCGCTCGATCCAGACATGCTCGGACGCGCCACAGACAAGGTGCATGCCCAGCACCATATTCTGCAGACCGCCATAGCCGATCTTTGAGCCATGGCTTGCCGTCCCGAAGCCGCCCGCCAGTGTCGGACCTAGATGGGTGCCGCTTGTCGGTACGGTCAGGCCAAAGCCTTCCGCCCACCGCACGAGTTCGCGCAGGCGGGTGCCGCCACTCGCAAAGGCAATCCGCTTGGCGGGGGTTTGGCAGTGCGGGTGAATGTCGCTCACGCTCGCCATCGAAAAGCCCGTCAATCCGTCGCACATCAGCTGCGACACCGGCGCACCGATCAGCGGTGCAAAGCTCCAGCCGCGCCCGACCAGTCCGGCGGCAAAGGGGTGAGCTAATGGGGGCGCAGCCTTGGCCTGCTTGTCCGCAAGGATCGCCGCGACCCGGGCAACATGCTCGTGCAGCCGGACAGCCGTTGCCACGAACCGCTTCAGCCCTGTCATCCCTGCCGCATCCGCGGCATAGAGGCGGCCCTGATCCTCGACGCGCATGACCGGAAACAACGCGCCCGCCGGCATCGGCGGTATGGTCAGGTGATAATTGGTCCACGGAACAAAGGCGTCATAACTGATGCTGGGCACGCATAGTCTCCTCCCGGGAATACAATGATCGGGGCTGGCCGCCGAACCGCATCACTGATCACGATCCGCCCGCAGCGCGGCCTCGCGCGGGGCAGGCACCAGCGGGCTGAGGCTGATCCACGGGACAGTGGCTGCTTTTTCGCGTCCCCAGCGGACCAGACATTTCATGAAGAGCGGATCGAACAGCGTGTCCTCACCGCCCGTCTTGACGCATTTCTCGGATGCTTTTGAGGCGTAGCCATCGGCCGTGGCGACGTTGATCAGGCCGGTCGGATCGAGCAGCCGCAACCCGGCGATCGACATCAGCTCATTCTGGTTGACGATGGTTGAATAGGCCCGCAGCGCGACAGCACCGGCATCGGGCTTGGCATCGACGCCGGCCGGCCCGCCCTCGGGGCTGGGCGTCGCTGGCCGCACCACTGTCGGGCCATTGCGAATTGCGTAAAGCGTGACATCGGCACCACCAACGCCACCACCAACGCCACCACCAGCGCCACCACCAGCGGCGGCAGTCGCCGGGGCCTGCATGGCGGCGGCTAGCTGGGCGATTCGGGCTTCGAACAAGGAATAGCGCACGCCACCGTCGAGATAGGTCTTATACTGGTTATTCGGGCCGGTGCGCAGCCGCACCGGGCGCTGAAAAACCGGCACGGCGGCCGACGCCATCGCCACGCCCACGACGCATTGGGCAACGCGCGCGATCTGATCCTTTCGGGCGGGACCAGCGGCGGGATAGGCGCTGCGCGCGAGCCCGCTGATATCGATGGCCTTGAAGGCACCGCTGCTTGCCTCGACCATGCCGATGAACATCCGCAAATCGGTATTGCGCGCGATCTTCTCCAGCATGGGGCAGATGCCCGGCCCCGTGCACAACAAGCGCGCCAATCGCTGTCGCAGCGGGTCGGTATCGAAGCGATAGCCCTTTTTGACGACGTCGAGATAATCGACCCGGTGGGCCAGCTCCTCTTCGGACTCGATCATATATTGCTGTTCGAGCGCCGGATAATCATCGGCCGCCACCAGCAGCGCCTGCAGCGCCCCGGTGCTGACGCCGGTGACGATCTGAAAGGTCGGTGCGGCTGGACGATCGTGCAGCGTCCGCAGGAATCCCGCGCCAAAGGCGCCCCACCCGCCGCCGCCCGACAGCATCAGGATATTGATCCGGGGCCGGGCCAGGGCCTTGCTTTCCCGTTGCGGCACGAAGCTGGCCATTGCCCGGTAGATCGGGTCATCGCCCTCTACCAGAGCGGGTTCGGGCAAAGCGGCGTCGGGGCTTAGCAAGGACGCGGGCTGACGCTTGAGATCGGCCCCGCGCGCAAAATCGGTCGCATCGCGCTGGATCTCGGGCAGGACGGGCGACACGCTATAGTCGGCCAGATAAGGCGACAGCTGGCTCCCCGTGCAGTCGAAATCGAGCGGCTCGGCGCCCAATTTGACGCAGCCGCCAAGCGACAGGCTGAGGATGACAAGAAGCGGCGCCAGGGACGCCCGCAGCTGCCAATGCATCATCATCACCCCCCGGCTTACGCTGCTGCCGGCGATTCGCCCGCTTCATGCCAGTCAACGCTACGAACCGCTGCGTCCAAAAAACGTGAAATTGTTTGTATTGCCGGTTAGGCGAGCTAACTTGTTGTACCGGGAGCACAACGATCAATGGAGAAATACAAGCTCGACCTGATCGGCCCCTTCGGCTTGTTTACGCCGGACGGCCGTCGGATCGATGTTACCAGTAAGAAGTCGATTGCGTTGATCGCGCTGATCATCGTGTCGCCAAGCGGTGTCCGTTCGCGTCGGTGGCTGCAAAACATGTTGTGGGGCACGCGCGAAGATCTTCAGGCGCAGACCAGTTTGCGGCGCGAACTGTCCAATTTGACCAAGCAATTGGCGGCCTATGGCGCGGATCATCTGCTCGTACGCGGCACCCAGCGGGTCAGCTTGGCGATCGAGCAGCTTGAGGTCGATATCTTTTCGCTGGGTCTGCAGGCCACCCGGCGCAAATCGTCGCTCTCCAGTGATTTTCTGGAAGGGATCGACCTGCGCGATTGCGAGGAATTCGAGGACTGGCTGCGCAGCGAGCGCGAGCGGGTCCGCGATATGATCGCGATCGACCTGCCCGATCCGCCCGCCGCCCTGCCCGCCGGGTACGAAATTCTCGGCATGGCGATGCCCAGTTCGGACGAGATCCTCACCAACCGGTCTCCCCGATTGCCGCCCAAGCCGTCGCTGGCGGTGCTGCCCTTTACCCAGTTGCCGCTTGACGATGGCTGGCTCGGCGCCGGCATTGCCGATGAGATTGGCGTGATCCTGTCGCAGTTTCCGCAGCTGTTCATCGTTGCCAGCAGTTCCGCCCGCGCGCTCGCGGCCCAGCAATTGCCGCGCCCCGAGATCGCCGCCCGGCTCGGCGTGCGCTACCTGCTCGGCGGCACCGTCATGCGCGCCGGCGACAAATTGCGCCTGTCGGTCGTGCTGATCAACGGAGAAACCGGCGAGCAGGTCTGGGCGCAGGCATTTGACGGCTGCACCGACGATATCTTCGCCCTGCAGCGCGAAATTGCCGACCGGATCGCCCCGCAAATTTGGAGCACGGTCGATAGTGCCGAACGTCACCGCGGCCTTCGGCTGATCGGCCCGCCCATGGGCGATTATGAAGTCTATTGGCGGGCCAATGCCTTGTTCCGCAGCGGCGACAAGGATCAGCTGTTCGAGGCGACGACGCTGGCCGAGCAATTGGTGGCGCAGGATCCAACCTGCCCCTGGGCGGCGTCGCTGGCGAGCTATTGCCATAGCATTGCCTATCTGCGGCGGCTTGTGCCGGATTATGAGGCCAGCCTGCGCCGGGCGATCATCCATTTCCAGTCGGCGATGCGGTTCGGCTCGGACAATGTCGAAGCGCTGGGCTATTCGGCGGGCACCCTGATCAACATCGGCGGCGATATGGCCGTGGCCGACCGGATCATTTCGCACGCGCTTCAGCTGTTGCCGGCGCACCAGCCTACCCTGTTCTGGGGCGGTTGGGTGGATGTCGTCAGCGGCAAGCCGGAGCGCGCACGGGACCGGCTCGAACTGGCGCTGCGGATCAACCCAGCCACCGGCGCGCGCGGCCAGACATTATGCGGGATTGGCCTGGCCTGGCTGCAACAGGGCAATGCGCAAAAGGCTTTCCGGTTCCTGCAGGAGGCGGCACAGGACGGCAACGGCTTCTTCCTCACCGATTTCGGGCTCTGCGTGGCGGCCAGTCTGGTTGGCGAGGCGGAGATTGCCCGAAACGCGGCACTGGCGCTTGGCGATGGCGATTTTTCCGGGGTTATCGGGATGTTCAAAAATCCGGAATATCGCGCCATGTTCGAACAGGCTCTGAAGGGCCGGGCGATCGATCCGCTATCGGCCTAGCAGCGGGGAAGCCGGCCCGCGACGGCAGCCGTGGCGATGAGCGTGATTGATGCCGTGGCGTGTCCCGGCATTTTTTTCACGCTTTTAGGACGCTGCATTCACAGCACCCGGACGCGGCCAGCGTAGGAATCGGGTGCCGAATCTGGAAGGGATTCGGCACCCGATGGGGGGCACCAGCCTATGTTGCAAGACACGCACTATCTGCGTGGTGCGGCCGTTTCACGCCGCATCGATGCGTTGCGAATCGACCCAGCCGACCCGATGGCCGGTGGTGACGTGGATCCGCCGGCTGCCGGCAAGTCGGCATCGACCGGCACGGTCTTCGCGGCAAGGCTGATGCTGTTGCGATCTCAGGCGGCGGCGCGCCCTCGATCAGGGGGACGCCCGCGGATCGCGCTGCGCCCACGGGAAATTTTGCGCGCGCGCGTTCTTCCACGGCCCCGCCTTGTGGCCCGGCTTCGCGGTCGCCTGCAGCAATGCCGCCCCAGTTTTGCAGATTAAGGCCATTTCACATGTTCCTGGCTCGCCTCGCCGCGCCATTACTGTTCGTGCGATTCGTTCTCCAGCGCGACTGGCGGGCCCTGTCGATGACATTAATGGCGTGTGCGGCGGCGGCGGTGATCGGCAGCTTTCAATATAGCGTCTACGCCTCGTTCGTCCGCTCTTCGGCGATCACGCTGCTCCCGGTCGAGGGGCATGCCTGCGGTCAGGCACTGGTCGGCGCATGCGGCCGGTCCGCCTTGCCATTCAGCCAGTCCTTCCCCCTGTCGGTCGCGCATTTTGCACCGCTTGGGCAGGCCCGCGATCTGGCCGTTGCTGCCCCGCGCGAGGCGATCGCGCTGCTGGTCAGCGATGAAGTGGCCGACTTGCGGCCCGGCCAATTGCCGGTGCCGAGCCGGCAGGCACCGGCAAGCGTGCCGGGGTCGGCGCGTTGGTCGGTATCCGGCGCGGATATCGCCATTGCGCTTGGATCGTGCCTGGCGGGGGTGTTGATGGCGGTGCTGATCGCCAACGGCATCTTGCGGTTTCTGCAGCGCTACCGCCAGGATTTGATTGCGCTGATCGGTCATGGCGCGCAGCAGCGTGACATTGCACTGATTGTCTGCGGCATCGCCTATATGATCGTGCTGGTGACGATGGCGGCCGCTTTGCTGCTAACGCCCATTCTTGTCGGGCTTGTCCAGCCCTTGCTGCCCTGGGCCCAGTTCCACTGGGCCGATAGCGCCGTGCCGCTGGCGATCATGGACGCCAGCCTGGTGGCAGCGCTTGTCTATGTGCGCCGGACGATCAGGGGCTTCGGGCCGGAATTGATGTTCGGCGTCTGATGGACAGCAACAGCGCCCTCAGGCCGGCCCGAACCGCCAATCCGCGCCTGGTGGCAACGCCGGCCAGTCGGCCATGACGGCCGTCGCAATGAAGCTGCAGGCGATGACTCATAATGTGGGGAGCGGTGCCAAACAGCGCTGCACGCTTGCACCGGTCACCAAGCGGCTTGATCCCGGTGTCTTCGTGGTGGTCGCCGGCCCGTCAGGGGCGGGCAAGACCACCTTGCTGTCGTTGCTGTCGCGGTCGGTCCGATCGGCGCAAGGCCAGCTTTTCTGGGGTCGCGAAGATCTTTCCACCTTTACCGCGGCGCAGGCCGCGCGCTGGCGGCGCGACAATATCGGCCTGATTCTGCAGACGAGCAACCTCGTCGCCTTCATGACGGCGTTCGAAAATGTTCGCCTGGCCGGGCATGTTCGCGGCGTTGATACGCGTCGGCAGGGCCGCCGAATGATGGACTCGTTCGGGCTTGGCGACCGGCTGGACGATCGACCGGCGCAACTCTCTGCCGACGAGAAGCAGCGGCTGGCCATTGCTCAGACATTGGCCTGCCGTCCCAACATCCTCCTCGCCGACGAACCGACCACCGCGCTGGCCCCCGCCAATGCCCGGTTCGCGGCGACGATGCTGGCTGACTATGCCCATCAAGCCGCCGCAATCGTGGTCTGCGTTTCCAATGACGATGCCGTGATCTCGGCGGCGGATCATGTTCTCCATCTCGAAAAACCGTGAGAAACACCATGCAGAACCAGGCATTTTATGATCAGGCCCTCCGCTTGCTCGAGGCTGGGGATATCGAGGTTGCGGTCAACAGCGTGGCCGGCAGGCTCGCCGGGGAGCATGGATCGGGCGCGTGCTGGAAGGATGCACGGGCCGCGCTCCAGCAGCACCAGCTGTTCAGCGTCTTGATGGAAGACCCGGCCACGGCCCGCTGCGTGACACGGCCGCGCGGCTTTCCGGGCGATGCGGCGCTGATCGATCTTTATTATGATCGCCGGCCGCCGGTCGAAACCTCCCCGCTCGGGGCGGACATCTTCGCGGTTACGTCCGCCTTCCAGGCCGCCGAAGCAGTCCGCCAGCGGCGGCAGGATGGGGAGATGATCATCGAACAGGCCTGGCATGACGGCAATCAGATTTGTGTGCTGGGATGCGGCCATTTGCGCGAGGCAGACGGGCTGATCGGCCAGGATCTCAGCAATGTCGTTGCCGTCGATCAGGATCCCCTCGCCCTCGATGTCGTTCAGTCGAAGCATGGCGCCAGCATCAGCTGTGCCGAGAGCAGCGTGTTTCGATATCTCCGCAAGACGATCAAGGCCGGCCGGAAATTCGATCTTATCTATGCGCCGGGCCTGACCGACTATGTCGACAATTCGGCCATGCAATTGCTCTATCGCTTGGCCTTGCCGTGTCTGGCGCCAGGGGGGCGGTTCCTGCTGGCCAATTTCGTCCCCGATCATCGCAGCGTGGGATGGATGGAAGGGGTGATGGATTGGGCATTATTCTACCGGACCGAATCGGGTCTGGCCCGGATCGCCAATGAACGCGGCCTGCGCGCCAACACATGGCGGGACGCGACCGGCACCATTGCCTGGTGTGAGGTTCACAAGGGATGATTCCACCCCGGCCGCGATTACCCTTTAGCCGCTATGGCCCCTCGCAATATCAGGCTGGAATGGCGCACCCCGCCTCATAATCGAACCGATGGTCCCAGCACGACCGCGAAGATCGTCAGCACGATCCCGCCGCCCAGGATCACTGCCCATTGCCGGCGCACGACAAAGGCCCGCGGCGCCTCTGCCCCACCGGCCGCGAAGCCGATCGAGATAAATCCCGCCAGCCCGCCAAAAGAAGAGGCCGCCGCCGACATGATCGTCACGAACAACCCCACCGGGTTGAGCAGGCCGACCACCACTGCCCCCAGCCCGGACGCTGCATAGAAAATATGGGCAATCCGCCGCCGCGCCGGGCGGGTTGCCGCGCCGGTGCCAAGCATGGTGCTGAGCGCGGCGACCGCTGCCCGCACCATCAGGATATACGCGCCGATGCCGATGCCGATCTCGCCCAATCGCCATCCCAGCGGCATTGGCAGGGCCGCCAGGCTGCCCTGCGCGCTGGTGCCGAGGTCGCCGACGCCGGTCACGCCCGAAAAACAGAAATAGCCCGCCGCGACGAACGCCTCGCTGACCCACACCAGCCACAGCATCAGCCGCGCGCCGTCGCCCGTCGCCCGCCGCCAACAGGCATAAGCGATGAGCGCCAGGACGATGTTCATCGCGACTCCGGCGCCCGCCACGACGATATCGGCCACGCCTGACAGGCCAGTGCACTCGACATAAAAGGCGCCGATCATGGCGACATGCCCCCCCTGCAGCGTGCAAGCCGCCGCATGCCCGGCAATCTCGTGCCACATGGTGAGCAGCGGCATCAGCAGCGCTCCCCAGCCGGCCATGGTCAGCCGGTCCACATCTTGTCGTACCGCCACCGCAGGATCCTCCGCAGCCCTTGCCGTACGCAGCTTAGGCCAAGCCCCGATCGGGGCAAGGGCCGTCGCATCACGCGGCCCAGGCCCGATCAGGACGATGGCGGGGCTGCCTGCCGGGCGGTTCGATCAGGCGACTCCGCCGCTGCGCCGGCGCGCTCGCCTGTGGCGGAGCCCGCCGAGGATCGCCGACGGCGGCGGCGCACAACACCAATTACACCCGCAACGCCGAGGGTTTCAGATCTATGCTATGGCAATGGAGCAAAAGGCTGGATGCCCCGTGAGGATTCGAACCTCAATTAACGGAGTCAGAGTCCGTAGTCTTACCATTAGACGACAGGGCAGTGCCGGGGCCGCGAGATAGGCGGCGCGCGATCCGCTGTCAACGGGCCGGCTCGCTTGCCGCCGCTGCGCTGCTCGGCTAGGCTTGCGCCCAAGCACGGTGGGGGCGTCACGCCCCGGACCGCAGAACATAAGTGTGAGCAACGGCCGTGGGTGATCAATCCGCCCGAGTGCCGTACCGGCAGGGCGCAGGCCCGGCCCGTCCGGCCCCCCCCAAAGCAGCGCGCGCTCGCTGGCCGGAGGCGCGCCATTATGCAGCGCTTGATCTGGGCACCAATAATTGCCGGCTGTTGATCGCGCGGCCCGCGTCGCACGGCTTTACGGTAATCGACGCCTTTTCCCGAATCGTCCGGCTCGGCGAAGGGCTGGCGGCGACTGGGCGACTGAGCGATGCCGCAATCGATCGCACGCTGGCGGCGCTGTCGATCTGTGCCGACAAATTACGCCGCCGTAACGTCACGCTCGCCCGCTCGGTCGCCACCGAAGCCTGTCGGCGCGCCAGCAATGGCGCCGAGTTCATCGACCGCGCCTATCGCGAGACCGGGATCGCGCTCGACATCATCACCGCCGAGGAAGAAGCGCGGCTGGCGGTGCTTGGCTGCCATGTCCTGATCGAGCCCGGCGATGATCCTGCTTTGGTGTTCGACATTGGCGGTGGATCGACCGAGCTGGTGCTGATCGACACCACCACCACCGTGCCGACGATCATCGACTGGCACAGCGCGCCCTGGGGCGTTGTCTCGCTCACCGAGAGCGCTGGCGGCGGCGATGGACCCGGCGGGCGGGCGGCGGCCTATGCCCGGATGCGCCAGATCGTGGCGGACAGTTTCGCCGGCTTTGCCGCGCGCCTGCCGACCGGAATCGCCCGGCCGCGGCTGCTCGGCACCAGCGGCACCGTGACCACGTTGGCCAGCGTCCATCTCGGGCTTGAGCGTTATGATCGCAACGCGGTCGACGGGCTGATCGTCCCCGCTCCGGCGATGCGGCAGATCAGCGCCGATCTGGCGAGCAAATCGATCGAGGACCGGGCGCTGCTGCCGTGCATCGGCAGCGAGCGCGCCGATCTGGTGGTTGCTGGCTGCGCGATTCTTGAGGCGATCATGGATATATGGCCCGCCGAACGCCTGGGGGTTGCCGATCGCGGCATCCGCGAGGGCATTTTGCGCCGATTGATGAACGGACATGAACGATGAGCAGAGGCGGCTCCGGCGGCCGGGTCCGGGTGCGCACCTCGCGCGGGCGGACGCCGCAGTCCAACAAATGGCTCGAACGCCAGCTGAACGACCCCTATGTCCGCAAGGCCAAGGCGGAGGGTTATCGCAGCCGAGCGGCCTACAAGCTGATCGAGCTCGACGAGCGGTTCACGCTGTTGAAAAAGGCGCGGCGGGTGGTCGATCTGGGCATTGCGCCAGGCGGGTGGAGCCAGGTCATCCGGCGATTGAACCCTGCAGCGGCGATCGTCGGCATCGACCTGTTGCCGGTCGACCCGATCGACGGGGTAACGATCCACCAGCTCGACTTTACCGATCAGCGCGCACCCGCATTGCTGACCGAGGCGCTTGACGGCCCGCCCGACCTGGTCCTGTCGGACATGGCGGCCAATACCGTCGGCCATACCCAGACCGACCATCTGCGCACCATGGGCCTGGTCGAGGAGGCCGCCGCCTTTGCCTATGACGTGCTGACGCCGGGCGGGGCGTTCGTGGCAAAGGTCCTGGCGGGCGGCGCCGACAGCGCGCTGGTCGCGGAACTGAAGCGCAATTTCACGACGGTCAAACATGCCAAGCCGCCGGCGAGCCGCAAGGATTCGTCGGAATGGTATGTGGTGGCGCAGGGGTTCAAGGGCCGGTCGGCGGAATAGCCGGGCAATACGGCGGCAAGCCGCTGTTCAACCCCCGTTACACGCCGCCATGCGCTTGGCCCAATCCAGCGTCGCAGCGCCAAGTGCCGGGGCATCCGCGGATGTTCCATAATCCTTGACCTTGCGGTAGCGATCGATGAACGCGGCGCCGGAACTTTGCCGGATGAGCGCGGCGATACCCGGTGGCCCGTCTTCGCGTTCGATCGTCTTGGCCATCACATAACCAAGCGCATAGAGAATCTCGTCGCCGTAGAAGCCCAGTTCATAGATGCTGTCGAAATCCACCGCCTTGCTCGCCACGGCATGAGTGGACAGGTCGAACAGGGTCACGCTGCGGCTGACCATGTTGACGTTGCGCTGCACCTTCTTTCGTTCGTCGCCGATAATGCCGGTTGCGTCCTTGGGCAGCGCGAGCACGTCGCCGACCGCACTTGCCGTGCCCTCGACGAACAGCGAATCGAACAGGTCGTCCATGTGTTCCGGCATGCCGATCCGCGTCAGGCATCGCTGTCGGGCATCGGATACCGCCTTGATAGGCCGGGCAGCCCCCTGCACCGCGTGAAAGAGTTCATGCTCCAGGATCGTCGTGGCGAGCACGGCATCGGGAAAATATTGAAGATTGAGGAAAAAGGTCGGATCGCCAAACGCAAAGCCGCCGGAGGTGCCGCCGACCACGAAATAACCGGTGATCGACCCTGTGGCAGTATCGGGCGTGAACAGCGCGATCCGCTGCCGTGCCCCCTCGATCAGCCCGTTTTTGGGATTCTCGAGTTCGGCAATAACCTGACGCAGCGTTTCCGCTTGCTTGCGAACGACACCGAACTGGAACTGGCTGGGGTCAGGCGCCTTGTCATCGCCATGTGCGGTCGCGACCAGCGCCGCTGCGAAACTATCGACATCGGCGGTCCGGCCATAGCTGATCGCCTTGCGGATCAGACCCTGATTACCCGGCAGCTTGGCAACAACGCGCGCCTGATCAAGCGTCAGTGCCGGGTTGTCGAGCGCGGCCAATACAGCCTTGGCTGCGCTCGAATCGATCGTCAGGCGCAGCTCGGTCGCTGCTGCCGATGAGATCAGCAGCATCGAGACGACCAGCCCGGTCAAGCCACGAACGATCTTCATGCTTCCCCCTCAGAACCTTACCGGCATTCTGCGGGACGTTTCGTCGATGTCAATTCAGTTGGGTTCAGCCCCAGGATCGGCCCCAGAATCAGGCCCCAGGATCAGCCCTCGTAGTCGCCGCCCAGATTCTGGTTGCGCGGCGGCGCGGCGGCGGTGAGGCGGAGCGCCTCGGCCGATGCCGACAGCGAGCCGATTTCATCGGGCGCATCATCGTCATCCGCCTGGATCCGCTGCAGGCTCTGCACAACGGATTCCTGCAGATGCTTGGGCTTAACGGTTTCCTCGGCGATTTCGCGCAGCGCGACAACGGGGTTCTTGTCGCGGTCACGGTCGATGGTCAATTCGGCACCGCCCGATATCTGACGCGCGCGTTGTGCGGCGAACAGCACGAGATCGAAACGGTTGGGAATCTTGTCGACGCAATCTTCGACGGTAACGCGCGCCATACGAACGCTTCCTTCAATGTAACGGAAAGGCGGCGCCTAGGGGAACCCCGGGGTTGAGTCAAGAATTGAGCCTTGCTCCGCTGTTTGCAACCCCGCATGGACGACATTAATGGCCGAACCCCAACCGCCTTTCATCGTTGACGACAATCGGCTGACCCTGCTCGATAAGGGCCCTGCCCGGCTTGAGGCACTGATCGCGCTGATCGATGCCGCGCAGGCGACGCTCAGGATCATCTATTATATCTATGTCGATGATCGTGCCGGCAGCCGGGTCCGGGCGGCGCTGATCCGTGCAGCGGCGCGCGGCGTTGCGGTATCGCTGATCGTCGATGGCCTGGGCAGCGAGGCCGCAAGCCAGCGCCACTTTTTCGATCCGATGACGGCGGCCGGAATCAGCGTGTGCCGCTTCGTCCCGCGCTGGGGGCGCCGCTATCTGTTACGCAATCACCAGAAGCTGGCGCTTGCCGACGGCGAAGGCGCTGCCCCGCGCGCGATCATCGGCGGATTCAATGTCGAGGATGCCTATTTCGGCACCCCCGCCGATCAGGCCTGGCGCGATCTGGGGCTGCTGGTCGAAGGGCCAGCGGCGATGCGGATTACGGGCTATTTCGATGCGCTTGCCCGATGGACGCGCCGGCCGCGCGCGCCGCTGCGAATCTTGCGCCGCTCGCTCGCGGCGTGGAGCGAACCGGGTGGATCGGTGCGCTGGCTATTCGGCGGCCCAACCCGTCGCCTGTCGCCCTGGGCGCATGCGATCAAGCACGATATCCAGCGCGCCGGGCGGCTCGATCTGATCAGCGCCTATTTCGCGCCCAGCCCGGCCATGCTGCGCCGGCTCGATGCCGCCGGCATGCGCGGGCAGGTGCGGATCGTGCTGGCGTCGAAGAATGATCATGGCGCGGCGATCTGGGCATCGCGCTTCACCTATGCCGGACTGCTGCGCAAGCGCGTCGAAATTTACGAATATCAGCCGACCAAGCTTCACACCAAGCTCTTCCTGATCGACGATATCGTCTATATTGGCTCATCCAACTATGATGTGCGCAGCCTCTTTCTGAACCTGGAAATGATGCTGCGGATCGAAGACGCCGGATTCGCCGCGCATGTGCGGGCCTATATCGACGGCGAAATCGCACAATCGGAACGAATTACCGCGTCCTTGTACAAGGCCCGCACCGGCTGGTGGACCCGCCTGAAACAGGCTGTCGCCTTTTTCACCATGACGGTGCTCGATTATAACGTGACCAAGGGCCTGAATTTCGGGCGGGAGCGGCGGCGTTAGGCTCGTTTCCCGTGAAACTGAGCCAGCCCCGCCAATCCGGTCGCCCTGCGCTTGTCAAAGCGCTGCCTTCCTTCTCGGCTGTCGGCAAGACAAGCAGGGCTTCGACAAGCGCAGCCCGGACGGCGATGATGATTCAATACATTGGAAAACAACGCCACGCGCGTCCGCTTGCATCCAATGCGATTGCGCGATATCTGTAGCGACCGCTACAGAAAGGCAGCTGCCATGACCAATCCCACCGACCCCGGCGCTATTGTCGATCGCTTTCTCCGCTTGATGGCCGTCAAGGACTATGACGGCGCGCTGCCGCTGATCGCCGAGCATTGCCACTATCACAACATGCCGATGGAACCGGTAATTGGCCCCGCCGCGGTCCGCGCCGTGCTCGAGCCCTTCTTCGCCCCGACGATCGAGAATGAATTCGTGATTCGGCACATGGTAACCGACGGTCCGCTGGTATTTGCCGAACGGCTTGATCGTCACCGGCTCGCGACAGGCTGGGTCGAACTGCCGGTGACCGGGATATTCGAAATCCATGACGGGCAAATCACGGCCTGGCGCGACTATTTCGATGCAGCGACACTGCTCAAGCAATGGCCGGCCTTGGGCGCCCTGTTCAGCTGAAGGCTTGCGCCCTGCCACCAACTGCCTAATCGGGCGACATGACCAATCGGGTGGGCCAGATTGCAGTGATCTTTCTGTCGGTGCGCACCGATCAGCATGGCGACGACTATGCGGCTGCTGCAGCGGCAATGGATGGCCTGGCCGCAACCCAGCCCGGCTATTGCGGCATGGAGAGCGCGCGGGGCACCGATCAGCTCGGGATCACCGTCAGCTATTGGGCGGACGAGACGAGCGCCAAGGCGTGGCGCGATCACCCGGACCATCAGCGAATCCGCGATCTTGGCCGGGCGCGCTGGTATAGCCGCTACGAAGTCGTCGTCGCTGAGGTGACGCGCGATTATGCCTGGCAACGGTCATGAAGCGCACTGCCCCCGATCGCGATTTCGTGCTGCTGTTCCTGGTGATGCTGACCATCGCGGCCGGCAACACGGCGCTGCAATCGGTGCTGCCGGCGCTCGGCCGATCGCTGCATGTCGCCGATAGCGGGGTGGCGGCGGCATTTTCGGTATCCGCGCTGCTTTGGGTATTGGCGGCGCCATTTTGGGCGCGGCGATCCGATGCGCATGGCCGGCGGGCGATGATCCTGCTCGGCATGGCCGGCTTTGCGGTCTCGCTCGGGCTGTGCGGCCTGTTCCTGATGGCCGGGATCAATGGCTGGATCAGCGGCAGCCTGGCCTTCATGCTCTTCATCATGGGTCGGTTGATCTATGGTGGCTTCGGTGCCGCCGCGCCGCCCGCAGTGCAGGCACTGGTGGCCGGGCGGACCAGCCGGGAAGACCGGACCAAGGCGCTCACCCTGCTCGCCTCGGCTTTCGGGCTCGGCACGATTCTGGGGCCGGCGATCGCGCCTTATCTGATTCTCGGCTGGCTGGGCCCGGTCCATATCGGGCTCGCCGGTCCCGCCTTCATCTTTTCGGCGTTCGGGCTGGCGATGCTGGTCACCATCTACCGAATCCTGCCCGACGATCGCGGCAAGGCCATTGGCCATCATGCCGCCGTCAGCGCCTATCCGTCGATCGGCGGCCAGAGCAGCGGCGCCAGCATTACCGCGGCGACCGCTGCCGACACCGAACAGGTCGGTTATCGCGATCCCCGGATTCGCGGCTGGATGATCGCCGGCCTGGTGATGGGCCATGCCCAGGCGATGACGGGTCAGGCAATCGGCTTTCTGGTGATCGATCGGCTGCACCTTGAGCCAGCGCTTGCCCTGCAACCGACCGGTCTGGTGCTGATCATCGGCGCCGGTGCTGCCTTGTTGGCGCAATGGGGAATCATTCCCAACCTCAATCTCGATCCGCGCCGCCTGGTGCTGATCGGGCTGGTCATCGCCGCCATCGGCACCGCGCTGACCGGGATGGCGACCTCGCTGTACAGCATTGCGCTTGCCTATGGCTTGGCGTCGCTGGGATTCGGCTTTACCCGGCCGGGCTTTACCGCCGGGGCATCGCTGGCGGTGGGGCCGGAAGGCCAGGGATCGGTGGCGGGCAAGGTCACGTCGATCAATGGCGCCGCCTTTGTGCTTGGCCCCTCGATCGGCGTCGGCCTGTATGAACTCTACAAGCCATTGCCCTATCTGATCGCCTCGGCCGCGTTGGTGACGATGCTGGTTTTCGCCTGGCAGCAGCTGCGCGATCGCCCCACGCCTGCCATTGATTAACGCCCTGCGCGTCGCGACAGGCCATTTCAGGCCAAAAAAAGGGCCGACCCCCGGAGGGATCGGCCTTGAAAGTTTTTAGGAGAGGATGCCTGAAAGGCCTGCTCTATGTGCAGTGCAGCAGATTATTGTGCAAGTGCGAAAAGAATAACCGCGATTGCAGAAAACGCATTTCATTGTGGCGCAAAACGCAACTTGCCTGTTATGCAATACCCAGTGAGCTTATGATGCAGCGCAACAGGGAGGAGCCCCTTGCGAAGATTGCCGCCACTGACCGCTATTGAGGCCTTCGTCCAGGTCGCCAGGCTGGGCTCGGTGAAAGCCGCTGCCCAGGAGCTCGCTCTCTCGGCCCCGGCGCTCAGCCGCCGTGTTCAGGCGCTGGAGCGCTTTATCGGCCGGCCGCTGTTCGATCGCCGCCATCAGGCGATGCAACTCAACAGCGATGGCGAGCGGCTGATCATGCAAATCGCGCCCGCGCTCGAAAATATCTCCGATGCGGTCGAATCGATGACCAGCGGCGCCGATATGCTGCGGCTGCGGCTGGGTGTGCTGCCGCTGTTCGCGGCGCAGCGGCTGTTTCCCAAGCTCCCGGCGCTGCGGTTGCTCTACCCCGAACTCCATCTCGACATTGATACCGCCGGCCATAGCACCAGCCGGCTGGGCGAGGGGCTCGACGCCGCGATCGTGCTCCAGCGTGATGTCGATCCCGCGCTCTATGCCCGGCGACTCGATCGCAACAACATCTATGTCATCGGCGCCCGCACCCTGATCGAAGGCGATTCGCCGATCACCAAACCGAGCCAGCTGGCGACGTTGACCGCGCTGGTCCACCGCGACATGCCCGATACGTTCACCAGCTGGCGCAACGCCGCCGGGCTGGCCGATCTGGAACCGCGCGCGGTCGATCATTTCGATTCGGGCGCACTGATGCTGGAGGCGGTCGCGCAAGGCCTTGGTGTCGCCTTCATGCACGCCAATCATTACGAAGACGCGCATGATCCGCGGCTTGTCCGCCTGTTCGATATCGTCGTTGAGAGTCCCTACAGCTACTGGTTCGTCTGCCGCCCCCGCGCACTGCAACAGCGCCCAGTCAAGCTGTTCCACGATTGGCTGATCGACGCGCTGGGCACATCCGAGGGCATTTCGGGCAACTGACCCGGTTAGCCCGCGCGTCGATCGCGCCTCGTTCAGGCAGCGCGCATCGTCACGATCTTGCCCGGCGCACGCGGCGGCTCACCTTTGGGCAGCGCATCGATATGCTCCATACCGGCCGTCACCTGTCCCCAGACGGTATATTGGCCGTCGAGGAAGCGGGCATCGTCAAAGCACACGAAGAACTGGCTGTTGGCGCTATTGGGCGCAGATGACCGCGCCATTGAGCAAACCCCGCGCACATGCGGCTCCTTGCTGAATTCAGCCTTGAGATCGGGATTCTCGGAACCGCCCATGCCGGTGCCGGTCGGGTCGCCGCCCTGCGCCATGAATCCGGGGATCACCCGGTGAAAGATGACGCCGTCGTAAAAGCCCTCATTGGCCAGCGAGCCGATCCGCTCGACATGGCCAGGGGCCAGATCGGGGCGCAGCTTGATCGTTACATCGCCGCTTTCCAGCGTCATCGTCAGCGTTTCGAATTGGTCGGCCATGGGGAATCCTCGAATTGGCAAAAGATGAGGCGGCCCTAGCGAGCCGCGCGCGCGCTTGCAAATCATGTGCGATTGGCTTTGTTGATCGAGGCGGCTAGAGGGCGGTGCTATAGCCGCCAGCGACGGGAGGTCGGACGATGAGCGAGACCGAACTCGACCAACACGAAGCCGAGAGCAACCAGCTCGACGAGGATGACCGGCTCAAGCCCGCATTCGTCTCCGCCGTGCTGGCCGCACTCAATGACGGCGACGCCGAGGGTGCCCGGGCGCTGGTCGAGCCGCTTCACCCGGCCGACATCGCTGATCTGTTCGAGCTTGTTCCGGCCGATCAGCGCGCGCCGCTCGCCACCGCCATTGCCGACCTCCTCGACGGCGATGTGTTCGCCGAGATGAACGATTATGTGCGCGAGGCGCTGATCGACGCGCTCGAGCCGCATCAAATCGCGACGATTGCCGCCGAACTCGATACCGATGATGCGGTCGCCATCATCGAGGACATGGAGGAGAGCGATCAGCGCGCCGTGTTGCGCGCGCTCGACCCCGATGATCGCGCCGCGATCGAAGAGGCATTGTCCTATCCGGAGGAGTCCGCCGGCCGCTTGATGCAGCGCGAACTGATCGCGGTGCCGGAACATTGGACCGTCGGCGACGTGCTCGATTATCTCCGCGGCAATGACGATTTGACCACCGATTTCTGGGAAATCTTCGTCGTCGATCCGGCACACAAGCCAGTTGGCGCCTGCCAACTGTCGTGGATCATGCGCACGCCGCGCACCGTCGCGATCGGTGACGTCATGAAGCGCGAGCAGACGCTGATCCCGGTCGAGATGGATCAGGAGGAAGTCGCGCTGCGCTTCCAGAAATATGCGCTGATCTCCGCCGCCGTCGTCGATCCCGCCGGCCGGCTGGTCGGCATGATCACCGTCGATGACATCGTCCACATCATCAGCCAGGAAGCGGGCGAGGATATCCTGCGGCTGTCCGGTGCCGGTGAAGGGGACATCAATGAACCGATTCACCTCACGGTGCGCACCCGCGTGACCTGGCTGATCGTCAATCTGGGCACCGCCATTCTGGCGGCGTCGGTGGTCGGCGCGTTTCAGGGCGAAATTGCCCGCTTCGCGCTGCTGGCCGTCCTGATGCCGATCGTGTCGGGCATGGGCGGCAATGCCGGCACCCAAACGCTGGCGGTGGTGGTCCGCGCCTTGGCCACCAATCAGCTGACCAGTTCGAACACCCGCCGGATGATCTTCCGCGAATTGCGCATTGCCGCCGCCAACGGCGCGATGCTGGGTGTGCTGATCGGCACCGGTACCTATCTGATTTTCGGGCGCAGCGATCTGGCGCTGGTGATCGGCCTTGCGATGATCATCAACAATCTGGTGGCTGGCCTCTCCGGGGTTCTGGTGCCAGTGGCGCTGGAGCGCGCAGAGGTCGATCCGGCTGTCTCCTCTGCGGTTTTCGTGACAATGATGACCGATGTGATGGGATTTTTCTCGTTTCTCGGCCTTGCCTCGCTTTGGGGGCTGGGCGCCTGACTTGACGCGCGCTGGCGAAAAGCCAATTCGCCACTCACCATGCCCCTCCATCTCACCAAGGTCGCGTTCGGCGCTACCGGCACCGATCATCTCGCAGAACGACTCCTGGCGCGCGCCGCCGACGGGCCACTGTTCCTGACGACACGGTATCTGCCCAAACGACACGCCGAGATTGCCGGGCTGGGATCGCTGTTCTGGATTCTCAAGCACCAGCTGATCGCCCGGTCGCCGATCACCGGCTTTGGCGAAGCAGAAGCGGGCAAAGTGGCAATCCTGCTTGATCCGCAGCTGATTCTCGTCAGCGCAATGCCCAAGCGGGCGCATCAGGGCTGGCGCTATCTTGAGGGCGGCGACGCCCCGGCCGACTTGGTTGGCGATGCCACCGACAGCGATCAGATGCCGGCCATGCTGATGAGCAAGCTGACCGCCCTGGCGCTACTTTGACTGGCAGAGAATTGGCCCACCGCCCGAAGACTGCACACGGCAGGCGGGTTTGCCGGCAACCGTGATCGCACCGAGCCCGGTCGACGAGACATCAGCAGTGTAGCGCGCAGCGACATGCACTTCGCCATTGCCCTCGGATCGGCCGATCAGGTCTTTGGCGATCAGCGCCGTTGCCTCGATCGTGCCGGGGCCGGAAAGCTGATAGCGGGCGCGCCCCACGCGCCCGGCCAACGTCATCGTACCGGCACCGATCACGGTGACGTTGAGCTGATCGGCATCGATGCCCTGCACGCTCAGGCCGCCCGCGCCATTGACCGACAGGTCGATCCGTTGGTTGACCATCGGTGCGATCACCAGCCGGCCGCCGCCATTGACATTGGCGGCGCGCAGATCGGGGGTGGTCAGCGTGATCACCAGCGGGATTTTGGGCGGTGCCGGGCTTTCGCCAACCGCCAGCACCCGCGCGCGCACGATCATTGTCTGGCCTTCGACCGTGATCACCAGCGCATCGAGCGCGTGATCGTCGCCGCTTGCCCGCCCGCCCGGCGCCTTGCCGGTGGTCAGCTTGACCTCATAAGGCCCCTCGATCCGGATCCGGTCGAAGCTGCCGATCGAATAGGTTCGATCGGCCGCCTGCGCCGGAAATGCGGTTAGGACAAGCAACGGGGGTAGCAACAGACGGATCATCGACTGTGCATCGCACCGATTCGCCCCTGCCGACAAGCCCGGCACCGCGGTTACTTACCGCAGTTGACCGTGCCCGACCCCATTTTGCTGGTAGTGCAGGTCGCCCCCTTGCCCATGTCGGCGTCACCCGATCCCATGATCGAAACCGTGGCGGGTCCGTTAACATCGGCCTTGACGCTGCCCGAGCCGGCGATCGAGGCATCTGCCCCGCGCGCCTTGACGCCGGCGGCATCGATATCGCCTGACCCCGCGATCGCCATCTTGAGCTTGTCAGCGCTGCCCTTGGCGGTGATGCCACCTGAGCCGGCGATCGAGAATCTAGCCGCCTTCACGCTGAGCGCGGCAATTGTGATATTGCCGGAGCCAGCGGTGGAGGCGTCGAGTGCATCGCCTTCGGCGCGGTCGATCGTCATGTCGCCCGAACCGGCAACGCCGGCATCGATCAGCCGCGGCATCGTCACGAAAATCCGCGCATTCCCGCTATTGCCCCAATTGAAGCTGGGATCGGATTTGCGACCGATCTTGAGTGTGCTGCCATCACGCTCGATCTTGAGGCGGTCGAGCACATCGCTCGGCCCTTCGGCGCGAACGCTGAAGCTGCTGCCCAGCTTGATGTCGACGTCATCGGAACCGCGCAGCGCAACGCCGGTGAAATCGCGCACCGCATAATTGCGGGTGGTGCCGGAACCCGAACCGGCAACGTCACGCGAACTACCCAGGGCACCTGCCGAGCAGGCGGCGATCGGTAACGAAGCGAGCAGAATGAACAGGCGCATCGGTCAATTCTCCCTTGTGTGTTGTCAACATAACACACAAGGGACGCCTGACAAACAAAAAAGGCGGCTGTTGCCAACCGCCCTCTTGATGCTCGGACTTGCACCGGCCTGATCAGGGGTGATCAGGCAGGTTCCTTGTCCTTGTTGTGGATTGCTGCGGCCTTGCGCAGGATTTCCAGGATCTTTTCCTGTGCGGTTGGCTCGTCGACCTGTTCCATCGCCGCCAGCTCACGGGCGAGGCGGCTGGTCGCCGCTTCAAAGATCTGGCGTTCGGAATAGCTCTGCTCGGGCTGATCATCGGCGCGGAACAGATCGCGGACCACTTCGGCGATCGACACCAGGTCGCCCGAATTAATCTTGGCTTCATATTCCTGGGCACGACGCGACCACATCGTCCGCTTGACGCGCGGCTTGCCGGTCAGCGTGTCGAGTGCTTCACGCAGCGTCTTGTCCGACGACAATTTGCGCATCCCGACGCTTTCGGCCTTGTTGGTGGGGACACGCAGCGTCATGCGTTCTTTTTCAAAGCGCAGAACATAGAGCTCCAGCTGCATGCCGGCGATCTCCTGCCGTTGCAGCTCGATTACACGGCCAACGCCATGCTTGGGATAAACAACATAGTCACCGACGTCGAAGGACAGCGCCTTGGCAGCCATTCTGTTGAGCCTTTCCGTGATCATAGCCCCGGGGGAAGCGCGCTTGCGGCCTTGGCGGTCGGCGCGGTTAGGGCGGTGTGCGTGTGAGTCTCCGATAGCGGCGGTACCGATCGGCACCACCGTCACTCACTTGTTTAACATAGTCGTCACAAAATTACCAGTCGCCCGGGACGCGAACAGCCGCCGCCTGCCGGCGGCCCGCCGATCAATCGTTCACCCCGTGCACACGCCCGTCCCAAATCGGGCCCCATCTAGGGCAAGGCGTGCCACCGGCATTCCGGACCGCGCACCGTCGCGGCCGGCAAAAAGCCGTTCCGTCAGTCGCCCTGGCCGGGCTCGGCCGAAAACAGATCCTCGAACTTGCCCTCGACGCCCTTGAACTCGTCGGCGTCGGCCGGGCTTTCGCGCTTGCGCGTGATGTTAGGCCATTCAGCCGAGAATTTGGTGTTGAGCTCGAGCCATTTTTCCAGCCCGTTTTCGGTATCGGGCAGGATCGCTTCGGCGGGGCATTCGGGTTCGCAAACGCCGCAATCAATGCACTCGCTGGGATTGATCACCAGCATATTCTCGCCTTCGTAAAAGCAGTCGACCGGGCAGACCTCGACACAGTCCATATATTTGCAACGGATGCAGGCGTCGGTAACGACGTAGGTCATGCTCGGCTAACTCCCCGTGGATTACTGGCTTCTGCTATGCGCGCGTCTGTTGCCCGTCAACTGCGGTGTGCGGCATCGGCGAATAGCGCGGCGGCCTCGGCGGCTGGTCCGCGCCGTCCTGGCAGCGCCACGACTTGCAGCACGCGCACTCCATCGCCCTGGACAAAGGCGAGGACCGAGCCAGGGCGGACCAGCGCATGCGCCCGATCGACCCGGCGACCATCGAGCCGCAGCGTGCCGGCCTCGGCCAGCTTTTGTGCCGCGCTGCGCGACCCGGCGAGACGGGCATACCAAAGGAATTTATCGATCCGCATCGCCAACATGGCATCATCTCGCGCTATGCCGGGCATTGCGCTTCACCCATGGCGACCGGTCAACGGCGCGAGCGCCGCAAAGGCATTGTCGCGGGCCGGCGGCGCCGGTTTGGCCCGTGGTGGACGCCCCCGCCAGACCCAGCGGGGAAGCCCGGCCTCGGCCGGCGCGGCGCGAAAGCCGAGCTGGGTCATCAACCGGTCGACGGTCGCTTGGGTGATCCCAATCGACGTGGCGAGCGCCGAATCGGGCGCGAAAGGCGCCTTGCCGGCGCGGGCATCATGCGCAGCGCGCGCCAGCCGCTCGACCAGATCGACGCGAACTGCCTGCGCACCAATCTCGCGAAAGCCCAGCGTCGCGCCGGTGCCAGCCGTACCGTGCGCCAGCACCGTCGCGCCGGGCTGGGGCAATGCCGCCACTGCCTCGCCCGATCGCGCCGCCAGCAGCGCCCGGCGCCAGCGCGCCGCCGCCGGTTTCAGCAAGCGCGGATCGAACAGGTCGAGCGCGCCGATGATCACGCCAGCCTGGCGCAGCCGCTGCCGGTCATCGGCGACGAGCGCGTCGATCGCCTCGCCAAGCGGCAGCCGCGCGGCAATGCCAGCGCCCGCACCAAGCGCGGCGGCAATCACCCGCAACGCGGGCGGCGCAGCCGGATCGCGCGCCATCGACTCGAGCGCGGCAATCGCCCCGGCATGGCGGGCAAGCTGGGCCGCAACCCACGCCTCCAGCCGCGTCCTGATTCGGTCACGGGTAGGCTTGTCGAGACAATCGAGCGCGCGATCCAGCTCGATTCGGGGACGCGCGAGCATGGGCCCGGGATTGAGTTGCGCCACCTCATGCCCCGCCCAGATGATCGTCGGCCGATTCCCCTCGCCCAGGGCAAGCGTGGCATCCGGTGCAGCCTCCAGCGCAGCCGCGCGCCGCGCCCGCTCGGCCCCAAGCCGGTTTTCCGCCGCCGACAGGAGCAGCCTTTTGTCGCTGGCGCGGGCATCGGCGTCGACGACGAAGCGAAACCCCTCGAGCCGGCCGATCGCCTGATCCTCGACGAGCACCGCACCGTCATCGGCGACCGTTACCATCAGTGCATTGGCATCTGCCCCGATCTGCCGCATCAACACGGTGGTACGCCGATCGACAAAGCGTTGGGTCAGCCGATCATGCAGTGCATCCGACAGCCGCTCCTCGAGAGCCCTGGTACGCTCGACCCAGTGCGCAGGGTTGGCCATCCAGTCGGGCCGGTTGGCGATATAGGCCCAGCTGCGCGCGGCGGCGATCCGGCCGGCGATCGTTTCGACATCGCCGTTTACATTATCGAGCCGGGCGATCTCGGTGGCGAACCAGTCGTGCGGAATGTGCCCGGCGCCGGTCGATAGATAGCCATAGAGCCGGGCGACAAACCGGGCGTGCGGATCGATCCCAAGCTTGCGAAAATCAGGCACGCCGCATGCCGCCCAAAAGCGCTTCACCATCGCCGCACCACGCGTCCGCTCCCGAACCCCCTCTTCCTCGGCGAGCCGCTTGAGCACCGCCAGATCGAGGGCCTCGGGCGCGGCGCGCAGCACCGGGGACAATGGGCGCTGTTCCAGATCGGCGATCAGATCGTCGATGTTCGCCGTCGCCGGCTCGCCCTCCCGCCAATAAAGGTGCTCGAGCCGGGGAAAGCGATGCTCTTCGATCGCCGCTATTTCCTCCGGCGCGAACGCCCCGGGCCCCGACTCGCTGAGCGCGCCGAAGGTGCCGTCGCGCTGATGTCGCCCGGCGCGGCCTGCGATCTGCGCCATTTCCGCAACCGTCAGCCGGCGCTGGCGATGCCCGTCAAATTTGCGCAATGAGGCGAAGGCGACATGGGCGACATCCATGTTGAGCCCCATGCCGATCGCATCGGTCGCGACCAGATAATCGACCTCACCCGACTGGAACATCGCGACCTGGGCATTGCGCGTGCGCGGCGACAGCGCGCCCATCACCACTGCTGCGCCGCCGCGCAACCGCCGGAGCATCTCGGCGACCGCATAGACCTCTTCGGCCGAGAAGGCGACGATCACCGACCTTTTGGGCAGCCGCGAAATCTTGCGCGCGCCGGCATAGCTAAGTGTCGAGAAGCGCGGCCTGTTGACGATCTCGGCATCGGGAATCAGCGCCCTGATCATCGGCCGCAGCGCTTCCGAACCAAGAATCATCGTTTCGTCGCGACCGCGCGCGCGCAGCAGCCGATCGGTAAAGACATGGCCGCGTTCGGGATCGCCGCCCAATTGCGCTTCATCGATGCCAACAAAGGCGAGATCGCGATCGAGCGGCATGCTTTCGGCGGTGCACAGAAACCAGCGGGCATCGCGCGGGAGGATTTTTTCCTCGCCGGTGATCAGCGCGACCTGTGCCGGGCCTTTCAGCTTGACCACCCGGTCATAGACTTCGCGCGCCAGCAATCGCAGCGGAAAGCCGATCATGCCGCTCGAATGGCCGCACATCCGTTCAATCGCAAGATGAGTCTTGCCGGTGTTGGTCGGGCCCAAAACGGCCGTGACCGGGCGGGTGGCATGTCCAGTCATCGTACGCCCAAGATCGCGTGGCGCACCGCGCAACGCAACCGGGGGACGTGCAAAAAATGTCCATTTACCAATTTCGTTGTTTAACCGCAGAAATCGGCCATTTCTGTTGGTCCTTGGAGTCACACCATTCGTCGCAATTGGGACAATCGACACACCGGGTTAATTTGACTTTAGGGGTCCAGCGCCACAGTCGTCTCTTCACGAAGCGCAAAAGCATGTTGCGCATTCATAGTAGCGAGGGCGGCTGTTGTTTCTCCGCAGCGATCATGGCTTGGACGAAGGGGGTGGCTCAGCAACCCTGTCATTCGGCCGCACGCTCGCACCGCTCAACAGCCAGACCAGCCTCGAGGCATTGCGCGCCCGGCTCGCCGATATTGACTGGGCGCCCGATCTCGGCGCGCAGATCGGCACCGCCACCTGGTGGCGGGGGGCGGCGACTTGCACCGCCCTGATCGCGGCGACCTGCTGGCTGTCGCCCGGTTTCAATCGCCCGTTGATCGGCGCGACACCTGCGCCGTTGGAAGGAGCGGCATGGGAAGAGGCGCGTGCGCAAGCAATCGCTCCGCTTGGCTGGGGTGCCAATTCCGGCCGACGAATCGCCTCCAACGATCTTGTTGCCCCACTCGCCGAAACGCCCGAGCGGCCGATGATCGAGCTGGCGGCGACATTGGGCAGCGGCGATAATTTTTCACGCGTCCTTACTCGCGCCGGCGTCGCCCGCGACGAAGCTGAAAGCGTCACCCAGATGGTGGCGCGCGCGGTGGCGCTGTCGGCGATCAAGCCCGGCACGCAGCTGGCCCTCACGCTCGGCCGCCGGCCAAGCCGCGACGTCCCCCGGCCGCTCGACAACCTGAAATTCCGCGCACGTTTTGACCTGAACGTTGCCGTGGCGCGCACCGGCGGCAAGCTGGTGATGACCCCGCAGCCGATCGCCATCGACAATACGCCGCTCAGGATTCGCGGGCTGGTCGGCCAAAGTCTTTACCGCTCGGCCCGCGCCGCCGGTGCACCCGCCAAGGCCGTCGAAGCCTATATACGCGCGCTGGCCAGCCGGATTTCGATTGGTCGCGATGTTCAGGCCGACAATATCTTCGATATCGTCGTCCGCCAAGCCCGCGCCGCCACCGGCGAAGTCCAGCTGGGCGAACTGCTCTATGCCGGGCTCGATCGCGGCGCGAAAAAAGTTCAATTGCTGCGCTGGGGTGGCGAAGCCGCTGGCGGCAAGGGCGGCCAATGGTTCGAAGCTTCGGGCGTTGGCGAGCGCCGCGGCGTGATGTCGATGCCGGTGTCCGGTCACCTTACCTCCAGCTATGGCATGCGCTTCCACCCGATCATGCGGATGATGCGCATGCACAAGGGCATGGATTTCGGTGCCGCCTATGGCACGCCGATCCATGCCGCAATGGACGGCATCGTCGCGCTGGCAGGCCGTAGCAACGGCTATGGCAATTTCGTCAAACTCACCCATTCGGGCGGCCTCGCCACAGGCTATGGCCATATGAGCCGGATCGCGGTGCGCGCTGGCACGCGTGTCGCCCAGGGCCAGATCATCGGCTATGTCGGTTCGACCGGCATGTCGACCGGCCCGCATCTTCATTATGAGGTATGGCGCAACGGTATCTCGATCAATCCGCGCACCATCACCTTTACCCAGGTCGCCCAGCTGTCGGGTGACGCGCTGCGCGCCTTCAAGGCAAAACTGGCGTCACTGCTGTCGGTAAAGCCGGGCGCACACTAATCCGCTGACGACGCGGGCTGCCGACGCTTGCGCCAACGTTACTCAGCCGATCAATGGCCCTGGGCGCGCCAGCGCTTGATTGTCCGCGCGATAATCTGATCTTCCTGGCCGACTTCGCGCCAAAGCTGCGAAAACAGCGGATCCTCCGATGCAGGCCGCCGCTCATCCTCCAACGCATCGAACGAGACGCGAATCGGCACTCCGACGCCCTCGCCACAGACGATGCATTCGCGGTTGCGCAGCGCCGGGATAACATCGAGAAAGCCGCGCGCGCCTTCGGGCATCGCGGCGCGGACAAAGGCCTGATCGCGATCATTGTTGAGCCGCATCGCGATGATTGTACCGCATTGCGACAGCACGCCTTCGGCCAGATCCGATGGCCGCTGCGTGATCAGCCCCAACGATACGCCATATTTGCGGCCTTCCTTGGCGATCCGGCTGAGAATCCGACCGACCGACGACATCGATTCATTGGCAGGGATGTAGCGATGCGCCTCTTCGCATACGAGCAGCACCGGCCGCTGCGGCTCGTTGCGCGACCAGATCGCAAAATCGAACACCATCCGCGCCAGCACCGCCACAACCACCGACGTGATTTCCGATGGCACGCCGGACACATCGATGATCGAAATCGGC
Source organism: Sphingomonas sp. 28-63-12 (assembly GCA_002281535.1). Lineage (GTDB taxonomy): Bacteria > Pseudomonadota > Alphaproteobacteria > Sphingomonadales > Sphingomonadaceae > Sphingomonas. Next base: position 144,587 of record NCGD01000001.1, read on the forward strand.
TTGCCCTCGCCCGGCATCCGAAACACGCGCTCAATAAAGCCGGCCATGGTATCGGCGACCAACATCCCTGAGAACATGAAGCCATAGCGCGGATCCGCCTTGACCTCGTCGATCTTGGTCTTGAGCCGGAGATATGGCGCGGTATCGCCCGCGCGATCCATTTTGCCCATTTCCAGGCTGATCAGATTGGTGAGGTCGCTGAGCAGATAGGGGATCGGCGCATCGACTGTGAGTTTCGAGATTTCCTGGCCCAGCCTACCCTTGGCGCGCGCCATCAACAGGCATTTGGCAAGAATATCCGAGTCGATCTGGCGTTCGGAACCATGGCTGGTGACGAACACCTCGCAATGCTCCTCAAAATTCATCAGCCAATAGGGCATCTGCAGGTTCGACACGTCATAGGTTGCGCCATTGCCCTTGAAGGCAGCGGCGTATTCGCCGTGCGGATCGACCATCACGATATGCCCTTGCGGCGCGAGGTCGCAAATGCGGTGGAGAATCAGCGCGGCGGCGGTGGATTTGCCGGTACCGGTCGAGCCGAGCAGCGCGAAATGCTTGCCTAGCAATGCATCGATATACAGCGCAGCGCGGATGTCGCGCGTTGGATACACCGTGCCGATCTCGATATTGGCGCGATCATCGGCGGCATAGATTTGCTTGAGATCGGCGGTCGAAACCGGAAAAACGCCACACCCAGGCATAGGATACCGCGTAACGCCGCGGCGAAACTTATAGAGCTTGCCGGTCAGCCGCTCTTCATCGCCCTCGCCCAAAAAATCGATCGCCGCAGTAATTTGTCCGGTGCGGCCATCGGCGAGTTTGAGCGACCGAATATTGGCGATCAGCCATGTGGCACCGACTCGCATCTTCACCTGGCTGCCAACCTGTCCAGCTGCGACCACAACCGGGTCCGCGCTTTGACTTAATCGGTCGAGCGAGGTGGCATCGAGCAGGATCTGGCTGCTCGATCCGGCAATATCGAGAACAACGCCGATTTCGCCGCCATGTGAATCGACCGCATCGACCATCGCCTGCACATCGAGACGACGGTCAGAATCAAAGGCGCGGCTCTGGGCACTATCGGTCATGTCTGTGGTTCCCCGCGCGCGTCGAGCGATCACCTTGCACGCGCGGCGTAAAGAAAACGTTGCCGCGCGGGCGCCCTAGAACCGGCGCGCGATCCAGCCGGCGCCCCAGCCAAACAGGACAGACAGCGCAACGGCGGTCAGCCCATAGGCCAAAGAATCGCGCTCGGCGGCGCGGGCGACAAACCGTTCGAATCCCGATTTCCGGATATCGATGTCGCGCACCGCCGCCGCCAGCACACGGCCATCGCGGATCAGGAAGGTTTCGGCAGTGAACCGACCGACCGGCACGCGCGCCGGGATCCGCACCCGGGCCCGATACAGCACGCCATCGGTGATTTCGACCGCGCGCGGTGCTTCATAATAGAGCGCATTGTGGCGTTTCAGTTCAACCAGCCCGTGCGCGAAACGATCCTGCTCGGCGGTCGGCGTGTTGCTGGCTGGCGACAGCTGCAGACTGTCGAGCCCTAGCTCAAAAATCGCCCGCGTCCGGCCATCGACGAGCTGATCGATCGGCTTGGAGGAGGCAATTGCGTAAAAGGACGGTGCCGACAGATAGCGCATTCGCGCGGCGTTGACCCAGATGCCGGCGATTTTCTGTTTTTCGCGCACCAGGATCGGTTGGGCAGGGCCCTTCACCACCACGACGATATCGGCATCGCGCTCGTTCGGCACCCGGCCCCCGGGATATAGGATCGCCCCGAACAGCAGCAATTCGGCCCCGGTGAAGCTATAGGCAATCTCAATATCACGCTGTGACACATCGGGCACCAGCACCGGCTTGGCCTGCCCCATCAGCAATGGCGCCCCCAGCAGCAGCCATCCGCGCTTCATGACAGCTCGACCGAATAGAGCTCGTCGGGGCGGAAGCCTAAGCCGATCGCCACCCGGAATGCGACCAGCAGCACGATCACGGCCAGTGCGAGGCGGAGATATTCGGGCTTAACCCGAGTCGCCAGCCGCGCCCCGATTTGCGCGCCGACCACCGATCCGAGCAGTAGCAGCGCAGCAAGCACGATATCGACCGCCTTGGTCGTGGTCGCATGGACCATCGTCGCGATCGCCGTGACAAAAAGCGTCTGGAACAACGACGTGCCGACCACGACCTGGGTTGTCATCCCCAGCAGATACAGCATCGCGGGCACCAGGATGAAGCCACCGCCAATGCCCAACAGGATCGTCAGAATGCCGACGAAAAAACCGAGCAGCAGCGGCGCGAGCGGCGAAATATACAGTCCTGAGCGATAAAAGCGCGTCCGTAGCGGCAGCGCGGCGACAAGGGGATGGTGCCGCCGCTTGCGCGCCCGCATCGCCACCCCGGTCTTGATCGACCTGATACTTTGCAGCGATTCGCGCGCCATCATTGTGCCGATCGAGCCCAGCAACAGCACATAGATGATCGCGATGACCGTATCGATCTGCCCGCTCGCCTGGAGCAATTGGAAAATCCATGCGCCAACGAACGACCCCAGGATGCCGCCGCTGACCAGCACGCCACCCATCTTCACGTCGACCCCATTGCGTCGGAAATGCGCGAACACGCCCGATACGCTGGCGCCGGTCACCTGGCTGGCAGCGGAGGCAGCGGCAACCGTCGGCGAAATGCCATAAACGATCAGCAAAGGAGTCGTCAGAAACCCGCCGCCAACGCCGAACATACCCGACAACAGGCCAACACCCCCGCCAAGCAGGATGATGACGAACGCGTTCACGCTCAGATTGGCGATGGGCAGATAAACGTCCATGGGTCGCTACGCGATATCCTGTTCAGGCGCGACGCGGAAGCACCGACTGGCGCGCCGTCAGAAATCCGTCCCGATCGACAGCGCCGGACCCGATCCGGGCCGGGCATTGCCGGCCAAGCGCTGCCGCCAGTCAACCGTCAGCCGCACTTGCTGCCCCCTCAGCGGCGCGCGAAGCGCAATTGAGGGGCCCAGGTCGAACCGCGCTGCACCCGGCTGGATCGCGCCCCAGCCGCCGGCCCCCAGATCAAGTCGGGCCTGCCCGAACATGGCGACCTCGCGAAATAGCCTGACACTGCCATCGGCATATCCGATCACGCCATCACGGCGGATCACGCCTGCCTGGCCATATCCCTCCAGATTGAGTCCTTCCGCAATCGGCTGTGGCCCCAAGCCGCCGATGATGCCGATCGCCGGGCCGCCGCGCGCGCCATGGATGCCGATCCGCTGCTCGGCCGCGAGCCATATCGGCAGGCGAGTCGGGCGCCATTCGAGCCCAAGCGCTCCCTCCTGTCCCGCGCCTGACAGTGGCGTGGCGAAGCGCCCGACGATGGCCACGCGGCGTTCCTCGCCAAGCGCATAGGCCAGTCGCAGCCCGGCCTGGCTGCCGCCCAGTTGGCTATCAGCAAGGCTCGCGCCGATCCCGCGCCCGCCGCGCGCGATCAGCCAGAAACTCCCCGACCAACGCGAAGCGGACGATGGCATAGCGGGTGTGGGGGGGATTGGCGGCGCTAAGCCAAGGAGCGGTGTGGGGAAAGTTGGCGCCATCTCCGGTGGCAATGGACCTGTCCCAGCATCAGGCCCGGCTTGGTCGATTCCCGAAGGCCCAGCCATTGCCCTGTCTGAGCGCCGCGGATCGGGAGTGGCGCCCCTGATCATCGTAGCGGGCGGCCCGGCGATCGCAGCGGGCTGCGCCTCAAATCGCCATCGCTTGCTCACGACCGGGACGGTGCCCGCGCCAACATACCGGTGGAAATCGCGCCGCTCCTCCTCGCGCACTGGCGCGCGCGCTGGCGCCTTGGCCATTGGAGTTGCCGACGGCCCCCAGCCAACCCCGATCCGCAGCGCCAGCCAAAGGCCGAGGACAAGCGCCAGAAACCGCAACGGGCTGCCACGCCCACTCACGATCCAGGCTGCGGCCCGACCGCCGGAAAGACGTGCGCCGTCTTGTCCCAGCGCAGCGTCGCTCCCTGCAACATGGCGATGTAGCGCAGCAAAGCGCGGCGCGCCGCAAGCAGCGCGATGATATTGCCGACCAACGCGCGCGGTACCGACCACAGTCCCTCGCGCGCGCCATACGCCGCCGCGGTGAAAGCAACGCGCATCACCAGCCGCCACACCAACAAAGCGCCGTTAGCCAGCAGAACCAAAGGCGGGATGACGGCGGCGGCCATCGGCGACGCCAGCAACCAGTGGCCGACCCAGGACAGCGGCGTCGCTACCAGCGCCAGATAGGCAGCCGCTAGCACAAGGACGGCGATCGGCTGGCGGCGATCGCGCATGCGCATCCAGTGATCGCCCAGATCAAGCCGTCGTCCCCAGCCAATCCGGTCCCAGCCGGCCAGCGCGATGCCAATCATCCAGCGCGCCTTCTGGCGCACCGCATCGTCAAGGATGGCCGGGAAATAGGCCTGGATCGCTACGAGCGGTCCGCCAGGATATTCGCGGATCCTGGCGAACATCACCCGGCCGCCCAGCGCCGAGAGGTGCAGGCCGAGTTCATAATCTTCGGTGAGGCTGTCGGCATCGAACGGATCGCCCGCGCGCCGTGCCGCCAGCTCGGCCAGCGCCGCCCGCGCAATCGCGCATCCGACGCCCGCCAACGGCATGCCAACCCCAAGCGCTGCGCGAACGATCAGTTGTTTGCCATGCGCTTCGGCAAATTCGTCGCAATAATGTCCGGAAATGAACCGTGAACCGGCCTGCACGAGCGGCCGCACCGGCAGCTGGACTGCCAGATTCGGGCCAATCAGCCGATCGAAGATCTTGAGTTCATAAGGGTGGAGCAAGTCTTCGGCATCATGCAAAACGATCGCCCGGGCGCGGACCTCGCCCGCTACCTCATCGCGCACCAGCGCCTGCCACAACACATTAAGGTTGGCGGCTTTGGTCGTTGGGCCGGGCACCGAGCCAACCACCAGCCGGACACGATCATCGCTGGCCGCCACTCGCGCCACAGCCTCAATCGTGGCCAGGTCATTCGGATATGTCCCGACATAGATTTGGTAATCCGGAAATTCGAGCCTTGCGAGCGCTGAGGTCAGCATCGCCCCAATCACTGCCGACTCGTCCCACGCCGCCACGAAAATCGCGATCCGCCCTTGCGGTTCCGGCGCTGAAAAATCCGCCAGCATCGGTTCGTTCGCGCGCCGCCGCGTCAGTCTTCGCCAACCGCAGCCGGCCAGAAACAGCAGATCGACGACAAGGTCGTCCAACCCGCCCACCGCGATACCGATGGCAGCAAACAGCAATGCCTCTCGCGCCACGATATCAACCAGCGCGACACTGGCTTCCCAGCCGATCACGTCCGATTCCCCCACGATTCGCCCAACCCCCCTTGTTCCGCAACGGCAGGATATGTGCAAGTCATTGCTTTATAGCGTGATTCGGCGCTGGACCGCCCCCTCTGCGACCGGTAGCTTGCAGCATCATTTGAGCGAGGGGGCGACAATGAAGCTGGTAACCCGTTTGGCGTTTCTGGCCCTTGCGGTCGCACCGATTAGCGCTTCTGGCGACAATACACCGCAGGTCGTCGTGGCCACCCCGGGGATTGGCAATGGCGCGATCGAGCGTTTCACCGTTCGCTTCAGCCAACCTATGGTCGCGCTCGGCGATCCGCGCGCCGCATCGCCATTCAAGGTAACCTGTTCGATCCCCGGCGAGGGTCGCTGGGTCGATCAGCAGACCTTTGTCCATGAGTTCAAGACGCCCTTGCCCGGCGGCACCGCCTGCAGCTTCGATTTGGTCGACGGGCTGAAGACAGTGTCGGGCTATGCGATCGGTGGACAGCATAGCTTCAAGGTCGATGCCGGGGGCCCGGTCGCGCGCGCGGTCCTGCCTGGCCAATATGGCGGCGAGATCGAAGAAGATCAGGTCTTCCTGATTGCCGCCAACATGCCGGCGACGACTGCCTCCGTCGCCGCCAACGCCTATTGCGCGGTCGACGGAATCGGCGAAAAAATCCCGGTCGACGTGCTCGGCGCTGACGTTGCGCCCAAGCTGCTCGCCGATCTCGGCACCGATCGTTATGAGGTGAGCAGCTTCCTGGAAAACGCCGGGTTGCCGGCAACCATCCCCGCCGCAGCTGCCGATCGACAGACGATGACGGCGGGGATCACTGCCCTGAAATGCCGGCGGCCATTGCCGCCCGGGCGCGACATGGCGATCGTCTGGTCGGGCAAGATCGCCGGTGCCGGCGGCAAGATCGCCGGCACCGACCAGCGGTTCGATTTTACCGTCCGCAAACCCTTTGCCGCACGCTTTGAATGCGGCCGGGTTAACCCGCAGGCCGGGTGCAGCCCGGTAGAAAAGGCGTGGGTGCGTTTCTCCGCGCCGATCGCCAAGGCGCTTGCCGAGCAGATCCGCCTGCAGACCACCGATGGTCGCAGCATCGCCCCGAAATTCGACGATGACGCCAAGAAAAGCGCGACGATCAGCGATATCAGCTTTGCGACACCATTGCCGTTTGCCACCAATGCCAAGGTCATCCTGCCTGCCGGCATCACCGATGAAAGCGGCCGGCGATTGTCCAACGCCGAGCGCTTCCCGCTCGACATCCGCTTTGACGAAGCGCCACCGCTGGTGAAGTTCGCCGCGCCCTTCGGCATTCTCGAAGCGCACGAGGGTGGGATCCTGCCCGTGACCGTCCGCAACGTCGAACCGGCGTTGCAGGGGCGCAACCTGTTGGTCGCAGGGCAGACGCTGAAGATCGACGGCAGCGATGGCGATATCGCGCGATGGCTGCGCACCGTCGACGCTGCCGATGATTATGACAGCCACGAGGAGCAGCGCGGCAAGGAGAAGGTGACGATCAACGACACCGGCTCGCGTCCCATCCTCGCTGCCAATCAGGGTGCCGCGATGACAGTCGGCCTGCCGGGCAAGGGCAAGGATTTCGAAGTCGTCGGCATTCCGCTGACCAAGCCGGGCTTCTACATTGTCGAACTTGCCAGCCCCAAGCTTGGCCAGGCCCTGCTCGGCCGCGCCGCGCCGCGCTATGTTGCCAGCGCCGCGCTTGTTACCAACATGGCGGTGCATTTCAAATGGGGCCGGGATCGCAGCCTCGCGTGGGTGACTGCGCTCGACACCGGCAAGCCGGTCGGCAATGCCGAGGTGCGGGTGACCGACAGCTGCACCGGCAAGGTGCTGGCCCGCGGCGTCAGCGACAAGAGCGGCGGACTGTTCATTCCAGCAGGCCTGCCTACCCCTGAAACCTATGCCGATTGTGCCGGCGAAGGCTCAGCGCATGCGCTAATGATCTCGGCACGCAAGGACGATGATTTCAGCTTCACGCTCACCGATTGGGGCGAAGGCATCCGCCCTTATGATTTTGATCTTCCCTACGGTTATTCGGCGCGCGACGACATCGTCCACACCGTTTTCGATCGGGCGCTTGTCCGCCAAGGCGAGACGATCAACATGAAGCACATCGTCCGCAAGCCGATTGCCAGCGGATTTACGACCAGCCCGGCCTTTACGGGGACGCTGCGCCTGTCGCATCGGGGTTCCGATACGCAATTCGATTTGCCCCTGACAATCGACGCCAATGGCGTCGGGGAGACCAGCTGGAAGGCGCCACAAGGCGCGCCAATGGGCGATTATGACCTGCAGGTGATCGTCAAGGACGCCAGCGGCGACAAAACGATCTTCACCGAACAATCCTTCAAGGTGGACGAATATCGGCTGCCGACCATGCGCGCCAGCGTGGCCGGCCCCAAGGAAGCGGCGATCCGCCCCAAGACGCTGCCTGTCGATTTGTTCGTCGGCTATCTCTCGGGCGGTGGCGCCGCCAATCTGCCCGTCGATCTGCGGATCGGCTGGTTCGGCACCGTTTCAAGCCCCAAAAATTACGACGGCTACAGCTTTGGCGGCAAGGCAGTGACCGAGGGCGTTAAGCCAATGAATGGCGACGGCGAGGAGGAGCAGAATCCGCTGCCACCGACCCAGACCTTGCCCGTCACGCTGGGTGCCGATGGCACAGCGCGGACCGCGATCGAAGTACCGCAATCACTCGACGGCCCCGCCAACATGCTGGTTGAAATGGATTACCAGGATGCCAATGGCGAAGTGCTGACTGCCTCGCGCAGCATCCCGATCTATGATTCCGGCGTGCGGATCGGCATCAAGACCGACGGCTGGCTGATGAAGCAGGACGATTTGCGCCTCCGCCTCGTCGCGGTGGATACCGAGGGCAAGCCGATCCCCAACCAGAAGATCAGCGTCGCGCTCTATAACCGCGAGATATTGACAGCGCGGCGCCGGCTGATCGGCGGCTTCTACGCCTATGACAACCAGATGAAGACCACCAAGCTCGCCACCAGCTGCACCGCGACGACCGACGCGCAGGGACTGGCGCTGTGTGCGATCAATCCGGGCGTGTCAGGCGAGATCTATGCCGTGGCGACCACCACCGATGCCGCCGGCAATCTGGCGCGCAGCACCCAATCGGTGTGGCTCGTCGGCGATGAGGATTGGTGGTTTGGCGGCGACAATGGCGATCGGATGGATTTGATCGCCGAAAAGCCCGAATATAAGGCGGGCGAGACGGCTAAATTCCAGGTCCGCATGCCGTTCCGCGAGGCGACCGCGCTGGTCACCGTGGAGCGCGAGGGCGTCCTGTCCAGCTTCGTGACGCATCTGAGCGGCAAGGACCCGGTAATCGAGGTCGCGATGCCGGGCAGCTATGCGCCCGACGTCTTCGTCTCGGTGATGGCGGTGCGCGGCCGTGTCCAGCCCGGATTCTGGGATTGGCTGCACGATATTGGCGCGATGATGGGGATCGTCGCCAAGACGGAACCAACGCCCGAGCCGACTGCGCTGGTCGATCTCAGCAAGCCTGCGTATCGAATCGGCATCGCCAAGGTCAAGGTCGGCTGGGACGCCTATCGGCTCGGCGTTGCGGTCAAGGCCGATCGCGCGCGGTACGCCCCGCGTGACGTCGCGCAGGTCGATGTTGATGTGAAAATGCCGGACGGCAAACCGGCAGCGAGCGCCGATGTCGCCTTTGTCGCGGTCGATCAGGCGCTGCTTCAGCTTGCACCCAATGACAGCTGGGACGTCCTGAGTGCAATGATGGGGGAACGGTCGCTATCGGTCCTCACCTCGACCGCACAGACCCAGGTCGTCGGCAAGCGGCATTATGGCAAGAAGGCAGTTGAGGCCGGCGGCGGCGGCGGCGGTGACCTCTCAGGGCTCAACCGCGAGAACTTCCAGCCGGTCCTGGTGTGGAAGGGACATGTCGCCCTCGATGCCAATGGCCATGCCCGCGTGCCCGTCACGCTCAATGATGCGCTGACCTCTTTCAAGCTGGTCGCGATCGCCACCGATGGCGCGCAATTGTTCGGCACCGGTGAGACCGATATTCGGGCAGCCCAGGATCTCAGCATCTTTGCCGGGATTCCGCCGCTGGTCCGTACCGGCGACAGGTTCGGCGCCGTGTTCACGCTGCGCAACGCTTCCGACAAGCCGATGACGGTTACGGCGAGCGTGGACCTGATGCCCCGAGTCGCGACAGGCAAGCCGCTGACGGTAACGATCCCGGCAGGCGGCGCCGCGCCTGTGGTGTGGAACCTCACCGCGCGCGAAGGGCTGAGCAGCCTGCGCTGGCAGGTCGCCGCCAAGAGCGCGGACGGCAAGGCGGTCGATCGGATCACGGTCGATCAGCAAGTCGTGCCGGCGGTGCCGGTCGAAGTCTGGGCGGCGACCTTGGCGCGCGTCGAGGCGGCAACGGCGATCCCGGTGACCGCGCCCGCCGGCGCGCTGCCCGGTCGCGGCAGCGTCGACCTTCGATTCACCGATACGCTCGCGCCACCGCTCGCCGGGGTGCGCAGCTATATGACGGCCTATCCCTATAATTGTTTCGAACAGCGGCTGTCGCGGATCATCGTGCTCGGCGATATGCCGGGCTGGACCACATTGGCGGGCGATCTCCCGACCTATCAGGCACCCGACGGGCTGTTGCGCTACTGGCCATCTGATACACTGAACGGCTCCGAAGCGCTCACCGCCCATGTCCTGTCGATCACCGCCGAGGCCGGTCTGCCAATCCCCGACGGGCCCCGCGCGCGGATGATCGACGGGCTCAAAGCCGTCGTCGATGGCCGCATCCGGCATGAGGATTATGGCGATGTCCGGTTGCAACGCCTCGCCGCCTTTGCCGCTCTCGCGCGCGCGGGTGCCGCCACCCCGGCGATGCTGGGGCAGATCGGGCTGTCGGCCGCTGAAATGCCGACCGCGCAGCTCGCCGACTATCTGGTTGCCCTCGACAAGCTGCCAGGGCTTGCCAACGGCGCGGCGCTGAAATCTGCCGCCCAGGCCGAATTGCGCAGGCGCCTGGTCTATGAGGGCACGCGGCTTGACCTGAGCGACCAGTCCAGCGCGGCCTGGTGGCTGATGTCGTCGGGCGACGAAGCGGCGATCAAGGCGCTGGTGTCGGTGTTAGGCAGGCCCGGCTGGCAGGATGATGCGCCGCGCATGATGGTTGGCGTCGCGCTGCGCCAGTCCCGCGGCCATTGGGATACGACCACCGCCAACGCCTGGGGGGCGATTGCCGCTCGGAAATTTGCCGGCGTCTATCCGGCCGAGGCGGTTGCCGGGGTTACCACGGCATCGCTCGGGAGTACCACGCTTACCCGCGCCTGGCCGCTCGCCGAACCGTCACGCTTCGTCAGCCTGCCGCTGCCGGGTTCTCCAGCGCCGCTCAAATTGTCGCAGAGCGGCGGCGCCGGGCCTTGGGCAATGGTCTCGGTCTCGGCGGCGGTGCCGCTGACCAAGCCACTCAATGCCGGCTACAAGATGACCAAGACGATCGCCGTCGTGCAGGCGAAGCAGGGCAACAAGCTCACCCGCGGTGACGTGCTCAAGGTGACCATCACGGTCGACGCCGCTGCCGAGCGCAACTGGGTAGTGGTCAGCGATCCGGTGCCGGCGGGTGCGACGATCATCGGCGACCAAGGCGGCCAATCATCGTTGCTGGCACAGGTGACGGGCAATGCCGGCGTCTCGCCCAGCTATGTCGAGCGCAGCGGGGCAACCTGGCGCGGCTATTTCGCCTGGGTGCCGCGTGGCAGCTTCACCGTCAGCTATACAGTGCGGCTCAACGGTGCGGGGCGGTTCAACCTGCCGCCGACCCGGGTTGAGGCGATGTATTCGCCCGCGATCCGCGCCGCGCTGCCGAATGCCCCTGTGACGGTGCTGCCGTGACGGTGCTGCCGTGATGGTGCCGCCGAATTGAGATGAACCGGTTTCGCCGTCTGCAGACACTACTGGCCGGCCAGCCCGATCGGTCTTGGGCGGCCTTCGCCGCCTGGGTGAAGGCGCGGCGGCGGAGCGACTATGCGTTGGGCGGGCTGATCCTGCTTGTGCTGGCCGGCGTCATCCTGGATTATGCGACCCAGCCGCCGCCACTACCGGGCTACGCGCAGGTCCGCCGCGCCTGGCAGCCCTCGGAAGCCTGGCTCTATGCGCGCGACGGCACGCTGATTGACAGCGCGCGCGTCAATTTTGCGGTGCGACGCCTCGCCTGGACGCCGCTCAGCCGGGTCTCGCCAGCCACCCGCGACACCTTGCTCGCCGCGGAGGACAAGCGCTTCTACAGCCATGGTGGTGTCGATTTTCTGGCGGTGGGCGCTGCCATTCGCGCGCGGCTGCAGGGCCAGCATGGGCGCGGGGCGAGTACGCTGTCGATGCAGCTCGCCGGCTATCTCAGCGCCGATCTCGCCGCACCCGGCGCGCGCGGCTGGCGCGACAAGCTCCGCCAGATGCGCGCCGCCTGGGCGCTCGAACGCGGCTGGGGCAAGGACCAGATCTTCGAAGCCTATCTCAACCTGGCAGGGTTTCGTGGCGAGGCGCAGGGGATCGGCGCTGTGGCGCTGGGCCTGTTCGGCAAGACTCCGGATGCGTTGTCGCGTGATGATTCGCTGCTGCTGGCGGCGCTGTTGCCCGATCCGCAGGCGCGTCCCGATCAGGTCGCGCGCCGCGCCTGTGCTTTGGCGCACGCCACTGACTGCAGCAGGTTCGACGCCGCCGCATGGTCGATGCTCGGTCCGGCGCGCAGCCTGGCGCTCGATCCGGGACTTGCCCCGCATCTGGCGAGCCGGTTGCTGACCAAGCCCGGCCTCAAGGTCATCACGACAATCGATGCCGAAACCCAGCGAATCGCGATCGCGGCGCTCGTCCGGCAATTGCGGGGGCTTGGTGGCGCGCGCGCGCGCGATGGCGCGGTAGTGGTGGTGGACAATCAAAGCGGCGATGTGCTGGCCTATGTCGGCGGCGTCGGCGGCGCCTCGACTGCTGCTGCCGTCGATGGTGCCAACAGCTATCGTCAGGCCGGGTCCACGCTCAAGCCGTTCCTCTACGCCGATGCGATCGAGAAGGGCTATCTCACCGCCGCCTCGATCCTTGATGATTCCCCGGTCCAGCTCGATACAGCGTCAGGCCTGTACGTGCCGCAAAACTACGATCGCGATTTCAAGGGCCCGGTCTCTGCGCGCAGCGCGCTGGCGGGGTCGCTCAACGTGCCAGCGGTGCGCACCCTGCTGCTCGTTGGCGTCGAACCGTTTCGCGACCGGCTGTGGGACACGGGCTATCGCGGCCTGACCGAGGACGGGCAATATTACGGCTTTTCGCTGGCGCTCGGGTCGGCCGAAGTAACCCTGCTTGAGCAGGTCGCCGCGTTTCGCTCGCTCGCGCTGGGCGGGCGCTGGTCGGCGCTGCGGCTTACCCCCGCGGACAAGCCGGCGCCCCCCCGCGCCGTCACCACCCCGGCCGCTGCCTGGATCGTCAGCGATGTGCTTGCCGATCCCAATGCCCGAGCCGGCACCTTCGGTCTCGACAGCGCGCTGCGGCTGCCTTTTTGGGCGGCGGTGAAAACGGGCACGTCAAAGGGGATGCGCGACAATTGGTGCGTCGGCTTTTCGGATCGATTCACCGTCGGCGTGTGGGTCGGCAACTTGGAGGGTGACCCGATGCGCGCGGTGTCGGGCACCAGTGGCGCTGCGCCGGTGTGGCGCGACGTAATGCTGGCGATCAACGCACGCGGCAGCGGCCCGCCGCCGATGCCCAAGGGCGTCGAGAGCCGCCGGATCAACTTTGATGGCGGCATTGAGCAGCCCCGGCGGGAGTATTTTCTGGCGGGTACCGCGCAGGCCCGAATCGCCGGTGCACCCGATACCGCCCGGCGACCGCGAATCACCAATCCCGTCTCGGGCAGCGTCTATGCGCTCGATCCCGATATACCGGTCGGTCGTCAGCGGTTGGCCATCGGAGTATCGGGGGCGACGGGGGCGCACCGGATCGAGCTCGATGGCAAGGATCTGGGCGCTGCCGACGGGCACCCCTTGGTGCTGGCCGGCCCCGGCCGCCACCAGTTGCGGCTGATCGATCTTGGCGGGCGAGTCGTCGATCAGGCGATTTTCACGATGCGCTGATGGCAGTGCGATCAGACACGAAAAGGCCGGCGCAGAGGGCGTCCGCGCCGGCCAATTCATTGATGACTCGAGTCGTTTAGAAGAAAAATCCACGATAGACGTCAAGCACCACGCCGCGGCGCGTGTCGATCAACAGGGCGTCGTCATAATGGCGCACCCAGCGGGCATAGCCTCGAGCCGGCGGCAGGCGATACCGCCACGGATCGGCAATGAAATAGCGCGACCCGTAATAAGCCGGCGCGATCCGCACGCCCGTCCGGAAGCTTGTGTAACGGAACGGCGCGCGCCACTCGCCCCGGGCATAAAGGCCGCGATTGGTGGCGCGATAATTGCGCCAATCGTTGCGGCCCCAGGCACGGTCGCGATCATAGCGGTCCTCGCGCAACTCCTGTCGCGCCTCGCGCACATCGCGGCGCTCGTCACGGATGTCGCGCGGGTCGCCCCGGCGATAGGCCTGGTTCAGCTCCCGCTGTTGCTCGCGCAGGTCCTGACGATCGCGCCGGACTTCCTGTTGCGATTGGGCATTCGCGGCGGCAGGCAGCATCGTGGCTGCCATCAACCCCATAATAATGAATTTACGCATGATGGACCTCCATTTTCTTGATCAGCGGACAACGCCCAAAGGGGATTCGGGTGCCGTCTGAAAATGGATTTGCCCGAGTCGGGCTGAACGGTGCGCGAACGCGTCAGTCATCCTGGCGACAGGGTTACCGGTCGCAGGCGGCGGACTAATACCAATCAGGATCGCCGAATTAAGGGGTCTCGCGCCCGCCTGGGTCGCCGCCCGGGGCCGTCCCGGCACCAACTGTGCCGATATTCCCGAACAGATCCTGGAAGAAGGTGCGGTGACGCCCAAGCGTCGGCGTCGTCTTGCCGTAGGGATTGATCGCGGCAACCTGTTCAATACCGGTGCGATCGACCGCCGTTACGACGCCCTTGTCGTTGAAGCGGACGCGCAGCACTGTCTGCGCGTTGGCGTGCGGGCTGCGATACGCGTAAAAGCGCGTGTCGCGCGACACGTAATAATATTCGCGGGCGTCGCCGGCCGAATCATGGTCAAACTGCCCGGTAAATGTCGGCTTGCCGAGCACCTGGACGACCGAGGCGCGGTTATCGACCCCGGGCTGGACCGAATTCACCAGATCGGCATCAATCACATAGCCCTGATGCCCTTTGAGCCGGGCGCAGCCTGAAAGCGCAGCGCCGGCAGCGCCGATCATCAGCAAAATCCCGATACGGCTGGATAAACGGCTCATTCGACTCTCCCAGGCGGGCACGCGGACAAAACGGCGCATTGCATCGCGCCGTTGGAGCCTCAATATGCCGGGGAGCGCCGCCAGACAAGGCGGCGCGATGAATGGAGTTGAGATGGGGTTGATCGACAGGCTGTTCGGCGCCAGCCGCCCGGCGGCAACGGCACCGCTTTATACAGCGATCCTGGCGGAAGGACGCGCGCCACACTGGTATCTGGCCGGCGCAGTGCCTGACACGATGGATGGCCGGTTTGACATGATCGCGGCGATTCTCGCGCTCGTGCTGCTGCGGCTGGAAGACGATCCCGCCAGCGCGGCGGCAAGCGCGGAGCTCACCGAACAGTTTATCGAGGATATGGACGGCCAGCTGCGCGAAAGCGGGATTGGCGATGTCGGGATCGGCAAATATGTCGGCCAGATGATGAGCATGCTTGGCGGGCGACTGGGCGCCTATCGCGCCGCGCTGGCAAGCGGCGAGCTCGCCCCGGCGCTGCGACGCAATCTCTATCGCGGCACCGACCCCGGCGACCAGGCGATTGCCTATGCCGCCGGGCAGGTGCTGGCGCTGCGCGATCGGCTGGCCGAGCTGGATAGCGCAACGATCCTGGCCGGAACGATCCGATGACCCTGCCCGAATTTCATCGGCCCGAACGGGTAGAGATGATCGGCGAAATGGAGCGTGTGATCAAGGTTTCCGCCAATGCGGGCGAGCGCGCGGCGCTGGCGGCGCGGTTCGCGCTGATCGAGCTAGTGCGGCTTGATGGCTCGTTTTCGGTTGCGCGTGGCCCGTCAGGGATCGTGGCGCATGGCCGGGTAATCGCGGATGTCGTCCAGGCCTGTGTGGTGACCGGGGAAAAACTGGCGGTCCGGATCGACGAGACGGTCGCCCTGTGTTTCGTCGCTGATGCCGATCCGGCTGGTGCGGAGATCGAACTGAGCCTCGACGCGCTCGATATCATCGCTTTTGACGGTCATGCAATCGATCTGGGCGAAGCGGCTGCCGAGACGATGGCGCTCGCGCTCGCGCCATTTCCGCGCAGCGCCAATGCCGAAGCGGTGCTGCGCGACGCCGGCATCTTGCGTGAGGAGGATGTGCGGCCAGTCGGCGCGCTGGCCGGGCTCAAGGCTAAGCTTGAGGGGAAGAAACCCTAACTGGCCGGTTATTCGGTATCCGGTCCCAGGCCCGGATCAAGATCGCGCGGGCGGATGAAGCGCGTCAGCGTGGCGCGGTGCGCCGAGAGATCGGCCCAGTCGTCACAGGCAAAGACGAGTTCGGCAAGGCTGGCCGTCGGGAACTTGATCTCCACCTCGTCACGCAGCCCAGGATCGGCGCCTTCGGGCACCAGCATCAGCACCAGGTCTTCAAGCCCGGGATTATGCCCCACCAGCAATAGCCGCTCGACATCTGCCGGCACCGTATTGACCAGATCGAGCAACGTGGCCGCCGACGCGAGATAGATTCGCCTTTCCCATTCGGGCGCAAGTTCCTGGCCATAGCCCGTTGCAAGATGATCAAGTGTCTCGATCACGCGAATGGCAGGGGAGGCAAGGATATGATCAAACTCGATCGCGTTGTCGCGAAGATAGTGCCCGATCGTCGCTGCCGCCCGCTTGCCGCGCGGGTTGAGCGCCCGGTCGAAATCGCGCGCAACGGGGTCGTCCCAACCCGATTTGGCATGCCGGAGCAATGTCAGCGTCTTCATGCCCACTCCGTATCAGGCGTTGTGAATAGCCTCATGCCCCAGCGACGTGACGGATGAAAGACGTTGCGTGACCCTGATGATCGCTTCGTCGAGCGTGACACGCACAATTGGGACACCCGGGGGGAAAGCGCTCAGCAGCCGTGAGGGCATTGCCGCCGACAGCAGCACGAACGCGCCACGATCATCGGCACGCCGGATCAGCCGGCCAAATGCCTGGGCCAGCCGCGCACGGACAAAGCGATCGTCATAGGCCGCCCCGCCCCCCGCCAGCCGCCGGGCACTGTGCAGCACGGTCGGCTTGGCCCAGGGCACACCCTCCATCACCACCAGTCGCAGCGACCGGCCAGGCACATCGACGCCGTCGCGCAGTGCATCGGTGCCGAGCAGCGAGGCACGCATGTCGTCGCGAAAAATATCGACGAGCGTGCCAGTGTCGATCGGATCGACATGCTGGGCGTGGAGCGCCAGCCCCTCGCGCGCCAGCCGGTCGGCGATGCGGGCATGGACTGCGCGCAGCCGCCTGATCGCGGTAAACAGCCCAAGCGTCCCACCGCCCGCCGCCACGATTAGCTGGGCATAGGCGTTGGCGAGCGCACCGGTATCGCCGCGCTTTACATCGGTAACGATCAACACTTCGGCGGCATTGGCGTAATCGAACGGGCTGGGCGCGTCGAAATGGGCCGGCGCGTGCGCCAGGTGATGCGCGCCCGTGCGGGCGTCCGCGACCGACCAGTCGCCGCCGCCTTTCAGCGTCGCAGAGGTGATCAGCGCACCCTGCGCGGGCTTCAGCACGATCTCGGCAAAGGGGCGGGTCGGGTCGAGCCAGCGACGGTGTATGCCAATGTCGTACTCGCGGCCCTCAACTCGCTCGACCGCCAGCCAGTCCACAAAATCCGGGTCAGCCGGGCCGCCGACGCGCGCCAGCAGCGCCAGCCAGGCGGCAACCGAATCGGCCCGCCAGGCCAGCGAGGCAATCGCACCCTCGATCCGCGCCCGCGCCGGCCCGTCCAGCCAGTCGGGGCCGTCGGTGAGCACCGCCTCGAGCCGTCGGCCGAGCGCAACCAGTGGGCGGTAGAGCGAATCCAGCGCCTGCCCCGCCTGCGCCGCCGCCTCAATCAGCGCGGCATCGGGCTCGGCGAGTTCGGTTTCCAGTCCATAGCCGGCATCTTCCTTATTATCGTCGCGTGCATAGACAAGGCCACGCACCGCCGCGAGCAGGGCCTCAATCGCCCCAAAGGGCTGCCCCTCCCCGATCCGGCCGAGCCAGCCATCAGCAGGCAGCGCACGCACTGCGTCTGCCGCCTCGGCAATCGCCCGTGCGCCGGCTTCGTCATAGCTTGCCACGTCGGAAAGCCGCGCGGCGAGCCCGCGCCGTCGGCCGCGCGCGCCCGATTCGGGGCCCATTACCCAGCGCCGCAACTCGATCGTCTCCTGCCCGGTCAGCGCGGTGGCGAACATCGAATCGGCGGCATCGAACAGGTGATGGCCTTCGTCGAACACATAACGGCTCGGCCGTGTCGCGGTTTCACGCCCCCGCGCGGCGTTGACCATCACCAGCGCGTGATTGGCGATGACGATATCGGCCTCTGCACTCGCGCGCGCTGCTTTTTCGATGAAGCATTTGCGGTAATGCGGGCAGCCGGCATAGACGCATTCGCCGCGCCGGTCGGTCAGCGCGGTCGGGCCGTTGCGACGGAACAAGGTGGGTAGCCAGCCGGGCAGGTCACCGCCGACCATGTCGCCATCCGCCGTGTAGGCCGCCCAGCGCGCGACCAGCTGCGCCAGCACCGCCGCCCGGCCCTGGAACCCGCCCTGCAGCGCATCTTCCAGATTGAGCAGGCAGGCGTAATTCTCCCGCCCCTTGCGTGTGACCACCTTGGCTTTGCGCACCGTGGCATCGGGGAACAACCGCGCACTTTCATGGCCCAATTGCCGTTGCAAGGTCTTGGTGAAGGTCGACACCCAAACCGCCCCGCCGGCCTGCTCGGCCCAGAGCGAGGCGGGCGCAAGATAGCCGAGCGTCTTGCCGATTCCGGTGCCGGCTTCGGCCAGGACAAGATTGGGCGAATCACGCATCATGCGCGGCGCGAAAGCAGCGCTGGCAGCATCGGCAAAGGCGCGCTGGCCGGGGCGCCGCTCCGCGCCGCTGCCAGTGAGAGTGGCGAGGCGGGCCTGCGTTTCGGCCGGATCGAGCGTCACCGTGCGTGGGGCGGCGCGAGGGGCGCCCTCATTCCATTCGGCGAGCTTGGCAAACAGCCAGCGCTCCGCCGTTTCAGGCTTGGCAATCCGGTCGGCCAACACTGGCACCCAGGGCCAGCGCAACCGGGCAAGCGCCTGCAATGACGTCCACGCGCCTTCACGCTCGGGCCAGTCGCCAGCGGTCTGCGCGATCAGCGCGGCAGCCGAGGCGCGCAGGAAGGGCGCAATCGCGTCGTCGCGCACCGGCTCCTCAAGCCCCGTTGCGCGGGCAATCCCGCGCGGCGTTGGCACCATGAACTGGGCAGGCCGCAGAAAAGCGAAGAGTTCAAGCAGGTCGAGCCCTGACAATTCGGCATAGCCAAGTCGTTGCCCAACCAGCGCCGCGTTGAGCATGATCATCGGCGTATCGGCGGCCAGCCGGATCGCCTCGCCGCGGCCGACCTGCCGTGTTTCGCCCTCATGCGCGATCCAGATGCCGCCATGGCTTGCGTGAAGTGCTGGATAGGGCAAAGAGGCGGGCATCCCCGATACTCTGCCGATATGGGAACGAAAGGGCAACTTGTGACTGATCCGCGCGCCGCTGCACTCGCTTCAAAGGCCTGGCCTTATGAAGAGGCGCGCAAGCTGCTGAAACGCTATCCGGAGGGCAAGCCCGCCAGGAACGGACAGCCTGCCCCGATCATCTTCGAAACCGGCTATGGACCGTCGGGCCTGCCGCATATCGGCACCTTCAACGAAGTGTTGCGCACAACGATGGTCCGCCATGCGTTCCAGGCGATGTCCGACGCGCCGACGCGGCTCATCGAATTTTCCGACGATATGGACGGCCTGCGCAAGGTGCCGGACAATGTGCCGAACCAGGCGATGTTGACCGAGCATCTCGGCAAGCCGCTCAGTCGCATTCCCGATCCGTTCGGCAAGTTCGAGAGTTTCGCTGCGCATAACAATGCGATGCTGCGCGATTTCCTCGATCGGTTCGGCTTCGACTATGAATTCATCTCCTCCGCCTCGCAGTACGAGGCCGGGGTGTTCGACGATGCCCTGAAGGGCGTGCTGCGTCATTATGACGCAATCATGGGCGTCATGCTCCCCACGCTGCGCAAGGAGCGCGCCGCGACTTATTCGCCCATTCTGCCGATCAGCCCCAAGACCGGCATCGTTTTGCAAGTCCCGGTCGAAGTGGTCGATGCGGACCTGGGCACGATCCGCTTCACCGACAGCGATGGCGAAGTGCTCACCCAGAGCGTACTCGGCGGCCAGGCCAAGCTGCAATGGAAGGTCGATTGGGCGATGCGCTGGGTCGCGCTTGGCGTCGATTATGAGATGTACGGCAAGGACCTGATCGACAGCGGCGTGCAATCGGGCAAGATCGCGCGCGTCCTGGGCGGCCGCCCGCCTGAGGCGCTGATCTACGAAATGTTTCTCGACGAGAATGGCGAGAAGATCTCCAAGTCCAAGGGCAATGGCCTGACGCTGGAGCAATGGCTCGATTACGGCACGCAGGAGAGCCTTGCCTTCTTCGCCTATCGCGAGCCCAAAAAGGCTAAGCAGCTGCACATCGGCGTCATCCCCCGCGCCGTGGACGAGTATTTCCAGTTCCGCGGCAATTATGCGGCGCAACCACTGGAGCAAAAGCTCGGCAATCCCGCCCATCATATCCATAACGGCGCTGTCCCGGCCGCAAACCCGCCGGTAACCTTTGGCCTGCTGCTCAACCTCGTCGGGGTCCTCGGCGCTGGCGCGACGCCGGCACAGGTGCGTGGCTATCTCGCCAATTATGTCGATGGCGAGATCACGCCGGAGCTCGACGCGCTGATCGATCATGCGCTCGCCTATAATCGCGATTTCGTGGCACCCACGCTCGTTCGCCGCAAGCCGCAGGGCGTTGAAGTGGCGGCGCTCGAACGGCTGGATCGCGAATTGGCGCCGCTGCCTGCCGAGACATCGGCAGTGGATTTGCAGAACATCGTCTATGCGATCGGCAACGACGGCGGGTTCGAGAATTTGCGGGACTGGTTCGGCGCGTTGTATGAAACGTTGCTGGGCTCAAGCCAGGGCCCCCGGATGGGCAGCTTCATCGCGCTTTATGGTATCGACAATAGCCGCAAGCTGATTGCCGAAGCACTGGCGCGATAGGATATTGCAAGCGTCGCTGATGCCGATCCCGCAAGCGGCCGCCCAACGCTGGACGAGCCTCGGCCTTCACCGCCGAAGCCCAGCCGCATGGCAGCCTGTGCGGCGCAGGTTACTCGGCGTCGCGCGAAACCGGCGGCTATGGTAGGAACAACAAGACGTTAGGACATAATGACTGAATCTCCGCCCCCGACTCCGCTCGAAACCCTGATCGACGTGCCCCAGCAGATCGTCCGTAAGACGCGGTCGGCGCTGCGCGATTTCCTGATCAGCGAGGCAGCGGGCGGGATCGTGCTGATCGCCGCAGCCGTGCTGGCCATGGTGGCGGCCAATTCGATCTTTGCCGACGATTATTTCACTCTGCTCCACTACCGGACCGGCCCGGTGCTGACCGACAAGCTCGGGCCGATGACCGTCCATCTGTGGATCAATGACGGGTTGATGGCGGTGTTCTTCCTGCTCGTCGGGCTGGAGATCAAACGCGAATTCGTCGACGGACGACTGGCGACCTGGGAGCGGCGCAGGCTGCCCTTTATCGCGGCAGCGGCAGGGATGGTGCTGCCGGCACTGGTCTATCTGGCGGTGACGGGTGGCGAAATGAGCGTGCAGCGCGGCTGGGCGATCCCGGCGGCGACCGATATTGCTTTCGCGATCGGCGTGCTCGCCCTGCTCGGCTCGCGCGCGCCACCGGCGCTAAAGCTGTTCCTGACGACGGTAGCGATCGTCGATGACATGGGCGCCGTCGGGATCATCGCGGTTGCCTATACCGATCACCTCAATTCGCTCGCGCTGGCGGGCGCGGCACTGGTTGGCGGCGGGCTTTATGCGCTCAATCGCAGCGGGGTCAGGCGGCTGACGCCCTATCTGATCGGCTTCGTGCTGCTCTGGCTGCTGGTACTGCTGTCGGGAGTCCATGCGACAATTGCCGGGGTCGTCACGGCATTTTTAATCCCGGTCACCAAATCGCCTGGTGCGCCCGACAATGCCGAATCGCCGCTGCACAAGCTGGAACATGCGCTGCATCCTTATGTCGCTTATGCCATCGTCCCGCTGTTCGGCTTTGCCAATGCCGGCGTATCGCTCAAGGGCATGAGCCTGGCGTCATTGCTCGAACCGCTGGTGCTCGGCATCACCCTCGGGCTGTTTCTCGGCAAGCAGATTGGGATCCTCGGCAGCATCGCACTCGCCGAGCGGCTGGGCATCGCCACCCGTCCCGGCGGCGCAAGCTGGCTGCAGATCTATGGGGTATCGCTGCTCGCCGGTATCGGGTTCACGATGAGCCTGTTCATCGGCGGCCTCGCGTTTCCAGGCAATGAGGTGCTGGTCGACGAAGTGAAGCTGGGGGTGTTGGCCGGATCGATTCTGTCGGGCGTCGCCGGCTATCTCGTGCTGCGCTTCGCGCCGCAGCGAAAACGCGTCAGCGCGCGATGATCCGGCGCTTCTTCGATCCTCGGCAGCTGGCGCATGCCCCGGTGCAGGAACTGCACAATGGCGGCTTCACGGCCTATGCCGAAAGCCCGTCGCGGGCTGCGGCGATGGCGGCGGCGCTGGAGGGTCTGGAAGAACCGAGCGACCATGGCGATGCGGCGATTTGCGCCATTCACACGCCCGCCTATCTCGATTTCCTGAAGACCGCCCCCGCCAAATGGGCGGCGGCGGGGCGGCCCGGCGATGTGATGGGCTATGTCTGGCCGGTGGTGGGCCGGCGGCCGCTCAATCTGTCGCGCATCGACGCGCTGGTCGGGCAGCACAGCTTCGACGCCTCCACCCCGCTCACCGCCGACACCTACGACGCCGCCTATTGGAGCACGCAGAGCGCGCTGTCTGCGCTCGATGCGGTCCAGCGCGGCGAGTCGGCGGCGTTCGCGCTGTGCCGCCCGCCGGGGCACCACGCCGGGGCGGATTATCTCGGCGGCTATTGCTATCTCAATAGCGCGGCGATCACCGCGCAGGCAGCAATCGATGCGGGCGCGAAGCGGGTCGCAATCCTCGATATCGACTATCATCACGGCAATGGCACGCAGGATATATTCTATGAACGGGGCGATGTGCTGTACGCGTCGCTGCACGCCGATCCGGCGACCGACTATCCGTTTTACTGGGGCCATGCCGATGAACGCGGGACGGGCGAGGGGCTGGGAACCACGCTTAACCTGCCGCTTCCGCAGGGGACGACGCTCGAGCGCTTCCGGGCGGCACAGACGACCGCGCTCGACGCCATCGCCGCCTTTGTGCCCGATCTGCTCGTGGTCAGCTTTGGCGCGGATACCTGGGCGGGCGACCCGATCAGCCACCTCAACCTCACCACGGGCGATTACCCCATCCTCGCCGCCGATATCGCCGCGCGCGGCTGGCCGACCGTTATCCTGATGGAGGGCGGCTATGCGGTAGATGCGCTGGGCGCCAATGTTGCGGCGTTTCTAAAGGGGTTTTGACGGAAAGCTTGGCAGTCCTGCTCTTTCCTCTCTGCGGGGAAGGGAGCTATGAATTGCCAACCCCATCCTCAGGGCCGGTCGATCGCATCCACCGGTGGCATCGCCGCCATCGACTTCGATATGACCTCGACCTGGTCCATCACCCGCAGGATATTGCCGCGCGCCAGTCCGGCTAGATCAGGATCGCTCCAGCCGCGCCGGGCGAGTTCGGCGAACAGCGCGGGGTAGCCGTCGACGCCGGTCATGTCCTTTGGTGACGTCCCGTTAATGCCGTCGAAATCGCTGCCGATGCCGACATGGTCCTTGCCGATGAGCCGGGCGATATGCTCGACATGGTCGGCGATTGTCGCCGACGTCACCAGCGGTTGCGGGTGCGCCGCTTCCCAGGCGAGCAGCGGTGCCGCCGCATTGGGACCGTAGACCTCCGCCGATGCGCCGACCGACTTGGCATAATCGGTCCGCGCCTTATCCCAGTCGCGCCAGGCTTGCGAGACGAAGCTGGGGTAGAAATTGACCATCACTACCCCGCCATTCGCGCCGATCTTCGCCAACAAATCGTCGGGAATGTTGCGCGGTGCATTGTCGAGCGCGCGCGCCGACGAGTGTGAGGCCATCACCGGCGCCGTTGTTGTCGCCAGTACCGCCGCCATCGTCGCATCAGAGACATGGCTGATATCGACGATCATGCCGATGCGGTTCATCTCGGTCACCACCTGCTTGCCGAAAGCGGAGAGGCCATTGGCGCGCGGTTCGTCGGTTGAGGAATCGGCCCAGGCCAGGCTGCTGCCATGCGTCAGCGTCATGTAGCGCACGCCGAGATCATAATAGCGCCGCAGCACCGATAGCCGGCCATCGATCTGGTGCCCACCCTCCACCCCGATCAGCGAGGCGATCTTGCCGGCCTTGTCGCTACGCCGGATATCGGCGGCGGTGCCGGCCACTTCGAACGTGCCCGGATTGGCGGCAACGAAGCGCCGCACAATATCGATTTCCTCCAGCGTCATCTCGACCGCGCGCGCGCCGAGCGTATCGCCCGGGATCCACACCGACCAGAATTGCGCACCAACATGGCCCTTCTTCAGCCGGGGAATGTCGGTCTGGAGCGGCAGCGGAAGTGTCGACGTGTCCTTGGTCAAATCGAGCGCCTCTACCTTGGCCTCATGGTTCTTGCGGATTTCCCAGGGCAGGTCGTTATGGCCGTCGATCACGGGATTGGCAGTCAGCAGTTTCTCGACACGCTGCGCCGTGGCGCCATCGGCGGCTCCCGCGGTCGCCGCCTGTGCAATCATCAATGCCATCGGAATCAGCATGTCATCGTCCCCCAATTATTGGGCGAAATGCTAGGCGGTCGGACGGGTGGCGACAAGGCGAACAGCGCCGGCCGGTCTGGCGAAACTTGCATTGCAGCGCAGCATTTGCCAAAGATCGAGCTTCGATGGACCCGGCAGGCCGGGTGGCTCGGCCCGGCGCCTATCCCCGGGATACTGTGACCGCCAGCGGCGGCGCCGATCAATCAGGTTTTTTATGCAGATTTCCGCGACGCTACGCCGCGACTGGCTAGGCAATCCGCGTGCCGATATCCTCGCCGGGATTGTCGTTGCGCTGGCCTTGATTCCCGAAGCGATCGGCTTTTCGATCATTGCCGGGGTTGATCCCCGTGTCGGGCTGTATGCCTCGGTCGCGATCGCGATCGTCATTGCGTTCACGGGGGGGCGGACGGGCATGATCTCGGCCGCCACCGCCGCCGTCGCCGTGCTGGTCGGGCCGCTGGTCCGCAACCACGGCGTTGACTATCTCTTCGCCGCAACGATTCTGATGGGCGTGATCCAGGCGGTGGCTGGGCTGCTCAGGCTCGATCTGCTGATGCAGTTCGTCTCACGTTCGGTGATCACCGGCTTCGTCAACGCGCTCGCGATCCTCATCTTCATGGCCCAGCTGCCCCAGCTGATCGGCTTGGGCTGGCAAACCTATGCGATGGTCGCGGGTGGGCTGGCGATGATCTATCTGCTGCCGCGCCTGACCAAGGCGGTGCCGTCGCCGCTGATCGCCATCCTGGTGCTGACGGCGATCAGCATCATCCTCGGCGCGCACGTCAACACCGTTGGCGATATGGGCAAACTGCCCGATGGCTTGCCCAGCCTGGCCCTGCCCCATGTGCCGCTGACCTTGGAAACCCTCCGGATCATTCTGCCCTATGCACTGACAATGGCAGCGGTCGGCCTGCTCGAATCGCTGCTGACGGCACAGATCGTCGACGACATGACCCATACCGACAGCGACAAGCGCCGCGAATGCGCGGGGCAGGGCGGTGCCAATATCGTCTCCGCCCTGTTCGGCGGGATGGGCGGCTGCGCGATGATCGGCCAGTCGGTGATCAACATCAGCTCGGGCGGGCGCGGGCGCTTGTCGACCTTCACCGCTGGCGCATTCCTGCTGTTCCTGCTGACC
>NCGD01000020.1:0-20478 GCA_002281535.1 Sphingomonas sp. 28-63-12
GCCCTTGACGTTGAAGCTGAAGCGGCCGGGCTTGTAGCCGCGCGCCTGGCTTTCGGGGAGGCCGGCGAACCAGTCGCGGATCTGGGTGAAGGCGCCGGTATAGGTGGCGGGGTTTGATCTTGGGGTGCGGCCGATCGGCGACTGATCGATATCGATGACCTTGTCGAGATATTGCAGCCCGGTGACCTTGTCATGCTTGCCTGCGAGCATCCGTGCGCCGTTGAGCGCGCGGGCGGAGGCGGCGTAGAGCGTATCGATCGTGAAGCTCGACTTGCCGCTGCCCGACACGCCCGTCACGCAGGTGAAGGTGCCGAGCGGGATGCTGGCGGTGACGCCGCGCAGGTTGTTGGCGGTGGCGTTGTGGACGGTGAGCTTCTTGCCATTGCCCTTGCGCCGGGTGGCGGGGACAGCGACTTGGCGGCGGCCCGACAGATAATCGGCGGTGATGCTGTTGGTGTTGGCGAGGACTTCTTCGAACGTCCCCTGTGCGACGACCGCGCCGCCATGCACGCCCGCGCCGGGGCCCATATCAATGACATAATCGGCGGTGCGGATCGCGTCCTCGTCATGCTCGACCACCAGCACGGTATTGCCGAGATCGCGCAGGCGGCGCAGCGTCTTGAGCAGCATGTCGTTGTCGCGCTGATGCAGGCCGATGCTGGGCTCGTCGAGCACGTAGAGGACACCTGACAGGCCCGAGCCGATCTGACTGGCGAGGCGGATGCGCTGGCTCTCCCCGCCGCTGAGCGTGCCGCTGGTGCGGTCGAGGTTGAGGTAATCGAGCCCGACATTGTTGAGGAAGCCGAGCCGTTCGAGGATTTCCTTGAGGATGCGCTCGGCGATTTCCTTTTGCTGGCCGGTGAGTGCGGCCGGGATCGCCTCGAACCAGGCGAGCGCATCGACCACCGAGAGGCGGGTGACGCTGGAAATGTCGCGCATGCCGATCTTGACCGCGAGCGCTTCGGGTTTCAGGCGCGCGCCGCCGCAGGTCTCGCACGGGGCGCTGCTCTGGTATTTGCTCAGCTCCTCGCGCATCCACGCGCTTTCGGTGGACAGCAGGCGGCGGTTGAGGTTGCCGATGACGCCCTCGAACGGCTTCTTCACGTCATAGGATTTGCGGCCATCGATGAAGGTGAGCGTGACGGGTTTGCCGCCGGTGCCATGGAGGATGATCAGCTTGACCTCGCCGGGCAGCTCCTCCCAGGGCGTATCGAGGCTGAAGCCGAATGCGCGCGCGAGGCTGCCGAGCACCTGCATGTAATAGGGACTGGGCGGCTGAGACTTGGCCCAGGGCACGACCGCGCCCTTCTTGATGCTGAGCGCGTGGTTGGGGACGACCAGGTCTTCGTCGAACAGCAGTTTCTCGCCGAGCCCGTCACACGCCGGGCACGCGCCCTGCGGGGCGTTGAAGGAGAAGAGCCGCGGTTCGATCTCGGCGATGGTGAAGCCCGAGACGGGGCAGGCGAATTTTTCGGAGAAGACGATGCGGTTGGCCGGGATGCCGGCGCCTTTCATGCCACTAGCCCTCTCCCCTTGGGGGAGAGGGTTGGGTGAGGGGGCACCACCGGACGCAGCATTGCTTGGCTGCCCCTCACCCCGGCCCTCTCCCCCAAGGGGAGAGGGAGTGAGGTCAGCCACCGTGCCATCGACCAGATCGACATAGGCCAGCCCCTCGGCCAGCTTCAGCGCGGTCTCAAAACTCTCCGCTAGCCGCGTGCTCAGGTCGGGGCCGACCACCAGGCGATCGACCACCACTTCGATGTCATGCTTGTATTTCTTGTCGATCGCGGGGGCTTCATCGATCTCGTAAATCTCGCCATCGATGCGCACGCGCGTGAAGCCGTTCTTCTGCCATTCGAGCAGTTCCTTCTTATATTCCCCCTTGCGGCCGCGCACGGCCGGCGCGAGCAGATAGAGCCGGGTGCCCTCGGGCAGGGCCATGACGCGATCGACCATTTGGCTGACGGTCTGCGCGGCGATGGGGAGGCCGGTGGCGGGGCTGTAGGGGATGCCGACGCGCGCCCAGAGCAGGCGCATATAATCATAGATTTCGGTGACGGTGGCGACAGTGGAGCGCGGGTTACGGCTGGTCGTCTTCTGTTCGATGCTGATCGCCGGGGACAGCCCCTCGATATGATCGACATCGGGCTTTTGCATCATCTCCAGGAACTGGCGCGCATAGGCGGAGAGCGACTCGACATAGCGACGCTGCCCCTCGGCATAGATGGTATCGAAAGCGAGGCTCGATTTGCCGGACCCGGACAGGCCGGTGATCACCGTGAGCGTATCGCGCGGGATATCGACCGAGACATTTTTGAGATTGTGCTCGCGCGCACCACGGACGGAAATGTGAGTCAGCATGACAGCGTTTGTTCCATATTTGTTCGGATCGGGCAAGCAGGCCTTAACGTGGGTGGCGCACCCCGGTGCGGCAAGCACGGACTTGCACAATCAGAGTGTATTACCTATTTGATACACTTGAACGGTCTGCGCCGGCTGCTGCAGGCCGATGGAGAAGATGATGGCGAAGAAAAAGGGCAAGAAGGGCAAAGTGCCGAAAGAGATTGCCGGCATAAAAATCCCCAAGGAGTTGCGCAAGACCGGCGAGGCACTGATCGCGACAGCCAATTCGGCCGCCGGGCGCGAGCTGCTGATGACCGGCATGGCCGCGATGATCGGGGCGGCCGCCACCCGCCTGCGGGCCAATGCCGCATCGCCCGCCCCTGCCCCGACTGCCCCGCCGGCCCCGACTGCCCCGCCGGCCGGCGCCGCCACGCCTGAGCCCGCCCCCAGCGCCTTTGGCGACGATCCGCAAGCCGCCGGCGCACAGGCGGCGCGCCAGATCATCGATGCGATCGGGGCAATCACGCGCGGCGCGATCCGGCTGCAGGGCGCGGACAAGACGACGCACTGATCCTGCCGGCGAGATTTTCTGCCGGCTTTTGGCGGGCAGCAGAAATATTTCCGCCCGGCCGCATGCTGTCATTTGATTTACATATTGGGCACTTAACGGCGGCTTTCGAGGGGAGCGGCGGTTTCAGGATCACTGGAGCCGGGCGCAATTCGACCATCGCTGGATATATTTGAACCGCGCCTTTGCGCGCGGTTTCGTCGTGCCTTTTTAGCTGGGGGACTTTATCGTGACGATCTGCAAACTCGCCAAATCCTGCCTGACCCTGTCGGTTGCAACCATGGCGATGACCGCGACGGCGGCCTTTGCGCAGGACACCGCAACATCCGCCGACAGCGCGAGCGACGCGCGGTTGGGCGACATCGTCGTCACTGCCGAGCGCCGGTCAGAAAATCTGCAAAAGGTGCCGCTGTCGGTCGCGGCGGTGAGCGGCGAGCAGCTGCGTGATCTGCAATCGGGCGGCGAGGATCTGCTGTCGCTGTCGGGCCGCGTCCCCGGGTTGTATGCCGAAACGACCACCGGGCGCATCTTCCCGCGCTTCTACATTCGCGGCCTGGGCAATATCGATTTCTATCTGGGCGCGTCGCAGCCTGTCGAGATCATCCAGGATGATGTCGTGCTCGAGCATGTCGTCCTCAAATCGAACCCGGTTTATGATACCCGTCAGGTTGAAGTGCTGCGCGGGCCGCAGGGCACCTTGTTTGGCCGTAACACCACGGCGGGGATCATCAAGTTCGATTCGATCCAGCCGAGCCAGCAATTCGAAGGACGTGGCGCCTTCACCTATGGCGAATATAACACGGTAACGTTCGACGGCGGCGTTGGCGGCCCGATCATCGCCGACAAGCTCGCCTTCCGTGTCTCGACGCTCTACCAGCATCGCGACAATTGGGTCGACAATGTCTATACCGGCGCCAGTGCCGACGGCACCGTGACCCCGCGCAACAACGCGCTGGGCGGATTCGACGAGCGCGACGTCCGCGTCCAGCTGCTCTTCACGCCGACCGACGCGCTCTCGATCACCGCATCCGGGCATGGCCGCTGGTATGACGGCACCTCGACGATCTTCCACCGCGCCGGGCTGACGCGGGGCTCCAATTCGGTCGCGGCCGAGCCGCGCGACCGGATTGCGCTCGACGAGGGACAGAACAACCCGCAAGGCTATGACACGTTCGGCGGCTCGCTGCGCGCTGCCTATGATTTCGGCCCCGCCGTGCTCACCTCGATCACCGCCTATGAAACGACCAGCGGCTTCAGCCGGGGCGATACCGATGGCGGCGCGGCCGCCAACTTCCCGGTCAACGGCGTCCCCAATGGTTTTGGCCAGTCGCAGGGCCAGATCCGCGACCTTGACCAGTGGACGCAGGAACTGCGGCTCGCCAGCGACGACACAAGCCGCTTCAAATGGCAGATTGGCGGCATCTATTTTGACAATCGCGACATCACCGATTTCTACCAGCGCGCCTTTTTCCTGACCACGGCGGCGCGCAACCCGAACAACTGGGTGCGGCTGCACGATGTGAACACCAGTTGGGCGGTGTTCGGCCAGGCCAGCTATGAAGTATTGCCGCGCTTCACGGTTACCGCTGGCGTCCGCGAGACCAACGACACCAAGACGACGACGCTGCTCAAGACTGCTGACACCGCCGCCGGGGTGGTCACCTATCGTGGCCGCACCAGTGTCCGCCTGTCGGACACGCGGCCGAGCTGGGACGTCAGCGCGCTCTACCAGGCGACCCCCGATGTCAGCCTCTATGTCCGCGTCGCGCGCGGCTTTCGCGGGCCGACCATTCAGGGCCGCTCGGCTGTGTTCAACAGCGATTTCACCACCGCCGGATCGGAAACCAACCTGTCCTATGAAGGCGGCGTGAAGAGCAGCCTGTTTGGCGATACGCTACGCGTCAATGCCAGCGTGTTTGCCTATTCGGTCAGCAACATCCAGCTCAATGGCAATGATTCGAACGGCAATGGTGTGTTGTTCAACGCCGACAAGGCCGATGCCTATGGCGCCGAGCTCGAAGTCCAGTGGCGCCCGGTCCGCAACCTGTCGCTGCGCGCCGGCCTGAGCGGTCTCCATACCGAGATCAAGGACAAGCGCGTCTATGCCCAGGTCTGCGCGCTCAACGGCATCGTGGTCTGCACTGTGCAGGATCCGACGATCCGGATCGGCAGCAATGTCTTTGCCCAGATCGACGGCAACCCGCTGCCCAATGCGCCGCAATATAATCTCGATTTCGCCGGTCGCTACGACCTGCCGGTCAGCGATCGCGGCCGGCTGTTCATCGCCACCGACTGGAACATCCAGGGCTATACCAATCTTGTCTTGTACAAGACCAACGAATTCACCGCGAATGGCAACTTCGAAGGCGGGCTGAAATTCGGCTATAGCGGCAATAACGGCCAATATGAGATTGCGCTGTTCGCGCGCAACATTACCAACCAGAAAAATCTGAAGGGCGTAATCGAGAATTATCTTGCCCCGGTATTCAATGAACCCCGTATCATCGGCATTTCATTGAGCGGTTCTTTCCGTTAAGCGAACCGGCCCAACGGATGTGCTACCCGGCTCCGCCGCTGCGGGGCCGGGACGGGCCATGCCGTGTGCCCTGTGGCAATTTGCCGCCATGCAGCCTAGATGTGTCCGGCGTGCAGCGCTAAGATAATCGCGCGCATCGCAACAAGGACGGGCATGGCAACAACCGACGATCTCCACAATCCAGACCCGCAGATGCTGCTGCTGATCGAGCGGAGCCCGATCGCGTCGGTCATCAGCGATCCGCGTCACCCCGACAACCCGATTGTCGCCTGCAACGATGCCTTTTGCGCTTTGACCGGTTACCCGCGTGACGAAGTGATCGGCCGCAACTGCCGCTTCCTGTCCGGCCCCGGCACCGAACCCTGGCTGTCCGATCAGATTCGCAAGGGCGTGCGCGAGCATAAGCCCGTGCTGGTCGAGATTTTGAATTATAAGCGCGACGGCACCCCGTTCCGCAACGCCGTGCTGGTCGCGCCAATCTATGACGAGGGCGATGAGACATTGGTCTATTTCCTCGGCTCGCAGGTCGAGATTGACGACGATGCCCCCGCCCCCACCAGCCTGCGCCGCATTCGCGCGGCCGAAATGGTGAAGACCCTGTCGCAGCGGCAATGGCAGGTGCTGAAGCTTGCCTCCAATGGGCTGCTCAACAAGCAGATCGCCGCCGAGCTGGGCCTGTCCGAAAAGACCGTGAAGATGCACCGCGCGATATTGATGGACCGGCTGGGAACGGCAACCACCGCCGACATGATCCGCGTGGCGGTGGAAGCCGGGCTTTAGGGCAGGGTTCGCTGGAGTCCAAGGGCCGAGGCGCAACGCCACATGGCCCCGGGCTACCGGGATCGCGGGAGCGCGATTCCATCAAAGACAAAGCAGCCCTAGCCCGACGAACCAACGTTTTGGGGCATGGAGGGCGACAGAAATCAGAAACGACTTGGACCGCTATGGTCTATTAGCCGTATCGCGTCAGTCACGCGATAGTCGTAGTTGGTTCTCGGACGCCATGGCGGTATCGCGCTTCATCAACTCCAGCCCATTTGGTGTTGCCTGCGGACGGCTTTTCCCTCTGTCGTGTTCGCGCCGTGGCGTCCAAACTTGCATTTTTCT
Organism: Sphingomonas sp. 28-63-12; assembly: GCA_002281535.1. GTDB lineage: Bacteria > Pseudomonadota > Alphaproteobacteria > Sphingomonadales > Sphingomonadaceae > Sphingomonas. The sequence goes on from NCGD01000020.1 coordinate 6,555, forward strand.
CTTAAAGCGGCTGGAAAAACGTCGCGCTTAACAGGTGGGCCCCTCGCTGTGCCCGCCACCCGCCACCACCGATCGCATCACCGCCAATCATGGCAATGGGCGATACCCTTTCTAGATATGGATCGGCTTGCCGGTCACCGCCATCGCCGCTTCCTTGAACGCTTCGGCGTGCGTTGGATGGGCATGGCAGGTATAGGCAACGTCCTCACTGGTCGCGCCGAATTCCATTGCCTGCGCGGCCTGGGCGATCATCGAGCCGGCGACCGAGGCGATCATCCACACGCCCAGCACACGATCGGTCTTTGCATCGGCGATCACTTTGACGAAGCCGTCGGGCTCATGGTTGGTCTTGGCGCGGCTGTTGGCGAGCATCGGAAACTTGCCGACCTTGATCTCGCCCTTTTCCTTGGCCTGCTCTTCCGTCAGGCCGACACCGGCAATTTCAGGCCAGGTATAGACGACCAGCGGGATGACATCGTGGTTCACGATGCCGGTGAGCCCGGCGATATTCTCGGCGACCGCGATCCCCTCATCCTCGGCCTTGTGCGCGAGCATCGGGCCGGGGACAACGTCGCCGATCGCCCAGATGCCAGGGACGCCGGTTTTGAAGCTGTGGTCGATCTCGATCTGGCCGCGTTTGTTGGGGGTGATGCCCGCCGCTTCCAGGTTCAGCCCATCGGTGTTGGGCTTGCGGCCGATCGACACGAGGACGCAATCGGCCTCGATCGTTTCCGCAGCGCCGCCGGCGGCGGGCTCGACGGTGATCGTGGCTTTCTTGCCCTTGACGGCGACGCCGGTGACCTTGGTGGAAAGCTTGAATTCGATCCCCTGTTTCTTGAAGATCTTGTTCGATTCCTTGCGGACCTCGCCATCGAAGCCGGGCAGGATCTGGTCGAGAAATTCGACGCACGTCACCTTGGCACCGAGCCGCTTCCAGACGCTGCCAAGCTCCAAGCCGATGACGCCGCCGCCGATGACGACAAGATGCTCGGGCACCTTGGCAAGCTCCAGCGCGCCGGTTGAATCGACGATGATCTGCTTGTCATTATCGACCGCGACGCCGGGCAGCGGGGTGACACTGGAGCCGGTGGCGATGACGATATTCTTGGCGCGGTAGCTGGTGCCCGCGACATCGACCGTGTCGGTGCCGGTGAATTTGGCATGGCCCTTCAGCCAGTCGACCTTGTTCTTCTTGAACAGGAAGGCGATGCCACCGGTCAGCTGCTTGACGGCGTCCTTGCGCTGCGCATGGAGCGCCTCCATGTCGAGCTCGACCTTGCCCAGCTTGACGCCGAGCTTGGCCATCATGCCATTGGCGGCATCGTTATAGAATTCCGACGCGTGGAGCATCGCCTTGGACGGGATGCAGCCGACATTGAGACAAGTGCCGCCGAGCGTCTCGCGCGCCTCGACGCACGCTGTCTTCAGCCCGAGCTGCGCCGCGCGGATGGCCGCGACATAGCCGCCGGGGCCGGAGCCGATGATGAGGACGTCGTAGTCGTAGTCAGCCATTGAGGCGCCTTACTTGTAATAAATCCACACTCCGAAACATAACGAAGTGAAAACAGAAATTGACAAAAATATTATTGGTATTGGTGACCACGCAACCCATGAAATCTTACTCGGCTTTGGCCACTCCCTTGCAAATGGCCTAGGGAATAAATCAGGGTAATGTTTATCTATCTGATAATAAATACCGCGAAGATAATTAACCTGTCCGACGCAATGCCTTATTGATATTAGGCACTCAATACAAAATATCACTGATAAAATGCAAATAGATAAAAGCAAATATTTTACATATTCATTGCCATTGGCAAATCGAAATAGCGAGCTAACCGCTGCAAATATCGCAAAATTTACCCCCGTAATAGAAGAAATTCTGAGAAAATATAAACTATCTTCTCTGGACAACTGCGTTACTACATATTCATATCTTTTGTGTGGATCCGACAATGACATGGCGCCCCCCTACAAATCGATCAAAATCCGCGTCGGGTCCTCAATAGCATTTTTCAGCGCGACCAGGAACGTCACCGCCTCGCGCCCGTCGATCAGGCGGTGGTCGTAGCTGAGCGCCAGGTACATCATCGGGCGGATCACGATCTGGCCGTCGACGACGACCGCGCGGTCCTCGATGCGGTGCAAGCCCAGCACCGCGCTTTGCGGTGGGTTGATGATCGGGGTCGACATCAGCGAGCCGAACACGCCGCCGTTGGAGATGGTGAAGGTGCCGCCCTGCATCTCGTCGATCTTGAGCGTGCCGTCCTTGGCGCGCTTGCCGAAATCGCCGATCGTGCGTTCGATCTGCGCGACCGACATGGTGTCGGCATCGCGGACAACGGGCACGACAAGGCCGCCGGGCGAGGACACCGCGACCGAGATATCGGCATAATCGTGATAGACGATCTCGTCACCGTCGATCGACGCGTTGACGCTCGGCACGTCCCTCAGCGCGAGGCACGCGGCCTTGGCGAAGAAGCCCATGAAGCCGAGCCGGACGCCGTGCTTCTTTTCGAACAAATCCTTATACTTGTTCCGCGCCGCGATCACCGCCGTCATATCGACATCGTTGAAGGTGGTGAGCATCGCCGCGGTATTCTGCGCCTCTTTGAGGCGGCGCGCGATCGTCTGGCGGAGGCGCGTCATGCGAACGCGCTCTTCCTTGCGACCGACCGAGGCAGCCACCGAGGGGGCCGCAACAGGGGCAGCTGCAACCGGCGGAGCGGCAGCGGGCGCCGGCGCGTGGGCAGCGGCCATGACATCATCCTTGGTGAGGCGACCATCCTTGCCGGTGCCGGTGACGGTCGACGGATCGACCCCGGTTTCAAGCACGGCGCGGCGCACCGATGGCGACAGCGCGGCGGGGGCGGGATCAGCCGGGGATTCGGACGCTGGTGCCGGGGCGGGCGCAGCGGCGGGCGCGCCGCCGGCGGCATCGATCGTCGCGATCATCGCGCCGACCGAGACGGTGTCGCCGACCTTGACCGCATGGGGGCCCATGACCCCGGCGGCCGGCGCGCCAACCTCTATCGAGACCTTGTCGGTTTCCAGACTGGCGACGGGCTCATCGAGCGCGACGGTGTCGCCGGGCTGCTTGAGCCATTCGCCAAGCGTGGCTTCGGTGATCGATTCGCCGAGTACGGGGACTTTGACTTCGGTTGCCATGTTCCAACTTCCGTTAGTGTGTTCTCCCGCGACGGCGGAAGACCAGTCTGGGTTCCCGCCTGCGCGGGAACACAAGAAATGCGATCAATTCTTGCGCGTGCGCCTGATTTCCTCGCGGACGCTGTGGCCAAGCGCATCGGCGATCAGCGCCGCCTGTTCGGTCTGGTGGCGTTTCATCAACCCGGTGGCGGGCGATGCCGCCGCCGTCCGGCCGGCATAGCGCGGCCGCGCAACCGCGCCGCCGGCATTGGCCAGGCTTTCCTCGATAAACGGTTCGACAAAGCTCCACGCGCCGTTGTTCTTGGGCTCTTCCTGGGCCCAGACCACGGTTTCGAGATTGGTCATGCGCTTGAGGCGGATCGTCAGCGGGTCACCCGGGAAGGGATAGAGCTGTTCCAGACGGACGATCGACGTGTTCTTGTCGCCCGCCGCGTTGCGCGCCTCCATCAGATCATAGGCGACCTTGCCGGTACACAGCACCAGCCGCTTCACGTCCTTGTCCGCCGGCGCCCAAGGGTCCGACAGGATGCGCATAAAATGGCTTTCGCCCTGGAAATCGGCTGCCTTCGATACGGCCAGCTTGTGGCGGAGCAGTGACTTGGGCGTGAAGACGATGAGCGGTTTACGGAACGGCCGGTGCATCTGGCGGCGCAGCAAGTGGAAGTAATTGGCGGGCGTGGTGCAATTGGCAACCTGCATATTGTCGCCCGCACACAGCTGCAGGAAGCGTTCTGGCCGGGCCGAGCTATGTTCAGGCCCCTGCCCTTCATAGCCGTGCGGCAGCAGCATGACGAGGCCGTTGGCGCGCAGCCATTTGGATTCGCCCGAGGCGATGAACTGATCGATCATGATCTGCGCGCCGTTCATGAAGTCGCCGAACTGCGCCTCCCACAGCACCAGCGTCTTGGGGTCGGCGAGCGCATAGCCATATTCGAAGCCGAGCACGCCATATTCGCTCAAGGGGCTATCGAGCACCTCGAAGCTGCCATGCTCGATCGTCCAAAGCGGGACATATTTGTGCTCGTCGCTCTGATCGACCCAGACGGCGTGGCGCTGGCTGAAGGTGCCGCGGCCCGAATCCTGGCCCGACAGGCGAACGCCATAGCCTTCTGACAGCAGCGAACCAAAGGCGAGCGCCTCGCCGGTGGCCCAATCGAAATTCTCGCCCGTCTTGAACATCTCCCGCTTGGCGTCGATCACGCGGGCGAGCGTTTTGTGTATTTTGACCGAATCCGGCACCGTCGTCAGCGTGCGGCCGATGCTGTCGAACAATTTGGGCTCGATGCCGGTCGGGATATTGCGGCGTGCGCTTTCGGGATCGGCGGGCGCGTGCAGGCCCGACCAGCGACCGGCGAACCAGTCGGCTTTGTTCGGCTTATAGTTGGCGCCGGCTTCGAATTCGCCTTCGAGCAGCGTAGTGAACTGGCTAACGGTATCATCGACCCAGCTCTGGTCGATCACGCCCTCAGCAATCAGCTTCCGGCCATAAATTTCGCTGACATGCGGATGCTGGCGGATGCGATCATACATCAGCGGCTGGGTGAAGCTCGGCTCATCGCCCTCGTTATGGCCGAAGCGGCGGTAGCACCACATGTCGATGACGATGTCGCGCTTGAAGGTCTGGCGGAATTCGATCGCCATCTTGCAGGCAAAGGTCACCGCTTCGGGATCATCGCCATTGACGTGGAAGATCGGGGCCTGGACGCCCTTGGCCACATCCGACGGATAGGGCGAGGAGCGCGCATATTGCGGGCTGGTCGTGAAGCCGATCTGGTTGTTGATGATGAAGTGGAGGCAGCCGCCGGTGTTGTAGCCACGGATGCCGGAAAAGCCGAGGCATTCCCACACGATGCCCTGCCCCGCAAACGCCGCATCACCGTGGATGAGAACGGGCAACGAGCCGCTGTGATGCTCAAGATCGCCCGCGATTGTCTGGATCGCGCGGATCTTGCCGAGCACGACCGGATCGGCGGCTTCGAGATGCGACGGGTTGGCGACCAGCGACATATGGACGTTGATGCCGTCAAATTCGCGATCGGTGCTGGTACCCAGGTGATATTTCACGTCGCCCGAACCGGCGACATCGTCCGGATTATCCGAACCGCCGCCAAATTCGTGGAAGATGACGCGATAGGCCTTGGCCATCACATTGGCGAGCACGTTGAGCCGACCGCGATGCGCCATGCCATAGACAATCTCGCGGATGCCGAACTGGCCGCCATATTTGATCACGCTTTCCAGCGCGGGGATCATGCTCTCGCCGCCGTCGAGCCCAAATCGCTTGGTGCCGACATATTTGCGGCCGAGGAATTTCTCCCACTGCTCGGCCTCGATCACCTTGTTGAGGATCGCCTTCTTGCCCATCGGCGAGAATTCGATCGCCTTGTCGCGGCCCTCCATGCGCTCCTGGAGGAAGCGACGCTCCTCGACATCGGCGATGTGCATATATTCGAGGCCAACCGGCCCGCAGTAATTCTTCCGCAGGACGGCGACGATCTCTCGCACGGTGCCCCATTGCAGGCCGAGCGCGCCGCCGAGATAGACGGGCTTGTCGAGATCGGCACCGGAAAAACCATGATATTCCGGCGTCAGATCGGCAGGGAGTTCCTGCTTCGAAATGCCGAGCGGATCGAGGTTGGCGGCGAGATGGCCGCGGACGCGATAGGTGCGGATCAGCATCATCGCGCGGATTGAATCGGCGGCGGCGGCGGTGACATCGATGGCGGGAGTGGGCGCGGCGGCCGGCTTGGCCGCGCTGCCCTTTGCCGGCCTGGCGACGGGCTCCATCTGGCTCGGGTCGAGGGCAGCGGTCAGATCATCGGTCGCGGTGGCAGGCCAGTTGGCCTGCTGCCAGCTTGGGCCGCCGCTGCTGGTTTCCAGCCCTTCGAAAAAGCCGCGCCAGCCCGGCTCGACGCTATCCGGCGACGCCTTGTAGCGCGCGTAAAGCGTGTCGATGAAGGCCGGGCTGACAGAGCCGGCAAGCGTTTCGAAATCCTGGCCTTCATAGCCCATGATGCACGTCCTTATGTGTCCCTGCGAAGGCGGGGACCCAGCCTGGGCTCCCGCCTGTGCGGGAGCCCAAGAGTCATTACCCGTTCAGCACCGCGAGCAAGGTGGTGCCGAGTTCGCTTGGGCTATCCGCCATGCGGATGCCGGCAGCTTCCATCGCCGCGATCTTGTCTTCAGCGCCACCCTGGCCGCCCGATACGATCGCCCCGGCATGGCCCATGCGGCGTCCGGGGGGCGCCGTGCGACCGGCAATGAAGCCAGCCATTGGCTTTTTGCGGCCACGCTTCGCCTCGTCCTTGAGGAACTGCGCTGCCTCTTCCTCGGCCGAACCGCCGATTTCGCCGATCATGATGATCGAATGGGTTTCAGGATCGGCGAGGAACAATTCGAGCATGTCGATGAAATTGGTGCCGTTGACGGGATCGCCACCAATGCCGACCGCCGTCGTTTGGCCGAGGCCGGCGTTCGAAGTCTGGAACACGGCTTCATAGGTCAGCGTGCCCGAGCGCGAGACGACGCCGACCGAGCCCTTTTTGAAGATGCTGCCGGGCATGATGCCGATCTTGCATTCGCCGGGCGTCAGCACGCCGGGGCAGTTGGGGCCGATCAGGCGTGACCGCGATCCCGACAGCGAGCGCTTGACCTTGACCATGTCGAGCACCGGAATGCCTTCGGTGATGCAAACGATCAACGGCACCTGGGCGTCAATCGCCTCAAGGATCGAATCGGCGGCAAATGCAGGCGGCACATAGACGACCGAGGCGGTCGCGCCGGTCTTGGCAATGGCCTCATGGACCGTGTTGTAGACGGGCAGGTCGAGATGCGTGGTCCCGCCCTTGCCGGGTGTCACGCCCGCGACCATCTGCGTCCCGTAAGCGAGCGCGGCCTGGGTATGGAAGCTGCCGGTTTCGCCGGTCATCCCTTGCGTGATGACCTTGGTGTTCTTGTCGACGAGAATGCTCATGAGCGATGTGGTCCCTATTCCGTCATGCCAGCGGACGCTGGCATCTCTTGCCGCGTGAGACCCCAGCGTAGCGCCGGGGTGACGGCTGATTAATTCAGGCTAGCGTCGATCGCCTTGCACGCGACCAGCAGTTCCTTGACCGCATCGACCGATACGCCGAGATTCTTCTTCGCTTCGTCATCGAGCGCGATTTCGACGATCTGCTCGACGCCGCCGGCACCGATCACCACCGGCACGCCGACATAGAGATTATCGATGCCATACTGGCCGGTGAGGTGCGCCGCTGCCGGGAGCACACGCTTCTGGTCGTAAAGATAGGCTTCTGCCATCGCGATGCCGCTGGTGGCGGGGGCGTAATAAGCCGAGCCGGTCTTGAGCAGCGCGACGATCTCGCCACCGCCGCTGCGCGTGCGCGCGACGATCGCGTCGATCCGCTCCTTGGTCGAACGGCCCATCGCGATCAGATCGGGGATCGGGATCCCCGAGACGGTCGAATAGGAAATCACCGGGACCATCGTGTCGCCATGGCCGCCGAGCACGAAGCTGGTGACGTCCTTGACCGAAACCTTGAACTCATCGGCGAGGAAATGGCTGAACCGGGCGCTGTCCAGCACGCCGGCCATGCCGACCACCTTGTTGTGCGGCAGGCCGGAAAATTCGCGCAGCGCCCAGACCATCGCGTCGAGCGGGTTGGTGATGCAGATCACGAACGCATCGGGGGCGTTGGCGGCGATGCCCTCGCCGACGGCCTTCATGACCTTCAGATTGATGCCGAGCAGGTCGTCACGGCTCATGCCGGGCTTGCGGGCGACACCGGCGGTGACGATGATGACATCGGCACCCGCGATATCGGCATAATCGTTCGATCCCTTAATCGTCGCGTCAAAACCCTCAACGGGGCCGCACTGCGAGAGATCGAGCGCCTTGCCCTGGGGAACGCCGTCAACGACATCGAACAGGACGATATCGCCCAGCCCCTTTAATGCAGCGAGATGGGCGAGCGTGCCGCCGATATTGCCTGCACCGATCAGCGCGATTTTCTTGCGAGCCATCTTGTCTCTCCAGCGATGGGGCGGGAGCATGATGGCCCCGCAAAGCGCTCGCGGCTTAGGCGCTTTGGCAGCGTGCCGCAACAGCGGAAATCGCGCAAATCATGGCTTAATGATATTGCTTCGCAAGTGCGGTGCGGCATCGTCTCAAACCGCGCCATGCCCCTTGGCAAGATAAAGATCGGACTGCATTTCTTCGAGCCGCGACACGGTGCGTTCAAATTCGAACGCCCCGTCGCCCGTGGTATACAGCAAAGCAGGCGTCGCATCGGCGGCCGCGATCAGCTTGACGCTGTTCTCGTAAAGCGCGTCGATCAGCGTAACGAAGCGTGCCGCCTCATTGCGGTTTTCCGGCCCGAGCTGCGGGATGCCGACGATGATGACGGTATGGAAACGCCGCGCGATCGCCAGATAATCGGCCGCGCCGCGCGGTTCGCCGCAGAGCCGCTTGAACGAGAACACGGCCACGCCCTTCAGGCTCTTGGGGACATGCAGCGTCCGCCCGCCCTGCACAGGAATATCCTCGGTCGGCACATGCGCGCGATCCTCGGGCGGGTAATCGGTCAGCCGGAAAAAGGCCGATGACAGCGCCTTGGTCGCGATCGGGCCATTGGGAACCAGCCACATATCCATCTGACCGAGCCGGTCACGACGATAATCGATCGGGCCGTTGAGCGGCACCACCGTCATCTTCTCGCCGATCAGGCCGATAAAGGGCAGGAAGAGATCGCGATTGAGCCCGTCCTTGTAGAGATCCTGGGGCGGGCGATTGGAGGTGGCGACCACCGTCAGCCCGCGCGCCCACATCGCGGTGAACAGCCGCGAGAGGATCGCCGCATCGGCGGTGTTGTTGACGACCATCTCGTCGAACGCGATCAACCGCGCCTCGCCGACCATCGCGGTCGCCACTGGCACGATCGGATCGCCGGCCTCCTTCTTGCGTTCCTCGGCAAGACGCTGATGCACTTCGAGCATGAATTCGTGGAAATGGACGCGGCGCTTGCGGCGGATATCGACGCAGCTGAAGAACAGATCCATCAGCATCGATTTACCGCGACCGACCCCGCCCCACAGATAAACTCCGCGCGGCGGCACGGGTAGCCGCCCCATCGCCCGCCACAGCACCGAACCGCGCTTGGGCGTCGCCTCCAGATCGGTGGCGAGCGCAGCCAGGGTCAGCACCGCTGCCTGCTGCTCGCGATCGGGCCGCAGTTCGGCACCCCTGAGCAACTGATTATAGCGATCGAGGACGAAGGTCATGACCCGGCACCGGTCTTTTGGCTCGGCTTGCGGATCGTGCCGGCGAAGGCAAGGATCGTCTCCGCGCTATCGCCCTCCCCCTGCACGACCAGCCCGCGCAGAAACAGGAGCCGCCCGGTTTCGCGCAGCAGCTCGACCTGCGCCTCGACCGGCACGTCAACGACGGCACGGCCGATAAACTGGGTCGACAGATCAAGCGTCACCGCTGTGCCCGCCTCGATCAGGCCAAAACCGCGCGACGCCGCGAACAGCGCCATATCGACAAAGCCGAGCAGCGCACCGCCATGCACCGCGTTGCTCAGATTCGAATGCAGGTGCCCCGGCGTCATCCGCACCCGGGCGATCCGATCCTCAACCTTGATCAGAAACGGCCCGAACAGGCTGTTGAAGCGGGTAGAATCCGCCAGCTCCCAGCGCATCCAGCCGGGGTGACCGGGGGCGTCGGTATAACGGAAGGGCGGCGTTGACGTCTCGGTCATGCCGGGCAATTGCGGCGCAGCGCGCCGGACCGGACCAGCCCGGCATAATAACCGGCCAGACCGCCAGCGAGGGGCTGCTGCGCCGCGCCGACCACGCCCCGGGCGTAGGCCATCCAGCCGGCAACGCAGGTTTTGACCGGCTGGGCAGCATCCGCGCTGCAATCGACAAACTGGGTAAAGGCCGCGCGCCAGGCGGCGAAAGCGGGGTGATCCATAACCGGGCCATGCCCCGGGACCAACGTGACGAAACCGCTATCGTCAATCGCCTTGAGCGCGGCTGCCCAGCCCTGCGGACAGGCGGTATCGAGAAAGGGCGCCGGCAGGGTGACAAGATCGCCGACGATCGCGCGCGCCTGCGCTCGATCATAGAGCCAGATATCGCCGGCAGTGACGGCATTGGCCGCGAAGTGGAGGTCGAACGACCGGCCAGCCAGTCTGACCCGCGCGGATTTCCGCACGACATGATCCGGGCGAAGCCGCTCCCCGGCGGCAATCGTGGCCATGTCGGCGCGAACATCGGCGGCCATTGATTCCGGCAGGTCGCCCTTGTCGAGCGCGGACTGGCCCTGTTCAGCGCTGGCCTTCAAAAAGCCGGCGAGCGCACCATCGATGGCGTCGCTGGCCCAGACCGATACGCCCGGATGGGCCCCACGCAGTGCTGGATTGCCGCTGACATGATCGAGATGCCAATGGCTGTTGACGATCACCGACAAGGGCTGGCCGGTGGCGGCGATCGCTGCTTCGATCCGGGCGAGCTGCGCCGGGTGGCGGCCGGTATCGACCACGACAACCCCTGTGGGACCGCGCATCACCACGCTGTTACCGTCGGGCTGATGATCGGGATCGACACCGCCGGCAATCAGGACCGTCGACGCATCAAGCGCAACGCCGCCCTCGGGCGGCACTGGCGCGGCGGCGATGCTGAAAAACGCTGCCGCCAGCAGCGCGGCGCTCCCCATCAGACGACCCGCTCGACTTCCATCTTCTTGATCTCCGCGATCGCCTTGGCCGGGTTGAGACCCTTGGGGCAGACATTCGCGCAGTTCATGATCGTGTGGCAGCGATAGAGGCGGAAAGGATCCTCCAGCTCGTCGAGCCGCTCGCCGGTCATCTCGTCACGGCTGTCGGCGAGCCAGCGATACGCCTGGAGGAGGATGGCGGGGCCGAGGAATTTGTCGGCATTCCACCAATAGCTGGGGCAGCTGGTCGAACAGCAGGCGCACAGGATGCATTCGTAGAGGCCATCAAGCTTGGCGCGATCCGCCGGCGACTGGAGCCGCTCCTTGCCCGAGGGTGGCGGCGTGACGGTCTGCAGCCAGGGCTTGATCGAGGCATATTGCGCATAGAAATGCGTGAAATCAGGGACGAGATCCTTGATCACGCTCATCGCAGGCAGCGGCGTGATCTGCACATCGCCCTTCACGTCCTCGATCGCCTTGGTGCAGGCAAGCGTGTTGGTGCCATCGATATTCATCGAGCAGGAGCCGCAAATCCCCTCCCGGCACGAGCGGCGGAAGGTGAGCGAGCTGTCCTGCTCGGCCTTCATCTTGATCAGCGCATCGAGCACCATCGGGCCGCATTCGTCGAGATTAATCTCGAACGTGTCGAAATGCGGGTTTTCGCCGCTGTCGGGATCGTAGCGATAGACTTTGAATTTCTTGACGCGTGTCGCCTCGCCGCCGTCCGCCGATTTGGGCGCCTTGTGGACCTTGCCCTTGGGCTTGATCTTGCTGTTCGCGGGGAGGAAAAATTCGGCCATTGCTTGACTTGTCCCATGACTGGCGAAGGGCGGCACCGGCCCTTGTGCACAGCCGATACATGAGGCGGTGCGCACCCGCAAATGTTTGTGCGCCGCAATCGGGTTTGTTTACCCGCCCCAATTTTTCCTCGCCGGCTGATGATTGATCGATTGCGCGATCACCCCATCTCTGCACGGGGCGCCGAAGGGCACCCCCAACCATCAACCGACGACACAGGATGACGAGCATGAGCAGCAAGCTGGACGGCAAAAAGGCATTGGTAACCGGTGGATCGCGCGGCATTGGCGCGGCGATCGCGCTGCGGCTGGCCGCCGATGGCGCCGATGTCGTGATCACCTATGCCGGCAACACGGCCGCCGCTGACCAGACCGTTGCCGCGATCACTGCCGCCGGGCGCAAGGGGCTGGCGATTCAGGCCGATGCAGCCGATGGGCCGGCAACGGCTGCAGCGGTGCAGCAGGCCGCCGCCGCGCTGGGCGGGCTCGACATTCTGGTCCACAATGCCGGCATCGCCAATTTCGCGCCGATTGCCGACGATACGCAGGATAATTTCGACAAGACCTTTGCAGTGAACGTCGATGGCGTGTTTGCCGGCACCAAGGCGGCTGTACCGCTGATCAGCGACGGCGGACGCATCCTGATCATCGGCAGCGTCAACGCCCATTCGATGCCCGTGCCGGGCGGCGCGGTTTACGGCGCGACCAAGGCAGCGGTCGCCGGGCTCGCGCGCGGCTGGGCACGCGACCTGGGCGCGCGCGGGATCCTGGTCAACGTGATCCAGCCCGGCCCGATCGACACCGACCTGAACCCCGCCGATGGCCCATTCGCCGCCGTGCTGACCCCGCACATTGCCCTGGGCCGTTATGGCAGGGTCGAGGAAATCGCCGCACTGGCGGCCTTCCTGTCGAGCGACGAGGCAAGCTTCATCACCGGCGCTGCGATCGATATCGATGGCGGTTTCACAATCTGAGGCCTTGCCCTTGCTGGTCGAGCCGCCTAGCCAGCGGCGATGCGGCTCGACCAGTGCCATAATGTCGATGATTTCCGGAAGCTCGCCAAGGCGCGGCTGCCGGGGCCGGTTTTCCATTATATCGACGGTGCTGCCGACGACGAAGTCACCCGACGGCGAAACACTGCCGCTTATGATGCATGCGATCTGGTCCCCAATGTGCTGGCCGGGGTGCAGGAGATCGACACCAGTGTGACGGTGATGGGCAAGCGGATCGCGATGCCGCTGTTCCTGTCCCCCACCGCCCTGCAGCGGCTGTTCCACTGGCGCGGCGAGCGCGCGGTGGGGGCGGCGGCCGAGAAGTTCGACACCTGGTTCGGGATTTCCTCGCTGGCGACGGTCAGCATTGACGAAATTGGCCGGACGATTTCAACGCCGAAACTGTTCCAGCTCTATGTCCATAAGGATAAGGGGCTGAACGCAGCGATGGTGGCGGCGTGCAAGGCCGCCAAGTTCGACGCCATCGCACTGACGGTGGACACGATCGTCGGCGGCAACCGCGAGCGCTGCCTGCGCACGGGCTTTACTTCGCCCCCACGGATCACGCCGTCGTCGGCGCTCAGCTTTGCAATGCACCCGCGCTGGACGCTCGATTATCTGCTGCGCGAGCCGTTCGAACTGTCCAACCTGAAGGATCATCTCGACGAGGGATCGCGCAAATCCATGTCGGTCGGCGAGTATTTCACGACGATGCTCGACCAGTCGCTCGACTGGAAGGCGGCGGCAGCGATCCGCGCCGACTGGGGTGGGGAATTCTGCCTGAAGGGGATCATGTCGGTGGGCGATGCCCGGCGGGCGGTGGATATCGGCGCAACGGCAATCATGGTCTCCAACCATGGCGGGCGGCAGTTGGACGGATCGCGCAGCCCCTTTGACCAACTGGCGGAGATCGTCGATGCCGTGGGGGACCGGATCGACGTGATCTGCGACGGCGGCATCACACGCGGCAGCCATATACTGAAGGCGCTGAGCGTGGGCGCCAAAGCGTGTTCGGGCGGACGGCTGTATCTATATGCACTGGCTGCGGCCGGCCAGGCCGGGGTGGAGCGGACGCTGGGCAATCTGCAGGCGGAGATCGTCCGCGACATGAAGCTGATGGGCGCGAAATCGGTGGCGGATTTGAGCCGCGAGAATTTGCGCTGGCGGTAACGCTGCAAGAGGCGGGCATCAGGGTGCCCGTCGCGCCCTTCCCCCACCTTGTTTTTCCGCGACAGCGGGAGCCCAGA